>JAGXGW010000052.1 GCA_024636555.1 Paracoccaceae bacterium | reverse complement strand
CATCATCGGGGGCGGGGTCTCGGGGTGCTCCGTCGCCTATCATCTGGCGAAAGCGGGCTGGACCGATATCATCCTGCTTGAGCGCAAGCAGCTCACCTCCGGCACCACATGGCATGCCGCTGGCCTGATCGGGCAGTTGCGCGGCAGCCAGAACATGACGCGGCTGGCGAAATATTCCGCCGATCTCTACGTCAAGCTGGAGGCCGAGACCGGCGTTGCCACGGGAATGCGGCAGACAGGTTCGATCTCGGTCGCACTGACGGAACATCGCTTGGAGGAGCTGCGCCGTCAAGCCACTCTGGCCCGCGCCTTTGACGTCGATGTGGCTGAAATCTCGCCAGCCGAGATCAAGGCGATGTATCCGCATCTTGAGGTGGGCGATGTGCTGGGCGGGGTGCATCTGCCGCTCGACGGGCAATGCGATCCGGCCAATATCGCGATGGCTTTGGCCAAAGGTGCCCGCATGCGCGGCGCGCGAATCGTCGAGGGCGTCAAGGTCACGCGCGTGACCGACGATGGCACCAGCGTCACTGGCGTTGACTGGGAAACCCCTGAGGGCCAAGGCCATATCGCCGCCGATGTGGTGATTAATTGCGGCGGCATGTGGGGCCGCGATCTGGCCGCCCAATCCGGCGTCACCCTGCCGCTACATGCCTGCGAGCATTTCTATCTGGTGACCGAACCTGTCGAGGGGCTAGGCCGTCTGCCCGTACTGCGGGTGCCAGATGAATGCGCCTATTACAAGGAAGACGCAGGCAAGATGATGCTGGGCGCGTTCGAGCCGAAAGCCAAACCATGGGGCATGCAGGGCATATCCGAGGATTTCTGCTTTGACAGTCTGCCTGAGGATTTTGACCATTTCCAGCCGATCCTTGAACAGGCAATGCACCGGATGCCGATGTTTCAGTCGGCGGGCATTCACACCTTCTTCAACGGGCCGGAAAGCTTCACCCCCGATGACCGCTACTATCTGGGCGAGGCACCGGAAAAGCGCGGTTACTGGATCGCGGCGGGGTATAACTCCATCGGGATCGTGTCCTCAGGCGGGGCGGGCATGGCGCTGGCGCATTGGATCACGGAAGGCGCGCCGCCCTTCGATCTGTGGGAGGTGGATATCCGCCGCGCGCAGCCTTTTCAGCGCAACCGTCGCTACCTGAAGGAACGCGTGACCGAAACGCTGGGCCTGCTCTATGCCGACCACTACCCCAACCGTCAGGTGGCAACCGCACGCGGTGTCCGCCGCTCGCCGCTGCATAGCCATCTGGCGGAGCGTGGCGCGGTCTTCGGTGAGGTGGCGGGATGGGAACGCGCCAACTGGTTCGCGGCCAAGGGGCAAGAGCGGGAATACCGCTATGACTGGCACCGCCAGAACTGGTTTGACAACCAGCGCGCCGAGCATAAGGCGGTGCGCGAGGGCGTGGGCCTGTTCGACATGTCCAGCTTTGGCAAGATCCGCGTCGAGGGGCGGGATGCCTTGGCCTTTTTGCAACGGCTCTGCGCCAACCAGATGGATGTCGAGGCGGGGCGCATCGTCTATACCCAGATGCTCAACGCGCGCGGCGGGATCGAATCCGATCTGACGGTCACGCGGCTTTCCGAAACCGCGTTCCTTCTGGTGGTGCCCGCTGCCACCTTGCAGCGCGATCTGGCATGGTTGCGCCGCCATCTGAATGAGGCTTTCGCGGTGATCACCGATGTGACGGCGGCCGAGGCGGTTTTGTGCCTGATGGGGCCGCAATCGCGCGAACTGCTGACCCGCGTCAGCCCAGATGACATGGGCAACGCGGCGCATCCCTTCGGGACAGCGCGGGAGATCGAGATCGGCATGGGCCTCGCCCGCGCGCATCGCGTATCCTATGTGGGCGAATTGGGATGGGAGCTTTACGTCTCCGCCGATCAGGCCGCGCATGTCTTCGAGGCGCTGGAGGAGGCAGGCACCGACATGGGCCTGACCCTGTGCGGTCTGCACACGCTCGACAGTTGCCGGATCGAGAAAGCCTTTCGTCACTGGGGCCATGACATCACCGATGAAGACCATGTGCTGGAGGCGGGGCTAGGCTTTGCCGTCCGCACCGCCAAGGGTGATTTCATCGGGCGTGATGCCGTGCTGCGCAAGCGTGAAGCGGGGCTGGAGCGCCGGATGGTGCAATTCCTGCTGACCGATCCCGATCCGATGCTGTTCCATAACGAGGCCTTGGTGCGCGACGGGCAAATCGTGTCGATCATCACGTCCGCCAATTACGGCCATGCCTTGGGCGGTGCTGTCGGCATGGGCTATGTGCCCTGCGCCGGACAAAGCGCCGGGGAGGTGCTGGCCTCAACCTACGAGATCGAAGTGGCAGGGCGGCGCTTTGCGGCAAAGCCGTCGCTGGTGCCGATGTATGACCCCAAGGGCGAAAGGATGAAGGCATGACTGAGTTGAATGTCGATGGATGCGCGCCCGAGCGTGCAAAGCGATCCGCCCTGCGGTCCGGCGGGCGGGCGGCCCGCGTCGCGGCGCGTGGCGCACCCTTGGCGGATCATATCCGTCCGGTACGCGCCGGTATGTCCGGCGGGCAATACAGGCCCCTGACGGAAGCGGGGATGCAGCGCATCCATCTGGCGGCACTCGATGCGCTGGAAACCATAGGGCTGGCCGATGCGCCGCCATCAGGCGTGGAGATCATGACGCGGGCAGGCGCGATCCTTGGCGATGACGGGCGCTTGCGGTTTCCGCGGGCGCTGGTCGAGGATATGCTGGCACTGGCAGCGCGTGATATCACGCTGTGCGGGCGCGACCCGCGCCATGACCTGCACCTGTCGGGGTCACGCGTGCATTTCGGCACGGCGGGTGCTGCGGTGCATATTGTCGATCTGGAGACCAACAGCTACCGCGACAGCACCGCGCAGGATCTCTACAACGCGGCGCGGCTGACCCAGCATCTGGACAATGTGCATTTCTTCCAGCGCGCCATGGTCTGCCGCGATGTGATCGACAACTTCCAGATGGATATCAACACGCTCTATGCCTGCTGTGCGGGCACCACGAAGCATGTGGGTACCTCTTTCTCCGACCTTTCGCATGTCGATGGCTGCTTTGACCTTTTGCACATGATCGCAGGCGGGGAAGAGGCGTGGCGCGCGCGGCCATTCGTGAGCAATTCAAACTGCTTCGTCGTGCCGCCGATGAAATTCGCAACCGAAAGCTGCCAGACGATGGAGGCCTGTATCCGCGCCGGAATGCCGATGCTGCTGCTGTCAGCGGGGCAGGCGGGGGCCACAGCACCCGCACCGATCGCACTGGCGATCGTGCAGGCGGTCGCGGAATGTCTGGCGGGGGTTGTCTATGTCAACGCCATGGCACCGGGGCATCCGGCGATTTTCGGCACATGGCCTTTCGTGTCGGACCTGCGGACAGGCTCGATGTCGGGCGGCAGCGCGGAACAGGCGCTGCTGACTGCGGGTTGCGCGCAGATGCACCAGTTCTACCGCCTGCCGGGCGGGGCGGCGGCGGGCATCGCAGACAGCAAGCTGCCCGATATGCAGGCCGGGTGGGAGCAGGGGATTTCCAACGTGCTGGCGGGTCTGTCGGGGCTGAACATGGTGTATGAGGCCGTGGGGATGCATGCCTCTTTGTTGGGGTTCTGCCTTGAATCGCTGGTGCTGGGCGATGACATGCTGGGGCAGGTGATGCGCTGCGTGCGCGGCATCGACGTGACCGAGGATAGCGTCAGCATCGAGGCGATGCGTCAGGTCTGTCTGGAAGGGCCGGGGCATTATCTCGGCGCGTCGCAGACTCTGGCCCTGATGCAGACCGAATATATCTATCCCGAACTGGCCAACCGGATGAGCCCCAAGGAATGGGCCGAGGCCGACAAGCCCGATCTGCTGGTGCAGGCGCGCAAGCGGATGGATATGATCCTGTCCCGCGCCGGCTCTCTGATCGACCCCATGGTGGATGCAGCGGTGCGCGCGAAGTTCCAGATCGCGTTTGACGGGCGTTTGCACTGATGCGGCTGGGGTTCATCGGTCTTGGAAATCTGGGCGGGCATCTCGCGGCCAGCCTGTTGCGTCACGGGTTTAAGGTGACGGTGCATGACCGCGATGCAGCCCTTGCCGCGCGGCTTGTGGGGCTGGGCGCGACATGGGCCGACAGCGCAGCGGAGGTTGCTGGCGCAAGTGATACGGTACTGACCTGCCTGCCGTCACCCGCCGTATCCGAGGCGGTTCTGGCGCAGATGCTGCCCGCGATGCGGGAGGGCATGACATGGATCGAGATGTCCACGCTGGGTCGCGACGATATCTTGCGGCTGGCGGGTTTGGCGCAGGCGCAGGGCGTGCGGGTGTTGGAGGCCCCGGTGACGGGGGGCGTGCATCTGGCCGCGCGTGGCGAGATCACGGTGCTGGCGGGCGGTGAGGCGGTGGATTTCGAGGCGCATCGCGCGGTGCTGGAAGCGGTGGGCAACAAGCTGTTCCACATCGGCCCGCTGGGATCGGCGGCGGTGATCAAGGTCATCACCAATATGCTGGCTTTCATCCATCTGGTGGCCGATGGCGAGGCACTGATGCTGGCCAAACGCGCAGGGCTGGACCTCAAAACCGCGTGGGAGGCGATTGCCGCCTCCTCCGGGACGTCCTTTGTGCACGAAACCGAAGGTCAACTGATCCTGAACGGCAGCTATGACATCGCCTTCAGCATGGATCTGGCGTTGAAGGATCTGGGCTTTGCGATGGGGTTCGGACAGGAGTTCGGCGTGCCGCTGGATCTGGCGGGTCAGGTACAGCAGACTTTTGTGAAAGGCCGCGCGGCCTACGGTGGGCAGGCGCAATCGACGCAGATCGTGAAACTGCTGGAGGATGTGCTGGGCACCGACCTGCGGGCGGATGGATTTCCGGCGCGGTTGGAATGAGTATTTTAAGAACAATGAAGGGCAGGACGCCGCCCCGGATCAGGAGGCGGCGCGTTTAATCGACAATGCTGGTGATCTGATCAGCCGCGCAGCGCGCCGCCGGTGGCTTTGGTCACCTTCTCGATGATCTTTGCGCCCACGGCTTCGATCTCGGCATCTTTCAGGGTTTTTTCGGTGGGTTGCAGGCGCACAGCGATGGCCACGGATTTCTTGCCCGCGCCCATCTGCGCCTCGGCCTTGTCGCCGGTGAACTCGTCAAAGACGCGGACCTGATCGATCAGCGCCTTGTCGGCACCAAGGGCGGCGTTGACGATTGTCAGCGCTTCGACCGTGCTGTCCACGACGAAGGCGAAATCACGCTCCACCGCTTGCAGATCGCGCATCACCAGCGCGGGACGCGTGGCGTTTGTCTTGCGCGGCGCTGGCACTTCGGCGGGCCAGATGGTGAAGGCCACGGCGGGGCCTTTGACATCCATCGCTGCCAGCACTTTCGGGTGCACCTCGCCAAAGACTGCGAGTGCCTTTTTCGGGCCAAGGCAGATCACGCCGTGCCGCCCTGGATGCCACCACGGAGCACCGTTACGCAGGATCTGGACGCGGTCTGGTGCGCCAAGGGCGGCCAGAACCGCCTCGGCATCGGCCTTGGCATCGAACAGGTCGACAGGGCGCGATGCGCCATGCGGATCACGCGGGCCGGTGCGGCCCACCAGAAGGCCCGCGACTTGCACGATCTGTTCGCCGGGCTCGCCACCGATGAAGGCATGGCCCACCTCGAACAGCGCAAGATCGGCAAAGCCGCGCGCCTGATTGCGCGCTGCCGCCTGCAAAAGCCCTGCCAGCAGATCGGGGCGCATATGGGACATGTCGGCACTGATCGGATTGGCCAGCATTGTCACATCGGTGCCACCGCCAAACAGCGCAGCCGCCGCCTGATCGATGAAGCTGTAGCTGACGCATTCATTATAGCCCAAGGCCGCGACGGTGCGCCGTGCGATCTGCTCGCGGCGCTGTCCCAGCGACAGGATCGGTTTGGGCACGCCTGCATCCATGCGGGGCAGGGGCCGACCCACCAGCTTGGTCAGTGATGCGATGCGGGCGACTTCCTCGACCAGATCAGCCTCGCCCTGCACATCGGGGCGCCAGCTTGGTACCTGTGCCATGTTCCCTTCCAGTATGAAGCCCAGCTTGGTCAGGGTCTGGCGCTGTTCGCTTTCGGCGATGTCCATGCCCACCAGGGACTGCACGCGCGCAGGGTCCAGCATGTAGGCGCGGCTGACATCGGGCACCTTGCCCGCCACCACCACTTGCGACGCCTCGCCGCCGCACAGATCGAGGATCATCTGCGTGGCCAGATCGACCGCTTCCATGTTGAAGGCAGGATCGATCCCGCGCTCGTTGCGATAGCGCGCATCCGAGTTGATCTTGAGCGCGCGGCCCGTCATCGCGATCTGGACCGTGTCCCAGACAGCGGCTTCAAGAAACACATTGACCGTGTCATGGGTGCAGCCTGTTGCCAGCCCGCCCATGATGCCCGCGATGGATTCGATCCCGTTATCGTCGGAAATCACCACCTGACCTGCGCTGAAGGTGTAATCCTTCTCGTCCAGACCGGTCATTACCTCGCCGCCTTTCGCGCGGTGAATGCGCAGGTTTCCCTGCACCTTGTCGGCGTCGAACACATGCAGCGGGCGGTTGCGGTCGAAGGTGAAGAAGTTGGTGATATCGACCAGCGCCGAGATAGGGCGCAACCCGATGGCGCGCAGGCGGGTTTGCAGCCAGTCGGGGCTGGGGCCGTTGGCGACGCCGCGGATCAGACGGCCCGCGAAGACCGCGCAGCCGTTTTCCTGCGTATCCGCGTCGATGCTGACACCGATGGGGCAGGGGAAGCTGCCCTTGATCTCGGCTTCTTTCGCGGGTTTGAGCGTGCCGATGTCGCGCGCGGCCAGATCGCGGGCGATGCCGCGCACACCCAGCGCATCGGGGCGGTTCGGGGTGATGGCAATCTCGATCACCGGATCGACCTTTGCAGGGTCGTTCTTGGCCAGCCAGTCGATAAACCGCTCGCCCACCTCGCCGGAGGGTAGCTCGATGATGCCGTCATGTTCCTCGGACAGTTCCATCTCGCGCTCGGAACACATCATGCCGAAGCTTTCGATGCCACGGATCTTGCCCACGCCGATGGTCGTGTCGATGCCGGGCACATAGGTGCCGGGCTTGGCGATCACCACGGTGATGCCTTCGCGGGCATTGGGCGCACCGCAGATGATCTGCGTCTCGCCCTCGTCCGTCAGGACCTTGCAGACGCGCAGCTTGTCGGCATCGGGGTGCTTTTCGGCATGGATGACCTTGCCGATGGTGAAATCGGCGAGGCGCGCGGCGGGGTTCTCGACGCCTTCGACCTCAAGCCCCAGATCGGTGAGCGCATAGGTGATCTCGTCAACCGAGGCGGTGGTGTCGAGATGTTCCTTCAGCCAGGAGAGGGTGAATTTCATTTGTTTTTTCTCCAGAGGTAGAGGCGCTCAATCGACCAGTCGAAGCCTTTTAGAAACTGCTGCCACGCGAAACAAACGGGCTTTGTCACTTGTTTCCAGAACAAAGCGGTTAAGCCTACTAACACAAGGACCGGCAACACTATCCCAGCTATTGATCCCATAATCAAAGTGCCAGAGATGTATCCAGCTGAACCTGTAAGGATCATTCCTCCAGAAACATGTGCCACTGCGGAAATACCGAAGACTTGACCCAAAACAGTCATCGCGCCCGCCGCCCCAAGGGTCGAGCCTGCAATGGTTGGTCTGATCCAAGCTCTCTCCGTGGGAACCCATTTAAATTTGGCTTGTTTGGCAAGCATTGCTATGAAGCGTTCCCTCACCGACTCAACCCCCCATGCAGCGTCGGCACATCGAGGCTCGCAAAGCCGTAATGCCGCAGCCAGCGCAGGTCTGAATCGAAGAACGCCCGCAGGTCGGGGATGCCGTATTTCAGCATCGCGATGCGGTCGATGCCCATGCCGAAGGCGAAGCCTTGCCACTGGGTCGGGTCGATCCCGCCTGCTTGCAGTACCTTCGGATGCACCATGCCGGAGCCGAGGATTTCCAGCCAGTCGTCGCCCTCGCCCACCTTGAGCGTACCGCCTTCCCATGAGCAGCGGATATCGACCTCGGCCGACGGCTCGGTGAAGGGGAAATGCGAGGCGCGGAAGCGTAGCTCTACGTTATCCACCTCGAAGAACGCCTTCACGAATTCCTCAAGGCACCATTTCAGGTTGGCCATCGAGATATCGCGGTCGATCGCGAGCCCCTCGACCTGATGGAACATCGGGGTGTGGGTCTGGTCATAATCGGCGCGGTAGACACCGCCGGGGCAGATGATGCGAATGGGCGCGCCCTGCGTCTCCATCGACCGGATCTGCACGGGGCTGGTATGGGTCCGCAGCACATGCGGCGGGCGGTCGTCGCCCTCGGCGTGGTGCATGTAGAACGTGTCCATCTCGGCCCGCGCGGGGTGGTGCGAGGGAATGTTCAGCGCGTCGAAATTATACCAGTCGGTGTCGATCCGCGGGCCTTCGGCGACCGAGAACCCCATATCGGCGAAGATCGCAGCAACCTCTTCGGAGACTTGGCTGATCGGGTGGATCGTGCCCGCGCGGCGGGTCCGGCCCGGCAAGGTCACGTCCAGCCATTCGGCGCGCAGGCGCGCGTCTAGCGCGGCATCGCCCAAGGCGGCCTTTTTGGCGGCAAGCGCGCTGGCGATCTCGTCTTTCAGCGCATTCAGGGCGGGGCCTGCGATCTGGCGTTCTTCCGGGCTCATCTGGCCCAGTTCGCGCATCTTCAGGCTCAACTCGCCCTTTTTGCCGAGGGCGGCAAGACGCACCTCTTCGATGCCGCTCTCATCCGCCGCATTTGCGATCAGGTCCAGATATTTGCGTTTCAGATCGTCCATCACACGGCGTTCCTTGCTGTTGCGGCCCTGTCCTGCGCTGTGGCAGCGATGGCCCGTTCATGCAAGAAGCCGCAAGACCCTGACAGGTCCGCGGCTTCCTTATTCTGCAACTCCGGTTGGAGTGGCTTACGCGAGCGCGGCCTTCGCCTGTGTGACGATGGCCCCAAACGCCTCGGGCTCGTGCACGGCCAGATCGGCCAGAACCTTACGGTCCACTTCGATACCGGCAAGGGCCAGACCGTTGATGAAGCGCGAATAGGTCATGGTTTCGTCCAGCGCGCGGACACCTGCGTTGATCCGCTGGATCCACAATGCGCGGAAATTCCGCTTGCGGTTCTTACGGTCGCGTGTCGCGTATTGGTTGGCTTTGTCCACGGCCTGTGCGGCAACGCGGAACGTGTTTTTCCGGCGACCATAATAACCTTTGGCGGCTTTGATGATCTTCTTGTGACGGGCGTGGGTGACGACACCGCTTTTTACGCGTGACATATTGTGTTCTCCTTAACGATCGTACGGCATCATCGACTTGATGATCTTCTCATCAGGTGCCGACATGACTGTGGTGCCGCGTGCATTGCGGATGAACTTCTTGCTGCGCTTGATCATGCCGTGGCGTTTGCCGGCCTGACCTGTCAGGATGCGTCCTGTCGCCGTCACTTTGAACCGCTTTTTGCAGCTCGATTTGGTCTTCATCTTGGGCATTTCCGTCTCCTTGACTTTGGGTCGGTTCACGCGCGACTCGGCATGCCACATTGGCCGGTCCCGCAGGTAAGAGCGCGCGATATACGCAGGATAAGGCGGGGTGGCAAGCCCAAACCAGCGGGTTCGGGTGCAGCGTGGCCGCGATGCGCCCTCCGCGATGCCTTGTCTCAGAAGATTCTCGCGATCACGCGGATGAATGCCTCGGGAATCTCGTCCAGCGTATAGCCACCGGGTTTCTGCGACAGTGCATAGACCGCAAGACTGCCGCCGAGCATGAGAACGATGATCGCGGCCCGTGGCGCGCGCCCGTCCGATACGGCGCTGATGATGGAGGGGGTCGTGATCCCCAAAATCAAAAGGCCCATAACAAGAGCTAAATCCGTATCGATGGCCTGTACCCCGCCTTCACAAATTGCAACTGCGCAAGATTACTCCGGATCGGTCGCAAAAATCAAATGTTCCGCGCATGGGGCGACACGCAGGATATTCGTTGTGCCCGCCTTGTTGAAGGGCACCCCCGCGATGACCAGAATCTGGTCATGCTCGGTCGCATAGCCCTGTGCGCGCGCGGCGCGGGCGGCGTTGACCACGGCCATCTTGAAGCGGTCCAGCGCCGCCGTCATCACGCAGTTGACGCCCCATGTCAGCGCCAGTCGCCGCGCGGTGCCGCGTAGGCTGGTCATGGCGATAATCGGCACGCGGGGCCGCTCGCGGGCCGTCAGCAGGGCTGTGGCCCCCGATTGCGTATAGCAGCAGATCGCCCTGATATCCGTGGTCTCGGCGATCTCGCGCGCGGCAGCCACGATCCCGTCCGCCACGCTTGTCCGGTTTGCCTTGCGGCTGGCCTCGATCACCTCGCGGTAGGTCGGATCGCTCTCTACCTCCACGGCGACGTTGTTCATCGTGCTGACAGCCTCGACCGGATATTGCCCTGCGGCGGATTCCGCGCTGAGCATGATTGCATCCGCGCCCTCGTATATGGCGGTGGCCACGTCCGAGACTTCGGCCCGCGTGGGCATCGGGCTTTCGATCATCGATTCCAGCATTTGCGTGGCCACGATCACCGGCTTGGCCGCTGCACGGCAGCGCCGCACCAGCCGCTTCTGGATCGGGGGGACGTTCTGCACGGGCAGTTCCACCCCCAGATCGCCACGCGCCACCATGATCCCGTCACTGACGGCCAGAATCTCGTCAAAGCAGGCCACAGCGGAGGGTTTCTCGATCTTGGACAGGATAGCCGCACGCCCCGCAGCCAGTTCCCGCGCCTCCGTCACGTCTTCGGGGCGCTGCACGAAGGACAGGGCCAGCCAGTCGACTCCCAGCGCGCAGGCGAATTCCAGATCCTTGCGGTCTTTGTCGGACAGGGCCGCCAGAGGCAGCACCACATCGGGCACGTTCACGCCCTTGCGGTTCGAGATGGTGCCGCCCACGCTGACGGTGCAGGCGGCAAAATCAGCTCCGCAGGTGACGACTGTCAGGCGGATCTTGCCGTCATTCACGAGCAGGTGCGATCCGGGCTGCAGGGCGGCGAAAATCTCGGGATGCGGCAGGCAGACGCGCGCGGCATCCCCTTCGGCCGGATCAAGATCCAGCCGGAAGGTATCGCCTTCGACGAGTTCTTCCTCACCCTTGGCAAAGCTGCCGACCCGCAGCTTTGGACCCTGAAGGTCCGCAAGGATCGCGATCGGACTGTCGAGATCCTTTTCGATCTGCCGGATGATCGCGTGGCGGGCACGAATGTCGTCATGCGTGCCGTGGCTCATGTTCAGACGGAACACATCCGCCCCCGCTTCGTGCAGCGCGCGGATCATCGCATAATCGTTGGATGATGGTCCAAGCGTCGCTACGATCTTCACATTCCGGTGCCGTCTCATTCTGTCATCCCTTGCTCTGAATCGTCTGTATCGCGTGTTATCGCTAACAATCACTGAATCACGGTCCTGGCGCAATTCCATTCCGTTGCCAATTGTCCTAGGTCTTCGCCAAAGGAAATGACAGCCCCATGACATCATGACATATAGCCCTTTTGAAATTTCCGGCGCAGACCGGTCCTCGCGCTGGCTGGTGACCTGCGATCACGCGGCCAATACCGTGCCTGCCTTTGTCAACGGCGGCGATCTGGGCCTTGCGCCCTGCGATATGGCCCGTCACATCGCCTATGATGTCGGCGCCGCCGGTGTCAGCCGCGCCTTGGCCGAGGCTTTGGGGTGTCCGGCAATCCTGACCAATTTCTCGCGCCTCGTGATTGATCCGAACCGGGGCGAGGATGATCCGACCCTGCTGATGAAACTCTATGACGGCACGATCATCCCCGCGAACCGCCATGCCGGGGCGCAGGAGTTGGAGACACGGCTCAACCTGTGCTACCGGCCCTATCATACGGCTCTGGCGGAACTGGCGGCGCGGCGCGACGACACGGTGATCGTCTCGGTCCACAGCTTCACGCCGCAACTGTTGGGTCGTCCGCCCCGCCCGTGGCACGTGGGTGTGCTCTATGCGGCTGACACCCGCTTTGCGCGGCCCCTGCTGGCGCGCTTGCGCGCGCAGGATGATCTGTGCATCGGCGAGAATGAACCCTATGGTGGGCATCTGCCGGGGGACGCCATCGCGCGCCATGCCATCGCGTGGCAACGGCTGAACGCGCTGATCGAGCTTCGCAACGACCTGATCGCCACACCGGCGCAACAGGTTCACTGGGCCGCGCGCCTTGCGCCGATCCTGCAACAGGCGCTGGACGATACCGGACAATAAACCACGAAGGAGAGATTGATGGACGACCAGACGCGCCTCGAGCTTGAAGCCGCCGCCTTCCGCGCCCTGCGTGATCACCTGATGGTGCAGCGCCCCGATGTGCAGAATATCGACATGATGAACCTGACTGGCTTTTGCCGCAACTGCCTGAGCCGCTGGTATCAGGAAGCGGCGAATGCGCGGGGCATGGAGATGTCCAAGGAGGCCGCGCGCGAGATTTTCTACGGCATGCCCTATGACGACTGGCGCGCGCAGCAGGCCGAGGCCAGCCCCGAGAAACAGGCGGCTTTCAAAGAGGCGTTCGCGGAAAACGTCACGAAAAAGGCGCCGAAGTAACCTTCCGCGCCTGCTTCTTCTTGCTTCACATATCCGGCCCGACGCTTACGTCAGGCAGCGGCGCCAGACTTGAACGTCAAACGGCGGCCTTCATACTCTCGTCCAGATAGATCTCGCGCAGCCGTGTCGCGACATTGCCCGGCGTGCCGGTGCCTATTTTGGTGCCGTCGATCTCGACCACAGGCATCACAAAGGCCGAAGCCGAGGTGATGAACGCCTCATCCGCCTCTTGCGCCTCGGCAATCGTAAAGGCCCGCTCCTCAACCTCCATCTGCGCCTCGCGCGCAAAGCGCAGCACGGCGGCGCGGGTGATCCCGTGCAGGATGTCATGGCTGAGCTGGCGGGTGATGATCCGGTTGCCCTTGACGATATAGGCATTGTTGGAAGTGCCCTCGGTCACGGCACCGTCCTCGACCATCCAGGCATCGTCGCATCCGGCCTTTTTCGCCATCATCTTGCCCATCGAGGGATAGAGAAGCTGCACCGTCTTGATATCACGACGGCCCCAGCGGATATCCTCGATGCTGATGACCTTGATCCCCGTTTTGGCCGCAGGGCTGTTGGCAAGGCCGGGCTTGTTCTGGGTGAACAGCACCAGTGTCGGCTTTGTCGTCTCCTCGTCGGGGAAGGCAAAATCGCGATCCCCGGCAGAGCCGCGTGTGATCTGCAGATAGATCATCCCTTCGTCGATCCCGTTGGCGCGCACCAGTTCGCGGTGGATGTCCAGCAGATCATCGAATGCAGGGGGTTTCTGCATGCCCAGTTCGTTCAGTGACCGCTCCAGCCGGACGCGGTGCCCCTCGAAGTCGATCAGCTTGCCGCCCAGCACCGATGTCACCTCGTAGACGCCATCGGCCATCAGGAAGCCACGGTCAAAGATCGACACTTTCGCCTCGGTTTCGGGCAGGTACTCTCCGTTTACATAGACGGTACGCATGATCTGGTCTCCTGAGTTGCAGGTAATGCGGGTCAGCCCCAAAGGCCCGGTTCGGGCGGGTGTACCCCGGCATCATCGAATGAAAGCGGTGTGTCACGGTCTTCGGCCAGAAGCAGCGGGCCGTCAAGATCTGTCACCATCGCGCCCTGTGCCACCAGTGTCGCAGGGGCCATGGCAAGCGAACTGCCCACCATGCAGCCGACCATCACCTTGAAGCCCTGCGCAAGGGCCGCGTCGCGCAGCGCCAGCGCCTCGGTCAGTCCGCCGGTCTTGTCGAGCTTGATGTTCACCACATCGTATTTGCCCGCCAGATGCGGCAGGCTTGAGCGGTCGTGGCAGCTTTCATCGGCGCAGACGGGCACGGGCCGGTCCATGCCGATCAGCGCGTCATCCTCAGACGCAAGCAGGGGTTGCTCCACCAGCGCCACGCCAAGCCGGATCAGATGCGGGGCCAGATCGGCGTAAACCGCGGCAGACCAACCCTCGTTTGCATCCACGATGATGGTGGATCTGGGCGCGCCACGCCGCACCGCCTCCAACCTTGGCATATCGTCGGGCGTGCCCAGCTTGATCTTGAGCAGCGGACGAAACGCGTTCTTGGCCGCTTGCGCCTCCATATCGGCAGGCTGTCCCAGCGACAGCGTGTAGGCGGTGATCTCCGGCCCCGGCGCGGGCAGGCCCGCCAGTTCCCAGACACGCTTGCCGCTTTGCTTGGCCTCAAGATCCCACAGCGCACAATCCACGGCGTTGCGGGCGGCCCCTGCGGGCAGCAGATCATACAGCGCCGCGCGCGTCAGGCTTGCAGGCAGCGCCGCGATCTGTGCCGTCACCGACTCCAGCGTCTCGTCATAGCGCGCATAAGGCACGCATTCGCCCCAGCCCGTCACACCGCCATCGGTGATCCGCACTGTCAGCACCTGCGCCTCGGTGCGGGAACCGCGGCTGATCGTGAAGACCTGCGCCAGCTTGAAAACATCCCGCTCGACCGTGATCTGCATGATCCGCCCCCTCACTTCTTCTTGCTGAAAATATCCAAGCCCCGGCTTGCAGGGCTAACCGGAGCCTTGAGGCTGTCAGAGCGCGGCCAGCGCGTCCACCAGCTTGTCGGACCCGTAGCGATAAGGGTCGGTTGCGGGCAGGCCAAGGCGGGTCTCGACATCAGCCAGATAGGCCTGCGCTTCATCGTCGCCCATATGCTGGGTGTTGATTGCATAGCCGATCACCTGACAGGCAGGATTGGCAACCTTCGCCAGTTGCAGCGCCATGTCGCGCACCTGCTCCAGACTGGGCAGTTTGTAGCCGGGCAGGCCGCGCATGTGTTCGCGCGTCGGCTCGTGGCAGACGACCAGCGCATCGGGCTGTCCGCCGTGGATCAGCGCCATGGTCACGCCCGAATAGGACACGTGGAACAGGCTGCCCTGACCCTCGATCATGTCCCAGTGATCCGCGTCATTGTCCGGCGTCAGCCATTCGACGGAGCCTGCCATGAAATCCGCGATCACGGCATCCAGCGGCACGCCGTCACCGGTGATCAGAATGCCGGTCTGGCCGGTGGCGCGGAAGCTGGATTTCATGCCGCGCGCTTTCATCTCACGATCCATGCACAGCGCGGTATACATCTTGCCGACCGAGCAATCGGTGCCCACGGCAAGGCAGCGCTTGCCGCTCCGCTTCACGCCATTGGCGATCGGGTATTGCACGGAAGGCACGCGCACATCGTGCAACTGGCGACCGGTGGCTTTGGCCACGGCCACAAGATCAGGCTCGTCCCGCAGCAGGTTATGCAGACCGGAGGCCAGATCGAAACCTTCCTCCAGCGCCTGCACCAGCACTTTTTTCCATGCGGCGGAGATAATGCCGCCACGGTTGGCCACGCCGATCACCAGCGTTTTGGCACCAGCGGCGCGCGCCTCTTCCAGTGTCATGTCGGGCAGGCGCATATCGGCCTTGCAGCCTTCCATACGGAACTGGCCGACAGCGTTTTTCGGGCGCCAATCCTTGATACCCTGCGCCACTTTGGCGGCCAGACCATCGGGGGCGTCGCCCAGAAACAGAAGATACGGAGTCTCGATCATTTGAGGTGGCCCTTTCACATGCTTTGCCGCCCAACCTCGCGGATTCGGCGCGGGATTGCATTGCAAATCCGTCAGATGCAACGCACGGAGCGCAAGATTCTCCTGCGAATGCTGAATTCATGCGCCAATTCTTCGCAGCACAGGGCCAACATGCGCTGCGGATGCTGCGTTGCAGAGTGATTCCGCGCGAAGCTGCCGCTTAAATGGAAAATACCCGGCCCGTTCTGAAAGAACCAGGGCCGGGCACTTCTCCGTCGGTTCCCGAGGTCAGTCCTCGGATGGAACAAGGCGCAGCAGCGGCACGGCTTCGCCATCGGCCAGCAGGTAGATGTAACCGTCATTCGGACCGACCGCGACATCGCGGATGCGGTGTCCTTCGCCTTCCAGCACACGCTCCGGCGGGGACACGTTCTCGCCGTCAACCGCAAACACCCCGAGATATTCGTGGTAGAGATTGCCCACCATCATATGGCCCTGCCAATCAGGAAAAGCATCGCCCTCGTAAAATGTCATACCGGACGGCGGGAAATGGTCGTCGCGCCCCGGACTCCAGTGATAGACAGGAGAAACGAACCCGTCGCCTTCCTGCGGGATCGCCGCGAATTGCTCTCCTGTCTGGTAATCGACGCCATATGCCGCCAGCGGCCAGCCGAAGTTTTCGCCCCGTGCGACGATGTTGATCTCGTCACCACCCGCTTCACCATGTTCCGCGACCCAGATTTCGCCGGTATCGGGATGTACGGTCATGGCCTGAATGTTGCGGTGCCCGTAAGACCAGATCGCCGGAGCCGCGCCTTCGGTATCCACAAACGGATTGTCATCGGGGATCTCGCCGTCCAGCGTCAGGCGGATGACGCTGCCGTTCTCGCTCGACAGATCTTGTGCGATATGGTCGGGGCCGAAATTCTTGAACTCCCTGTCGCCCGTGCTCATGAATACATGCCCATTGCGGAACACGATACGCGAGCCGTAATGTGCATCGCTGTCGATACCGGGGGAGACCTGAAACAGCACCTCGACATCGTTCATGCGGCCCTCACCCAGATCAAGTGTGCCGCGGCCCAGATGCGTGGTTGTGCCGCCCTCAACCTCGCCGGACCACGTCATGTAGACGAGATTGCTGTCCTCGAAATCAGGGGCCAGAGCGATATCCAGCAAACCGCCCTGATTGGCGGTGTCGACATCGGGCGCACCGTCCAGTTCGGTGATCTCGCCGCTTTCGCCGTCGTACAGGAAAAACGTGCCGCCCCGGCCCGTCATCAGGATATCATCTCCGTTGGGCAGGAAGGTCATCGCCCATGGGCGATCCAGATTTTCCGCCAGCGTCTCGACTGAATAGGTGTTTGCAAAGGCCGGCGCCGCGACGCCGATGGCGGTTGCTGCGGCCAGTGATGTGATCCGTTTCATCGTGCTACCTCTCTGAAAAATAGTCCGGAATGTGCGGGATCAACACAATGTTGTTGATGAAGTTCCTTCACGGTTGCGACAGACCGCGTAGAGGCGGCATGCCGATGTCTCTTGCGCGACATCCGGCACGAAGGGGTGTTGTGGGCAAACGGCAGGCTAAGTATATAGCAGTCAAACGGCCACCAAACGTAATATTCTTATCCGAGAGGACCGACCAGATGAGTTTCCGTATCCAGCCTGCCGCGCCCGCCCGTCCGAACCGTTGCCAGTTGTTCGGCCCCGGCTCGCGCCCTGCGATCTTCGAGAAGATGGCCTCCAGTGCGGCGGATGTGATCAACATCGACCTCGAGGACTCGGTTGCCCCCTCCGACAAGGACAGCGCGCGCGCCAACGTCATCAAGGCCATCAACGAGATGGACTGGGGCACCAAATACCTGTCCGTCCGCATCAACGGGCTGGATACGCCGTGGTGGTACCGCGATGTGGTCGATCTGCTGGAGCAGGGCGGCGAGCGGCTGAACCAGATCATGATCCCCAAGGTCGGATGCGCCGAGGATGTCTATGCGGTAGATGCACTCGTTACCGCCATCGAGCGGGCCAAGGGGCGCAAGACGCCGATCACCTTCGAGGTGATCATCGAATCCGCTGCCGGCATCGCGCATGTGGAGGCGATTGCCGCCTCCTCCCCGCGTTTGCAGGCAATGAGCCTCGGCGCGGCCGATTTTGCCGCCTCCATGGGTATGCAGACCACCGGCATCGGCGGCACGCAGGCCGATTACTACATGCTGCACGAAGGCGCGAAATACTGGTCCGATCCGTGGCACTGGGCGCAGACCGCCATTGTGGCCGCCTGCCGCACGCATGGCATCCTGCCGGTTGACGGCCCGTTCGGTGATTTCAGCGATGACGAGGGCTTCCGCGCGCAGGCGCGCCGTTCGGCCACGCTGGGCATGGTCGGCAAATGGGCGATCCATCCCAAGCAGGTTGCGCTGTCCAACGAGATTTTCACGCCCTCGGAAGAGGCCGTTGCCGAGGCCCGCGAGATTTTGGCCGCGATGGAAGAGGCCAAAGCACGCGGCGAGGGGGCGACCGTCTACAAAGGCCGTCTGGTCGATATCGCCTCGATCAAACAGGCCGAAGTGATCGTGCGCCAGTCCGAGATGATCGCGGGTTGATCCCGCACCCCAACGCCCCGTCGCACAGGCGGGGCGTTGGGTTTTTTGGATATTTGAAGCAAGAAGAAACGAAAGCGCGGCCTGCAACTGGCTTGCCTGCGACGCAGATGCTAGGATCGGCCTGTAACCTGTGTGGTGAGTGATGCCCTTTATCCAGTTCCAGAACCGTAACATCCTGTTGGTGCATATCCCCAAAACCGGCGGCAGCTCGGTCGAGGCGTGGTTAGAGCAGCATGGCAAACTGCATCTGTTCAGCGTGGGCAAGCCGCCGTCACTGAACTGCACCCCCCAGCATCTGCGCTATTGGGATTTGCGACAATTCTTCGAGCCAAGCTTTTTCGACTACGCTTTCACCATCATCCGCAACCCGTTTGACCGTTTGGAATCGGAATACCGGATGCGCATGATCGTGCAGGCTGAGCAATTGGTCGGCAAACACACCGACTTCCCGATTTGGCTCAACGCGCAACTGGACGCGTTCGAGCGTAACCCCTTCCATCTGGACAACCACATGCGCCCCCTTTGGCACTTCACCTCCGACCGGACCGAGGTGTTCCGGTTCGAGGATGGCGTAGATCAGATCATCGCCAAGGTCGCCGCCAAAACCGGCCTGCCGCAGCCAGAGGTGATCCCGCGCGTGATGACCTCGGATCGCTTTAACGGCGTCATCGAATGGGATCAGTCGGATATCTTGCGTGTGCAGACGATATATCAGAAGGATTTCGAAACCTTCGGCTATCCGCTTACCCCGTCGCTTTGATCAGCCGCGTTCGTCCTTGGGGGAGCCCATCACGACGAAGGACGTGATCGAGTTCACTTGGGGCAGCGTACCCAGAACATCGGTGTGAAACCGTTTGTACGCCGCAAGATCCGCCGCTTCGATCCGCAGCAGATATTCCACGTTGCCGGTGATGTTGTGGCATTCCCGTACTTCGGGGGCGCGGGCGATGGATTTCTCGAACGCTTCCTGCGCCTCTTTGGTATGCGCGTTCAGGCCGACCGTGATATATGCGGTGAAGCCGACGCCCATCGCGCCCGGATCGAGGACGGCGCGGTAACCACGGATCACGCCCCGCCGCTCAAGGTCCTGAACCCGTCTCAGGCAGGCCGATGGTGACAGACCGACGCGGTCGGCCAGATCAGTGTTGCTGATGCGGCCGTTGCGGGAAAGCTCCCGCAATATATGTGCATTTATTTTGTCAGTATCCATCATTTGTTGATAACTTAAGCTAAATTTGGCTGGAAAAGCAACTAAATTGCGCATCAATTCGCATAGTGTTGCGCCATGTCATACGATGCATTTCTTGCGCTGTCCGCCTTTGCCCTTGTCTCGTCGATCACGCCGGGGCCGAACAACCTGATGCTGATGGCGTCAGGGGCCAACTTCGGATTCCGCCGGACGGTTCCGCATATGTTGGGAATCGGTATCGGATTTGGCGTGATGATCGTCCTTGTGGGCCTCGGTCTGGTGCGGATCTTCGATGCTTTTCCTGTCACGCATCTGATCCTGACCGTCGTCGGAATTGTCTATCTGCTGTGGCTGGCATGGAAGATCGCGCATGCGAGCGCGCCGGATTCCGCCCGTGCCGGGGCGCGGCCCTTCACCTTTGTGCAGGCGGCCCTGTTCCAGTGGGTGAATCCCAAGGCGTGGCAGATGGCGCTGACGGCGATCACGCTCTACGCCCCTGACAGATCGGCCGCGGCGATCCTTTGGGTGGGTCTGGTCTTTGCGGCTATCAACCTCCCGTCTGTCAGCACATGGACAGTGCTGGGCCAGCAGATGCGGCGGGTTCTGTCCAGCCCGGCGCGGCTGCGCGCGTTCAACTGGGGCATGGGGGCGCTGCTCGTCGCCTCGCTGGTTCCGGTCCTCCTGCCGATGCTGCGCGCGGCTGGCTGAGCCTGCAATCCGCATGATCCCGTTGCATCTGGCGCAAGACAGCGTCATATACCACACGTTGACAGGCGGAGTGCGCGGATGACCAACTATCTCGATTTCGAACGCCCCCTTGCCGAGATTGAAGGCAAGGCCGAGGAACTGCGCGCGATGGCGCGGCAGAATGCCGAGATGGATATCGAGGCAGAGGCGGCGGCGCTCGACAAGAAAGCCGCGGACCTTCTGGTATCGCTTTACAAGGATCTGTCGCCCTGGCGCAAATGTCAGGTGGCGCGTCATCCGGACAGGCCGCATTGCAAGGATTACATCGAGACCTTGTTCACCGAATATACGCCCTTGGCCGGTGACCGCAACTTTGCCGATGATCATGCGGTGATGGGCGGCCTCGCGCGGTTCAACGACATGCCTGTGATGGTAATCGGCCATGAAAAGGGCAATGATACCAAAAGCCGGATCGAGCGTAATTTCGGTATGGCGCGCCCCGAGGGCTACCGCAAGGCGATCCGCCTGATGGAGATGGCGCATCGTTTCGGTCTGCCGGTGATCACGCTGGTCGATACGCCCGGTGCCTATCCCGGCAAGGGCGCGGAAGAGCGCGGCCAGTCCGAGGCGATTGCACGGTCAACCGAGAAATGCCTCCAGATCGGTGTGCCGCTCGTCAGCGTCATCATCGGCGAGGGCGGATCGGGCGGGGCTGTGGCCTTTGCCACGGCGAACCGCGTCGCCATGCTGGAGCATTCGGTCTATTCCGTGATCAGCCCCGAAGGCTGTGCGTCGATCCTGTGGAAAGATTCCGAGAAGATGCGCGAAGCCGCCGAGGCTTTGCGCCTGACCGCGCAGGATCTGAAAAAGCTGGGCGTGGCCGATCGCGTGATCCCCGAGCCGGTGGGCGGCGCGCATCGCGACAAGCACGCAAGCATGAAGGCTGTTGGCGAGGCGATCACGGCCATGCTGGCGGAGCTGACCGATCTCAAGGGCAAGAAACTGGTCGAGGACCGGCGGCGCAAATATATCGAGATGGGGCGTAAGGGGCTGGCGGCCTAACTCGCCAGCATCTTCAACCCCTGCGTCACGTCCGACCGGACCGCCAGCCGCAATCCCGGTTCGTCCCCTGCCTTGAGGGCTGCGATGATCAGGCGGTGGAAATGCGGCGGATCCTTGCGTTTCAGCCGCACATAAAGCGCGCGCATTGTCGGCCCCATCTGGAGCCAGACAGTCTCGGCCATCGCCAGCATCGCAGGTGCCTGCGCGCGGAGGTAAAGTGTGCGGTGGAATTCCAGATTGGTGCGGATATAGGCCACGGCATCCTGCCGCATGGCGGCGTCACCCACGGCTGCGTTGATCGTCTGCAACCGCTCGATCAGCGCCATATGGGCGCGCGGCAGGGCGCGGCTGGCCAGTTCCACTTCTATCAGGGAGCGCAGCGCGGCCAGTTCCTCGATCCGCTCGTTGCTCAGCTCCGGTGTGGAGACGCGCCCCGAGGAGGATAGCGTCAGCGCGCCTTCCGCCACAAGCCGGCGCACGGATTCCCGCGCCGGGGTCATCGAGACACCGTATTCCTTGCCGATGCCGCGCAGGGTCAGGGGCTGACCGGGGGCGATATCACCGTGCATGATCCGGCTGCGCAGCCCGCGAAACACGCGGTCATGGGCGTTGGGAACCGGATCGGGGCGCGGAATTGTCAGCATGTCTCTATGTGATCACAAAATCGTGGCACGTCAATCGGTGATCATTCTCCAAAACGGTAACGATGTAGATCGCCGCCCTTGTCGCGCAGCCAGCGGCGCGGGGCGCGGTAGTCGCCGTACAGCTTGGTGACAACGGACCAGAATGCAGCGGAATGGTTCATTTCGGCCAGATGCGCCACCTCATGCGCGGCCACATAGGCCAGCACCTCGGGCGGGGCCATGACCAGACGCCACGAATACATCAGGCCGCCGTCCGCCGTGCAGGACCCCCAGCGCGATCGCGTGTCGCGCAAGGTCAGCCGTGTGTAGGGACGGCCCAGCAGGGTTGCATAATGGTCGGATGCCGCGGCCAGCCTGTCCCGCGCTGTCTGTTTCAGAAAGCCGGCGATCCGCGCGGCGGCACGGTCGGGTGCGCCCGGTACCAGCAAGAGATCGTCCTGAACCTGCACCAACCGTCCCGCGCCCTGCACGATTCGCAGGGTTGCGCCCGCGAAAGGAATCTCGCCGCCAATGCCAATCCCGGCCTGTTTGGGCTGCTCCATCAGGTGACGACGCAACCAATCGGCCTTCTCTTGCGCGAAGGACAGCGCCTCGCGGTCACTGGTCCGCAGCGGGCAAGTCAGCGTCACACGTCCGTCAAGCCGCGAGATCCGCAACGAAATCCGCCTCGCCTGCGCGGTTTTGCGCAGCGTGATGGCGACCGGGGGGTTGCCTGGTAGAAAATGCTGTCCCATATGCCCTCCGTGAGCGCGCGTTGCCGAAGCGGTTAAAGCCTTTGACACGCCTGATCCGTTATGGCAGTTGGCGCGGATCGTCGACAAGACACAAGATTTGAAAGGGATATCCATGCCCAAGGAAGAATGGGGTGTAAAGCGCATCTGCCCGACCACCGGCAAGCGTTTTTACGACCTGAACAAGACCCCGATCGTGAGCCCCTATACGGGCGAGGTTGTGGAATTCGATATCGGCAAGAACCGCATGATCGCCGCAGATGCGGAAGATGCGGCAACCAAAAAGATGAAAGCCGCCAAGCTGGAGACAGACGAGGATGTGCTGGATGAAGATGAAGTCGATGTAGAGATCGACGACGATCTGCTGGATGACGACGAGGACGACAATGTCTCTCTCGACGATCTGGCGGATGTCCCTGCGGATGACGACGAGCTCTGATCCTATATGACTGACTGCGGGCGGAATTTTCCGCTTGATCCCGCCCGCACCATTGCCTAAAGAACCGCGACAGCCCGACAGGGCTGCGACGATGGGGCCTTAGCTCAGCTGGGAGAGCGCTTGCATGGCATGCAAGAGGTCAGGGGTTCGATCCCCCTAGGCTCCACCAAACCCCTTTACGTTCGAATAAAATGCGCTGATTTTGATCGGCTCTACTATGTGTTGACCGGGCGGTGCGCGCCGTGTTCCTGCCGTGCGCGCCCGGCACGGTATGGGCCCTGTGCAAAGCTGCGCGGCAGCGTTGCCGTTTCGCGCCGCCGGCATGAAAACAACGCTCGGCTATGACTATTCGCTTAAATCCTGCCTGCAGCACATGGTATGGACCCGCCCACGATGTGCGGTCTGCGCCAGCGCAGACTGCATCGGTGGAGAAAAGCAGCCTTGTCGTTTTTTGTCAGGGTTTTGGGAATCGGGAGTGACAGTATGATTAAAGAATTCAGGGACTTTATCGCGCGCGGAAATGTCATGGACATGGCGGTCGGTATCATTATCGGTGCGGCATTTACCGCGATCGTTTCGTCGATGGTGGCGGATCTCATCAATCCAATCATCAGCCTTTTCATCGGCGGTATCGATTTTTCGGGGATGTACGTTTTGCTGGGCAACGGTGATTTCGCCTCGATCGCGGCGGCGGAGGACGCGGGCATTGCGGTCTTCGCCTATGGCCGTTTCATCATGGCGGTGATCAATTTCGTGATCGTCGCTTTCGTGGTTTTCCTGCTTGTCAAAGCGGTCAACCGCGCGCGTGATGCGGCGATCAAAAAGCCCGTGCCTGTCGAGATTGTTCCGGCGAGCCCGACAGAGCTCGAGATTCTAATGGAAATTCGCGACGCGCTCAAAAAACAGGCGTAAATCCCTCACAGGGCATCAAAATCGGGTGAAGCGGCTGGTCCGAAAGGCGCATTGCGGGTCTTATCGGTCTGGTCGCTTTGCCCTTTATCTATTTTAGCGCGCCGTAAAATGGGAAACCTCTCGTTAAAGGTGATGGTGTCGCGTTATTGCCCCGGAAATCCTTGGCACTAGATAACTTTAGTGTTCTGCAGATAACATGCACCATTCGTTAATACGCGTGCTACCTCTTTTCCAACGCCAGCTTTATGCCCGCCCCAGGAGACCAGATGTCATTGTTCAAACAGCTTTTGTTGTCTCTTGCTGCGCTGGGTGTCGCCTTGGCGATCTGGATCACCTTCGTACCTGCGGCACAACCTATCCTTGAGCGGACCGGTCTTTATGATTTGCTCGGGATCGAACCCGCGGCCCCGGCAAACGGGGGCGGTGGTGCCGGTTTCGGCCCGCGTGGTCCAGCCACGGTGGTGTTGGACACAGTGCAGGATGCGGTTTTGCAACAAAGGATTACCGCCGTCGGGGACGGGCGCGCGGTAAGGTCTGTGAGCGTGCGCTCGGAGCGCACGGGCAGCGTCCGGTCTGTCGAGGTGGTGTCGGGCCAGTATGTCGACGAAGGCACTGTAATGGTGCGTCTTGAGGATCGCGCGCAGGTCATCGCGCTGGAGCGCGCGCAACTGATGCTGGCGGATGCCGAAGACGAGTTGCAACGCCTCGATCAACTCAGCGGGTCCGGTGCCGTGACGACCGTGCGGATCCGCGAGAGCGAGCTTGCCGTGCAGGATGCGCGGCTGGCGATCCGGCAGGCCGAGGTCGATCTGGATGAAACGCTGATCACGGCCCCGATTTCGGGATGGATGGGGCTTGTTGCTGTCGAGGTCGGGGACCGACTGTCCGCGCAGGATGTCATCGGCGTGCTGACCGACCGGTCCCAGATCACCATAGATTTCCGTGTGCCGGAACGTGTGATCGGTGCGCTTGAGCCGGACATGCCGGTACAGGTCCGGTCCATGTCTGGCGCGCCGGTGCCAGCGCCCGGACGGTTGACAGCGGTGGACAATGTCGTTGACCGCGCCAGCCGCACCTTGCGTGTGCAAGCGGCGCTCGACAACAGCGAGGACAGGCTGCGCGAAGGGATGGCCTTCGAGGTGTCCATGAATTTCGAGGGCCGGAATTTCCCGTCTGTGGATGCTTTGGCGGTGCAATGGTCCAGCACGGGATCGTTCGTCTGGCTGGTGC
This sequence comes from Paracoccaceae bacterium, assembly GCA_024636555.1. Lineage (GTDB taxonomy): Bacteria > Pseudomonadota > Alphaproteobacteria > Rhodobacterales > Rhodobacteraceae > Seohaeicola. The sequence continues at coordinate 10,101 of JAGXGW010000052.1, read as the reverse complement.
GGGACGGCAAGGTGCAGCGGGTGCCGGTGGTCATCAAGCAGCGCAACCCGGACCGTGTTCTGGTCGAGGGGGAACTGGTTGAAGGTGACCAGGTAGTGATCGAGGGCGTGCAGACCTTGCGCCCGGGTGCCGAGATCAAGCCCATGAACGATGCCTCCGCGGCCCGCGACGCGGCGTCTGACGCGGCGCGGTTGTAGGGTGACCCGATGAAAAACTCCTCGAACACAGCGCCCACAACGGCCGGAACGGCCCTTTTTGTCCGGCGGCCCATTCTGGCCTTCGTGCTGAGTTCGCTGATCGTGATTGCCGGACTGGCCGCGTTGCTCGGGGTCGAAGTGCGTGAATTGCCCGATGTGGACCGTCCGGTCGTTACCGTGACAACACAGTTCTCCGGCGCCTCGCCGGAGACGGTGGATCAGGAACTGACCGGGCGGATCGAGGGGGCCGTGGGGCGTGTTTCAGGTGTTCGCTCGATCTCGTCCGAGTCCCGCTACGGGCGCAGCCGCGTCACGCTGGAATTCGACGACGGTGTCAATCTCGATGTCGCGGCCAGTGACACGCGCGATGCCGTGGCCCGTATCGCCAATGATCTGCCCGATGATGCGGATGAGCCGCAGATCGTCAAAGCCGATGCCAATGCCGATGCTGTGATGCGGATTGCCATAACCTCGGCGACACGGTCCCCACAGGATTTGACACAAATTGTACGCGATCAGGTCGAGGATCGGCTGATCTCCATCCCCGGTGTCGCGGATTTGCAGATCTACGGCGACAGGGAGGCGATTTTTCGTGTCGATATCAACCAGCTCGAACTGGCCAGCCGTGGCCTGACGCTGGCCGATATGGCACGGGCATTGGGCGACGTGGCGTTTGACGTGCCCGCAGGCGATCTTGAGGGCAGCCGGCAGTCCATCAACGTCCGCACGACGGCGACGGTCATCACGCCCGAAGCCTTCGAGGCGCTGGAACTCAGCCCGAATGTGACGATCGGCGATGTGGCGCGTGTCACGCTGGGGCCTGCCCCGAACGAAACAGTGCTGCGCGCCAATGACAACAGCGGTATCGGTATGGGCATCATCCGCGCCGCGACAAGCAACACGCTGGATATCTCCAAGGGCGTGCATGCCACCGTCGCAGAGTTGCAAAACAGCCTGCCTGATGATGTGAAGATATTCGTGACCTCGGATGACGCCGTGTTTATCAACGGTTCGATTACCGAGGTGATCAAGACGCTTGCCCTTGCCGTGACCATCGTTGTGGTCGTGATCTTCGTGTTCCTGCGCGACTGGCGCGCCACGCTGATCCCGGCGGTGACCTTGCCTGTCTCACTGGTGGGGACGCTGGCGGCGATCTATATGGTCGGATTCTCCATCAACATCCTGACCTTGCTTGCGCTGGTTCTGGCAACCGGCATGGTGGTGGATGACGCGATCGTGGTGCTGGAGAATATCGTGCGGCGCAGGTCCGAGGGGATGGGCCCCCGCGCGGCAGCTGTTCTGGGCACCCAGCAGGTGTTCTTTGCCGTGGTGACCACAACCGCCACGCTGGCCGCAGTATTCATTCCGCTGTCGTTTCTGCCCGGACAGGCAGGCGGGCTGTTCCGCGAGTTCGGGTTCACTCTGGCGATGGCGGTGATGCTGTCCTCGGTTGTGGCGCTGACGCTTGCGCCGGTTCTGGCCAGCCGCCTTCTGACGCGGACGGAAAAGGTGGAGACGCCACAGCGCGGCCCGATGATCTGGCTGGGTGACAAGCTGGGCGGCTTCTACGCCACGACGTTGCGCGCCGCACTGGGCGCACCGATGGTGGTGGTCACGGTGGCCGTGCTGTTCGCGGTGACCGCCGTCATGGTGGCGGGCAGCATCCGGCAGGAACTGACCCCGCGCGAGGATCGTGCCGTCATCCTGATGTCGGTCACCGCCCCCACGGGCGTGTCGCTGGGCTATACCAGTTCCAAGCTGATGGAGATCGAAACCGTGATGGCGCCGATGCGTGAAAGCGGTGAGATGACAAATGTCTTTTCGATCACCGGTTTCGGCGCATCCAATCGCGGCTTTGTCGTGATGACCTTGGCGAAGTGGGACGAGCGTGACCGTAGCCAGCAGGACATCGTGGCGGATGTGAACCGCAATCTGGCGGAGGTCGTGGGGGTGCGCGCTTTCGTGATCCAGCCAAACTCGTTGCGGATACGCGGTGCGGGGCGCGGGCTCAGCTTTGCGATAACCGGCAATAATTACGAGCAACTGTCCAGCGTGGCAGAAGACCTCGTGCAGGTGATGCAGCAGAACCCCGCGATGGGACAAGTGCGGCTGGACTACGAGACAACGCTGCCGCAGCTTTTCGTCGAGATCGACCGCGTCCGCGCCTCCGATCTGGGTATCGACATTGCCGGGCTTGGCGATGCGTTGCGCGCCGTGCTGGACGGGCGCAGCGTCGGCTCGGTCTTCATCGACGATACGTCTTACGACGTGCAAATGCTGTCCAGCACCGATCCGGTCAATGATCCCACCGATCTCGAAAATATCTTTGTCCAGTCATCCAACGGACAGATGGTGCCGATGTCGAGCTTCGTCTCGCTTGAGGAGCGTGCCGTCGCCCCCGAACTCAAGCGGGAGAACAAGGCCCGTTCGGTCGAAATCACGGCCGGTCTGACGCCTGATCTGTCCCTTGGCGATGCGATGGCAGAGGTCCGCAACCTGTCGCAGGGTATCCTTGCGCCGGAAAACGCGATCGTGCCGCTGGCCGAGGCTGCGGCGCTTGACCAGACGGCGGCGGGGCTTGTCCTGACTTTCGGTTTCGCCATCCTGATCGTGCTGCTGGTGCTTGCCGCGCAATTCGAGAGTTTCATTTCCGCCGTGGTGGTGATGGCGACCGTGCCGCTGGGGCTGGCCTGTGCGATGTTTGCACTGTTGCTCAGCGGGATGAGCCTGAACGTCTACAGCCAGATCGGTTTGGTGATGCTCATCGGCATCATGGCCAAGAACGGAATCCTGATCATCGAATTCGCCAACCAACTGCGCGACAAGGGGGCTGATGTGAAATCGGCGATCTTCGACGCCTCCACCATCCGCCTGCGACCCGTGATGATGACCATGACCTCGACCGTGCTGGGCGGTGTGCCACTGATCCTGTCTTCCGGGGCAGGGGCCGAGGCGCGCGAGGCGCTGGGCTGGGTTATCGTCGGGGGGTTGGGTCTGGCCACTGTTTTCACGCTCTACCTGACGCCTGTCGCCTATCTGCTGCTGGCGCGCTTTTCAGCCCCCAAGGCAGAGGAAGAACGCCGTCTGGTTCGCGAACTGGAAGAGGCGCAGAGGGTTTGATCCTGTGCTTGACCGGTGCAGCGTGGGGGCACCGCTAGACCGGAGGGTGCCACGAATGAAACTGGCTAACCTACTGGCCCATGCGCAGCAGACTGAATTGAAAAGACTGGGCGCTGCCCCAAGGTGTCGGATGCATGTGCCTGCGTTCCGCGACGAGCGAAAAAGCATCACCCAAAACCTCGCTCAGTCCCTGCGGATCGTATCTTACGACAGGCAAGCCGCTGCACTTCTCGGGACCGTCGAGCGCAAATGTGGCGATAATCGCATGGCCACCCGGACGCAAGCAGCGCCGCAGCCGGTCAATATAGGCGGCGCGATCATCCGCATTTATAAGGAAATGAAATACGGCGCGATCATGCCAAAGGTCATAGCTTCGGCTTGGCGTCCACGTCGTCACATCAGCTGCGATCCATTTGATCTGATCGCTGGCAGGCTTAAGGTGCCGCCGGGACCTGTCCAGTGCCGCTTCGGACAGATCAAGCACGGAGACGTCACGAAGCCCCTTTTCGATCAGCCGTGCAGCAAAGCGCGATGTGCCGCCGCCGATATCGATCACGGAGGAGCCACTATGGACACCGGCCATGTCGCAAAGCTCCAACGAGATTGATGGATCATCCTGATGCCAACTCAGTTGGCTGTCATCTTTCTCGCGGTAGACTCCCTCCCAATGGCTCACTCTCTCGTCTGCCATGGTTCCTCACCTCCGTCTGCCCGTGGGGTGATGGTATGCAGATTATGGAATGACTGCAACGTCCGGGGTCCGGTCATGGTCGAAGGCCGCAGCGAAGGTCCGCTGGTCCTGCACGCTCTACCTGACGCGCTCCGCCTAAATGGTACTGGCGCGCTTTTCAGCCCCCAAGGCCGAGGAAGAACGTCGTCTGGTCCGTGAACTGGAAGAGGCGCAGGAGATCTGAGGTAAGCGCTTGCGGGTGTGGCAGGGCGCGCAGATCGGGAATTGACAAAACTAGTTTTATGGTTTTAATGGGGGCATGACAACAGCAAGCCCCATATCCCGCGCCTTGGCCGCTCTTGGTCATGACGTCCGCCTGTCGATCTACCGCCTTCTGGTGAGGGCGGGCGATGATGGTCTGAGCATCGGTGATGTCATCGAACTTCTGGAGATCGCGCCATCGACCTTGGCGCATCATCTGACAACGCTTGTGGATGCCGGGCTTGTGACGCAGGAAAAACAGGGCCGTACTGTCATCAACCGCGTGGATTACGGTGTCATGCACCGGACTGTCGATTTCCTGACCGCTGAATGTTGCAGCGGTGTGGTTCTGGCGAGATCCTGCAAGGTGGCGTGATATCCGACATCTTACACCTAAAGAAACTATAAAATTAGGAATTTAGATATGACAGAGATGATCCTTCCCCGACGCAGCCCCGCGGCCTTGGTCCGACTGGTCTGGAACAAGCATCGGGTCTGGCTGGCCTCTGCGCTGATCATGGCCGTGCTGTTGATCTTCGATCCGGCGCAGGCAGAGGTATCGGTGCTCTTCGCCGGATCGGCTTTGTTCGGAACGGCGCCGTTTCTGCTTCTCTCCATCGGGGTCGCGGCCTGGGCCGGGGCCACGGGGGCCGACAACCTGATCGCAAAGGCCTTCACCGGCGCACCTGAGCTGATGATCCTGATGGCGGCACTCGCCGGGGCCGTCTCGCCCTTCTGCTCCTGCGGGGTGATTCCCCTGATCGCGGCGCTCTTGGCGATGGGCGTGCCGCTGTCGGCGGTGATGGCCTTCTGGCTGGCCTCTCCCGTGATGGACCCGTCGATGTTCGTGCTGACAACGGGCGTGCTTGGCTTTGAATTTGCAGTGGCCAAGACGCTGGCTGCCATCGGGCTGGGGCTGATGGGTGGCGCGGTGGTGCATTGGGTCACGCGGGCGGGTGGCCTGTCGCTGCCGCTGCGCGAGGGGATCGGCAACGGCGGTTGCGGCGGGGCCAAGATGCGCGCACCCAAGCCGGTTGTCTGGCGCTTCTGGCAGGAGGCGGAGCGGCGCGAGAAGTTCGGGCGCGAGGCGCTGAACGTCACGCTGTTCCTGACCAAATGGCTCTTGCTGGCCTTCATTCTGGAAAGCCTGATGCTGGCCTTCATTCCGGCAGAGACCGTGACTTCGGTGCTTGGTGGCACAGGCATTGCGCCCATCGCCATCGGCACGCTGGTCGGTGTGCCTGCCTATCTCAATGGCTATGCCGCCTTGCCGCTGGTCGGCGGACTGGTGTCGCAGGGCATGGCGCCAGGGGCCGGGCTGGCCTTTCTGGTGGCGGGGGGCGTCACATCGCTGCCCGCCGCCATCGCCGTCTGGGCCTTGGTCAAGCCGCAGGTCTTTGCGCTTTATATTGCGCTGTCGCTGGGCGGGGCATTTGCGGCTGGCCTTCTGTTTCATCTTTGGACGCTGGCCTGACCGGCATCTGCGCGGCGGGGTCAAACCCGCCGCGCAGGTCTTGCAATATCAGGCCTTCACAAGGGTTTGCGGATCGACGGACGGAATTCCCAACGCCGCGCCCACGGCGGCATAGGTCAACTGCCCGGCATGGATGTTCAGACCGGCCAGCAGATGCGGATCATCGGCGCAGGCGCGTTTCCATCCCTTGTTGGCCAGCGCCAGCATGAAAGGCATCGTCGCATTGCCAAGCGCAAGGGTCGAGGTGCGGGCCACCGCCCCCGGCATATTGGCCACGCAGTAATGCATGATCCCGTCCACCTCGTAGATCGGATCCTGGTGGGTGGTGGCCTTCGATGTCTCGAAGCAACCGCCCTGATCGATCGCCACATCCACCAGCACGGCACCGGGCTTCATGTCGGACAGTTGCGCGCGCGTGATCAGTTTCGGCGCAGCCGCGCCGGGGATCAGCACGGCCCCAACAACCATATCGGCCTGCGGCAGCAGTTCCGCCAGCAATCCGGCCGAGGAATAGCCGGTCTTGAACTGCCCGCCGAACACATCGTCCAGATAGCGCAGGCGCGGCAAAGAACGGTCCAGCACGGTCACATCTGCGCCCATGCCTGCCGCGATCTTGGCCGCATGGGTGCCAACGACACCGCCGCCGATCACCAGCACGCGCGCGGGCCCCACGCCGGGCACGCCGCCCATCAGCACACCGCGCCCGCCATTGGCCTTTTGCAGCGTCCACGCGCCCACTTGCGGCGCCAGACGGCCCGCGACTTCGGACATGGGCGCCAGCAACGGCAGGCCGCCGGAACGGTCCGTGACGGTCTCGTAAGCGATGGCGGTGCAACCCGAGGCCAGCAGATCATGGGTCTGGTCGGGATCGGGGGCCAGATGCAGATAGGTGAACAGAAGCTGCCCCTCCCGTAGCATCTTGCGCTCACCGGCCTGCGGCTCTTTGACCTTCACGATCATATCGGCCTTGGCGAAGACCTCGGCCGCGGTGGCGATAATCTCGGCACCTGCTGCGATGTAATCCTCATCCGTGAAGCCCGCGCCGACACCTGCGCCCGTCTCGATCAGCACCTCATGGCCATGGGCCACGGCCTCCATCGCGGCATTGGGCGTTACGCCGACGCGAAATTCCTGCGGCTTGATCTCTTTGGGGCATCCGATTTTCATGATTTCTCTCTCCCTTTGATGCTATGTGCCTATTTTGCCCCGGAACGGGCGCAAAGCGGTTGATTTCAGGGTCGCATTTGCTGTTGTTTTTCGGATAACCTTCGACAAAGTGAAAATATTGTCGAAGGAATCTTCGTTTCATGGCGCTTGACCCGACGGATCGCCGCATTCTGACCGTGCTCCAGCGCAAGGGCCGTATCTCCAACGCCGATCTTTCCGAGGCTGTGAATCTCTCCGCCTCGGCCTGCCACCGCCGCGTCCAGCGGCTGGAGGAGGAAGGGTATATCAGCAGTTATGTCGCCCTGCTGGACCGCCGCAAGATGGGCCTGCCCACGCTGGTTTTCGTCGAGATCACCCTGTCCGGTCAGGCGGATGACCTGCTGGATGCATTCGAGAAAGCCGTCTCGCGCATTCCCGATGTGCTGGAATGCCACTTGATGGCGGGCACGGCGGATTACATCCTCAAAATCGTGGCGGAGGATACCGAGGATTTTGCCCGCATCCACCGACAGCATTTGTCGCGCCTGCCGGGTGTGGCGCAGATGCAAAGCAGCTTTGCCTTGCGGACTGTATTCAAGACAACGGCCATTCCGGTCTGATCGGGCGCACAGCCCGTTGCCAAGCGCGCGCCGTTCCAGCAGATTGCCGCCAAGGGGAGGACCGACATGCAGTGGGACTATATCATCGTAGGGGCTGGCAGCGCCGGATGCGTTCTGGCCAAGCGGCTCACCGATGCAGGGCACCGGGTGCTGCTGCTGGAAGCCGGCGGGACAGACAATTATCACTGGATTCATGTGCCGATGGGATACCTTTACTGCATCGGCAATCCGCGCACCGACTGGATGTATCGCACCGCCGAGGAGCCGGGGCTGAACGGGCGTTCGCTGATCTACCCGCGGGGCAAGGTGCTGGGGGGGTGCTCCTCGATCAACGGGATGCTCTACCTGCGCGGGCAGGCGGCGGATTATGACGGCTGGCGGCAGACGGGGCTGGCGGGCTGGGGCTGGGACGATGTGCTGCCCTATTTCAAGAAATCCGAGGATTTCGTGGAAGGTGCCAGCGAGATGCACGGCGCAGGCGGCGAATGGCGGGTGGAAAACCAGCGTCTGCACTGGGATGTGCTGGACGACTGGAAAGCCGCCGCCGTGGCGATGGGACTGCCGGAGACCACGGATTTCAACACAGGCAACAACGAGGGGGTGGGCTATTTCCGCGTCAACCAGCGCAGCGGTTGGCGGATGAATACGGCCCGCGCTTTCCTGCGGACACGCACGGGGCAGGGGCTGCGGATCGAGACCCATGCCCAGACCCGTCGCGTGCTGATCGAGGAGGGGCGCGCCGTGGGTGTCGAATATCTCCAAGGCGGCGAGGTCAAGACTGCCCGCGCAAGGGCCGAGGTGATCCTGTCCGCCGGGGCCATCGGATCGGTGCAGGTGCTGCAACTGTCAGGTCTCGGGCCAGCGGAGGTGCTGGCGCGGCACGGGATTGCGGTGATCCGCGACATTCCGGGGGTCGGCGCGAATTTGCAGGACCATCTGCAACTGCGCTGCGCGTGGCGTCTGACGGGCGCCAAGACACTGAACACGATGGCAAGCTCGCTGTTCGGCAAGGCCATGATCGGGCTGGAATACGTGATGCGCCGCTCTGGTCCGATGTCGATGGCGCCCAGCCAGCTTGGTGCCTTCTCCCGCTCGCGTGAGGATCTGGCGACGCCGGATCTGGAATATCACGTCCAGCCCCTGACGCTGGAGGCGTTCGGCCAACCGCTGCACGATTATCCCGCGATGACCGCAAGCGTGTGCAACCTGCGCCCCGAAAGCCGCGGCACGGTCGAGATCACCAGCGACGACCCGCGCGATGCACCGCACATCGCGCCCAACTATCTGAGCACGGAGGGTGACCGCCGTGTCGCCGTGGATGCGATCCGGCAGGCGCGGCAGATCATGGCGCAGGCCCCGATGGCGAAATATGCACCCGAAGAGATGAAACCGGGCCTGACGGTGCAAACCGATGACGAGTTGAAACACGCGGCGGGGGACATTGGCACCACGATCTTCCACCCTGTGGGCACGGTCCGCATGGGCAGCGACGAGACCGCCCCGCTGGATGCGCAACTGCGCCTGCGCGGAATCACCGGCCTGCGCGTGGTCGATGCCAGCGTGATGCCGCAGATCGTATCGGGCAACACCAACTCCCCCACCATCATGATCGCGGAAAAGGCGGCTGACATGATCCTTGCTGCCGCGCGCTGATGTCCGGCAATGTCGCCATCCCCTATGCCACCGGGCACGGACACACGCGGCGTCTGGCCGAAGTGATCGCCGATGCGCTGGGTGAGGGCGGTTGTGACGCGCGCCTGATCGACGTCGAGGCGATGGGCAAGACCGACTGGCAGCCGCTCGATGAGGCCGATGCCATCGTGATGGGCGCGCCCACCTATATGGGCAGTGCAGCGGCGGCGTTCAAAACCTTCATGGATGCGACCGGCGAGATCTGGGCCAGTCAGGGCTGGTCCGACAAGCTGGCGGCGGGCTTCACGGTGGCAACCTTTCCCGGTGGCGACAAGCTGAACACGCTGATGCAACTCAGCGTCTTTGCCGCGCAGCATGGCATGATCTGGGTCGGGCAGGACCAAATCGGCGCGCCGGTCAATGCCGATCAACCCGGTATCAATGCAAGCGGGGTCTGGCTTGGGCTGGGGGCCACATCCTCGCGCGACAAGGCGCTGATGGTGGAGGCGGGTGATCTGGAGACAGCCCGGCGCTTTGGCCTGCGGATCGCGCGAAGCGCGCGGCGCTGGCGGGTCTGACCTATTGGCCGCGTTCCGGCAGCAAGGCTGCATTTGAGTATTTGTAGAACGATGAAAGCGCGCACCCAAAAACAAACCCCCGGGCCGGGGCACGGGGGTCGTCGTCTTCTAGCGTTCAAGCTTTCGGGAATAGTGACCTTTTACTTGAAGCAATCTCGAACCGAAAAAGTCTCTCAACTATTTCTGAAACTGCCTCAAAGGCCGCCTTCGCGCTGGGCTTTCTTGCGTGCCAGTTTACGGGCACGACGGATAGCTTCGGCTTTCTCGCGCGCTTTTTTGACGGAGGGTTTCTCGAAATGCTGCTTGAGCTTCATTTCGCGGAACACGCCTTCACGCTGCAGCTTTTTCTTCAGAGCCCGAAGGGCCTGATCGACATTGTTGTCACGAACACTAACCTGCATGT
>JAGXGW010000051.1 GCA_024636555.1 Paracoccaceae bacterium | reverse complement strand
GACCAGTGCATCAAGGCCAGCCATCTGTTCAACCTGCTCGATGCGCGCGGTGTGATCTCGGTGACAGAGCGGCAGGCCTATATCGGGCGCGTACGCGCGCTGGCCAAACAATGCGCCGATGCCTTCGTGCAGACGGACGCCGGAGGTTGGGCCGCATGATGGGCAAGTTTCTGGCCGTTCTGATCCTCGCGGCGGCGCTGATCGGCGGCGGTGCGATGTATTACCTGCAGGTCTATGGTTACTACGAGGATATTCTCGCCACCGGTCCCGATGATGTGCAGGCCGTGACGGTGGCCGCTCAGACCGAGCCGCTGCCGCACACCGATTTCCGCGCGATTGATTCCGACAGCAGCCCGATTCGCTATCGCGCCTGTTTCACCACGCCGCTGTCACCCGAGGATGCGCGCGACAGGTATCAGGCCTATCCCCGCGCGGTGCCCTTGCTGGCGCCCAAATGGTTCGACTGTTTTGACGCCCGCGCCATCGGCGCGGCGCTTGAAGAGGGCACGGCGCAGGCCATCATGGGCACCGAGAATATCCGCTATGGCATCGACCGGGTCATCGCCATTCTGCCGGACGGGCAGGGCTTTGTCTGGCACCAGATCAACCGCTGCGGCGAAGTGGTGTTTGACGGCCAGCCCGCCCCCGATGATTGCCCGCCGCCTCCCGAAGGAAACTGATTCATGCCCGATCTTCTGATTGAACTCTTCTCCGAGGAAATTCCCGCGCGCATGCAGGCGCGCGCGGCCGAGGATCTGAAGAAACTGGTGACCAACGGTCTGGTCGAGGCGGGGCTGACCTATGCCGGGGCCGCGGCCTTCTCGACCCCGCGCCGTCTGGTGCTGGCGGTGGAGGGGTTGCTTGCCAACTCGCCCAATCTGCGCGAGGAGCGCAAAGGCCCGCGTGTCGATGCGCCGGAACAGGCAATCGAGGGCTTTCTGCGCGGCGCGGGCCTGACGCGCGATCAACTGGTGGAGCGTGACGCGGGCAAGGCGCGGGTGTTCTTTGCGGTGATCGAGAAACCGGGCCGTCCTGCGGCGGATATCGTGGCCGAGGTGCTGGAGCATACGATCCGCAATTTCCCGTGGCCGAAATCCATGCGCTGGGGGGCAGGCTCGCTGCGCTGGGTGCGCCCGCTGCAATCCATCCTGTGCATTCTGAGCGATGAGGCAGGATCGGATGTGGTGCCGCTGAATGTGGACGGGATCATCGCCTCCAACACAACCCAAGGCCACCGTTTCATGGGCAAGGGCGCATTTTCCGTATCTGGTTTCGAGGATTACGCCGCGAAGCTCAAGCAGAACAAGGTGATCCTCGATCCGGCGGAACGCGCCGACACGATCTGGGCCGAGGCGAAAAGTCAGGCTTTTGCCACCGGATTCGAGGTGGTCGAGGATGCGGGCCTGCTGGCCGAGGTGGCGGGGTTGGTCGAATGGCCTGTCGTGCTGATGGGCAAGATCGACGATGCCTTTCTGGGTCTGCCGCCGGAAGTGCTGCAAACCTCGATGAAAGAGCACCAGAAGTTTTTCAGCGTGCGAAACCCCAAGACGGGCCGGATCGAGCGCTTTGTCACCGTCGCCAATATCGAGACGCGCGACCACGGCGCGACGATCCTTGCGGGCAACCAGAAGGTGCTGGCGGCCCGTCTGTCGGATGCACGGTTCTTCTGGGAGAATGACCTGCGGACGGTCAAATCCGACGGGCTGGAAGGCATGGGCGCGGGTCTGGCCTCGGTCACCTTCCATAACAAACTGGGCTCGCAGGCCGACCGCGTGGCGCGCATCGCCGCTTTGGCGCGGGAAATTGCGCCGCATGTCGGGGCCGATCCTGCATTGGCGGAACTGGCTGCAAAGGTGGCAAAAGCCGATCTGCAATCCGAAATGGTTGGGGAATTCCCCGAACTTCAGGGGCTTATGGGGCGCTACTATGCCGAGGCTGCTGGCTTGGATGCCAGCGTGGCTGCGGCCTGCGAGATGCATTACAAACCGCTGGGGCCAACAGATTCTGTGCCGCGCGATCCTGTGTCGGTCGCCGTGGCACTGGCCGACAAGATCGACACGCTGACAGGCTTCTGGGCGATTGACGAGAAACCGACGGGCAGCAAGGACCCCTATGCGCTACGGCGGGCTGCGCTGGGTGTGATCCGGCTGGTGCTGGGGAATAAAGTTAAAGCGAATTTAACTCAAGTTTTCCGAATTGCCTTTAGGGTATCCTCAGATGACTTTCAAAAGGAGTTCGGATCGGAAATCAGGACGTATGTCTATGATCTTTTCCAAAGTTATAGAAGCCTTGGAGAAACTCTTTCACACTTAGAAAAAGAAAAAGGTAGGTTTTCTTTCGTTTCGCGCATGCTCACTGAAGCAGAGATAGTAGCTGGAAATAGTGCTGAACGTTTAATGCAAACAGCAGTGGAAAGAGCAATTGAGCAGGCTAGCTCGGCAAAATTTGAAGAACTGGTTCAAATTATTCCTGACCTCCTCGCCTTCTTCCATGACCGCCTCAAGGTCTACCTCAAGGATCAAGGCATCCGCCATGACGTCATCGACGCCTGCCTCGCCATGCCGAACAACGACGACCTCACCCTGCTGGTCAAACGCGCCGAGGCCCTCGCGGCCTTCCTCAAAACCGATGACGGGGAGAACCTGCTGCAAGGGTTCAAGCGGGCCAACAATATCCTCAGCCAAGCCGAGGAGAAAGACGGCGTCGAATACAGCTTCGGTGCGGATGTGAAATTCGCGGAATCCGATGCCGAGCGCGCGCTTTTCGCCGCACTGGATGCGGCCGAGGCCACCATCACCCCCGCCATGAACACCGAGGATTTCGCCGCCGCCATGTCCGCCATGGCCTCTTTGCGGGCGCCGATTGATGCGTTTTTCGAGGCGGTGCAGGTGAATACCGAGGCCGAGATCATCCGCCGCAACCGTCTGAACCTGTTGCACCGCATCCGTGCTATCTGCCTTTCCGTGGCCGATCTGACGCGTCTGGACGGGTAACGCCAGCCAAACGCACCCCGCGCGTTCGCCGCCCCGGGGGGCGTGTCGGCGATCGCGCGGCGGCGCTATGCGCCTTGATTCCGCGCGACAACCGCGCGGCACCCTGCGGCACTGTCGTGCAACGCCGCGCTTGCGTTGAGGCGCAGCGGGCGTATTCTGCAGGTGAATACAAGAGGTGCCGCAGTGCAGCAAAACGATCCCGATCTCACCCTCGTCACCCCCACGGCCCCGATCAGGGCCACAACCCATGGCGGGCGGGCGAAATGCCTGCAACGCCTTGTGCGGCTGGAGATTCCGGTGCCGCAGACGGTGGCGCTCAGTTTCGGGGTGGTGCAGCGGATCGCGGCGGGCGAGATGCCGGATATGGCGGCGGTGCTGGCCCCGTTCGGAGAGATGCCGCTGGTTTGCGTGCGTCCGTCCTCGCAAGATCCTGACTGGGGCGGGCCGGGTGCTGTGCTGAACATCGGCATGAATGACCGCGTCTTTGCCGATCTGTCCGCAAAGTTGGGCGAGGATGCCGCTGCCTTCATGTATGTTCGGTTTGTGCAATCATTTGCGGTGCACGTGGCGCGACTTGACCCCGATATGTTCGATAATGTCATGCTCGACGGGCCGGATGGCGTGGCCCAAGTGCTGCGCGCCTATGAGGACGAGACCGAGGAAGCCTTTCCCCAAGACCCCGCCGTACAACTGGCCGAGGTGCTGCGCTCGATGGCGCGGGCATGGAGCGGAACAACCGCGCGGCTCTTGCGTCAGGCCAAGGGCGCGCCTGCCGATGCGGGACTGGGGCTGGTGGTGCAGGCCATGGCGCTGGGGCTGGGGCAGGGGGAATGCGGCTCGGGTGTGATCCAGCTTGTGAATTCGCAGACGGGGCAAAAGCAGATCACGGGGCGCTATCTGTCGCAAAGCCAGGGGCGTGACGCGCTGCAACGCGGCACGGGCGCACTTTTTCTGGAGCGCGACGATCGCGGGCCGTCGCTGGAGGAGCTGGCACCCGATGCCTATGCCGCGCTCAAGGACTACACGGTCTTGATGCGCCGCCGCCTGCGCGAGGAGATGCAGGCCGAGTTCACCATCGAGAACGGCAAGGTCTATCTGCTGGACGGCGTCCGCGTGGCCCGCAATGCCCGCGCCGCTGTGCGGATCGCCGTGGCCTTGGCCGAGGAGGGCATCATCGCCCGTGAGGAGGCGCTGCTCCGGATCGAGCCGCGTGCGCTCAACGAGGTGTTGCACCGCCAGATCGACCCTGCCGCCCCGCGCGACCGTCTGGCGCGTGGCATCGCCGCAAGCCCGGGGGCTGCCAGCGGGCGTCTGGTGTTCACGGCAGGCGAGGCGCAGGCCAGTGCCGCGCGCGGCGAGGCCTGCATTCTGGTGCGGCGCGAAACCAGCCCCGAGGATATTCGCGGCATGCATGCCGCTGTGGCCGTGCTGACCGAGCGTGGCGGCATGACCAGCCATGCCGCCGTGATCGGGCGTGGTCTGGGCCTGCCCTGCGTGGTCGGGGTGAATGATATCAAGTTCAACCTGCGCAAAAATATCCTGACGGTGCCCGACGGGCGCGATTTCAAGGCCGGCGATATTCTGACCATCGACGGCACCAATGGCGAGGTGCTGGCGGGCGAGCCCGCCATGCTTGAGGCCGCGCAGGACGATGCGTTCCAGACGCTGATGGAATGGGCCGACGACGTGCGCGATATCGGCGTGCGCGCCAATGCCGACACACCCACAGACGCGCAGACCGCGCGCAATTTCAAGGCGCAGGGAATCGGCCTGTGCCGGACCGAACACATGTTCTTCGAGGCGGATCGTCTGACCGTGATGCGCGAGATGATCTTTGCCGATGCCAGCCACGACCGCCGCGCCGCACTTGACCGTCTGTTACCGATGCAGCGCGCCGATTTCGCCGAGTTGTTCCGCATCATGCAGGGGCAACCCGTCTGCATCCGCCTGTTCGATCCGCCCTTGCACGAGTTCCTGCCGCATGACCGCGCGGGCTACCGCGAACTGGCCGAGGCGCTGGACCTGCCGCTGTCGGATGTGACGCGCCGCTGCGAGGCGCTGGCCGAATACAACCCGATGCTGGGGATGCGGGGCGTGCGGCTGGGGATCACCGTGCCGGAAATCTACGACATGCAGGCGCGCGCTATTTTCGAGGCGACGATCCTTGCCAGCCGTGACGGTGATCCGGTGGTGCCGGAAATCATGATCCCGCTGGTGTCGGCCAAGCGCGAGGTGGAACTGGTCAAGACCCGCGTCGATGCGGTGGCGGCGGCTGTGCGCAACGAATCCGGTGTGAATTTCACCTATCGTCTGGGTGTCATGGTCGAGACGCCGCGCGCGGCCTTGCGGGCCGGAGAGATCGCGCCGCATACGGCGTTTCTGAGCTTTGGCACCAACGACCTGACGCAGATGACCTATGGTCTGTCGCGTGACGACGCGGGACGGTTCATGTCGGCCTATGTGCAGCAGGGCGTGTTTCCCGAAGATCCGTTCCATACGCTGGATCAGGACGGGGTGGGCGAGTTGTTGCAGATTGCGGCAGAACGGGGGCGCAAGGCGCAGCCGAATCTGGTTCTTTCGATCTGCGGTGAACATGGTGGCAGCCCCGAATCAATCGCCTTCTGCCGTGATGCCGGATTCGACTATGTGTCCTGTTCGCCCTTTCGCGTACCGGTGGCGAGACTTGCCGCCGCGCAATTGGCGGTGCGTGACAAAATAGGGTAGGGGGGCACCAGAGCTTCCGCTAGATCTTTCCGGAACGCCCAAATATCGTCAAAATACTCTCTTGCGTTTTGAGCGAATTCTTGCCGCAAAGGGCCACGATTCGCCGACGGGTGGACCATCCCGCCTGAATGCTCTAAAGCCGCGGTTGATTTTGCGGATTGGTACGAGCTCTGCGCCTCGGCCATTCTGACAAGGAGATGCCAAAATGCGGTTTTTTGCTGCCATGATTCTGGCCACGGGCGTGGCCTTTCCCGCAGTTGGAGAAACATCGATCAAGGACGTTCTGAAGGAAGAGCAACGCGCTCTGAACAGGATGTCTGTCTCGCAACTGGACGGTTTTCTGCAACAGACACGGCCCGAGCCGGGCCAGATCAGTTACAGCCATGCATGGCTGGCGCAGGTGCCCAAGCCGTCGATGTCCAACGAGGATGTGGCCTGCCTGTCCGAGGCGCTTTATTTCGAGGCGCGCGGCGAATCCCTGCGCGGCCAGTTCGCGGTGGCCGAGGTGATCCTCAACCGCGTTGACAGTTCGCTCTATCCCGACACGGTTTGCGGCGTGATCAACCAGGGCACCGGTCGCAAGTATCAGTGCCAGTTCACCTATACATGCGACGGCAATTCCAAAACCGTGCACGAGCGTGACGCTTTCGAGGTGTCCGCCCGTGTCGCCAGCGTCATGGTCAACGGTGCACCGCGCACGCTGACGAAAGGTGCCACGCATTATCATACCAAGGCCGTCCGCCCGAACTGGTCGCGGACCTTCCCCCGCACGACCACCATCGGCGTGCACCATTTCTACCGTCATCCGACTGTGACCGCGCAGAACTGAGGCAGAACCGCTTTTGCGCTTGCGGGGACATGCGCGGGCACACCCAAGCCGTTTTCGTCCGTTAACCTGCCGCAGGTGCTCTTGCGGCGCGACGGCTGGTCGCTAGTGTGCCCGTCAGACGGCGCGAAGGGGTAGATCATGAGCAGCGAAATCAAATGGGCCTTCGGCCACCCCTCCGAGCGGGCCGAGGCCACGGCCGGGCCGGATATGCTGGACCGGATCTCGCTGCGCGACCATATCGTCACGGTCGAGATCGGCGCATTTCAGGCCGAGCGCGGCATCACGCAGCGCATCTGTTTCAATGTCGTGGTCGAGGTCGCCCCGCAGGAGCACCGCGATGACGACGTGGACCGCATCCTGTCCTATGACAAGGTGACCGAGGCGATTGCCCACGAGCTTGCCGCCGAGCGGCTGAACCTGCTGGAGACTCTGGCGCAGCGTGTGGCGGACCGTATCCTGCTGGAGCCGCAGGCGCGCCGTGTTTTCGTCCGCATCGAAAAGCTGGATCGGGGTCCCGGCGCGCTTGGAGTGGAGATCGTGCGCGCGCGTCCCGCCATGCGCCCCGCCGATGCGCCGCTGGCGGATGATGACCGCCCCCATCCCGAGGTGATCTATCTGACGAACGCGGCCATCGCCTCGGACCATCTGACCGGATGGATCGACCAGCTTGAGGCAGGTCATCGCCCGACGATCCTGTGCGTCGGCGCGCCTGATCTGGCTGTGCCGCAAGCCGCGCATCCTCTGGTGCAGCGGCGCATCGACCTTCTGGCGATAGAGCAGAATGCATGGTCTTTGGCGGCGCGTGATCCGCGCTGTGTGGTGGTCAACTCCCGCACCGAACTGGACTGGTCCATGCGGCAGGGCCAGATCAGTGTCTGGGCCCCGTCAAAGATCGTGCTGGACGCGGTGGATGGTCCGGCGGTCGATCCGCACGACGCGCAGGGCATTATCCTGTGGTTCGCCAGCCACATGCAGGCCGCCAAGATCATGATGATCGGCGAAACCATGCCGGAGGCCCTGCCACCGGCGGTGCGGTTTCTGGCCGTGGATCAGCCGCGTCTCTGACGGTCCTTGCCAAGCGCGCGGCAATCGCCCATGCACCCGGTATGACAGTCTATTACCGCCCCCTTGCGATGACCGGACCGGAGCGTCCCGACAGTTCAGTTCCACTGGCGGGCGGGCCGCTGTGGTTTGACCGTGTCGAGCTTTTGTCGCGTGATGCGCCCGCAAGGGTGATCGCGGCACAACAGGTGCCGGCGCCCGTGCTGGCACGTCTGACCGCGCCGCGCGCGGCTGTTGCCGGGCTGGACATGGGCCGCGTACAGATCATGGGCATCCTGAATGTCACGCCGGACAGTTTCACCGATGGCGGCCAGCATGATGCGCCGGAGGCGGCTGTGGCTCATGCCCTGCAGATGCGGCAGGCGGGGGCCGACCTGATCGACGTGGGCGGCGAATCCACCCGTCCCGGTGCCGCCGAAGTGCCGGTGGAGCGTGAGATCAGCCGCACAGCGCCGGTGATCGCCGCGCTGCGTGCCGCAGGGCTGGGCCTGCCCCTGTCGATCGACACGCGCAAAACCGCCGTGGCGCAGGCGGCGGTTCAGGCGGGGGCCGGTCTCGTCAATGACGTATCTGGCTTTACCTTCGATGCGGGCCTTGCGCCCTTTTGCGCTTCGGCCAGCCTGCCTGTCTGCGTGATGCATGCACAGGGCGATCCGCAAACGATGCAGAACGATCCGCGCTACGACGATGTGCTGCTGGATGTGTACGACTTTCTCGCCGCGCGCATCACGGCGCTGGAGGCGGCAGGCATCCCGCGCGCGCGGGTCATCGTCGATCCCGGCATCGGCTTTGGCAAGACGCAGGCCCATAACCTCGCGCTGCTGGCGCGGATCAGCCTGTTCCACGCTCTGGGCTGTCCGGTTCTGTTGGGGGCGTCGCGCAAGAAATTCATTGCCACTTTGGGACATGCGCCCGACATTGAGGCCCGCGTGTATGGCTCCGTTGCCGTTGCTCTGGCAGCGGCAGCGCAGGGTGTGCAGATCCTGCGGGTGCATGACGTCTTCGCGACACGGTCGGCATTGACCCTGTGGCAGGCAGTGACGAAAGGACGATCAGATGGCGCGTAAACTATTCGGAACCGACGGGGTGCGCGGCACGGCCAATATCCATCCGATGACGGCCGAGATGGCGTTGCGGATCGGGGCCGCTGTGGGCCGCTACTTCCGCCGCGATGGCGGGCGCGCCGTGCACCGCGTTGTGATCGGCAAGGACACGCGACTGTCGGGCTATATGTTCGAAAACGCGCTGACTGCGGGGCTGACCTCGACGGGGATGAACGTGCTGCTGCTGGGGCCGGTCCCGACGCCGGCTGTGGGGCTGCTCACACCCTCGATGCGGGCCGATCTGGGGGTGATGATCTCGGCCAGTCACAATCCGGCCTCGGACAACGGGATCAAGTTTTTCGGCCCCGACGGGTTCAAACTGTCGGACGAGGTCGAGATTGAGATCGAGCGGCTGATCGAGAACGGGGTCGAACCTGCTGCCGCACAGAACATCGGACGCGCCAAGCGGATCGACGACGGCCGCTTCCGCTATGTCGAGCGCGTGAAATCGACCTTCCCCTCCGGCATGCGCCTGAACGGCATCAAGGTGGTGATCGATTGCGCCAACGGGGCGGCCTACCGCGCGGCACCCGAAGTGCTGTGGGAGCTGGGGGCCGATGTGATCCCCGTCGGCGTGGCCCCGGACGGGCGCAATATCAATCAGAACTGTGGCTCCACCCATCCGCGCGTCGCTGCGGAAACGGTGATCTCGCACGGTGCGGATCTGGGCATCTGTCTGGACGGCGATGCCGACCGGGTGATCCTGATCGACGAGACCGGGCAGGTGGCGGATGGTGATCAGTTCATGGCCCTGCTGGCCGCGCGATGGGCCGAGGAGGGGCGGCTGAACGGCAATGCGCTTGTGGCGACCGTGATGTCGAACCTCGGGCTTGAGCGCTTTCTGGAGGCGCGCGGCTTGCGGCTGGAACGCACAAACGTGGGCGACCGCTATGTGGTGGAACGGATGCGCGCGGGCGGGTTCAATCTGGGCGGCGAGCAATCGGGCCATATCGTGATGACGGATTATGCCACTACGGGCGACGGGCTGATGGCGGGTTTGCAGTTTCTGGCCGAGATGGTGCGGACGGGGCTGCCCGCCTCACAACTGGCGCAGAACTTCGAACGCGTGCCGCAGCTTTTGCAGAATGTCCGCTACAGGGACGGGCAAGCCCCGTTGGAAGCGGCATCCGTGCAAGGCGTGATCGCAGACGCCGAGGCGCGGCTTGTCGGCAAGGGGCGGCTTCTGATCCGCAAATCCGGCACCGAACCCCTGATCCGCGTCATGGCCGAATGCGAAGATGAAGCGCTTCTGGCCGAGGTGGTGGACCGGATCGTGGAGGCGGTGAAAGAGGCTGTCTAGAAAAGTGGCAGGCGCAGGTTGTGTTTTTTGCCCGGAACGGCCGCGCCAGCGGCCCGGGCAGCGCCCGACCGCCCCCCGGGCGGGCGCTTTTGCAACGCAGCACCAGCCACAAAGCTTGCGGTATGCTGTGCGATAAACTGCCCCACTCAAACGGTGTAATCGCCCGCCCGCGGCCGGTCGCCGCCCTTATCTTGTCTCGGGTAAGACGCCTCAGGATTTAATGCCCCGCCCGAACAGCCGCAACAGTGCCCCCCATTGGCTGAGTGCCAGCCCTGTCATGATCAGCGCCAGCGCCACGAAAAACCGCCATGGCAGCGCTTCGGACAGGATCAGCACCCCGAAAACCATCGACCAGAGCGGCACCTGATAATTCACCAAGGTCATGAAGACCGGTCCCGCGCTGCGGATCACCTGCACCCGCAGCAAAGCGGCCAGAGCCGTGGGCATCAGCCCCAGAAACAGGATGGCAAACCCGCTGGTCTGGCCCGCCCAACCGGGCACGCCCTCGGCCAGCAGCATGGCGGGGATCAGGACGATGGCGCCCACAACCAGCGTGATCGTCGACAAGGCGACCGGATCAATCGGCGGGCACCGCCGCGTCAGGATCGCAGCCACCGCATAGGACAGCGCCGCCGTGACGCAGGCCAGTTGCCCAAACGCCGCGCGATCTCCGGTTGCGGCAAAGATGCCCGGCCCGATCAGCACCGCCGCGCCGATAAAGCCCATAATCACCCCTGCCGTGCGCCGGAAGGTCAAAGGCTCGTCGGCAAAGACATGCGCGAGCGGCAACACGAACAAGGGCAGCGCCGCCATCGAGATCCCCGCAAAGGCCGAGGGTACATATTGCTGGCCCCAACTGAGCAGATAGAAGGGCAAAGCCGTGGACAGCAGACTGATCGCGATCAGAAAAGTCCACAGCCGCCGGTTCCCCGTGGGCCAGCGCCGCCCCGTCACCCGCATCAACAGCACCAGAGCCGCCGCCCCCAACGTGGTGCGCGCACAGGCCACGGTGACGGGACCGTAATCGCGCAGGGCAATCGAGACGATCATGAACGTGCCGCCCCAGACAATCCCGAGCAGGCCGATCGAGGCCCAGTTTGCAGTGGTGGGGTTTTGTGCCATGCGGGTAGTAACCATGCGCGCGGGGCAATGTCCATCGCGGCCGCAACCCGTCATGAAAAAGGGCATCCCGCTGGGATGCCCTTCTGGATCAATGCTTTGCGTAGCAAAGCTCAATCACTGCATGCGGATCAATTCTTGGCCTTGTCGACCATCTTGCCCGCAGAGATCCACGGCATCATGCCGCGCAGTTGCTCGCCGACCTGTTCGATCTGGTGCTCGTCGTTCAGGCGGCGCGTGCCTTTGAAGAAGGGCTGGCCGACGGCGTTTTCCTGCATGAAGTCACGCACGAATTTGCCGGTCTGGATGTCGCGCAGCACGGCCTTCATGCGGGCCTTGGTCTCGTCGTAAGGCAGGATGCGCGGGCCGCTGACATATTCACCGTATTCGGCAGTGTTGGAGATCGAGTAGTTCATGTTGGCGATGCCGCCTTCATAGATCAGGTCAACGATCAGCTTGACCTCGTGCAGACACTCGAAATAGGCCATTTCGGGCGCATAGCCTGCCTCGACCAGCGTCTCGAAACCCATGCGGATCAGTTCGACCAGACCACCACACAGAACCGCCTGCTCGCCGAACAGGTCGGTCTCGCATTCCTCGCGGAAGTTGGTCTCGATGATGCCTGAGCGGCCGCCACCGATGGCGGAGCAATAGGAGAGACCGATCTCGAGCGCTTTGCCGGATGCGTCGTTATGCACGGCCACGAGGCAGGGCACGCCGCCGCCCTTAGTATATTCGCCGCGCACGGTGTGGCCGGGGCCTTTGGGGGCCATCATGATGACGTCAACACCGGGCTTGGGGTCGATCAGGCCAAAATGGATGTTCAGACCGTGGGCGAATGCGATGGCGGCACCTTCGCGGATGTTGTCATGCACGTATTTCTTGTATGTTTCCGCCTGCAATTCGTCGGGCATGGTGAACATGATCAGATCGGCCCAGGCGGCGGCTTCGGCAATGCCCATGACCTTGAGGCCTTCGCCTTCGGCTTTCTTGGCGGAAGCCGAGCCTTCGCGCAGGGCAACGACAAGGTTCTTCGCGCCCGAATCGCGCAGGTTCAGCGCATGGGCGTGACCCTGGCTGCCGTAGCCGAGAATGGCTACTTTCTTGTCTTTGATCAGGTTGATGTCGCAATCACGGTCGTAATACACGCGCATGGGGCAGTTCCTTTCAGGTTACTACGTTTCTGGTGGCGACCATAGCGACGGTGGCGTCATTTTGTTTGCGTTTTTTATGAGTATTTGTAAGAACAGTGAAAGATCATGCGTGTATAAGAAGTAGGTGCATAAATCATGCTTGACGACACCGACCGCCGCATCCTGCGCCAGTTTCAGGCAGACCCTTCGCTTGGCACGGCGGAACTGGCAGAACGGGCCGGCGTGACACAGGCGACCTGCTGGCGGCGGCTGGAGCGGCTGACCGCGCGCGGCGTGATCAAGGGCCAACAGGCGGTGATCGACTGGCAGGCTTTGGGCTATGCGGTGGAGGTGAGTTTGCGCATCACGCTCGACAAAACGGTAACGCGGGCCTTTGACGATGTTCTGGTCGCCGCGCGCGAGATACCGGAGGTGCTGGAGATCCAGACCTTTCTTGGCCGCGTCGATCTGCGCCTGTCGGTGATCGCGCGCGACATGGCGCATTACCAGCAACTTTACCGCGCCCGTATCCTGACCCTGCCGCATATCGCCGATATCGAGGCGCTGATGCATGTGGCGCGGATCAAATCTGACGAGGTCTTGCCGGTATGAGCACACCGGTGGACCTGGTCGATCTGGACGAGACGGACCGGGCGATCCTGCGGGCGCTGGTGGCCGATGCGACGCTGAGTGCGGGCGCTTTGGGCCGCAGTCTGGGGCTGTCGCAGCCCGCCGCATGGCGGCGGATCAAACGGCTGCACGAGGCGGGTGTGATCAAGGGACGGCGGCTGGTGCTGGACCATGAAAAGCTGGGCTTTGGCGTCACGGTGTTTCTGGGCGTGAAACTGGCGACCAAGGGCCGCGTCAGCCTTGAGGATTTCGAGCGCGCCATCACCGCGATCCCCGAGGTGCAGACAGTCGAGCATATCCTTGGCCTCTATGATTACCGCTTGCGGGTGGTGGCGCGGGATATCTCGGATTTCGAGCGGGTGCTTAGACGGCGGATCATGACGCTGCCGGGGGTGGGGGATGTGGAGGCCAATGTGCTGTTGTCCGAGGAGCGCCGCCCCGGCCCGCTTTAGCCTTGCGACGAATGGGGCTTTGATTTTGAGCGCGCACCGCGCTACGCCTTGCAAAACCCGGAGGAGGAAATGCCCATGACTGCCCTGCTGAACAATGTGGACCCTGACGGGTTGCTGGAATTCTCGGTCGTGTTCACCGATCGCTCGCTAAACCACATGAGCGCGAGCTTTCAGCAGGTGATGCGTGATATTTCCGGCATGCTGAAGGATGTCTACAAGGCCGACGGCACAGCCCTTGTGCCCGGCGGCGGCACCTATGCGATGGAGGCTGTGGCGCGGCAGTTCGGTCATGACGCGCATGCGCTGGTTGTGCGCAACGGCTGGTTTTCCTATCGCTGGAGCCAGATTTTCGACGCAGGCCAGTTCACGGCGCAAACAACCGTGTTCAAGGCGCGCCAGACCGGCAACGGGGTGACAGCGCCCTTTGCGCCTGCCCCGATTGACGAGGTGACAGCCGCGATCCGCGAGGCCAAGCCCGAAGTGGTTTTTGCCCCGCATGTCGAAACCTCGGCCGGGTTGATCCTGCCGGATGATTATATAACCGCGCTCGCGGCAGCCGCGCATGAGGTGGGCGGGCTGATGGTGCTCGATTGCATCGCGAGCGGTTGCGCCTGGGTGGATATGCAGGCCACCGGCGTGGATGTGCTGATCTCGGCCCCGCAAAAGGGCTGGTCGGCCTCGCCCTCCGCAGGCATTGTGATGCTGTCGCAGCGCGCGATTGACCGGCTGGAAAAAACGCAAAGTGACAGTTTTGCGGTCGATCTGAAGAAATGGTACACGATCATGCAGACCTATGAGGGTGGCGGGCATGCCTATCACGCGACCATGCCCACGGACGCGTTGCGCGCCTTCCGCGACACGATGATCGAGACGCGCGATTACGGCTTCGAGAAGCTGCGGCAGGCGCAATGGGATCTCGGCAACGGTGTGCGGCAGATGCTGGCCG
Source organism: Paracoccaceae bacterium (assembly GCA_024636555.1). GTDB lineage: Bacteria > Pseudomonadota > Alphaproteobacteria > Rhodobacterales > Rhodobacteraceae > Seohaeicola. Next base: position 8,119 of record JAGXGW010000051.1, on the reverse strand, counting down.
ACAAGGGCGTCGTCTCGGTCGCTGCCGAGGGTTTTGGCGCGCCGGGCGTTGTGGTCAGCTATACTGACGATCCCGAAATCCAGAACGGCAAGAAATTCGCCGCCCTCGGCATGCAGATCGCGGCGGGCGTGCCGTTGCAATGCGACGAGCCCGAGGGTTTTCGCACCTTCCGGCTGGGCCTGTTCGGGCTGGACAAGCTCTATGATGTGCCCGCCACGCTGGCGCGGCTCAAGCCTGTGCTGGATCAGGTTCTGTAAACTTCCCTTCTTCTTGCTGCAAATATCCCCGCCGGAGGCATCCGACGGGGCCGTCAGTGCCTCGATCAGGCTTTGGCACCCAGACCCATCTGCATCATCGTGCGCCGCACCGCAGGCAGGGAATAGATCGCGTTCAGCCCTGCTGCACGGATATCGCGCAGCGGTTGGGCGGACATCATGGAGGCGCGGTTGAGCAGGTCTACGCCTGCCACGCGGGCGCGCACCTCGGTGTGGCGGCTGCGGTGGAACCTGTCCAGCATGGCAGCGTCACCCAGCTGGTCGGGCGCGGCCTGTGCCAGTTCCAGCAGGACACGCATATCGCCAAGGCTCATGTTCAGCCCCTGCGCGCCGATGGGTGGCATGACATGCGCGGCCTCGGCCACGAGCGCCACGCGCTCGGCTGACATACGCTCCGCCACCTGACTGATAATCGGCCAGATCATGCGCCGCGAGGCCAGTGTGAGCGGGCCGTAGAGGTTGCACGAGCGGGCGTTCATCGCCGCCTCGAACTCTGCTGGCGGCAGTTCGGCCAGCCGTTTGGCTTCCGGCCCCTGTTCCATCCAGACCACAGCAGAGGAAGGCATGCCGTTGAAATCGGGCAGCGGCACCAGCGTGAATGGACCGCCGGAGCGGTGGATCTCGGTCGAGACATTCTCGTGCGGAAGCGGATGGGTGACGGCGAAGGTCAGCGCTTTTTGCCCGTAGCGGGTGGTCTTCACGCCCACGCCCATCGCCTCGCGCACAGTCGAGTTGCGGCCATCGGCGGCGATAACGAGCCGCACGCGGGCGGTAGTGCCATCGGACAGGCCCACGCGAGCCTCGGTCTGCCGTGTGAACACGGTTTGAACACCGGTGCCGGGGCGGAAGGTCACATTCGGCAATTCGGCCAGCCGCGCCACCATCTCGCGGCGCAACAGCCAGTTGGGCAGGTTCCAGCCAAAGGGCTTGTCGGAGATGTCGGCGGCGTTGAAATCGCGGGTCAGGCGCGGCTCTGGCTCAGGCCCGCCAGCATCGACGATCCGCATGATCTGCAAGCCTGCGGCATGCGGGGCAAGACGGTCCCACAGGCCCGCGCGTTCCAGCAGGGCCTGGGCCGGTTGCAGAAACGCGGTGGTCCGCAGGTCTGCGCCCTCGGCCTCGCGTTCGGTGACGGGCGGGGCGGGATCGACACAGAGGACAGAAAAGCCTGCGGTGCCGAAAACGGCAGCGGCCGTCAGCCCGGCGACACCGCCACCGGATACAAGGATATCGTAATCGAATTGCCGCATGATTGTCCCTTTCGCTTCACCCATATGTAGGGCGCAGGGGCCGAAAGGTCCAAGCGCCATTCCGTCATCCGCGTGTGATCACCATCAGGAGTGTAAAAATCACCGGCACGGCGATCAGCGCGGGAATATAGAGACCGGGAATGCCAAAGGCCGCGATTGACAGGCCCCACAGGATCAGGGCCAGAGCCGTGATCAGCAGGATCAGCTTGTCGGGGCTTTTGGCCGGGTTTTGTGTTGCGGCGCTGACGTTTTGCGGTTGATCGGTCGCCAGGGCGGGCAGAATGGTGGGGTCGATCTTGCTCATGACGGGGGCCTTTCGCAGGATGGGTGGAGTGGTTTGGGATCGTTGCGGACCCTGATAGACATCCCGACGCGCGAAAAAAATCCGCGAATTGCCGCAGCGTGGCGAGGTGCCGCAGCCATATGCGGCCCCCCGGCACGGCGATTTGGCAGAGGCAGGCGCAGGTCTGGAGGTCAGGCGGATGTGGCAGGCATAAATTGCCATACTGAAAGGTGGCATCGCCGCACCGCGGCCCGACGCTGCGCGTTGACAATCTGCTCAAGGCTCCCGGCGGCCACAGGGTTTACTGTGTCATGTGACGAAGACTAGAGCAGCCGCGCCAGAAAGCCGGTCAGATCATCGGTGTGATGGTGGATATGGTCGGCCTTGAGCGCATCGGGCGCGACATGGACGGTCTGCATTCCCAGTGCATGCGGGGCGGCGAGGTTGCGCGGGTCATCCTCGAACATCGCCGCCGTGCCGGTCTGCATCCCGTCGAGCGCGAAAATCGCGTCGAAGGCAGCAGCTTCGGGTTTGGGCAGAAAGCCTGCATGCTCCACGCCGTAGACCGCATCGAACAGCCCCGACAGGCCGCGCGCGGTGATCACCCGTTCGGCATAGGGTGCGCAGCCGTTGGTATAGACAATCTTGCGGCCGGGCAGGGCGCGGATGTGATCGACAAGGGCGGTATCCACCTCGAGATGGTCCAGCGAGATATCGTGCACATGGGTCAGATAGGGCGCGGGATCGACGTCATGCTCGCGCATCAGCCCGGCCAAAGTGGTGCCGTAGGTCTGCCAGTAGTGATGGCGCAGATGGTTGGCGCGGGGCTGGTCCACGCCCAGCGCTTCCATCACGAACTGCGTCATCCGCGCCTCGATCTGGTCGAACAGGCGCGCGTGGGGCGGGTAAAGCGTGTTGTCCAGATCGAAGACCCAGCCGGTGACATGTGTGAAATGAATCTTTGGCATAAGGCAACGCTATCCTGCTGTGTCACAGGCCGCAACAGTTGCGCCTTGCCTGACAGGGTCACAGGGCGATAGATTGTCGCGACAGTGAAGGAGACGGAGCGGATGAAGGACCTCAAACCAGTGCAGAAAGACGCGTATTTCCTGATACTCGAGGCGATCGACACTGGCATTTACCGTCCCGGCGACCGTCTGGTGGAAAGCGAGCTGGCCGAGAGGTTCGGCGTGTCACGCACGCCGATTCGCGAGGCATTGCAACGGCTTGAGACGCAGTCCTTGCTGACACGGGATGGTCGCAGCCTGATCGTGGCCTCGCTGGATCATAACCAGCTCAGCGAATTATATGTGGTGCGGGCCGAACTTGAGGGTCTGGCCGCGCGTCTGGCGGCGCGTCATGCCACCATCGAGGAAGTGCGCGTGTTGCGCGACATGGTCGAGGCGGATCGCGCGCTGCTGGGCAACCCCAAGGGGCTGGCGCGGGCGAACCGGCGTTTCCACAAGCAGATCCATCTGGCCTCGCATAACCGCTATCTGGTGCAGCAGCTTGATCTTGTGCACCGCTCCATGGCGTTGATGGCGACCACTTCGCTGGCCGCACAGGGGCGCGGCGAGGATGCTTTGGCCGAGCATGATGCCATTGTCGCGGCCATCGAGGCGCGCAACGAGATCGGCGCTTACGAGGCGTTGAAGGATCACATCTCCAAGGCCTTCGTGACGCGGCTCAAACTGGACAGCGGCACCCTCAAGAGCGTCGAGTGATCAGGCGCGCCAGCCCACTGCGGCGCGGGCGCGGGCTTAGTGAATGGCCATGCGTGGTCTTGTCCCAGAAGAACGGCGCGAAAATCAGTTCGTAGAGGGCTTTGTAGGCCGCGAAGACGCCCAGCGGGAAATAGAAATGCAGCGTCGGCACCCAGAACAGCAGGTGGCGGTGCTGCGGGCCTGACACGGCGATCAGCCCGGCCGTGATGGTCAGCGCCTCGACCAGCAGGAACAGCCGCGCGACGGCCGTGAGCGTGGCGGCGGGCAGGACACCGTCCAGCGGATGCGGCAATCCCAGCAGCACAAGCCAGAAAGACCACAGCACCGGTGCCAGCAGGAATTGCGACAGCGCGGTGACGAAATGGGTCTGATAGCCGACAAAGCGCCACAGACCCAACTGGCGCAACAGCAAGCGCGGGTGGCGCATATGGACCAGATAGGTGACCATATACCCCTTGAGCCAGCGCGAGCGTTGCTTGATCCACGGCAGAGCATGGCAGTTCGCCTCTTCCTGCGTGGTGGTTGTGATCATCTCGGTCCGGTAGCCGTGGCGGGCGAGACGAAAGCCCAGATCGGCATCTTCGGTCACGTTATGCGCGTCCCAGCCGCCCAGTGATTCCAGTGCGGCGCGCCGGAAGAACAGCGTCGTGCCGCCCAAGGGGATGGCGAAGCCAAGACGCGCCATGCCGGGCAGCATCACACGGAACCACGTGGCATATTCGATGGTAAAGCACCGCGCCAGCCAGTTCTGGCGCGGATTGTAATAGTCCAGCACACCTTGCAGGCAGACGAGATCCGGCGGCGCGCGCGCGAAACGGGCGGTGACCTTGTCGAGTTGGTCCGGATCGGGCGCGTCTTCGGCGTCATAGATGCCGATGATCTCGCCACGGCAGAAATCCAGCGCGTAATTCATGGCGCGCGGCTTGGTGCGGGGCTGTCCGTCCGGCACGGTGATGATGCGCGCCCATGGTGGCAATTGCGCTTGGGCGAGCGCATCGCGGGTCACGCTATCGCATTCCTCGAGCACAAGAAGAACATCCAGTAGCGCTTTGGGATAGGTCAGTTTCTCCAGACGGCGGATGAGGTGATGCGCCACTTCGGGTTCGCGGAACAACGGCACAAGGATCGACACAACGGGCCGTTTGGCCGCAGCATCGGGGACTCCCATCGGCCTCTCCGGACTGACAGAGACGCCCGCCGCCGGACGTTTGCGGCCCAGATAGGCCACCAGCGATGCGGTCTTGTGCAGGGCCGAGACGACCAGCGTGGCAAGCGCCCATCCGGCGAGAACCGCGAAAAGGGCTGTCGGATAGCTCAGCACCAGAGCGATCAGTGCGAATCCGGCGGCAAACACGCCAAGGCGGCGCGCGCCTGTGACAGCGGGCCATGTCCGGCAACTCTCGCTTGGCGGCACGCGTGTCAGCGCGGCCTTTGTCATGTCTTGGCACCAATGCGCGGCAATGGCCTTGTCCAGCGCCTGTGCCGTGACCAGCACCGCGCTGGCGCGATGGAACGGGGAGGGCAGATCGGCGCGCATGGCGGCAAAGGTTTCGGGGCAGGCCGTCGCGATCAGGACGGTCCCGTCCTTGGCGACACGCCACGGCAGCATCCTTGCCTTGAGGCATTGCGCGGGATCGAAGCCGGACAGCAGCAAGGGATCGGGAGGATCGGTTTCCAGATCGACCGGTCGCAACCCGAAACAGCCCGCACGCGCCGCCAACAGGGCCTCGGCGCTGATCCAGCCCTCGGCGAGGGCAACATCGGTGATAGGGGCATTGTCCTGCTGCATCTGGCGGCGTGCCGCCAGCATCTGGGTGATGCTGATCAGCTTGTGATCCACCAGATAGCGGGCGAGGTCCGGCGCGGCCTGATCGCGTGGCTTGCGGCCCTGTGCGGCAGAGCGCGGCCTGTGGCGCATCCCGTGGTCACGCGCGGCACTGCCCGGCGGTTGCGGAGGCCCGCCGTCTGTCCAAATCAACATACGTCCATCCCTTTGCCTCAGCCCGCCCGCGCAGTGATGATGCGGCGGGGGGTGAGCAAGGAATCGCAGGGTTTGGTTAAGGCAGGTTTAACAACCGGTTAATTCACGCCGTCTTTCGCCCGCGCCGCCATATGTGCAGCAAAGCGCTCGAACAGGTAGAAACTGTCCTGCGGGCCGGGGCTGGCCTCGGGGTGGTATTGCACGGAAAAGACAGGCCGATCCGCCAGACGGATACCGCAGTTCGAGCCATCGAACAGCGACACATGGGTTTCCAGCACATTCTTGGGCAGGCTCTGGCTGTCGACGGCAAAACCGTGGTTCATCGAGGTGATCTCGACCTTGCCAGTGTCCAGATCCTTGACCGGATGGTTGGCACCATGATGGCCGTGGTTCATCTTGATCGTCTCGGCCCCGAGGGCGAGCGCGAGCATCTGGTGGCCCAGACAGATCCCGAAAACCGGCAGATCGTGTTTCAGAACGCCCTGGATCATCGGCACGGCATAAGCACCTGTGGCGGCAGGATCACCCGGACCGTTGGACAGGAACACGCCGTCGGGCGCATGGGCCATCACCTCTTCGGCTGTGGCATGGGCGGGCAGCACGGTCACTTCGCAACCGACAGAGGCCAGACAGCGCAGGATATTGCGCTTTGCGCCGTAATCCACGGCGACAACCTTGAAGCGGGTGTCGGTCTGGCGCTGGTGCCCTTCGGGCCATGCCCAGCGCATTTCGTCCCAGCGATAGGATTGCGCGCAAGTCACGTCCTTGGCCAGATCCAGCCCCTTGAGGCCGGGGAAGGCGCGGGCACGGGCGACCAACGCCTCGATGTCGAACACGCCGTCAGGGTTATGGGCCAGCGCCACATGCGGCGCGCCCTGCTGCCGGATCGCGCGGGTCAGACGGCGTGTGTCGATGCCGCCGATGGCGATGCGGCCACGCTTTTCGAGCCATGTCGTCAGATGCTCCGCCGCGCGCCAGTTGCTGGGCTCGGTCGGGTCCCATTTTACCACCATGCCTGCGGCGACAGGATCGGCGGTTTCGTCATCATCGGGGTTCACGCCGACATTGCCGATATGGGGGAACGTGAAGGTGACAATCTGTCCCGCATAGGAGGGATCGGTCATGATCTCCTGATAGCCGGTCATGGCTGTATTGAAGCACAACTCGGCCTGAGTCTCGCCCGTGGCACCAAAGCCTCGGCCATAGAACAGAGTGCCATCTGCAAGGGCAAGGCAGGCTGTGGGGCGGGGGGCATTGGATTGTTGCATGGGATACTCCGGTTCGGGTGGACAGCGTCGGGCACATAGGCAGCGCCGGGTCTGGATGCAAGGCTGCCCGCGGCAAAGTGCACCCTGCGGGCAAATTGGCGGAGGTTTACGTCCAGCACCTGTCAGGGTCAAGGGTTGCCGTGCCGCGGACAAGGGCGGAACTGCCCGTCTTCACCGATTGGTGACTGCGCTGTTGTCCCCCGCAGCTTCTCACATTATGTGTCGCGTCTGTGACACAGTCGGGAATGGACAGAATGGATATGCGAGAGCGGGTCAATGTGGCCCTCAAACAAGCCATGAAGGACAAGGCCGCCGACCGTTTGTCGACGCTGCGTCTGATCAATGCCGCGATCAAGGATCGCGAGATTGCCGCGCGCGGCGACAGCGAGGCCGAGAGCGTCGGTGATGCCGAGGTGCTGGCGATTCTGGGCAAGATGGCCAAGCAGCGCATGGAAAGCGTGCGCGCCTATGAAGAGGGCGGGCGTCTTGATCTGGCCGAACGCGAGCGGGCCGAGATCGCCGTGATCGAGGAATTCCTGCCTCGCCAGTTGACGGATGCGGAAGTCGAGGCGGCGATTGCCGCGGCGATCGACAAGACCGGCGCCACCTCCATCCGCGACATGGGCAAGGTCATGGGCGAGTTGAAGGGCAGATACACCGGCCAGATGGATTTCGGCACGGTGGGTCCGATGATCAAGACGCGGCTGAGCTGATATGCAGGGTTTGGGGGCAGTGGCAACGAAGGCCACCGTCATACCTGTGCGATAGCTTCCAAGTTAAGGCAAACGGACAGGCAAGCGCGCCCTGCGCTGGATCAAGGCGCATGGCGCACACTCCGGCCAAGCAAAAACAAAACCCGGCCGATCAGGCCGGTTTTTCGGTTTTGGCGGCAAGCAGCGCGTCTGTGAGGTCGCTGAACAGCGCCTTGCGTTCCGGCTCGGACAGGAAAGAGCCGATCTCGACCGTGCGACCATTGCCGCTGAGCGTGACATAGAAGGGGACCGGCCCACCCTTGGGGTGCAGTTCGGCCCGCGCCCAGAAGCTGTTGCAATCCCATTCCTGACGGTCGCCTTTCGGGTTCGTGCGCGTCAGGTGGACATGCTCTGCATCCAGCGTCAGTTCTTCGAGGATATTGCCGTCACGGTAGCTGCGCTCCAGCCCCCACCAGATGGCCAGCACCGCCGCCATGAGAAAGGGCAGCAATCCCCACATCACTGCCGTGCCTAGCACCGCATAGAGCGGAAGGGTGATCATCGTGAACGTGCCCAGCACGAATGCCGCCATGCCACGGCGCGGAAGCGACCTGTGCGGCCAAAGCCTCAGGCTGCGGTTGTGTTC
>JAGXGW010000050.1 GCA_024636555.1 Paracoccaceae bacterium | reverse complement strand
TGGAGCCCGCCTATATCTCGACCGTGGACAGCGGCAATCTGGCTGGGCATCTGATCGCCGTGGCGCAGGCCTGTGCCGAATGGCAACGCGCGCCGATAGCCGAGGCGGACTGGCGGGCCGGACTGGCCGATACTCTCTCACTGGCGCAAGAGGCGTTCGAGGCACCACAGCCAAAGGACAAGGCGCTGGCCGCAAAGCTTACAGAACTGTCAGCCGCCGCCAAGGCCAAAGTCCCGCTTGATCGTCTGCTCGCGCTGGCCGAGGCAGCCCTTGACCGGACCCGCAATACCGACGCCGCGCCCCCGTCCGAGGCCGCCTTTTGGATCGCCGCCGTCTATGCCTGTCTGGCAAGCCATGCGGCGGAACCCGACCAAGTCCTTGCCCCGCGCCTTGCCGCCCTCGAAGGGCTGGCGCGCAGGCTGGCCAATGGCATGGACTTCGGCTTCTTGCTGGACCGGGAGCAGAAACTCCTGTCGATCGGCTTTTCCGTCGCCACCAACCGCCTTGATGCTAGCCGCTACGATCTTCTGGCCTCAGAAGCGCGTCTGGCCAGCCTCTTCGCCATTGCCAAGGGCGATGTAGATACCCGTCACTGGTTCCGTCTGGGGCGTGCAGCCACGCCCATGGGGGCCGGATCGGCGCTGATCTCATGGTCGGGCAGCATGTTCGAATATCTCATGCCCTCTCTGGTCATGCGCGCACCCGAAGGCTCTGTTCTGGCCGAGACAAACCGCAGGATCGTGCAACGCCAACAGGCCTATGGCACGGATGTTGGCATTCCATGGGGCATCTCGGAATCAGGCTATAACGCCCGCGATCTGGAGATGGCCTATCAATACTCCAACTTCGGCGTACCCGGTCTAGGCCTCAAACGCGGGCTGCGTGACGACTGCGTCATCGCTCCCTATGCCACCGCTCTCGCCGCTATGGTGGACCCTGCCGCCGCTCAGCAGAACTTTACCCGGCTGGCGGGAATGGGTGCGCAAGGCAGGTTCGGCTTTTACGAGGCGTTGGATTTCACCCCGTCCCGCTTGCCCGCTGACGCCTCTTTCGCCATTGTGCGCAGCTACATGGCCCATCATCAGGGCATGACGATCACCGCCATCGCCAATGCCGTGCAGAACGGTCGCCTGCGCGGGCGTTTTCACGCAGAGCCGATGATCATGGCCGCGGACCTCCTCTTGCAGGAACGCGTGCCGCGCGATGTCAGCCAGTCCCCACCCCGCACCGAAGAAGGGGCAATGACTTCCCGCGACCCCGATCCCACCCCCGTCGTGCGGCAATTCCTGACACCTGCCACCGCCATGCCAACAGCGCATGTCCTGTCCAACGGCGACTATGGCCTTATGCTGACCCCGACGGGGGCCGGGTACAGCCATTGGCGCGGCCTTGCTGTCACGCGCTGGCGCGACGATCCCACCGCGCCGCAGCACGGGGCTTTCATCACCCTGCGCGACCGGGTCAGGGGCGCGGTCTGGTCCTCTGCAATACAACCCACCGGCACCGATCCTGACCGCCACGAGGCCGTTTTCAGCGAACATCAGGCCGTCTACACCCACAAGGCAGCCTCCCTTACAACTCTGACCGAGATCGTCGTCTCGGCCGAGGACGACGCCGAGGCGCGGCGCGTGACGCTGACCAACACGGGCCGCCGGGCGCGTGAGCTAGATCTGACCTCCTACGCCGAACTGGTGCTTGGCCCCATGGCTGCGGATGTGGCGCATCCGGCCTTTGCGAAACTCTTTGTCGTCACCGACTTTCTGCCCGAACTGGGCGTTTTGATCGCCACTCGACGCCGCCGCGCCCCCAATGACCCCGAGGTCTGGGCCGCCCATATCGCCGTGGTTGAAGGCAAGGAAACCGCCCCCATCCAGTATGAAACCGACCGTGCCCGCTACTTGGGTCAGGGCATTACCATGACACAGGCGCAACGCGCCGCGCAGGACTTGTCGCAAACCACGGGGACCGTGCTTGATCCGGTCTTTTCGATCCGCCGCGCGGTGACAGTGCCCGCTGGCGGGCAGGTCCGCGTGACTTTCTGGACGATGATCGCGGATGATCCCGACACGCTACTGGATCTGGTGGACCGCCACCGCGACCCCTCGGCCTTTGGCCGCGCCGTCACTCTGTCTTGGACCCATGCACAGGTGGCCCTGCGCCACCTTGGTATCAGCCGCGCCGATGCTGCCGACTTTCAACGACTGGGCGGCATGCTGGTCCGCGCGGATGCGCGGCTACGCGCACCTGACGCTATCATCCGCGCGGGGGCAGCGGCGCAATCGGCGCTCTGGCCGCATGGCATCTCCGGCGATTTGCCGATCCTTCTGTTCCGCATCGACGATGTCGAGGACGCTTCGCGCTTGGCCGAGGTACTGGCCGCGCATGAATATCTGCGGATGCGCCAGATGGCCTTCGATCTGGTGATCCTGAACGACCGCGCCGCCTCTTATGTGCAGGATCTGCAAAACCTAATCGAAACGGCGGTACGCTCTGCCGGATCACGGCCCCGCCCCGACCTGCCCGGCAGCGCTGCAGCCGGCAAGATCCATGTGCTGCGCAGCGATCTGATCCTGCCCGAGGCCAAAGCCATGTTGATGGCCACGTCCAGCGTCATCCTGCTGGCCAGTCGTGGCGGCATAGCCGAGCAGATCAACGCCCTGCCCGCCCAGACTCCCGCCGCCCCCCGCGCGCTGCCCGCCCCGATGCAGGCCAGTCCGATGCCGGCCAATCCGGGGGCCGAGGAGACATTCGACCCAGCGCAGCTTGAGTTCTTCAACGGCACCGGCGGGTTCGACGCGCAGGGGCGCGAATATGTCATGCTGCTGCGTGACGGGCAGACCACGCCCGCGCCTTGGATCAATGTCATCGCCAACCCCGGCTTCGGCTTTCAAGTCTCCGCCATGGGTAGCGGCCATGTCTGGTCTGAAAACAGCCGCGAGAACCAGCTGACCCCATGGTCCAACGATCCCGTCACCGATCCCGCCGGAGAGGCGTTCTTTCTGCACGATCTGGACAGCGGCCAGACATGGACGCCGACCGCCCTGCCAATCCGCGACCGCGGGCTTTATGTGGCACGGCACGGCTTCGGCTACAGCCAGTTTGACCACAGCGCCCATGGCATTGCGGCCACCTTGCTGCAATTCGTGCCTATGAATGACCCTATCCGCATCTCGCGCTTGAGCCTGCACAATGCGACCGAGAAGACCCGCCGCATCTCGGTTACCGCCTATGCGGAATGGGTCCTGGGGGCGGCGCGCGGGGCCAGCCTGCGCCATATCATCACCCATACCGACCCGGTCACGGGCGCGATCATGGCGCGCAATCCCTATGCAACCGCTTTTGCCGGGCGCGTGGCCTTTGCCGATCTGGGCGCGGATGTCAGCAGTCTCAGCGCCGACCGTGCCGAGGTGCTGTGCCTTGGCGGCAGCATGGCCGCCCCCGCAGGGATTGGCTCCACCGCCCTTTCCGGGTGGACAGGACCAGCGCGCGATCCCTGCGCCGCCTTGCAACAGGTGCTGACCCTTGCCCCCGGCGAGACCGTCACGCTTGTCGCCCTGCTGGGACAGGCCGGGTCCGAGGACGCCGCCCGCGACCTGATCCAGCGGCACCGCGCCGCCGATCCCGAGGTCACGCTCAAAACCGTCAAGGACCATTGGCGCGAACTGTTGGGCACGGTCCAGATCACCACGCCTGACCGGGCCATGGATATCATTGTGAACGGCTGGCTTCTCTATCAGACGCTTGCCTGTCGGGTCTGGGCGCGGGCGGGTTTCTATCAGGCCAGCGGCGCTTATGGCTTTCGTGACCAGTTGCAGGACGGCATGGCACTGGCCGCCCTCAAGCCCGCAATGACCCGCGCTCATTTGCTGCACGCCGCATCCCGGCAATTCCCCGAAGGCGATGTGCAGCACTGGTGGCTGCCCCATTCCGGCCAAGGCGTGCGCACCCGCATCTCAGATGATCGAGTCTGGCTGGGCTTTGCCGTCGCGCAATATATCAGCGTGACAGGCGATAAAGCTGTGCTCGACGAACAGGTTCCCTTTCTGGATGCACCTGCCCTTCTGCCCGGAGAGCATGACGATTTCGGCCGGCCAGATGTGACCCCCTTCACTGCTTCGCTGTTCGAGCATTGCGCCCGCGGTCTGGATCAGGCGATCAGCCTGACCGGTGCAAACGGGATGCCGCTGATCGGCACCGGTGACTGGAACGATGGGATGAACCGCGTAGGCGAAGAGGGGCAAGGCACCTCGGTCTGGTTGGGCTGGCTGCTGATTGCTACCCTTGATGCCATGACCTCTTTGGCAGACAGCCGCGATCCTGCGCGGGCAACGCTATGGCGGCGTCACCGCGCGGATCTGGCCCGCGCCATCGAACGCAACGGCTGGGACGGCGCATGGTATCTGCGCGGCACCTATGACGACGGAACCCTGCTGGGATCGACGCAATCGTCCGAATGCCGTATCGATAGTATCGCGCAATCATGGTCCGTGCTATCGGGGGCTGCGGACCCGACCCGCGCGGTGCAGGCGATGGCGTCCATGGCGCAGCACCTGATCCGCCCCGACCCCGGCCTTGCCCTGCTGTTCACACCGCCCTTCGACACATCTGACCAGCAACCTGGCTATATCAAAAGCTACCCCCCCGGCCTGCGGGAGAACGGCGGGCAATACAGCCATGCCGCGATGTGGGCGATCCTTGCCTATGCCCGGCTGGGCGACGGCGACGCGGCAGGCGCGTTGTTTTCGATGCTGAACCCGATCAATCATGCACTGACCCCGGCGGATGCGGCCATCTACAAAGTGGAACCCTATGTGGTGGCGGCGGATGTCTACTCGACCGAACCCCATATCGGGCGCGGCGGCTGGAGCTGGTATACAGGTTCCGCCGCTTGGATGTACCGCGCAGGGATCGAAGGGCTGATCGGCCTGTCTCGCGCGGGGCCAGACCTTATCCTGAACCCGGCCTTTCCGAAGGCATGGCCTGCCGTCAAAATCGTCCTCGTCCTGAAAGATGGCCCGCTGTCCGTCAGCATTGACAATAGCGCTGGCACTGGAGAGGGCATCGTGTCCGCATCGCTGGACGGGGACGCGCTGTCTCCTACGGATGGCAGCCTTATCATTCGCCCCAAACCCACGTCGCGAGACCTGTTAGTCAAGTTGGGATGATGAGCGACTCACCGTCGGTACTTCCGGCACGACGGGGCTGCAGTTTAGATATCGCTACTCGCGATGGCATCACAATCACTGCGCACCACAGCACTTCTTATATTTCCTTCCCGAACCACAGGGACAAGGGTCATTCCTGCCCGGCCGTCCCGCCTTGCTGGGCGCAGCCGGCTTGTTTGTAGGAAACCGGAAAGGTATCGACGGCCGGAGCATTGGCAGCGACTTCGTGAAGCGGTTCAGTTCAAGAACCAAGCCAGGGATCAGGTCGGGGGCTTCCCCAAAAAGTCGCGCCTTCCGATTGGCGTCGAGGCTACCGGCCCCAGTCCCGATCAATGGAATCTCCAGCAGTAACGAAAAGGCAGCAACCGCCTCTTGGTCATCGCTTTCGATAAGGTATTGCCACCCTGATGGCCGCAGGCGCACTGCCCGAACAAAACCCTCGACCCAGTCGCCGAACAGAACCTGTCCAATACTGCTCTCTTCCGGCATCACTGGAGCCGGTGCCGTCAGCATCTGCGACACGCGGTTTTAGTGGCCCATGATGAGATCAAATGCTGTCTGAAAGGCTGTCAGACTTTCAAACTTGGGCTCCCCTGCACCACCCCAAATCTCTTGCAACCACAGACTGGGTGGGATCAATTCGGGACAGACGATCAAGCCCGCGAAAAAGCCGTCCAGTTCCGACAGAAACATGATGTCTTCGTTTGTCTCAGCCAACGCCATGAGGGCTTCGTCGAGATG
>JAGXGW010000049.1 GCA_024636555.1 Paracoccaceae bacterium | reverse complement strand
TTTGATGCTTGGGCCCGGCGTCCAGTCGTGAGCCCGTATTTTCATCTTATCGGGGAACAGCCACCCTCCAAGGCATCTTCCAAACGGCAGGGTGAATCGCTCCCGCGATTACCCCATGTCTGATGCCGGAGAGTGCAGAATCCTACGCTAAGCTTCAAGAACCCGTTTCCCGTAATCACGTAGATCGCCATTGGGATCGACATATCGGTAGAGCGTGACCGGTTTCACCCCCAGTTCCTTACAGAGTTCGGAAACTGACGTATCGCGATTTGCCATTGCGGCCTGGGCCATGCAGACCTGTGCTTTTGTCAGCGCGAACTTCCTTCCACCTTTCCGGCCACGAGCCCTGGCGGCTTGGAGCCCAGCCATTGTGCGTTCGCGGATCAATTCGCTTTCGAATTCAGCAAGGGCGGCGAAGACACCAAAAGACAGCTTGCCAGCGGCGATCCGCTCAAAGGTCAGCTCTGCCGATTTTCTGAAGTCCGGATCACGTGGTGACGTTCAACCCGCGTGGATCTGCCCGTCCACGCAAACTCCGCAGGCGTGCAGCCCCGCATCGAGGAAGGTAAAGCTGGCTCTGTAGCCCGGTGCGATCCGTCCCAACTCGGTCCCGAGACCCAGGACGCGCGCCGGAGTGGACGTGGCCATGGCGATCGCCGATTGTGCGCTGACGCCTGCGTCGTGCACCATGGTGCGGACCGCCCCGTCCATTCCGAGATGCGCACCCGCGAGCGTGCCATCCGGCCCGGTCAGGCGGCCAGCGTCCAGTTTGACCGGCGCCCCCATCAGATCGAAGCTGTCGCAACGGCCCGCGAAGGTCCGCATGCTGTCGGTCACCAGAAACAGCCTGTCGGGCATCATCTGAGCGGCCAGCCTCAGGTTCAGCGGGTCCACGTGATGCCCGTCTGCGATGATCCCCGCGTACAAGCTCGGATGGGTGAGCGTGCGCACGACGATGCCCGGTGCGCGGCCCTGCGGTGCAGGCATCGCGTTCCACAGATGGGTCACGCCGCGCAGCCCTTCGGCGACAGCCGCGTCGATCTCGGCAGCCGTCGCCGCACTGTGCCCTGCAAAGACGGTGACGCCCGCCTGCGTCAAGCGGGTGATCGTCCCGCCAGGTTGCTGTTCCGGGGCGAGCGTCAGCACCACCGGCATATTCGCACGCTCAAGCACGCAAAGATCGACGGGCGTGATCGGGCGAATGGCCTCCACCGGGTGAATTCCAGGCCTGAGCCGGGAGAGGAACGGCCCTTCCAGATGCAGGCCGAGAAGTCCGGGCATGTCGCGCGTGCGCGCCGCGCGGACCGCCTCGAGGGCTGCGTGCCATGCGTCCCCCTGTGCGGTGATGAAGGTCGGCAGGATATGCGCGGCCCCGCCTTGCCGGGCGCCTGCTGCAATCCGGTCCAGCGCATCAGGGGTCGGGTCATCGTTGAATTGCGTGTCGGCCGCGCCGTTGATTTGCAGATCGAGGAAACCGGGGGCCGCGATTTCCACATGGCTTGCGGTCGGCGTAGCGGGGCCGGTGGCCTGTGTCACGGACACGATGCGCCCCGCCTCATATTCGATCAGGCACCCGTGGCGCGCGGCAGCGCCCGTGCCATCATAGAGCGTTTCGGCGAAGATCGAGCGCTTGGTCACAGCGGGGCCTCCCCTCCGCCCGGATGAACGGTGTCATAGTACTCCCGGAGCGTCAGGTCGGCGGCAGCCTCGGGGTCCAGCAGCAGCGTCGCCGCAGGATGCATCTGCAAGGCGGACGCGGGACAGACGGCGGACACCGGCCCTTCGATGGCGGCAGCGACCGCTGCGGCCTTCTTGTGGCCCGTCGCTATCAACACGCAAGCGCGCGCGTCCAGTACGGTCGCGATGCCCATGGTGATCGCAAAGCGCGGCGCCTTCTCGTCCGGGCCAAAGAACCGCGCGTTTGCGGCGCGCGTACTTTGTGTCAGCGTCTTGGGGCGCGTGCGGGAGCCGAGGCTGGAGGTTGGCTCGTTGAAGCCGATGTGACCGTTTTCACCAATGCCCAGAAGTTGCAGATCAATGCCGCCTGCCGCCGCGATCAAACCCTCGTATTGCGCGGAGGCGGCGCCAGGATCGGGGGCGGTGCCATCGGGGAAATGTCCGCGCTCCGGCGGTATCCTCGCGGCATCGAACAGCATGCGCTGTATCGTGGCGCGGTAGCTTTGCGGATGATCCTGTGGCAGGCCGATGTATTCATCGAGATTGAACGTCGTCACGCGGCTCAGATCCAGCGTGCCTGCTGCACAGCGCGCTCGCAGCAGCGCGTAGACAGGCTCCATCGTGCCGCCTGTGGCAAGGCCGAGCACGGCATCGGCGCGCGCCGCGACCTGGGCACAGAGCAGATCGGCCGTGCGGCGCGCAGCGGCGGCGGCATCCTCGCAGATCAGCACCCGCATCAGAGCCGCGCCCCGTCCGGGCCGAACAAGAAGCAGTCGCTGCCGTTCACGCCGAGATCCACCGCAGCCCCGCTTTGCGGCAGAATGCGGCCCGGCATCTGTGCGACGACCGCGTCTTCGCGACCCGTGGCGCTGTAAATATAGGCGCTGCCGCCTAGATCCTCGATCACTTCGGCCCGCAAGGTGGTCACGGCCCCGGCGTCAGTGGGTTCGGTGAAATCTTCGGGACGCAGGCCCAGCGTCACATCGCCTGCGATTTGCCCCTCGTCATGTCGCAATGGCACTTCGAGAGCGCTCAGCGCCAGTTGCGGCACATCCACGAGGGCAGCGCCCGAACTCGCGCGGCCTGTCACCTGTGCGCGCAGCAGGTTCATGCGCGGGCTACCGATGAAGCCCGCCACGAACAGATTGTCCGGGTCGGTATAGAGGTCGCGCGGGCGTCCGACCTGTTCGATCACGCCCTTGCGCAGTACCACGATCCGGTCGGCCATGGTCATCGCTTCGGTCTGGTCGTGGGTCACGTAGATCATCGTCGCAGACAGCTGCGTGTGCAGCCGCGCGATTTCCAGCCGCATCTGCACGCGCAGTTCCGCATCGAGGTTCGAGAGTGGCTCGTCGAACAGGAACAGCGCCGGGTCACGCACGATGGCGCGCCCGATGGCGACACGCTGGCGCTGGCCGCCCGACAGCTCGCGCGGTTTGCGGTCCATTAACTCGGTGATCTGGAGGATTTCCGCGGCGTTTTGCACGGCCTTGAGGCGATCGGATTTGGGCATCTTCGCCATCTCCAGCCCGAACTCCATGTTCTGTGCGACGCTCATATGCGGATAGAGCGCGTAGGTCTGGAAAACCATCGCCAGCTGCCGGTCGGCAGGTTCCGCCTGCGTCACATCGCGGCCCGCGATTTCGATGGTGCCTGATGTGGGTTCTTCCAGCCCTGCGATCATCCGCAGGAGCGTGGACTTGCCGCAACCCGACGGGCCGACAAAGACCACGAATTCGCCTGCGTTTATGGACAGATCGAGCGGTGGGATGACTTCGGTGGTGCCGAAGCTCTTGGCTATTCCGTTCAGTATCACGTTACCCATCCTGGCCCTTTCTCATTTCACGGCGCCTTCGGTCAGACCCGCGACGAACCAGCGGCCCACGAAGGCGAAGAGGATCACAACTGGCAGGATCGAAAGGCTCGCCCCCGCCAGCAGCAGACCCCAGTCGATCTGGTATTGTCCGATGATGCCGGAAAAGCCGACGGGCATGGGCCGTTTGGCGTCCGACAGGATCATCACGGAGGCGAAGACATATTCGGTCCAGGACGTCACGAAGGTAAAGACCGCCACTGCCGCGATCCCCGGCGCGACCAGCGGGATCATGATGCGTCTGAGCACCGTCAGAGGCGCGCCGCCGTCAAGCCGCGCGGCTTCCTCGATCTCGATCGGGATGCCCGCGAAGAATGAGCGCAGCATCCATATGGCGAAGGGCAGCGCGAAAGCCACGTTGACCAGCACAAGCGCGAGGCGGGTGTCGATCAGGCCGAGCTTGGCGAAGATGCCGAACAGCGGGATCAGGATGACGATGGAGGGAAAGGCATAGGCCAGCAGGATCGCCCGGTAGAGCGTTTCGCGGCCTGCAAACGCCATGCGGAAGAACGCGTAGCCCGCAGGGATCGCCAGCAGCAGCGTGATCACGGTCGACGCGGTCGCGACGATCATGCTGTTCATCATGTAGAGAGGGTAATCCGAGGCGGAGAGCAACTTGACATAGTGCTGAAGCGAAAAGCTCTGCGGGATCATCGTGGGCGTGCGCGCGATGATCTCAGAAGGTTCCTTGATGGACCCGGTCAGCACGAACCAGAACGGTAGCACGATCAGGGCCACCAGCATGAACAGCACCCCCGCGAGGGCCATGTTCCAACGCAGCGCGCGTTTCATCGGGCCTCCGGCGGGCGCGCCAGCCAGCGGGTCGCGAGCAAGGCAAAGCCCATCAGGAAGACGGTGGCCAGCACTGCCACGGCTGCCGCTTCGGACATGCGGTAGGACTTGAACGCGGTCTCGTAGATCAGCACGGGCAGGGTGCGCGTGGCATCCGCAGGCCCACCTGCGGTGAGCAGCCAGATGATGTCGAAGACGTTGAAGCTGAGCAGCGTGCCGATCACCAGCAAGACCCCCAGCGTCGGGGCCAGCAGCGGCCATGTGATGCGCGTGAACCGCTTCCACGGGCCCGCGCCATCGATGCTTGCCGCTTCATAGAGATCGCGGGGAATACGCGTGAGCCCGGCCAGCATCATCAACGTGATGAAGGGAAACCAGCGCCATGAATTGATGAACACCAGCGTGGCGAAGGCCATATTGGGGGTGGCGAAGAAGCCGATGGCGCGGTCCGTCAGCCCGCTTTGCAGCAGCAGCGGATTGACGATGCCGCCCGAAGTCGAAAACAGCCAGCGCCAGATCATCACCACCACGACCGTGGGCACGATCCAGGCCAACACGATCCAGGTGCGCGCGATGCGCACGCCGGGAAACGACTGGTTCAGAGCCAGGGCCGCGACCAGCGCGAGCAGGGTTTGCAGCACCGCATTGGCCACCACCCAGATCAGGCTGAGCCAGGCCGAGTCCCAGAAATCCGTATCCGTCAGGACGTCTATGTAGTTGGCCAGACCGACCCACTCACCCGTGGTGCCGACCGACCGCACGCTTTGCAGCGACAAAAGGACGGCCTGCGCCAAGGGCCAGAGCAGCATGGCTGCCAGAAACACGATGGCCGGGCCGATGAAGGCAAAGGGCAGGATATGCCTTGGGAGTTTCATCGGCCCGGCTCCATTTTTGACGCCTATTCAGTCAGGTCTTGCATCCGGGCCTGACCGTCCGTGACCGCCTGCGCCGCATCGGTGCCGGTGATCGCGATGGCCTGCAAGGTCTCCGCAAGGACGTTTTGCGCGGAGATCGCAGAGATCGCGGGGAACACACGCCCGGAGGTGAAGCCGAACAGCATGCCGTTCTGCGAGTTCTCGATCACAGTTTCGATCTGGCCGCGATATTTCTCG
This sequence comes from Paracoccaceae bacterium, assembly GCA_024636555.1. GTDB lineage: Bacteria > Pseudomonadota > Alphaproteobacteria > Rhodobacterales > Rhodobacteraceae > Seohaeicola. The sequence goes on along the minus strand of JAGXGW010000049.1, from coordinate 1,787 downwards.
ACCATCGGATCGCTCCAGTAGCTGTCAGCCGCGGCACCATCCGCAGTTACCGGCATGAACAGACCGGGCTCCATGTTCAGGAAGCGGCCATAGTTTTCAGGCTGCAAGAGCCAGCGCACGAAGGTTTTCGAGGCTTCCATCTTCTCGTCGTCCTGGCTCAGCAGCATCACCGCATTCGCATAGGCGATGGTGTTGCTGTCGCCGCCGTCCTTGCTGGGGATCGCCGCGACGCCCAGATCGCTCGCAACACCTTCGGCTTGCGTGTCATAGGTGGAAATGACCGAGAACTGCATGATCATCGCGCAGCTGTTCGAGGCAAAGCAGGCTTCCGCCTCGCCCCATGTCCAAGACGCGGCGTCCGGCGGAGAGAAGGCCAGCATGTCGTTGTAAAAGCTGTAGGCTGCTACGGTTTCCGGCGTGTCGAAATTCAGCGAGCCATCGGCGTTGTAGATTTCCGAGGCACCGCCATTGGCCATGACCGAATAGACGGTCTGATCGGTGTAGAGCTGCTGGTTCGCAGGCAGGCCCATGCCGTACATGCCGTCTTTGGTCAGCGCTTCGGCGGCGGCTTTCCACTCGTCCCATGTGGTCGGCACGTCGATCCCGGCCGCACTCAGAACCGACGGGCGATACCACAGGTTCATCGACATATTATAAAGCGGCACGGCCCAGACACCATCGTCGTAGGAATAGGCTTCCACGGCAGAGGGGTTGAAGTCATGCACGGCGTCCAGCTCGGTCACGAAATCCTCAACCGAGGTCAGTGCGCCGATGCCCTTGAGGATGGGCGTGAAATCCGGGATCGCAAAGAGCATGTCTGGCCCAGCCCCTGCAGCCAGTGCTGCGGGTGCTTTTGCATAGACTTCACCCCAGTTCTGCGGCTCTTGCGAGACGGTTATCTCGGGGTGGCTGGCGTTGAATTCATCAAGCAGGATCTGAACGCGCTCCACGCGGTGCGGAGGCTGCTCCATATGCCAGAGCGTCAGATCGACTTGCGCTGCGGCACTCACGGGCAACAGAGCAATCAGCGCTGCGCCGGTGAGACGTGAATATCTTTTGGGTATCGTCATTGTGTCATCCTCTGTGTTGGGTGGGTGTTTTTTGCTCTTGGGTCATCTCAGATGCGGGTTGCGGTCGCGGTAGCGCGCGACCAGCCGGGCGTTGTGGTCCTTGGCATTATCCATGTTGGCACTGCGAAACACCGGGACATCGCCGTCCTGGGCCAGAGTGTTGGCGACTTCGACGACGATGGCGTTGAGGATCGCCGCGCCGACCACGGTCGAGGCCGGGCCGACACGCAGGTCCGTATCGGGCAGTTGTGTGATCGCGTCGCCTGCCTCGATGCCATTGTCGATCACGATATCGGCCAGATCGGCAAGACGCGTCGCCCCCTTCGCGGCGGCGGTGGAATACTCCAGCGAGGTGAGCGCGATCACCGTGGCCCCTGCGGCCCGGCCCAGGCGCGCAGCCTCCAGCGGGGCGGCATTCACGCCACTATTGGAAATCACCAGCAGCACGTCATTCGCCCCCAGCCCGTAGCGCGCAACAATCGGCGCGACCAGTCCTTCAGTGCGTTCCAGCGCGGAGCCGGAAACAGCCCCCTCGTGCAGCATCGTCGCCGCCGACAGAATCGGGACGGCACAGGCAAGACCCCCTGCGCGGTACAGCACTTCTTCCGCCAGCATATGCGAATGACCCGTGCCGAAGACGAACAACTGCCCGTCCGCGCGCGCGGCTTTCGCGACGGCGCGGGCGGCGGTCTGGATCGCCTCGGCGGTCGGCGCGTC
>JAGXGW010000048.1 GCA_024636555.1 Paracoccaceae bacterium | reverse complement strand
TTCGGCGACGAGTTCGGCAATGTGATCCACCTCGGCGACCGCGAGTGTTCGATCCAGCGGCGTAACCAGAAGGTCATCGAAGAGGCGCCTTCGCCGTTCCTTGACGAGGCGACACGCGCGGCGATGGGGGCGCAGGCCTGCGCGCTGGCCGCAGCCGTCGGCTATACCTCTGCGGGGACGGTCGAGTTCATCGTGGATGGTGACCGAAAGTTCTATTTCCTCGAAATGAATACGCGTTTGCAGGTGGAACATCCTGTGACGGAGCTGATCACCGGCGTCGATCTGGTCGAACAGATGATCCGCGTCGCCTATGGCGAGGCGCTGTCGATCAAGCAATCCGATGTGAAACTGAACGGCTGGGCGATGGAAAGTCGCCTTTACGCTGAAGACCCCTATCGCAATTTCCTGCCCTCCATCGGGCGTCTGACACGCTATCGCCCTCCTGCGGAAGTGGCGCAGGCGGGCCACGTGGTCCGCAATGATACCGGCGTCTACGAGGGCGGCGAGATCAGCATGTATTACGATCCGATGATCGCCAAGCTGTGCACATGGGGCGAAACCCGCGCCGATGCGATCGAGGCGATGCGCAACGCGCTGGACGGTTTCGAGGTGGAAGGGATCGGCCACAACCTGCCGTTTCTCAGCGCCGTGATGGATCATCCCAAATTCGTGGCCGGCACGATCACGACCGCCTTCATCGCCGAGGAATTCCCCGACGGGTTCAATGGCGTGGAACTTCCCGAGGACGTACTGCGCCGGATTGCGGCAGCCACAGCCGCGATGCACCGCGTGGGCGAGATCCGGCGCGCCCGTGTGTCGGGTCGAATGGACAATCACGAGCGCAAGGTCGGCTCCGACTGGGTCGTCTCGTTGCAGGGAGAGCGCTACCCGGTGACGATCCGTGCTGATCACGGCGGATCGACGGTATGCTTCGAGGATGGCACGGAACTGCGTGTGACCAGCGACTGGACACCCGGCAAGCAACTGGCCGTGGTGGATGTGAACGGTGAACCGCTGGTGCTCAAGATCGGCAAGATCTCGGGCGGGTTCCGGGTGCGTTCGCGCGGGGCTGATCTCAAGGTGCATGTGCGGACCCCGCGTCAGGCGGAACTGGCCAGCCTGATGATCGAGAAGACACCGCCAGATACCTCGAAACTGCTTCTCTGCCCGATGCCCGGCCTGATCGTGAAGATCAATGTCGAGGTGGGCGACGAGGTGCAGGACGGCCAGGCGCTTTGCACGGTCGAGGCGATGAAGATGGAAAACATCCTGCGCGCGGATCGCAAGGGTGTTGTCGCCAAGATCAACGCGGCGGCCGGTGACAGCCTGTCGGTGGATGCCGTGATCATGGAGTTCGAGTGATCCCATGACGCCTGCCGCCATATATCCCCGGTGTACTCCCCTTTCGCGGGGGGAGATGCGGGCAATACGGCGGCGGGCTGCGGCTTATTCCTTGCCAAGCCGGTCGCGGATTTCCTGCTGCCGTGTTGGCCATTTGTCGATGCTGCGGCGAATTTCGCGCATGTCCCATGGGGCCGGTTTGCGCAGTTTCACGCCGCCGTCCTTGTCGATGAGCACCAGCGAAAAGCCGCGCGGGCGCAGCAGACGGCGCAGTTCCGATTTGGCCTCCGGGTCCGTATCGGTCAGAACGATGGCGTCACGCGTCACGAGAGCTTGGATATCATCATTCAACAGTTCCATCTGCTGGATGAAGCGTGGATCATTCGGCGTGTCCGCGAAGACAACGATGGGACGCTTTATCCAGAGAAATTCTTTCAAATCCACATCACCCCCTTCGAACAAGGGCAATTCGGGCGGTCCTTCGGCGGTGTCCGCAGCACCTGCGGGAAACGCTAATAATCCTGCGATAACAAGGGCCAGTAACTTTTTCATGCGATCTCCTGTCAATGGAAATATAGGGTTTACTGATCCGATTGCGACCGCGTTTTTCACATCAAACCGCGACATATTGCAAATTAAGCACTTGGTGAGAGGTTCAGGACAATGATCGGGGCGGAACATTCCCGCCGGGTCGATGGCCTCGGCGTCCTTTTACAGGGTTTGCATGCCGATGGACATCATTCTTCACATTGGGGCGCACCGCACCGCCTCGACGAGTTTTCAGGCCTATATGCGCGCCAATGCATTGGAACTGACGCGGCAAGGGGTCGGCTTCTGGGGGCCGGGGCGCACGCGCGACGGGCTGTTCTCCGGGATCATTCCGTCGAACGGCTCGCCGCGACTGGCGCGTCAGGCGCGGATGGCAAAAGGCCGGATCGCCATCGCGCTGGACCGTGCGGCGGCCAACGGCACCAAGACCCTGATCGTCAGCGACGAGAATGTGATCGGCGCGCCGCGCCGCAACATCAAGGATACCGTGCTCTATGGCGGGGCGGGCGAACGCATGGCGCGCCATCTGGCGGCATTCGGAGACGGGGTGACGCGGATCGTTCTGGCGGTGCGGTGCTTCGACAGCTACTGGTCCTCGGTGCTGGCCTACGGGATCAACCGTGGTCATGCGCTGCCCTCGCCCGAACTGCTGGACGCGATGACGCAGCAGACACGCGGCTGGCGGGATGTTATCACCGACCTGTCCTGCGCGGCACCGGGGGCCGAAATCCTCGTTCTGCCGCACGAATCCTTTGGCGGCATGGCGGAACGACGGCTCCAGATCATGGCGGGGGAGCATGTGGCCGTGCCGCTGCGCCACCACCGGCTGTGGCTGAACCGCGCACCGGACCTGCAGGCGCTGCGTCACGCCCTTGTGCTGCGTGGGGAGGACCCTGCGCGGCTTGGAACACAGGAGGGACGGTATCATCCCTTCGACGCGGCCCAGTCGGCGCGCCTGCGCGAGCTCTATCAGGACGATATGTTCTGGCTTGCCAGCGGCGCGGACGGGCTGGCGACCCTGATGACGGAACAACCGCGCGACCAGACGGGCATAACCCCGCAGCGCGACCCACTGACAAGAGGACAAGACAATGACCGGCAACAAGGACAAGTGGCATGAGCTGGCGCTGAAGGAACTGCGCGCCAGACCGATCGAGGATCTGAACTGGAAGACCCTTGAGGGGATCGAGGTGCAGCCGCTCTATACGCAGGATGATGTCGCCGATCTGCCGCATCTGGGCAGTTTGCCGGGCCTTGCCCCCTATACGCGCGGGGTGAAGGCCACGATGTATGCGGGCAGGCCCTGGACGATCCGGCAATATGCGGGCTTCTCCACCGCCGAGGAAAGCAACGCCTTTTACCGCAAGGCCCTGGCGGCGGGGCAGCAGGGCGTCTCGGTCGCGTTCGATCTGGCGACGCACCGCGGTTATGACAGCGACCATCCGCGCGTCGTGGGCGATGTCGGCAAGGCGGGCGTGGCCATCGACAGCGTCGAGGATATGAAACTGCTGTTCGACGGGATCCCGCTGGACAAGGTCTCGGTCTCGATGACGATGAACGGCGCGGTCATCCCGATTCTGGCCAGTTTCATCGTGACGGGCGAGGAACAGGGGCATGACCGTTCGGTGCTGTCGGGCACGATCCAGAACGACATCCTCAAGGAGTTCATGGTCCGCAACACCTATATCTATCCGCCCGAACCCTCGATGCGGATCATCTCGGACATCATCCAGTATACGTCTGACGAGATGCCCAAGTTCAACTCGATCTCGATTTCCGGCTATCACATGCAGGAAGCGGGCGCGAACCTCGTGCAGGAGCTGGCCTATACGCTGGCGGACGGGCGCGAATACGTGCGCGCGGCGATTGCCGCTGGCATGGATGTTGACAAGTTCGCGGGCCGGTTGTCGTTTTTCTTCGCCATCGGCATGAATTTCTTCATGGAAGCCGCAAAACTGCGCGCCGCGCGGCTGTTGTGGCACCGCATCATGGAGGAGTTCGAGCCGAAGAACCCGCAATCGTCCATGTTGCGGACGCATTGCCAGACCAGCGGCGTCAGCCTGCAGGAGCAGGACCCCTATAACAACGTGATCCGCACCGCTTACGAGGCGATGTCGGCGGTGCTGGGCGGCACCCAGTCGCTGCACACCAACGCGCTGGACGAGGCGATTGCCCTGCCCACCGAATTCGCCGCACGGATCGCGCGCAACACCCAGTTGATCCTGCAGGAAGAAACCGGCATCACCAACGTGATCGACCCGCTGGCGGGCAGCTACTACGTCGAAAGCCTGACGCATGAGCTGGCCGAAAAGGCTTGGGCGCTGATCGAGGAAGTCGAGGACATGGGCGGCATGACCAAAGCGGTCGCCACCGGCATGCCCAAGCTGCGGATCGAGGAGACGGCGGCGACCCGTCAGGCGCTGATCGATCGCGGCACCGAGGTGATCGTGGGCGTCAACAAATACCGCAAGGACAAGGAAGACCCGATCGATATCATGGATATCGACAATGCCGCCGTGCGTGTCAGTCAGGTTGCACGTCTGGAAAAGATCCGCAGTACGCGGGACGAGGCGGCCTGCACGGCAGCGCTTGCCGAGGTGGAGCGTCGCGCCGCTGAGGGTGGCAATCTGCTGGAAGCGGCGGTCGAGGCGGCCCGCGCGCGGGCAACGGTGGGAGAGATCAGCATGAGCATGGAAAAGGTGTTCGGACGGCACCGCGCCGAGGTCAAGACACTGGCCGGTGTGTACGGCGCGGCCTACGAGGGCGATGCGGGCTTTGCCGCGATTCAGGCCACGGTCGAGGCTTTCGCCGAGGAGGAGGGGCGCAGGCCCCGGATGCTTGTCGTGAAGATGGGGCAGGACGGCCATGATCGCGGCGCCAAGGTGATCGCGACCGCCTTTGCCGATATCGGCTTTGATGTTGATGTGGGCCCGCTGTTCCAGACGCCGGAAGAGGCGGCGCAGGATGCGGTCGACAATGATGTGCATGTGGTGGGCATCAGCAGTCAGGCGGCGGGGCACAAAACGCTGGCCCCGCAGCTGATTGCAGCGCTCAAGGAAAAGGATGCGGGCGATATCATCGTGATCTGCGGCGGGGTGATTCCGCAGCAGGATTACGATTTCCTCATGAAGGTTGGCGTGAAGGCGATATTCGGGCCCGGCACGAATATCCCCACGGCAGCGCAGGACATTCTCAAGCTGATCCGCGCCGCGCGAGGCTGAAAACGGGAAGGGGGGCTGTCTGCCCCCCGTCCCTGCGGGACTCCCCCCGAGGATATTTTAGGCAAGAAGAACGATGATGCTGGAGCTGGACCATCTGGCGGTGAGCGCCCCCACGCTGGAGCAGGCGCGCGCCCATGTCGAGACGGCGCTGGGGGTGTCGATGCAGCCGGGCGGGCAGCATGCCCATTTCGGCACGCATAATCATCTGCTGGGGATGGAGGACGGCCTGTATCTCGAGGCGATTGCGATTGATCCGTCGGCGGAGCCACCGCGCGTGTCGCGCTGGTTCGATCTGGACCGGATCACCGGTGCTGCGCGGCTGGGCACATGGATCTGCCGCTGCGATGATCTGGAGGCGGCGCTGGCGCTGGCCCCGCAAGAGGCGGGTGCGCCCGTCGATCTGGCGCGCGGCGATCTGCGCTGGCGGATGGCGGTGGCGGCGGATGGCCGGATGCCCTTCGGGGGCGCATTTCCCGCGCTGATGCAGTGGCAGGGCGCGCATCCGGCGGCGCGGCTGGCCCCGTCAGGCTGCCGGCTGCGGTATCTGGTGATCACACATCCGCAGGCGTCTGAGTTGAAGGCGGCACTTGCGCCCCTGCTGACTGATGCGCGGCTGGTGATCGAGGCGGGGGAGGATATCGGCCTGCGCGCCGAGATCGACACGCCTGCCGGATTGCGGATCCTGACGTGATCATCCGCCCCGCGCTGGCCGGAGACGCGGATACCGTCGCAGCCATCTGGAATCCGGTGATCCGCGACACGGCCGCCACATTCACGACGCTGGAGAAAACACCGCAGGGGTTGGCTGCGGATTTCGCCAGCCGCGCGGCGGAGGGCAAAGCCTTTCTTCTGGCAGAGTTTGCGGGTGACCTGCTTGGATTTGCGACCTATTTCCAGTTCCGCAACGGGCCGGGCTATGCCCATACCGCAGAGCATACCATCGTTCTGGCCCCCGCGGCACAGGGCCGCGGCGCGGGACGGGCATTGATGGCGGCGCTGGAGGCCCATGCGCGGGGCGCGGGGATGCACTCCCTTTGGGCGGGGGTCAGTGCGGAAAATCCCGCAGGCCTTGCGTTTCACCGTGCCATCGGCTTTGCCGAGGTCGCCCGTCTGCCGCAGGTGGGGTTCAAATTCGGGCGCTGGATGGATCTTGTGCTGATGCAGAAATTCCTGTGATTGTGACAATGATCTGCGCTGACAGCGGCCAGATCACAGGTTAGGTTGTCGCCATGTCGATCTGGACCCGCATCATGGACGCGCTCGGCGCGCTGGCCTCGGGCGAGGGGCTGAGCGCGGTTTTCGACCGTCTCAGCACCCCGCCGGAACGCTCTGTTGCCTTTACCATCGCGGTGATCGCCCTTGGTGCCAAGATGGCGAAGGCGGATGGACAGGTCACGCGGGACGAGGTGGCGGCGTTTCGCGAGGTATTCCACATCGCGCCCGAGGACGAGGCGGATGCGGCGCGGGTGTTCAATCTGGCGCGGCAGGACGTGGCGGGATTCCGGTCCTATGCGACCAAGATCAGCAATATGTTCGGTACCGGCAGCGAGACCTTGTGCGATGTGATGGAAGGGCTGTTCCATATCGCCATTGCCGACGGGCATTACCATCCGGACGAGGATGCCTTTCTCACCGAGGTGGCGGAGGCCTTCGGCATTCCGGAGGCGCGTTTCCGCAGCCTTCGGAGCCGATTCGTGCCGGAGGCAGGGCAGGACCCGTTCGATGTGCTGGGGGTCACGCCGGACATGCCGCTGGACCAGATCAGGGTCGCGTTCAAACAACTGGTGCGTGACACCCATCCCGATGCGATGGTCGCGCGCGGCATGCCGGAGGAGGCTGTCCATCTGGCAGAGCGGCGGATGGTTGATATCAACCGTGCGTGGTCCCAGATCGAGATGACACACGGCTGACGGGGGCGCGCCGACACCACCTTCAGGTAAAGGTGATCGGCAAGCGGCCCGAAAAACGCTACACTGTGCGGCGTGGTCAATCTGCTCCGGCAGTTCAGGAGGACATCATGATCCGGTTTCATCTTTCCGCAGCGGCACTGGCTTTGCTGGTGGCAATCGCTCCCGCACAAAGCACGGCACAGGACACCCCCGCCCCGGAGGGCCTGCAGGACAAACAGCGCGACAGCGAGGACGGGCTCAGCCTGATGGAGCGCGGGGCGCGGATGTTTCTGGAAGGCATGCGCGGCGAGATGGCTCCTGCGCTCGAGGATCTGCGCGACATGCTGCTGACGATGGGGCCGGCGATGCAGGAGTTTCTGCGCGAAATGGGGCCTGCGATGACCGAACTTTTGGGCCGGATCGACAATCTGGCCGCCTACCAGATGCCCGAATTGCTGCCCAACGGCGATATCATCATCCGGCGCAAGCCCGATGCCGGACCACTGCCGCCACCCGCGGATGAGGAGATCGACATCTGAGGCGGCTCAGCGCCTGATCCGCACATCCGTCTGCGCGCCCAGCGAGGCGGCGAGTGACATGAACCGCGCCTCCGCAACCTCGCCGAAAAGCGGGCTTGCGGCTTCTGTCAAATGCAGTTCAAGCAGTTTTTTCTTGGGAAACCAGCGCATCTCGCCCATCGGCGCATCTTTTTGCAGCCAGAGCATCGCACCAAAGCGCATTGCCTTGCCGACCACCTCGGCCTGATGGATCGCCGCCTCGTCGAGCAGGCGGAACATCGGCTCGAACCGTGTGCCCTCGCGCTTGTTGGAATAGCGGTGCAGCAGGGCCAGCCCGAGAAAAATCCGTTCGGAATGTTTCAGCCCGCCAAGATTGGCACGGGTGGCATTGTCGAAACAGACCTCGGCGCGGTAATCGGGATGGGCGCGCCAGCTGACGTCATGCAGCAGACAAGCGGCCTTGATCAGGCGCTTGCGGTCGATATGGGCGGATTTGAACAACGGCAGGATGAACTCGTAAAGCTGCTTGCCGAAGCCGGGCAGGCGGGCATCCTTGGCCTCGGCGAAATAGCACGATTCGATCAGCGGGTCGCGGTCGCGGAGGGATTGCGGCATCTGCTCGTAAAGCATGCCTTCGCGGATCCCGTAGCTGGAGACAGCGATATCGCGCGGCTGGAAAGCCTTGACCACGCCCTTGAGCACTTCGCAGGCCAGCGGCACCAGATCCATCCGCGCGGAAGAGACACCGCAGCGGTTGCGAAGCTCTGTCGGATCGTTGTTGTTGATATAGTCGATGGTCGCGGCGATGGATTTCGCGCTCATGCGGTATTCATGCAGCACATGCAGCGGATAGCCGCGCCGCTCCATGTCGATCCGCGCGATGGCGCGCCACGATCCGCCAACCAGAAAGAGGCGGTTTTTCTGCGGCCCAAGCGTGCCGGTCAGACCCTCCAGCACCTCTTTGATATGGGCTTTTCGGCCTTTCTTGCCACCGGAGATCGAGCGCAGTTTCAGCGGACCGAGCGGCGATGTGACCCGTTTGCCAACGCGACCCCCGGCGATTTCGGCCAGTTCCATCGACGCGCCGCCGATATCGCAGACCAGCCCGTAGGAGCCGGGCCAGCCAAGCAGAACACCTTGCGCGGAGAGCCGCGCCTCTTCCTCGCCGTCGATCACCCAGAGCCTGAGGCCCGTCTCGGCCTCGATCAGGGCCTGAAATTCCGGCCCATCCTCGGCCTCGCGCATCGCGGCGGTGGCCACGGCCGTCAGCGGGGTGATGCCCATGCCTTCGGCCAGTTTCTGGAAGCGACGCAGGGCATTGAGCGCCCGCACGCGGCCCTGCGGGTTCAGACGGCCGGTCTCTCCCAGCCCTTCGCCAAGCGCGCACATGATCTTTTCGTTGTAGAAATAGGCAGGCGAGCGCGCCGCGCCGTCGAACACGACAAGGCGGACGGAGTTGGACCCCACGTCCACAACACCGACCCGCGCCAGCGCACGGGAAGAAGCGTCATTGAACAAAGGTCGCCCGAAGGGGCCCCAATCATGCGGGGCGTGGTCTGTCGTGCCGTCCATGCCGTCTTTCCTAGGTCTGGCCCCTAAATGCGCCGGAACAGGTGTAAAGGTCAATCATCCGTATGCGTGAGTTTCGGAACGTCACCCGCCCCGGCAGAGCCGCGACCGGACAGGGAGGGGTTTTCCATGAAGAACCTGTGGCAGTTGAAGGCGAATTCCCCCTCCGGCAGTGGCGCGCGCTGGAAATGACCATCGGGCTGCATCACCCAGCTTTGCGCCACATCGGCCATGTTCGCGGCCATGATCTGGCTGACGATCTGCGCCTTGACGGTGGGATTCTCGATCTCGACCAGCGTTTCGACGCGGCGGTTGAGGTTGCGGCCCATCCAGTCGGCGGAACTCATGTAGACGCGCGCTTTTTTCGAGGGCAGGCCATGACCGTTGCCGAAGCAGACGATGCGGGAATGTTCCAGAAACCGCCCGATGATGGATTTGACGCGGATGTTCTCGGACAGGCCCTTGATGCCGGGGCGCAGCCCGCAGATGCCACGGATCACGAGGCTGATCTTCACACCGCCTTGGGAGGCGGCATAAAGCGCGTCGATCACCTCGGGGTCGATCAGCGCGTTCATCTTGGCCCAGATCTCTGCCGGACGGCCCTGTCCGGCATGCGCGATCTCGGCTGCGATCATTTCGAGCAGGCGCTGCTTGAGACTGATGGGCGAGATGGCCAGATTGTCCAGATGTTCCGGCTGGGCATAACCGGAGAGGTAGTTGAATACTTTGGTCGCGTCGCGTCCCAGCTTGGGGTCGCAGGTGAAGAGCGACAGATCGGTATAGATGCGCGCTGTGATCGGGTGATAATTGCCGGTGCCGTAATGGGTATAGGTCACCAGCGTATCGCCCTCCCGACGCACGACAGTGCTTATTTTCGCGTGTGTTTTCAAATCCATGAAGCCGTAGACAACATGCGCGCCTGCCCGCTCCAGACGGCGCGACTGGCGGATATTGGCGGCCTCGTCGAAACGCGCCTTCAACTCGACCAGCGCGGTGACGGATTTGCCGTCCTCGGCCGCTTCGCACAAAGCCTCCACGATGGGCGAATTGCGCGAGGTCCGGTAGAGCGTCTGCTTGATCGCCACCACATCGGGATCGCGTGCGGCTTGTTGCAGGAAACGCACCACCATATCGAAGGTCTCGTACGGATGGTGCAGCAGCATGTCCTTCTGGCGCATGGCCGAGAACATATCGCCGTTATGGTCCTGCACCCGTTCGGGCACACGCGGCGTGAACACCGGCCACAGCAGATCGGGCCGGGCGTCCAGCACCAGTTCCTTGACATCGGCAATACCGATCATGCCGTCCACCTCGACAACCTCGTCGGTGTCGACATCCAGTTCTTCCATGATGATATCGCGCAGCACTTCCGGCGCACCTGCGGTGATCTTCATCCGCACCACCTCGCCACGGCGGCGCCGTTTCAGGGCGGTCTCGAATTCGCGCACAAGGTCTTCGGCCTCTTCCTCGACCTCGAGATCGCTGTCGCGCAACACGCGGAACGCACAATGCGCCTTGAGCTTGTAGCCCGGAAACAGGCTGTTCAGATGCAGCAGCAGCAATTCCTCGAGCGGCAGAAAGCGGTGTCCGGCCTCGGTCGCGGGCAGGGGGACGAAACGCGCGATCTGCGCCGGGATCGGCAAAAGCGCCCGTAAGGCGCGTTTGTCGCGGAGACGTTCCAGTTGCAGAGCAAGGCTGAACCCGGTGTTGGGGATGAAGGGGAAGGGATGCGCCGGGTCAATCGCCAGCGGCGACAGAACCGGGAAAACATTGTTGAGAAAGATCCGCTCCAGCTCGGTCTTGTCTGCATCGGACAGGTTGTTGCGATCCAGAAGGATGATCTTCTCGGCCTCCATCTCGCGGCGCAATCCGTCGAACACCATTTGCTGGTGCTGCATCAGACGGCGGGCCACATCGTTGATCAGCACAAGCTGCTCGGCGGGCGGCAGGCCATCGGCGGCGGGCGAGGTGTTGCCCGCGTCGGCCAGTTCGCGCAGGCCCGCGACACGCACGGTGTAGAACTCGTCCAGATTGGTGGCCGAGATCGACAAAAAGCGCAGCCGTTCCAGAAGCGGAACGCGCGGATTCTCCGCCTCTTCCAGCACCCGCCAGTTGAAGCCAAGCCAGCTTAGTTCCCGATTGAAAAAGCGCCCCGGCCCCGTGGGGTCCAGATCGGGGAAAGCGACGGGCGCGTCAAAGGGCGCCTTGAGGAAATCTGCATGGGTCATGCGCGGCTTATGCTGCCTGATTGTGACGGTTTCGTTACGAATCCTGCGCTTATGGTTCCGGTTTGTCCAGCAGGTCCGGTTGTGTGATCTGTTCCAGCACCTCTGCCGCAAGCTTGCGGTTGATGGCGCGGCCCTGGCTCAGTGCAGCCCGGTCCAGTTGCACCACCAGCAGGTGCGCGCTGTCAAAGGCACGGTCCATCCGCGCGACGAGGTAGGGGATGGTGTCAGCCGTCGGGATCAACTGTCGGTCCGCAAAAAGCTTTGCCAAAACCGCCGAGAGCAACCTGTCGTCGGGGGCCTCCAGCCGTGTCGCCTGCGTGCCCTGCATGCGACTGGCGAGATCGGGAAGCTGCAAGCCCCAGCGCGCCGCAGGGCGGTCGGCTGTCAGCAACAGCGCATGGCCTTCCGCCAAGGTCAGGTTGTGCAGATGGAACAGCGCGTTTTCCGCGGCAAGATCGCCCGCGATCTCCTGCACATCCTCCACCGCGACAGGGGCGCTGGCCAGATCCGGGATATCCGCACCGGCAAGGCTGGTGGCCGCAACGATCCGCGCCGTCGCCGCCTGCGCCCAGACATGCACCAGATGCGTCTTGCCCGCGCCTTTCGGCCCTTCCAGCAGCAGTTTGCGACCGGGCCAGTTCTGCCAGTTCTCGATCAGGGCCACGGCCATGGCATTGGCGGGGGCGACAAAGAAATCCTCGCGGCCCAGCGCGGCCCGCGCGGGCAGATCGAAGCTGAGCTGGCGGTGCATTACATCTCTCCGCCGATATGCCCGCCCGGACTGCGCGGCCCGCCCGGCGGCCTGCCGATACCATCCGTATCGCTGCCGCGATAAAGCATGCTGCCTTTGTAGCCATTGATCGCATAGCGCGTGACAACGCCGATCGCCGCCGCCACGGGAACGGCAACCAGCATCCCGACAAAGCCGAACAGGCTGCCAAAGACCGACAGGGCGAATATCAGCCAGACCGGATGCAAACCGACCGAATGCCCCACAAGTTTGGGTGTCAGCACATTGCCCTCCACGACTTGGCCCAGCACGAAGATACCAGCCACCAGCCCGACGGTGAACCAGTCCCCCCAAAACTGGAACAAGGCCAGACCGACCGCCAGCGCGCCGCCGACCAGCGCGCCGACGTAAGGGATAAAGGTCACCAGCCCCGCGATCGCGCCGACGACAAGGCCGAATTGCAGCCCCACCAGCATCAGCGCCGCCGCGTAATAGGTGCCGAGGATCAGGCTGACCGTGCCCATGCCACGGATGAAACTGGCAAGCGTCCGGTCGATATCTGCAGCCAGATGCCGGATCATCGGCGCGTGTTCGCGCGGCAGAAGATCGTCGATCTTCGCGATCATGTTGTCCCAGTCATAAAGCAGGTAGAAGGCCACGACGGGCACGATCACGAACAGCAAGACCAGCCCCACCAGCGAATTGACAGATGTAAGCACGGTGTTGAGCATCTCGCCGCCGCGTTCGCGGATCGTCTCGCCGACCGAGATCAACGACTGGCGCAAGACCGAATCCTGATCGACCAGAGAGGGGAATCGTGTTGTCAGAAATCCTTGAAGATCCTGGAACAGCTTCGGCGCGGTCTCGAACAGCGAGACCGCCTGCTGGATCAGCACCGGCACGACCAGAAGCCCCATCAGCACAAAGATCAGAAGCGCAACCAGTGTGATGATCGTTGTCGCCACGGCGCGTGAGGCGCCCATGCGCTGTAGGCGGTCCGCCACCGGATCGAGGAAATAGGCAATCGCGCCGCCCAGAACAAAGGGCAGGATCACGTCCCCCAAAAACCACAGGATCACAAGAAACGCCGCCGTAGCGATGCCCCAATACCGAATCTGATCTCTGACGGGCAGGGCCATGCGCGCTCCTATTGGTTTTGTTCTATGTCGCGTGTCGCGTCGTCACAATCAAGATGCGACCGTTGGCCAGACCGGAACAACACACTTTTGCTGCGTAGCAGCGAAAGATAGCCAAAGGTATGGAATTCCATACTGTCACCGTTTCAGATATGGCTTATATGCAACCTGTGGTTCGGTATGAGTAAAGAGCTTTTCAGACGCTGCGAGTTCGTTTCGCGAAGCTTGGTATTGCCCTGACGGTGTCGCGCTTTTTAAGTGTGATGCCGTCTCCCTTCGAATTCCCACGGTTGGTTTCCCCTTCATGCGGCACTTGTGGCTGCCATCGCGCTTGCCTGATGCGGCCCTCTGGCCTAAACGTGCGCAAATGCCAATCCCGAGGGGTCCAACATGCGTCTGTCGCGCTATTTCCTGCCTGTTCTGAAAGAAAATCCCGCCGAGGCGCAGATCGTCAGCCACCGGCTGATGCTGCGGGCGGGGATGATCAAGCAATCTTCGGCAGGGATCTATTCCTGGTTGCCGCTCGGCTTCAAGGTGTTGCGCCGGATCGAACAGATCGTGCACGAGGAGCAGGTGCGCGCGGGCCATATTCCGATGCTGATGCCGACGCTGCAACCCGCCGATCTGTGGCGCGAAAGCGGGCGCTATGACGATTACGGACAGGAAATGCTGCGCATCACCGACCGGCAGGACCGCGACATGCTTTACGGTCCCACCAACGAGGAGATGATCACCGACATCTTCCGTGCCCATGTCGGCAGCTACAAGGACCTGCCGCTGACGCTCTATCACATCCAGTGGAAATTCCGCGACGAGATGCGGCCCCGGTTTGGCGTGATGCGCGGCCGCGAGTTCCTGATGAAGGACGGCTATAATTTCGACATCGACAAGGATGCGGCGCTGCATGCCTACAACCGCCATCTGGTCAGCTATCTGCGGACCTACGAGCGCTTGGGCCTGCAGGCGATCCCGATGCGCGCGGACAGCGGCCCCATCGGCGGCGATGATACGCATGAGTTTCTGGTGCTGGCCGAGACCGGCGAGTCGGAGGTCTTTTATGACAGCGAGATCACCGATCTGAAATTCGGTGACCGCGAGATCGATTACGACAGTGTCGATGCCTGCCGCGCCGTGCTGGACGAGTTCACCAGCCGCTATGCGCGCACCGACGAGACGCATGACGAAGCGGTGTTCAACCAGATCCCCGAGGAACGCCGCCGCACCGCGCGCGGCATCGAAGTGGGACAGATCTTCTATTTCGGCACCAAATATTCCGAGGCTATGGGTGCAACCGTGCAGGGGCCGGACGGGGCCAAGGTGCCGGTGCATATGGGCAGCCACGGCATCGGCGTGAGCCGTCTGGTCGGCGCGATCATCGAGGCCAGCCATGACGACCGCGGCATTATCTGGCCTGAAGGAGTCACGCCCTATCATTGCGGGATCGTCAACCTCAAGCAGGGCGATGCAGCTGCGGATGCCGCCTGCGAGGGGCTTTACAAGGCCCTTGTCGCCGCCGGGCTGGAGCCGCTTTACGATGATCGCGACGAACGGGCGGGGGCCAAATTCGCCACGATGGACCTGATCGGCCTGCCATGGCGCATCACCGTAGGGCCGCGCGGCCTCAAGGCGGGCGTGGTCGAGCTGACCTCGCGCCGCACAGGCGAGAGCGAGGAACTGACGCCCGAGGCGGCTGTGGCGCGTGTGATCGAGATCTACGCCTGATCTGCGCGGTCGGTGCAGTGGATATTTAAGGCAAGAAGAAGCAGCGCGACGCGGGAGAGCCAGATGGCAGGGACGACACGGCCCTTTGCGGCATTTGAATGGATGATCGCGTGGCGTTATCTGCGGGCGCGCCGCGCCGAGGGCGGCGTGTCAGTGATGACATGGATCAGCCTGATCGGGATCACGCTGGCGGTGTTTGCGCTGATTGCCACGTTGGCCGTCCGCTCCGGCTTTCGCGCGGAATTTGTCGATACGATCCTTGGCGCGAACGCCCATGTCACCGTCTATAATGCCGGGCAGATCGATCCGGTTACGGGCACGATCAATCGCAGTCTGACGGATTACGAGGCACTGGCGGCCAGTTTGGCCACGGTGCCCGGTGTGATCCGCACGGCCCCGCTGATAAAGGGTCAGGTGATGGCCAATGCCAGCGGGCGCAATTCGGGCATCGAGGTTTTCGGCATTTCAGGCGAGGATCTGCGCGGCGTGCCGCGTGTCGGCGGGGATGAGGCGCAGGCGCAGGGCGATCTGGCGCGGTTCGACGAGGGGATCGCCATCGGATCGGGCGTGGCGCGCGAGCTCGGCGTGGGGCTGGGGGACAACATCCGCCTGATCTCACCTGACGGGGCGCGCACGGCTTTCGGCACCAGCCCAAGGGTGAAAGCCTATGAGGTGGTCTATATCTTTACCGCCGGACGCTGGGATATCGATCGCACCCGCGTCTATCTGCCCTTCACCGAGGCGCAGAGCTATTTCAACCGCGAGGGCACGGCGGACGAGATCGAGGTGATGGTCGCCCAGCCCGAACGGGTCGAGACGCTGGAACGGCTGTTGCTGGAGGCGGCAGGCCCGCGCGCGCAGGTCTGGACATGGCGCGATTCCAGCGGCGGGTTTTTGCGGGCGCTGGAGATCGAGGATAATGTGATGTTCGTGATCCTGTCCATTCTGGTGCTGATCGCGGCGATGAATATCGTGTCGGGGCTGATCATGCTGGTCAAGAACAAGGGCCGCGATATCGGTATCCTGCGCACGATGGGCCTGACGGAGGGGTCTGTCCTGCGGGTGTTCTTCATCTGCGGCGCCTTTACCGGCATCATCGGCACGGCGGCGGGCGTGATATTGGGTTGCCTGTTTGCGATCTATATCGATCCCATCTTCTCTTTCGTCAATTACGTGGCGGGCGGCGGCGTCTGGGACCCTGCGGTGCGGGGCATCTATGCGCTGCCCGCGCAGTTGCAACTGGGCGATGTGCTGTCTGCCGTGGCGCTGTCGCTGGGGCTGTCGTTTATCGTTACGATCTTTCCGGCACGCCGCGCGGCACGGATGAATCCGGTGGAGGCGTTGCGCTATGAGTGACGTGGTGCTGGCGCTGGCAGGCGTGAACAAGACCTACAACAAGGGCAAACCCGGCGAGGTGCAGGTGTTGCAAGGCGTCGATCTCGAGGTGCGGCGCGGCGAGGTGGTGGCCCTGGTGGCGCCGTCCGGTGCGGGCAAATCGACGCTGCTACATATCGCGGGGCTGCTGGATACGGCGGATTCAGGATCGGTCCGGATTGACGGGGCCGAGATGGTGGGCCTGTCGGACAAGCGGCGCACGGCGGTGCGGCGGGCCGATATGGGCTTTATCTACCAGTTCCATCATCTGCTGCCCGAATTCTCGGCGCAGGAGAATATCGTGCTGCCGCAACTGGCCAATGGCGTGGCCAAGGGGGAGGCGCAGGCCCGTGCGCTGGACCTGCTGACGCGGGTGGGCATCGCGCCGCGCGCGGATCATCGCCCGGCCGCCCTGTCGGGGGGCGAGCAGCAGCGCGTCGCCTTTTGCCGCGCGCTGGCCAATGCGCCACGGTTGCTGCTGGCCGACGAGCCGACGGGCAATCTTGATCCCGCCACATCGGATCAGGTATTCGGCACGCTGATGGAACTGGTGCGCGGCACGGGTCTTTCGGCGCTGATCGCAACGCATAACCTTGATCTGGCGGCAAGGATGGACAGGGTGTTGCGGCTTGATACCGGCAGGCTGACCGAGGGCCCCTGAGGGCATCTGAGGGGAGCGCCTCACGCAGACGTGTCGGGCGGTTGATCTCCGGCCACGCTAGGCTTCGCGTCAACCATAACGAGGTGCCCTGATGCGACGATCCTTCTCTGCCGTGCTTTGCGCGATAGCCCTGACAGGCGGGCTTGCCCTGACCGGCACATCCAGCATGGCCGAGCCGCTGCAATTCACGCCCGATTGGCGCGAGCAGGGGTTCCCGCGTCTGCGCAACAACCGCTACGGGCTGGAGGGCAACAGGCTGGATATACGCTCCGATCAGGCGGTCTCGGTGCTTTACAGGGCGTTGCCGGAACGCCGCTGGCCGGCGAGATCCGTGCAGTGGAACTGGGCTGTGGATCAATCGGTGCCGCCCACCGATCTGCGGCGTAAGGGCGGCGACGACCGCAATATCTCGATCTATTTCGTCTTTATGGACGAGGCATCAGCCCGCAGGGCAGGGCCGAACCCCCGCTTGCGCAGCCTGCTGGGCAACCGCAATGCGCGGCTGCTGGTCTATGTCTGGGGCGGCGATCATCCGCGCGGTGCGGTGTTGGAAAACCCCTATCTCGAGAATCGTGGCGTGACTTTGGTTCTGCGCAGTGCCGGCATGGGCGCGCATGGCGAAGAGGTCAATCTGGCGGCGGATTATGCGCGCATCTTCGGCAGCGCGCCGGAGGCACTGGTGGGTGTCGCCGTCTCGGCAGACAGCGACGACACGCAAAGCATCATCCGCGCGCGGATCAGCGATATGGTGCTGCGTTAAAGTGTGTCGCGTTTGACTGGATGAACGTATTCACTCCGCATAATGAGGCAGCGTTTTCGAAGAACAACGCGTTCATTATGCGGGGTGAATCCAACTCAACGCGACATGCGCTTGGCCGCCTCATACCTTCTGCGTCAGAAACACGCCCGCCGCCATCAGGGCGATCCCGCCCGCGCGTGACAGCGACAGCGGGCTGATACGTGCCCCGAACAGCCCGAAGTGGTCGATCAGCGCGGCACTGATCAACTGGCCCAGCAGAACGAAGAACACCGCATTCCCGACACCGAATTTCGGTGCGATGATGGTGATCGACAGGATGTAGAACGCCACCAGAAGCCCGGCCAGAAACAGATGTCTGGGTGCCGTGACCACGGCGGCAAGCGCAGGCGCGCCCTTGATTGCCAGCACCATCAGCGTGGTAAGCAGGGCGACGACAAACAGGATCGCGGCCGCCGCGACGGGTGAGCCAAGGCGGGTGCCAAGGCCCGCATTCAGTGCTGCCAGAACAGGAATTCCGATCCCTGCGGCCAGCATGACCAAAGCATAGGTTGTGGTCGGCGGCATCATCGGCCTACAGTCCCGCAACCGGAAGCGGTTGTCGCCGTGAACTCCTTTGCGTCGCGTCCCGACATCACTTTGTCCCTTTCAATATCCCGCCCGCACAATGGCGCGCGCCGCGCGATTTGCAACCACTGATCCAGATCAAGGAAGACGACTCCATGCTGCGGCACACTCAACTGAAGGCAGAGGAGGCCGCCATGATCCAGCCAACCAAACCCGCGGCCCTTTCCGCATTGCTGCGCGTGATGATGATGGCGGCTTTTGCTTTGCCCGTGGCCGCCTGCGCACCCGAGCCTGAACCTTCCGAAGGGGCTGCCGCCTACCGCGATTATTGTGCCATCTGCCACGGGGACCGCGGCACAGGTGACGGTGCCATCGCGCGCAAACTGGCCGTGCCGCCGCCTGATCTGACCACGATTGCCGCGCGCAACGGCGGTGTGTTTCCGCTGCAACAGGTGGCCGCATCCGTCTATGGCTATACAGGCAAGCACGAGGCTGATCTGATGCCGGAATTCAGCCCGCTTCTGGATGGTCCCGCGGTGACCATTGGCGGACCTGACGAACAGACGGCGCGGATGCCGCAACGGCTGGCCGATGTTGTTCTCTACCTGCAAAGCCTTCAGCGCCTGTGACCGCGCGATCTTCCCTGACCTCAAGTTTACCGGAGTCCCCGTCATGAAACACCTCCTTCTCAGCAGCGGAATCGCCGGTCTGGCCCTGATGGGAGCCTGCGCCACGATGGATATGCCAGAACCTGTCGAGGGGCAGATCGTCTATGACCAGAACTGCGTCATCTGTCACGGGGCCGACGGGACCGGCGGTGGCCTGCTGACGGACCGGCTGAGCACCACGCCGCCCGATCTGACGCGCATCACCTTCCGCGAACGCGACGTCTTCCCGCGCACCCGCATCTTGTCGGTGATCGACGGCTATACGCGGCAGGACCCGGACGAGGACATGCCGGAATTCGGCCTGCTTCTGGAAGGCGAGACCGTTCCTGTCGTGCTCGAGGATGGCACGCTTTCACCCGTGCCGCGCCCGCTGGCGGCGCTGCTGGTCTATCTCGAAAGCATCCAGCGCTAAGTTTTTTTGGCTCGCTTATAAAGGACGTCAGTCCAAAATTAAAATCATCAGTTTGCGCCGGCCAATTTTTGAAAAATCAGCGCGGCTGGTGGCTCGTATCAAGATAAGGCTGGTTAAATACTCTTGTTCCAGCTCAATTTTGCATTGTTGTTTAAATATGTTCTCGCGACTTTTGCGTCCACATCGTTGCGGTAGGGTTCCCAACTCCCAATTGTATGAGCAATCAAAAATCTTGGCTCAAAGTTCTCTGGTTCTGTGAAAAAGGCAAAGTTTCTATTTTTGAAACATTTTGCTGCGTTCAGATCTTGAGAAAGAGGGTGGGGTTGAAGGTCTAATTCCGGTCTCCACAGTAGATCCCGCAAGAGCGCGTCGAGGTTTTGCTGTCCTATCTCACGGCTACTTAAGTCGATGCACACACGCCGCAAATAGAAGACGATTTGATCAAGCTTCTGAATTTCAAAAGGACCCACATCCATCGGACTCTCGTTATACCGACCGTCTGGACTACCGTTTTCTTGGAAGCGTTTCAGGCAGGCAGCCCAGCTTTCGGGCTGTGTCTCAACAATAGAACCGGAAAATTCTTTCTTGAACTCATCAATTATTATCTTCGGGATTTCAATGTTTTGAGGGATTAACTTGTTGGCATATAATTTAACTTTTTCAAAAACGCTCGTGAAGTCATGGCCGACCTTTTTAACATTATACCCATTCAGCAATAAGGAGCATTTTACGTACTTTTCTATTGCTTGCGCTGCCGCCCAACAGAAGGCACGCGGAAGATAGTTGTGCCACAAAAGCCTTGCGGCAACATAGTCGGCTTCTGCAGTTGAAAAAAACAAATGGTATATGTCGGAGTAGAGAATTTCCCTTTGTCGCGGCGAGAGTGATTTAAAACTCACTAAACTCAAACGTCCAGTTCCTCTACAAACCGTGCGTTTTCAGAGATGTACTGGAATCGCAGTTCAGGCTTTTTGCCCATCAGCCGCTCGACCAGATCGCCGGTCTCGCCGGGTTCGTCCTCGTCGATCGTGACGCGGATCAGCTTGCGGCTGGCCGGGTCCATCGTGGTTTCCTTGAGGTCTTTCGCATCCATCTCGCCCAGACCCTTGAAGCGGCTGACATCGATCTTGCCCTTGCCGCCAAGCCCCTTTTCCAGCCACATCGCCTTTTCGGCCTCGTCCAGACAATAGACCCGCTTGGCGCCCTGGGTCAGGCGGAACAGCGGCGGGCAGGCCAGATACAGATGGCCGGTGTCGATCATCGGGCGCATCTGGGTAAAGAAAAACGTCATCAGCAGTGCCGCGATATGCGCCCCGTCCACATCCGCATCGGTCATGATGATGATCCGGTCATAGCGCAGATCGTCGATGTTGAACTTGGAGCCAAGGCCGACGCCCAAAGCCTGCGTCAGATCGCTGATCTCCTGATTGGAGCCCAGCTTGCTTGATGCTGCGCCCAGCACGTTGAGGATCTTGCCGCGCAGCGGCAGCAGCGCCTGCGTCTTGCGGTCCCGCCCCATCTTGGCCGATCCGCCCGCCGAGTCGCCCTCGACGATGAACAATTCGGTGCCCGCGCGCGTGGCGGAGGTGCAATCCACCAGCTTACCCGGCAGGCGCAGTTTCTTGGTGGCGGTCTTGCGCTGGGTCTCTTTCTCCTGACGTCGGCGCAGGCGCTCCTCGGCGCGTAGCACCATGAAATCGAGGATCGCACCGGCCGATTTGGTGTCGGCCGCCAGCCAGTTGTCGAAATGGTCGCGCACCGAGTTCTCGACCAGCCGCGCGGCCTCCATCGTCGCTAGTCGGTCCTTGGTCTGGCCTACGAACTCCGGCTCGCGGATGAAGCAACTGACAAGCGCGCAGCCCCCCGTGACCAGATCCTCGCGGCTGATCTCCTTGGCCTTGCGGTTGTTCACCAACTCGCCGTAAGCGCGGATGCCCTTGAGGATCGCCGCCCAGAACCCCGCCTCATGCGTGCCGCCCTCGGGGGTGGGGACCGTGTTGCAATAGGACTGGATGAAACCGTCGCGCGCCGGCGTCCAGTTGATCGCCCATTCCACCTTGCCCGGCACGTTGAACTTCTCGGAAAATTCGACCGTGCCCGCAAAAGGCCGGTCTGCATAGGTCGAGGAGGTGCCCAGCGTCTCGTTCAGATAATCCGACAGGCCACCGGGGAAATGGAACACCGCCTCCTGCGGGGTC
This sequence comes from Paracoccaceae bacterium, assembly GCA_024636555.1. Taxonomy (GTDB): domain Bacteria; phylum Pseudomonadota; class Alphaproteobacteria; order Rhodobacterales; family Rhodobacteraceae; genus Seohaeicola. The sequence continues at coordinate 22,817 of JAGXGW010000048.1, read as the reverse complement.
TCGCCGTCATTGATCGCGGATTTCCAGCGGATTTCGACGCCCGAGAAGAGATAAGCCTTGGAGCGGATGGATTTGAACATCCGCGCCGGTTTGAAACGGTGCGAGCCGAAAATCTGCTCGTCGGCATGAAAGGTCATCGTGGTGCCGCGCCGGTTGGGGGCCGCGCCCACCTTTTGGATCGGCCCAAGGGGCACGCCGCGCGAGAAGCGCTGCTCGTAAAGCTCCTTGTTGCGCGCCACCTGCACGACCAGCGAATCCGACAAAGCATTCACGACAGAGGCACCCACCCCGTGCAGACCGCCCGATGTCTGATAGGCCTTGCCGGAAAACTTGCCCCCCGAATGCAGCGTGCACAGGATCACCTCAAGTGCGCTTTTGTCGGGGAACTTGGGATGCGGGTCGATCGGAATCCCGCGCCCGTTGTCGCGGATGGTGACGCTGTAATCTTCGTGCAGTTCCACCTCGATCCGGTTGGCATGACCCGCCACCGCCTCGTCCATGGAGTTGTCCAGCACCTCGGCGACCAGATGGTGCAGGGCGCGCTCGTCGGTGCCGCCGATATACATGCCGGGGCGTTTGCGGACAGGCTCCAGCCCTTCAAGGACTTCGATGGAAGAGGCGTTGTAATCGTCGGGTGCGGTTCCGGTGAGAAGATCGTCGGCCATGCTACTGCTACTTTTTTATGGGTTGGCGGGCAGTATGTCAGAGACAGGCATGAGGGGAAAGCGGTCTTGCCACGGGAAGGGCAACGAATGGCGGTTCTGGCCGGAACTGTAGCATTCGAGTATTTAAGGCAAGATGAACGGGAGGGGGTGCCTACTTCATCTTGCCACAAATACTCAAAGCGACAGCGCCTCAGCCCATCCAGTCGCGGATGATCGCGGCCACCTCGGCGGGTTTCTGGTGGCATATCCAGTGATCCGCCCCTTCGATCCGGTGGATGGTCAGGTCAGGGGCGAAATCTTCCAGCCCGTCGAGGCAGTCCGTCAGCAGCGCCGTGTCGCCGGTGCCCCAGATCAGCAGATGCGGCTGGTGCAGGGTCAAGGCCGCGCGGGGCAGGGTGGGCAGGTCGGTCAGCGGCGCGCCGGGGGCGGCCACCTGCAAGGGCGAGGCGCGGTACCAGTTGACCATGCCGCGCAGACGGCCCGGCCTTGCCCATTCGGTCTTGTAGGCGGCCAATGTGTCGGGTGTCATCCATGACAGGTCCATCTTGGCCGAGAAAAGCCCCATCAGCTTGGCGAAATCATCCTCGGCCAGACGCTCCTCGGATCCGTCGCGGCGCAGCCAGAGGATATATTGCGAGGCCTCCGATTGCGCCCCGCCTGCGGCCATCTCGCGCTGGAAGGGCACGGGATGCACCCCGTTGAGAATGATCAGGCGGCTGACGCGTTCGGGATGCCGCGCGGCCAGCACATAGGCGACCGATGCGCCCCAGTCATGGCCGATCACCGTCACAGGGCCGCCGCCCAGATGATCAATCAGCGCGGCCATATCGCCGACCAGTTTGCCGGTGGCATAATCGGCCACATCGGCGGGGGCCCAGCTTTGGCCATAGCCGCGCTGGTCCGGCGCGATGCAGCGGAAACGGTCCGCCAGATGCACTGCCAGTTCGGCCCATGCACCGGAATATTCGGGAAACCCGTGCAGCATCAGCAGGATCGGAGCGTCCGGCTTGCCCCATTCCAGATAGTGGAAGGGGTGATCATTCAGGCTGATGTGGTGGCTTTGCATGGTCTCTCCCCGACTTGAGGCCGGGCCGCGCCTTGCGGTGCGGCCCCGATGGTGTCACTCGGCTTGCAGGGTCTCGAAGGTCAGGCCTGCGGCCGTGCGCGGAGCAAAACCGCGCCAGTAGGTATGCTCGGGCTGTTCGGTGCCATCCTCGTTCAGCGCCACGACACCGGCAGCGGCTTCGGGGATCAGATCGAAATAGGCCGCCTTGTCCGCATCACCTTTCAGGTGCAGATCCATAAAGCCCGTCGCGAAATGCTGGGCGATATTGTTCATTCGCAGCGTGTCCCAGACCGGATCGGCATAGTGATCGAAGGGGATGAAATCCAGACCCTCGACCGCCTGCCAGCTTTCCACCGGCGCGGGCATCGGTGCTGCCGCATTGTGGTTGGCGTTTTCGAAGGTCAGCAGATGCCGCGTGGTGCCCGTGGCCTGCTCGAAGATCTGGCGCATCGCGGGATAGTTCGACACGTCATCGACAGAGCCTGCCATGATCATCGTGGGCTTGCGCAGATTGGCCAGACCGGCCTCGTCCCAGAACCCGTGCTGGCGGCCCCATGGCCCGATGGCGATCACCGCCTTGACGCGGTCGTCCACGATCTCTTCGTGGCTGTCCGAGCCTGCCAGATTGGCGGCGAGCAGACCCTGCGGTGTGCCCCACGGCAGTTCGACCGCCGCTTGCGTCACACCGGCGCCGCCAAAGATCAGCGCGCCGTAACCGCCCATCGAATAGCCGATCACGCCGGTGTTGTCGGCGTCGATGATCGCGGCCAGATCGGCGTCGCTCTCACCCAGATCAGCCATCTGGTCCAGCACGAAGCGCTGGTCGCGCGGACGGTTCAGCAGGGTCGAGCCAAAGGCCGCCTGATCCGAATAGGTGCTGTCGGTATGGTCGATCGACGCCACGACATAGCCTTTGGAGGCGAGGTTCTCGGCCAGATGGGACATCAGGAAACGGTTGCCCGGATAGCCGTGGCTGATCAGGACGAGGGGAAAGCTGCCCTCGGCCGCAGGATCGGCATCGCGGCTGGCGCGGCCCGAGAGGGTCGTGGCCGTGGTACCGTCGCGGATCACCGTGTCATAGGTCGTGCCGGCCTCTGTCCCGTCGGCCGCGGGATACCAGACCTCGACCGTCAGGGGGCGGTCATAGCTGGGTGTCTCGGCATCGGTCACGTTCAGGATGTCGATCTGGTCGGCATGGGTGAAGGTCAATGTCCGTACACCGATCACGTGATCACCGAAGGCCGCCAGTTCCGGCGCGTCGGGACGAGTCTGGTCGATAGGGTTGGGGGCGGATGCATGATCGGTCATTTGTGCTGATACTGAACCTGTCATGAAGGGGCTTGCAAGCAGCCCCAGCGCAAGCGCTGTGGATTTGAGTGTGGTCATGGCTTTCTCCTCCTGTTGTCGGGGTATTGGAAACGCTCACACCGTATCGTGCAACCGTTGCGGTATCTGCGCCCTGTGTGCCGTTGCGTCAGTTGAGTGCTGTGCAGATGCGAATGTCAGCTCCGGCACGGGTGTGACGCAAGCCTGTAACAGTTCGACGACATCTGCAGGGCCTGCAGTGTCGCGCAGGATTCAGCCGAATGACCGTGACACACGTTGCGCCAAACAGCAGGCTGGCCTAAGACTTCGCTATGGTAAAACTGTTCCTTCCAACTGCGCTAGCACTGTCATTGGCCGCGTCCCAGACGCAGGCCCATCCGCATGTTTTTGTCGAGACCGGACTGACGCTGATGGCGGACGAAAGCGGACGGCTCGTCGGTGTCGAGGTCAGCTGGACCTATGACGATTTCTTTTCGCTGTTGCTGTTCGAGGAAATGGGGCTGGACGCCGATGGTGACGGGCAGTTGACCGATGCGGAAATGGCCAAGCTGGACGGGTTTGATCTGAACTGGGTGGAGGGCTATCAGGGCGATCTTTACGTGTCTGCCGATGGCGGACCGTTGGATCTCGCCCCACCCGAGGGACGCGGAACCGCCGTGGTGGATGGCAAGATCGTCACACGTCATTTCCGCGCCTTTGCGCCTGTCACGGGGACCGTTGTGCTCAAGGCCTATGATCCGACTTTCTACACCGCCTATGACATGCAGGGCGGGGTCGATGTGCCGGAAAGGTGCAATGTCACTGTACAGCCCGCCGATCTGGACAGCGCCTATACGATGGTGGAAGAGGCGCTCTATGCCAATCCTGCCATGCCGGAGGACGATTTTCCCGAGGTGGGCGAAGCCTTTGCCGATGTGGTCGAGGTGACATGCAACGGTTGATGCGGGCCCCGGTCGCTTTGACGGCGCTGATGGTGCTGGCGATACTGGCGTTCTGGCTCTGGGGTATGGGGGGCGTCACCCTTCTGGAGCGCTGGGCCGCCGCAGGCCAGCGCGACGCGCAGAACGCGATGGCGGGCATGTTGCGCCGATTGCGGGCGGGGGACGGTGCCGCCCTTGCAGGCTTGCTGGGCTTTTGCTTTGCCTACGGGTTTTTCCACGCCGCAGGGCCGGGCCATGGCAAGGTGCTGATCGGCGGGTACGGTCTGGGCCGCCGGGTGCCCGTGGGCCGTCTGGCAGGACTGGCTGTCGCCTCCAGCCTTGCACAGGCCGCAACGGCGGTGGTGCTGGTTTATGCCGGTGTCTTCGCGCTGGACTGGTCGCGCGAGCGGATGGTGAATACCGCCGAGGCATGGCTTGCGCCGTTGAGCTATCTCATGATCGGGATGGTCGGGTTGTGGCTGCTGTTGCGCGGTGCGCGCAAGCTGTGGGGACAAAGAACGGTTTCCGCGCGGTCTGCTCCTGCGCTGCATGATCACAGCCATGATCACGCGCACAGCGACGGCGTCTGCGGTGATTGCGGCCACAAACACGGACCCACGATGCAGGAGGCCGCAGAGGTCCGCTCCTGGCGCGATGCGCTGGTGCTGATCGGCGCGGTAGCGGTGCGCCCCTGCACGGGCGCGCTGTTCCTGCTGATCCTGACATGGCGGATGGGGATCGATATGGCCGGGATTGCAGGGGCTTTTGTGATGGGGCTGGGTACGGCCAGTGTGACCGTTCTGGTGGCGATCCTGTCGGTGACAGCGCGCGAAAGCGCTTTGGCGCAGGTTGCGGGTGGACCGGCCACGGCGCGCGCCCTGTCGCTGATCGAGATCACGGCGGGCGCGCTGGTCGTCGTTGTGGCGACCCAGCTTTTCACCCGCGCCATCTAGCGTTCGTCACCTGATGAAAGGTTCCCGCGCTCGTGGCGATGCCGCCGCGACTGGCAGTTCTGCGGGGCGGCGCGGACGTTGAAGCGTACCACCCCGCCCGGAACAGCCGCGCAGCGGCCCGGGCATCGCGGGGCTGCCCCCCGGCCATGCGATTGGCTACCGCAAGTGCCACGGCCAGAGGGTGGATGTCGCTGCGCGATAAACTGCCAGCTTGATGCGTTGCATCGCACGTCCGCGGCCCTGCGCAGCCCTTTGTCGCACTGATACGCCAACGCGCGGAGCAGGGCGCAAAGCGCCGCCGCGCATCGCCGGGCCGCCCCCGGTGGGCGGGCCTACTTCACAATCACCTCGTCGCGCACGAACATGTTGGACCATGCCCGGTCAACCAGATCAGGATTCATCTGGTAGGGAATGCCTTCGAAATCGCAGATCGCCATCATCTGGTCGATCAGAAAGATTGGCTGATAGTTCGCGTAGACATTGCCAATCGTGGGGTATTTCGTCTTCAGCAGATGCACCAAAGTGGCTTCGTCCAGCGGTATACCCTTCTTGCGGGCGACGAGCGCGAAGATCTTGAGGAAATTCTCCTGACTCGGTCCGTCGATCTTGATCTTGTAGAAAATTCGCCGCAACGCCGCCTGATCGAAAATCTCGTTCGGATGGAAGTTTGTCGAGAACACCACCAGCGTATCGAAGGGCACTTCGAATTTCTCGCCCGATTGCAGCGCAAGGATGTCCTTGCTCTCTTCCAGCGGCACGATCCAGCGGTTCACCAGCGCCTGCGGCGGCTCTGCCTGGCGGCCAAGGTCGTCGACGATGAAAATCCCGCCCGTCGCCTTGAGTTGCAGCGGGGCCTGATAGGTGCGCGCAATCGGGTTGTAGACCAGATCCAGCATCGACAGGCTCAACTCGCCGCCCGTGATCACGGTGGGGCGTTCGCAACGCACATAGCGCGTGTCAAAGGTCCGGCGGCGGCGCAGCGAGTTGGGATCATCCACCTCCACCTCTGCCGAGGAATGCACGATCGGGTCGTAGACGGTGATCACCTGTCCGGCATATTCGATCGCGCGCGGTACGTAGATCTTGTCGCCCATCGCGTCCCTGATCCCGTTGGAGATCGAGGATTTGCCGTTGCCGGGCGGGCCGTACATCAGGATCGAGCGGCCCGAACTGACAGCGGGGCCGAGGTTCGACAACAGGTCGTCGGGCAGAATGAGATGGCCCATCGCATTGGTCAATTGGGTGCGGGTGATCTGGATATCGCGGATCGACTGGCGCTTGATCTGTTCGCGGTAGACCGCCAGCGGCACCGGCATCGCGCCGAAATATTCCGATTGCGCCAGCGCGTCCAGCGCGCGGGCCCGGCCCAGATCGGTCAACTGGTAGCCCATCTCGTTGCCCGAGTTGGCGTTCAGCGTGCCTGTCGCCTCAAGCAGGCGCTGCTCGCGGGCCATGTCGATCAATTCCTGTGTGACCTGTCGGGGCAGGCAGATCGCCTCGGCCACCTCGCTGACATTGTTCACGTTCTTGCGGAAGATCGTCTTGAGCAGGATGTCCCGCATCATCACGACCGGCAGGCGCATGTCTGCGATGCTGTGCGGCGGTGGCGGCGGGGTGACGCCGGTTGGCTGCGGTGCGGCCTGTGCCGGGGTGATCTGCATGTTCATGAGCGTGCCTGTCCATTCTGCGGGTCCGGTGCCTGACGGCTGAAGCAGAATGTGCTCACATAAAGTGGCAAAATAATGGAAAGGCCGTGAAATCACAGTCGATCCGTGCCGCGTGAGGCAAGGCGGCCTGCGGTTCGTTCAACTGCCGTAGATCGCGGCAAGTCCGAGATAGATCGACAGGCTGCTGCCCAGCGAAAGGCCCATCGGAAAGTCCTTCTTGCGCTCCCAGCTTTCCCATCCGGGTGCCAGCCGGCGCAGCGGTGTGCGCCCTGCAATCCGGTGCGTCACAAAGGCGGCCAGCAGATTGACTGCCAGCAGGATGATCACAAAGCGCACATCGCCCAAAAGCACGAACGGTGCGGCCGCGGCGGCGAACTTCGCGTCACCTGCGCCAAACACGCCACCTGCGTTGAGAACGAAACCGATCAGCAGGACCACGATCAGGTTCAGCAGTTGCATCCCGAACAGCGGTAACGGCAGCACCCAGACCCCGACCAGCAGGTAGATCCCGAACAGCGTCAGAACGGCCTTGTTGGGAATCCGCATCGCGCGCAAATCGCTGAGCATGACCCAGAAGCAGACCGGCAGGGTGGTCAGGAAAAACCACAATCCGGCCCGTGCGGGCATATCAAAGGCAAACAGCGCCACAGCCGTGCCGTTGCTGACGGTTTCGATCATGCGGCCTCGCTCATGCAGCGCGCACCCGTCAGCCGCGGACGTTGTTTTCAAGCGCGGCGAGGCTGCGCACCGCTTCGTCGAAATGCTGGGGATGCGTGTCGACGGCATCGCGCAACAGGCCCTTGCCGGTCTCGATATCGCCCTGTTTTACCGCGCTCAGACCCAGCGTGTGCAGCAGTTGCGCCCGCTCCAACTGCGTCATCGGCATCACCGGAAGGCTGTAGTTGCGTTGTGCCGCGCGCGCCATGACAAGGTTGTTCTTGGCGGTGAACAGCGCATTGTCCTGCCGGATTGCATCGGTAAACAGCCGCTCGGCCTCGGCATAGGAGCCGCGCGTCAGTTTCGAGAAACCCCAGTTGTTCATCACGCCCGCAGGACGTGTGGTCAGGCCCATCGCGATTTCATAAAAGCTGTCGGCGCGCTTCCAGTCCTTGCTGGCATCGGCCACCATCGCTTCGAGACGGTAGCGCTTGAAGGTCTCGTAGGTGGGGGGCACGCTGTTCAGGGCGGCTTTCGCGCCATCCCAGTCTCCGGCGCGGATCAGCGCATCGGCCAGTTCGACACGGTCTTCATTGGTCGCTTCGGGATGCTTGATCACCTCGCGCCATGCGCTGGCGGCCTCCACAGGGCGCTGCGCCCGCACCAGCGATTGCGCCAGCCCGCGTTGCAGATCGATCCTGCCGGGTTGCTCTGCCGATGTGCGGGTGAAATACACCACGGCCTCGTTCGGATCGGCCACGGTCAACATGATGTCACCAAGGTTGTTTTCATCCACAACATTGACCGCATCAAGCGCGCGGTTCACATCGTTATCGCCCGAATTCTGGCATCCTGCCAAACCGAAAGCCCCTGTCAGAAACAGGGTCACGAGGATAGGGTGGCGCATGTTTGCGTCCTTTATTACTGCTCTGCCGTCTTAAGGTATGCGCCGCAAAAGAAAATCACTGCTGCCGCGCCGCACCATTTTGTAATCTTGTTCCACCTGATCATAGTCCGGATTTTCCGTTTTTGCGAGTGCCAAGCGAAGATTGTCGCGAATTGAGTCACTTTCGCCATTATCCAGCGCAAAGGCCCGCCGGAAAATCTGTTCGGCCTCGGCAACCTCGCCCTTCTCCATCAGCACAACGCCCAGATTATTCCATGTCTGGGGAATAGCCTCGTCGGTGGCGATGGCGCGCCGCAGCAGGGTTTCAGCCTGTCCCAACCGCCCCAGACCCAGATTGGCACTGCCCAGAGCGGACAGAACATCCACCGTCAGCCCGTCTTCATAGGCAGCGCGGGTAAAGGATTTGAGCGCCAGTTCAAACTCTCCGGCCTCCATCAGGCGATGGCCGACAACTAGCCCGTCCTGGGCTGCGGCACCGGGGCGAAGACCGGGCGCATAGGGACTGTCCCGCGATGCACCAAGGCCGCCTGACGAACAGGCGGCCAAGGAAAGGACGATCCCCAAGGTGAAGACGGGCCGCAACCCGCGCAGACTTGATGGCATGATGCGTTTACATGTTCCCTAAAGCTTGAATTCCGACTATCGAAGGCCCAACAAGAATGATCAGAAGTGGCGGCACAGTAAGACCCATAGTGACAAGTGTCATCTTGGTAGGCAATTTGTTTGCCTTCTCTTCGGCACGCATCACGCGTTTGTCGCGCATTTCTTCGGCATAGACCCGCAGCGCCTCGGCGATCGACGTGCCAAATGTCGCAGATTGGACAAGCACGGTGACAAAGCTGGAAATATCGGCGACACCGCAGCGTTCGCCCATATCGGCCAGAACCTTGGGTTTGTCCTTGCCGGCCTTGATCTCGAAGCTGACGATCTCGAATTCTTCTGATAGCGCCGGATAAGAGGCGCGCATTTCCTTCGAGACGCGAATAATCGACTGGTCTAGCGACTGACCGGCCTCGACGCAAATCAACATCATGTCGAGTGAGTCGGGAAAGCCTGAAGTAATCTCTTCCTGGCGCTCCTTCTGGCGTTTGGTCACCCAGTATTTGGGCAGCATGTAGCCCGCGATGCCCGGCGCCAGAATGTAAAGCAGCGCATCCTGTGTTGTGGTGTCGGGCAATCCGGCGATCCTGAGAAGATAGTAGATCACGCCCAAAACAAGAAACAGGATGCCGAGTGCGAATTGCGCAAAGTGGAAGGCGCGTACGGCATCCTTGGTGCGATAGCCCGCCTGCATCAACTTCATGCGGATTGCGGAGTATTCGACCTCGTTTTGCGGCTCAAGGAAGGTCGAGTATTTCTGCAGCTTGTCGTTGCCCTTCGAGCTGCGCAGCGTCTTGCCGCTGGCGGCGGTATTGCGCGATGCGGCGGCCCCTTCCTTCAGCTTTTCGAGCGGATCCTTGCGCTGGTTGAGCATCATTGGGATCGCGGCAAGGATCAGAACCAGACCAAGCCCGCCGATCAGAACGAAGGTGCCCATCTCTCCGAAATGCTGTGACATGAAGTCATTGACGAATTCCATGATCGACTCCTCAGACCTTGATATCGGTCAATATGCGCATGACGATTAGATTCGCGGTAAGGAATAAACCAACGCCAATACAGGCGGGAATGAACCATGGGTGGTCCAGCACATTGTCATAGTAATTTGGATCCAACAAGTTGATCATAATTAGTGCTACAATCGGGAAAGCTGACAGAAACTTACCGGACCATTTTGCCTCTGCGGTAATAGCCTTTACGCGACGAAACAGGCGAAAGCGCGCACGGATCACGCGGCTCAACCCGGCGAGGATCTCGGCAAGGTTGCCGCCCGACTGCTGCTGGATCGTCACGGCGACAGACAGAAAGCGTAGGTCCTGCAGGTCCAATCGTTCTGCCATATCCTTGAGCGCATCACCGATATCGCGCCCGTAGGCCGCCTCGTCGGCAATGATGCCGAATTCGGTGGCCAGTGGATCGGCCACCTCCTTGGCGACGATCTGAATGGCGGATGAGAAGGGATGCCCTACCCGTAAACTGCGTACCATTAGTTCCACCGCATCAGGGAGCTGCTCCTCGATCATCCCGATCCGCTTTTTGGCTTTGGAATTCACCCAAAAATAGACCCCGCCGACACCCATCCCCACGGAGAGCAGTGCGCGCATCGGAGTTTCCGTCGCGGTGCCGATGGTCAGACCAAGAAAGCTGATGACGGAAACCCCACCCATGATCATGATTAATTGCACAGGCGTAAAGGCAATCGCCGCCTTTTGGGCTCGGTGCGCCAACAGAGAATACAGCGGGATCGAGCGGGAGTTCATGTGCTGCTGCATCTCCTTGCGCAGCGTCTCCATCACCTCCTCGCGGTGGGCACCTTTCCCTAGCATCTCTAGGCGTCGGTTGACCCGGTTGTTCAAGCTGATGGATCTTCCGAAAACGGTCAGATACAACCCCTCGACCAGCACCAGAACGCCGAAGAAGATCAACCCGTAGATGAGCGGTTCGATACTGATAGACATATGCGTTACTCCGCTGCGATGGGTTCAAAGATGGAGGCGGGCAGGTCGTAGCCCCAAAGGCGGAACCGCTCGGAGAAGTGGCTGCGTACGCCGGTTGCCGTGAAATGCCCGATGATCTTGTTCTCGGGTGTGAGGCCGACACGCTGGAAGCGGAACACCTCCTGCATCGAGATCACCTCGCCTTCCATCCCCGTCAGTTCGGTGATCGAGGTCATGCGGCGGCTGCCGTCCTGCAAGCGGTTGACCTGCACGATCAGGTTGACGGCGCTGGCGATCTGGCTGCGGACAGCCTTGATCGGCATCTCGATTCCCGCCATCGCGATCATGTTTTCCAGACGGCTCACACCGTCGCGGGCCGAGTTGGCGTGGATCGTGGTCATAGACCCGTCGTGGCCCGTGTTCATGGCCTGCAACATGTCGATCACCTCCTCGCCACGGGTTTCGCCCACGATGATCCGGTCAGGCCGCATCCGCAACGCGTTGCGCAAACAGTCGCGCTGGGTCACCGCACCCTTGCCCTCGACGTTGGGCGGGCGGCTTTCCATCCGGCCCACATGGATCTGTTGCAACTGGAGTTCGGCTGTATCCTCAATGGTCAGGATACGTTCGGCATTGTCGATGAAAGACGACAGGGCGTTCAGCGTGGTGGTCTTACCAGAGCCCGTGCCGCCCGAGACGATGATATTCAGCCGTGTCGCCACGGCGGCTTGCAGGTAGGCGGCCATCTCCTCGGAGAAGGCGCCGAAGCGCACCAGATCGTCGATGGCGAGCTTTTCCTTTTTGAACTTGCGGATCGACACCAGCGATCCGTCCACCGCGACCGGTGGCACCATCGCGTTGAAACGCGAACCATCGCCCAGACGGGCGTCAACATAAGGGTTGGATTCGTCCACGCGGCGACCGACGGCCGAGACGATCTTGTCGATGATCCGCAGCAAGTGCTTTTCATCCTTGAAGGTCACATCCGTCAGTTCGAGCTTGCCGTTACGCTCCACAAAAATGCGTTGCGGGCCATTCACCAGAATGTCGTTGACAGTATCATCCTTGAGCAGCGTCTCCAGCGGGCCAAGCCCTTTGACCTCGTCGTAAAGCTCTTGCGTGAGTTGCGTGCGATCCTCGCGGTTCAGGACAATGCCTTTTTCCTCAAGCACTTCCGACGCGATAGAGCTGATCTCGGCGCGCAGGTCGTTCTCGGACGCGGTATCCAGCGCGCTGAGATTGAGGTTATCCAGCAGATGCCGGTGCAACTCCAGCTTGATCTCGCCCAGACGCTCGCGGCGTTTGCGGTCACGGTCCATCGCGATGGTTGCCGCAGGCGCGAGGGCCTGGGCGCGGCGCATGGACGGGGATGCGCTAGCGCTTGCAGCCTCGACCGGGCGGGTCATGGGTTGTTGCGGCAGTTTGCTCGTGGTGGCCGGGGATTTGTTGCCCACGGCCTTGTCGCCCGTCTTCTTGTAGCGTGAAAACATCAGTTATTCCCCAGGTTCCGGTTCAGGCCGCTTCGACGTCGCTTTGGCCGAGTTCATGCAAGGACAGTGCCAGCTTCGCAATTTCCTTGCGTAACGGGTTCTTGGCCGCGCTCAGCGCCAAAGGCATGCCGTGATCCGCGCCCTGGGTGACTTGCTTGCCACCATCGGGCAGCATCAGGTCGATCGCAATGCCAAGGCTTTCGGCCATCCGCTTGACGCGGCTTTTCCCGCTCAGATCGGTGAAGCCGGGTGCGCGGTTCAGCGCGAAGCGCAGTTTCTGGAAAGGCAGGTCTTCGGCCTGCAGGGCGCGTTTGAGGCGCAGCGCGTTCTGGGCCGAACGCATATCCAGTTCCAGCAACGCGAAATAAACATGCGCTCCGTTCAGAACGGCCTCGGTCCACTGCACCAATGTGCGTGGCATGTCGATGACGACATAATCGAAATTCTGCCGCGCTACCGCGATCAGCCTGTTGATGTCATCCGATGTGACCAGATCCAGCGGCAGCATATCGGCAGGCGATGTAAGAACCTGCAACTTTTCCTCGTAGGAAATCAGGGCGGCGCTGAAACTGTCGCTGTCCATGGCCTCGGTATCGGTCAGCAGTTCGAACACGGCCTCGCGGCGCGGCAGGTCAAGGAAGGTCGAGACCGAACCGTATTGCAGATCGAGATCGAGGATGCAGACGCGGGGATTGGGCTTGCCCTTCTTGGCGACGTTGCACAATTCCCATGCCAGATTGACCGCGAGCGTGGTCGCCCCGGTGCCGCCAGCGATGCCCTGCACGGCCATAACCACGCCTTCGCGGTCCTGCGCCGTTTTGCGCGGTGCGGCGGCAGCAGCCTGCGTAAGAACGGGCGCGGGGTCGGGGGTGCGGATCCGCTGGATCGCGGCTTCAAGCTCGTTCTCGGGAAGCGGGTAGGGGACAAACTCGTCCGCGCCTTGCCGCAAAAGCTGGTGCAGCGCGGCGGGGCTTACGTCTTCGGCGATGAGAATCACGCGGATGTTGCGGCTGCGGGCCTGATGGATGATCTCGCCCAGCAGAACCAGGTTGCTCTCGTCCTCCTGATCCATGGCGATTGCGACAAATTCCAGCGCCTCGGCATCGGGTTGCGCGAAAAATGCCAGCGCCTCGCCATAGCCGAGGTCTCCCCAGTTCTCGCCAAGCACGGCTTCCATATCCTCGATCAGCAGATCGAAATTCTGAACGTCTCGGCTTATCGTGCAGGCCACAATCGGTGTCGGTTCCAAGCCCTGATGCTCACTGATACTCATTTTGCCTCATGTCCTTTAGCCAAGGGGGCCGACGTCTGGCGAGGCAGGAGCAAACCCTGAACCTCTGACGGGCTCATTCCTGTTCCGGCGGTCGGCCACCCGTGTCCGGCACCAACCAGACAAAGCTATCCCATTGCTGCCAAAGTCGCGGATAATATTGGCAACATTAGGGCTAAAAGATCGTAATTGTACGGTATCATTGGACGATCCGCAGCGCGGATATGGCGCGTTCCAACTGTATTCAGCCTGGGGTGCGGACGGGAAAAAAGCAGCTAGGCCGCTGCTTTAAAACCCGAATATCCGGATCACTCCGCGCTTGCCGCGCCGATCGAGACCCCGGACAGGGTGCTGACGGGGACAGCACTGTTGATGTATTCGCGGTAAATGACCTGTGCGTATTTACCGTCCAGCTCTCCGGGCCTTTTTTCGACCACACCCGAGACCTCTGTCACAGTGCGCCTGTTGCGGCGCTCGCGCCCTTCGGTGACGATCAGCGGCTGCGTTTTGCCGTAAGAGACAACCGCCTCCAGCCGCGAGCGGCTGATGCCCTGACTGGTCAGGAAAGACACCACGGCCTGCGCGCGCCGCAAACCAAGCGCTCTGTTATACGCATCCGGTCCGACACGGTCTGTATGACCGTAAACGCGGAACCGCACTTCGGGGAACTGGCGGATCCAGTTGGCCTGCTCGCGCAATGTGTCGCGCGCACCGGCATCCAACTGCGCGGAATCGAAGGCGAAGTTCACCATCGGCGATACTTCCTGCGAGAAACGGCGGGACATGTCGATCACGAAACCATCGCGGCTTGTCATGGCCAATGTGTTCGCCATCGTGGCATTGCCGAACGAGCCGGAGTCGATCTGCGCGCCCGCCTCGTCGTTGAAACTGCGGTAGATCGGGTCGCTGCTGGAACAGGCTCCAACGGCCAAGACGCTAAAAATGGCGAGTGATTTATACATGTTCCGTTGCATCCGATCAGTCCATCACATAGCCATAAGACCCGTTGAAATCCTGTCTGGCAACCTCTCCGGCGGCACCGGACAGCGCGGGCTGTCCCTCACGCGCGACGCGGCCGAACAGGAACAGGTCACGCTCGCTGGGTGGCCTGATCCGGTCTGTCGGCAGGGCGAGCGCCTCGCCGCGCGTGGGCGTCACAAGATGCGCCGTCACGATAATCACCAATTCGGATTGCGCGCGGCGGTAATCGGCGCTGCGGAACAGGCTGCCCAGCACGGGGATATCTCCCAGAAACGGCACCTGACTGGCAGTGTCGCGGAAATCGTCCTGCAACAGCCCGGCAACGGCAAAGCTTTCGCCGTCACGCAACTCGACAGTGGTCGAGGTTTCGCGGCGCTGGAAAGCATCAACGCGGAAGGAGTTGAGTTCGATGCCGTTGGACGGATCAATCGAAGACACCGCCGCCATCATTTCGAGGTTGATCAGATCGCCATCGACGACGCGAGGTACGAAGTTCAGCTCAATCCCGAAAGGTTTGAACTCGATCGAAATGGTGCCCCCCTCCTGGGAGACAGGCACGGGATATTCACCGCCCGCCAGAAACTTGGCCTCCTGACCGGAGAGGGCCACAAGGTTCGGCTCGGCCAGCGTGCGAACGACGCCTTTGCGTTCAAGCGCTTCCAGCAAAATACCAACTTCGACAGCACCAGCACCAAACCCGAGGAGCATCGCGCCGTTGTTGCTATTGCTCGCCGGGATGTTCCCGGTCAAACCGCCGGTCTGTGCCCCAAGATTGTTGAGCGTGTTCGATCCGGCCGAAATGCCCATGTCGTTGCCAAAGGCGCTGCCACCCAAAGCCAGTGAGGCGCTGAGCGATTTGGACACGCTGCGCTGCATCTCGGCAAACCGTACCTTGAGCATTACCTGCTGCACACCGCCGACCGACATCAGGTTGGAGACACGCTCCGGCGCGTAGCGTTCTGCAAGATCCAGCGCGCGTTGCAGACGTTGGGAGCTGGATACGGAGCCGGACAGAACGATACCGTCATTCGCGGTGCGGACCTCGATCTTTTCGCCTGGCAGGATCTGCCCCAGACGCTCCTTGAACTCGCTGATATCCGCGGCAACGCGGACGTCAATATTGGTGATCAACTGTCCGCTGGCGTCCAGCAAGGTCAATGTCGTGGTGCCGGGCGCTTTGCCCAGCACATAGATCGTGCTCTCCGACAAGGAGGAGATGTCGGCGATTGCCGGATTGGCAATCGACAGTTCCGCAAATGGAACCTCGCTTTCGACCACAACCGCCCGGTTCATCGGCACAGCGAGATTGGCCGAGCGGCCCTCCTGAAGGACGCGCACCGTTTGAGCTTGTACATCCGGGGTGGCCGCAATCTGGCCAAACCCGAAGGCCAGCCCGATGAGGGCGGCCTTGATAAATCTGTCCGTTTTCATGTGACCTGCCTTTCCGATCACGCCTCAGCAAGCGGGTCTTTTCGCCCGCGTTGACCGGAGCATGGGCGATTTCCGGATTTATTGCAAGAATCAATAGCTTCAGGGCAGGGGCTTATGTGGATAACGGGCAACAGACCCTGAAAATCTTGTGACGGGATCGCGATCTGATCATTCCACGAAAAAGGCAGGTCTTGCGAAAGACCTGCCTGTTTTATCCGGTGCGATTGGAGCGACAATCGTGGCTTGAGACTTTTGCGCGACGGCCCAAGTTACTGCCACAGCGCATTTTTTTCTCAATTCGTGCAGGGGATCGGCAATTCGACAACTTCGGCACCGCGGCGCACACGGGTTGTGCAGACCTCCTCGCGTTCAATCTCCACGGGCGCTATGACAGGCGCGCTGACCAGCCCCAGAAGGCTGCGCTGATCCACCTCGATGGCTTCCGCGACCGTATCGTCCTTCGTTCCGACGAGAGACAGGGCGAGCCGTCCGGTCGATTGTGCCTGTGCCAGCGCCGCCACCTGATCGGGGCGAACGGATACAGTGACGGTACGCGCGATGGACGCTCCGGAATTCATGTCGTTGGAACTTTGATCAACGGCAATGAGGCGCACATTGGCTTCGATCAGCTTTGTAATGTCGCCGTTGAGATTATTCTCGAAGTTGCCGTTTACACGTCCGGTCCAGTAAACGTCGACCCGGTCACCTGGGCGCAGAAAGCCGGATACGCCGGAGGCCACGTCGACCTTGATCGCAAAGGCGCGCATCCCGCGCTCGATCCGCGAGTTCAGGCCCGCATCCTCGCCCGGCAGGCTGATCTTGCTGGCCATGATCGCCTCGTCCTTTTCGATGATACGCAGAACGTAGCGGGGGGAATTGTTGTTTTCGGGGAAAATATCCTTAAGTGCTGCGAAGCTGCCTTCGGGGATAGCATTCACCGGCCATTTGACCGCGCGCAGATCTTCAGGGGTCAGCGCGTCGCCGTAGTTCAACTCCTTGTTCGCGACGAAAACCTCGACTGTCGGCACGCTTTCCGGCTGGCTGCTTTGGGCCTGGGCCAGTTGCGTCTGATAGGCATCAAACTGCTGTTTCGCCATCATCACGGCAAACCCGGCTAAGCCGACACCGGCTAAAAGGACAAGGACAAAAACTGCTCGCATACTCCAACCTTTCGATTCTGTTTCACCATGAAACCTCACATAATAAAAAACTTACGCCGTTCATTGGCATATTTTCAATCAGCGGCACTTCCCACAATTTCTGTGGCAGTGTTTACTGATAATAAATGCGCAGACTCTTCTATTGCGACAAAGAAACTCACGGCCAGACCCACGACGGCTGCAGTTATAATTACAAAATCAACCGTAACAGTACCCTTGGTATCTTTCTGAAAACGACTGAACTTTGTCATTTTGAGCACTCCAGCTTGGTGGCCTATGTTAAAAAAAGAAAAATTTTGCTGCTTCTTAATGAGCCCAAAAAAAGGTGAAAGATCGCTCATGCCAGCAAAGATTGGTAATACAGACGCGGTTTTATCCATTTGATTTGGCTTTTATCTGGATTATACGAATTAGAATTCGAGCTTAAGCCATTCCAGCGTCTTTTTTGTCAAACCGAAAGAGGCCGCACTCGGCAGCGCGACCTCGATCATAATCATGCGCTGGATTAATTCTATGAAGTTTACTGTTGTACAACGCCGCCCGAAATCGCACCTGCGGTATTTGTTGCCACACCGCGAGCCGCAGTGTCGATTTGTGTAAAAGCAACCACGGCCAAGGCCACGACGGCTGCAGTCAGAACTACGAAGTCAACAGTCACGGCGCCGGATTCGTCTTTGCTGAAGTTCTTGAAGAAGTTGATCATTGTAGGTCCCTCCAAAGGATTTTGTTGCTCAGTTAACAACCGCGCCGGTGACTGAGTGGGCTGTCTCTCTCTTGGCCCGTCTCCGTTTCGGTATGAGCAGATATAGCCAGCGGATTGGGGCGACAGTTTGACCAGATTCGTACGTTTCTTTTTTTTTCACTAAGGCTAACACTTTTTTATTAACGCTTTGAAATCGTGAATGAATAATTTAACTTTGACAGGTCGTTTGGTGTCATTTGACATGGGAAATGGGGCAAGCGGAACAGTTTCTTGCAGCACACGGCGCTGAAGTTCTGGTGTTTGGAGGGGGATTCTGTAAATATCCGTCTTACAAAACAGCGCAAAATGCGCGGCAAAGGCAGGCAAAGCGGGCATGGAACGATCCCGGATCAAGGATCGACGAGCGATTCGACGCCGGTTCCGGTGTTTTCACATGCTGTGCTGCGGTCTGATTCTGTTGACCGGGCTTGCCATAGTGCCGCCCGTCTCCGCCCAGAACGCGCCCGAGTTTCCCGAATTCACCTTCAAACGCGTCAAACCTCCCGAGCCGGGCAGCACGACCCCCCGCATCACCGTGCAGATCGAACCGCAGCCGGTGGCCGTCAAACGCGGCGCCGCGCCGCCGCCTGCGTCCGGCACGGCAGCGCTGGTGCCCGGTCGCTATGGCTGGTTCTGGGAGGCGGTCTCGCCCGAACTGGCGCAGAGCGGCCCCGGACGGCTGGAGCCTGCGCTGATCCAGATCGCAAATGCCGCCGCCGGGCAACAGATCGCCGCCCCACGGCTCACGGATCTGTTGGGGATCGCGCGGACGCACCGGGCGGAACTGCTGCTCAACACGGTCGGCACGCGCGTCTCGCCTGCTTTGGTGCTGGCGGTGATTGCGGTGGAGTCGAGCGGGCGCGCCGATGCGGTCAGCTCTGCCGGGGCTGTCGGGCTGATGCAGCTGATCCCCGCCACGGCGGACCGGTTCGGCGTCGCGGACAGCCTGAATGCTGGGCAGAACATCAAGGGCGGCGTGGCCTATCTCGACTGGCTGCTCGGGGAGTTCGACGGCGATCCGATCATGGCGCTGGCGGGCTACAATGCCGGCGAGAACGCGGTCAAACGGCACGGCGGTGTGCCGCCCTATGCCGAGACGCGCGATTACGTGCCAAAGGTGCTTGCCGCCTTTGCCGTGGCGCGCAACCTTTGCAAGACGCCGCCCATGCTGATCTCCGACGGTTGCGTGTTCAACCTCGGCGAGGGATGAGCCTGCGCGCCGCAGTTTCTTTGCCGCTGCGGGCGGATCTGGATATTTGTGACAAGCAGAAACGAAATAAGGCCCGCATTAAGGCGCGGGCCTTATTTCCGTCATGCACAAAGGGCAGGTTCAACCTACGATTTTCGCCAAGGTCGCCGCGCGCAATTCGTCCTCAGTCACGCCGTCAGCGGTCTCGACGATTTTCAAGCCGCCCTCGACCACATCCAGCACACCCAGATTGGTGATGATGCGGTTGACCACGGCCTTGCCTGTCAGCGGCAGGGTGCAGGCGGGCAGGATCTTGGACTCGCCCGCCTTGTTGGTGTGATCCATCACGACGACCACGCGCTTGACGCCCGCGACCAGATCCATCGCGCCGCCCATGCCCTTGACGAGCTTGCCGGGGATCATCCAGTTCGCCAGATCGCCCTCTTCGGAGACTTCCATCGCGCCCAGGATCGCCATGGCGATTTTGCCGCCACGGATCATGCCGAAAGACATCGCGCTGTCGAAAAAGGCGGTTTGCGGCAATTCCGTGATGGTCTGCTTGCCGGCATTGATCAGGTCGGGATCTTCCTCGCCCTCCCAAGGAAACGCGCCCATGCCGAGCATGCCGTTTTCCGATTGCAGCGTCACTTCCACGCCTTCGGGGATGTAGTTGCTGACCAGCGTCGGAATCCCGATGCCGAGGTTCACATACCAGCCGTCCTGCAGTTCCTGTGCCGCGCGCGCGGCCATCTGGTTCCGGTCCCAAGGCATTATGCTGTCTCCCGCTTACGCACTGTGCGCTGTTCGATCCGTTTCTCGTGCTGGCCCTGAATGATCCGGTGCACGTAGATGCCGGGCAGGTGGATGTGATCGGGATCAAGGCTGCCAGTCGGCACGATCTCTTCGACCTCGACCACGCAGACCTTGCCGCACATCGCGGCGGGCGGGTTGAAGTTGCGCGCGGTCTTGCGGAACACCAGATTGCCCGTGGCGTCGGCTTTCCATGCCTTGACGATGGCCAGATCGGCGATGATGCCGCGTTCCAGCACATAGGTCTCGCCGTTGAACTCCTTGAGCTCCTTGCCTTCCGCGATCACCGTGCCCACACCTGTCTTGGTGTAGAAACCGGGGATACCGGCGCCGCCGGCGCGCATGCGTTCGGCCAGCGTGCCCTGCGGGTTGAACTCAAGCTCCAGCTCGCCGCTGAGATATTGCCGCATGAATTCGGCGTTCTCGCCCACGTAGGAGGAGATCATTTTCTTGACCTGTCTGGTCTGCAACAGGATGCCGATGCCGAAATCGTCCACGCCCGCATTGTTGGAGGCAAAGGTCAGATCCTTGGTCCCGGCCTCCTTGATCGCATTCAGCAGCAATTCGGGAATGCCACACAGGCCAAAGCCGCCCGCCGCGATGAACATGCCGTCGAACAGCAGCCCATCCAGCGCGTCACTGGCCGAATTATAGACTTTCTTCATTGATTTCTCCCTCGCATCCGCGTCGCAACTGTTTGCCGCCGGGGATGCGAAGAGTCAATCATATGCCGCAGTGCAGAAGACAGGCAGGGCCGGTTCAGTCTTCCGACGCTTTGGAGGCTGCCTTCTTGGATGCAGGCTTTGCGGCCGCTTTTGCAGGCGCCTTGCGGGCGGCGGGTTTCTTGGCTGCGGTTGTTTTGGCTGCGGTTTTCGCGGCGGGTTTTGCTTTTGCAGCAGGCTTCTTCGCCCCCTTCTTGCCACCCGCTTTGCCTGCCTTCTCGGCGATCAGCACAACGGCTTCGTCCATTGTCAGGGCTGTGGGGTCGGTATCCTTGGGCAGGGTCGCGTTGACCTTGCCCCATTTGACATAAGGACCGTAGCGACCGTCGAGCACCTGCACGGGGCCACCCTCGGACGGGTGCTCGCCCAGTTCGGCCAGCGGTTTGGCCGCCGCGCGGCCTGCGCCCGGAATGCGGGCGGCCTTGGCGGCGAGTTCTTCCATCGCGCGGTTCATGCCGATGGTAAAGACCTCGTCGACCTCCTTGATATTGGCATAGACCTTGCCGTGCTTGATGAAGGGGCCGTAACGTCCGATTCCAGCCTCGACCATGACGCCATCCTCGGGATGCGGCCCGATCTCGCGCGGCAGGTTCAGCAGCATCAAAGCCTTGTCCAGATCCATGTCATCGGGCGACCAGCCTTTGGGCAGGCTGGCGCGCGGGGGTTTCTTGACCTCCTCGGTCGGCTCGCCGCGCTGCACGTAAGGCCCGAACCGGCCGGAGCGCAGGCTGATCTCGTCGCCCTGATCGGTGCCGAGCACGCGGTCACCCTGTGCCTCGGGATCGGCGTTTAGCGGGCGGGTGTAGCGGCATTCGGGATAGTTGCCGCAGCCGACAAAACCACCCGTTTTCGAGGTTTTCAGGTGCAGCTTTCCGGTACCGCACAGCGGGCAGGACCGTGGATCGGACCCGTCCTCGCGCGGGGGATAAAGCTGTGGCGCCAACGCATCATCCAGCACATCGAGCACTTCGGTGATCCGCAGTTCCGAGGTCTCCGCAATGGCGGCGGAGAAATCGTGCCAGAAGCGCGAGAGCACCACTTTATAGTCCATCTCGCCCGCGCTGACCTCGTCGAGCTGGTTTTCCAGATCGGCGGTGAAGTCATATTCCACATAGCGGCGGAAAAAGTTCATCAGGAAGACGGTGACGATCCGGCCCTTGTCCTCGGGGAACAGGCGGTTCTTGTCCTTGCGGACATATTCGCGGTCCTGAATCGTGGTGATCACGCTGGCATAGGTCGAGGGGCGACCGATACCCAGTTCTTCCATCCGCTTGACCAGTGTCGCCTCGGTGAAGCGGGGCGGCGGCTGGGTAAAATGCTGGTCCGGCGTGATGGCGCGTTTCTCGGTTTTCTCGCCCTGCATGATCTGGGGCAGGCGGCGCTCGTCCTCGTCGGCCACATCGTCACGGCCTTCCTCGTATACCTTGAGGAAACCGTCGAACAGCACGACCTGACCCGTGGCGCGCAGGCCGACCTGAGCGTCCTTGCTGCCGATCTCGACCGTGGTGCGCTCCATCCGGGCTGCTTCCATCTGGCAGGCGATGGTGCGTTTCCAGATCAGATCGTAAAGCTTGCGCTGGTCCGCGTCCGAGATCCGCAGGCTTTCGGCGTCGCGGTCCATCTCGGTGGGGCGGATACATTCATGCGCTTCCTGCGCGTTCTTGGCCTTGTTCTTGTAGATGCGCGGACTGGCGGGAACGTATTCTGCCCCGTAGCGGTCCTTGATCGCATCGCGTGCGGCCGTCACCGCCTCGGCGGCCATGTCGATACCGTCGGTCCGCATATAGGTAATGTGTCCGGCCTCATAGAGACGCTGCGCCGCGTTCATACACTGCCGCGCGCCCATGCCGTATTTGCGGCTGGCCTCTTGCTGCAGGGTAGAGGTCATGAACGGCGCGGAGGGGTTGCGCGAGGCGGGTTTCGCCTCGACCGACACAACGCTCAGATCGCGGGAGGTGACGGCCTGCACGGCCATTTCGGCCTGTGTCGCGTTCTCCAGATCGTAGCGGTCGAGCTTCTTGCCTGCCAGTTGCGTCAGCCGCGCGTCGAATTCCTGACCGCGCGGGGTGACCAGACGGGCGGTGACAGACCAGTATTCACGGGCGCGGAAGGCCTCGATCTCCATCTCGCGCTCGACGATCAGGCGCAGGCAGACCGATTGCACACGGCCCGCGCTGCGCGATCCGGGCAGTTTGCGCCAGAGCACGGGCGAGAGGTTGAAGCCCACCAGATAATCCAGCGCGCGGCGGGCCAGATAAGCCTCGACCAGCGGCGCGTCGACCTGACGGGGATGTTTCATCGCCTCGGTCACGGCTGTCTTGGTG
>JAGXGW010000047.1 GCA_024636555.1 Paracoccaceae bacterium | reverse complement strand
GGGCGGACCTTCCAGATATCCGCGCTGGCGATGGATTTCACCGTGCTGCAAAACGCGGTGCTGGGCGCTTTGGGCGCGGGCGGCGGGGTGTTCCGGTTCTTCCGTCCCGTGATGAAGGACAAGGCACTGCTGGGGCGCGCGCAGGAGGCGCTGGAGCGGGTAGGCCTTCAGGATCACGCCAAAACGCGCACGTCCGAGCTGTCGCACGGGCAACGCCGCCAGTTGGAGGTGGCTGTCGCCCTGACGCTGCGCCCGCGTGCCTTTCTGATGGACGAGCCGATGGCGGGCCTTGGGGCGGGCGGATCGAAGCGCCTCACAGGCTTTCTGGACGGGCTGCGCGCCGAGGCGCCGATCCTGCTGGTCGAGCATGATATGGATGCGGTCTTTGCACTGGCGGACCGGATATCGGTGCTGGTTTACGGCCAGATCATCGCCACGGGGACGGCTGCGGAAATCCGCAGCAATGCCGAGGTGCGCCGCGCCTATCTAGGGGAGGAGGACGCGGCATGATATTGTTATCGGTCGATAATCTCGAAGTGCAATACGGCGCATCGCAAGCGCTGTTCGGCGTCAGTTTCACCGTGGCCGAGGGTGAGGTTGTGGCCCTGATGGGCCGCAACGGCATGGGCAAGACGACGACGATCCACGCCATTAACCGTATGGTGCCCGCGATGGGGGGCAGCATCACCTTTGACGGGCATGACCTGCTGCGCCTACCGTCCTTCCGCGCCGCAAGGCTGGGGTTGGGGCTGGTGCCGGAGGGGCGGCGCTGCTTTGCGCCGTTGACCGTGCATGAAAACCTGATCGCCAGCGCGCGGCCCGGTCATTGGGATTTTGCGCGCATCGTCGATTTGTTCCCGCGTCTGGGCGAGCGGCGCGACCAGAAGGCGGCGTCGCTGTCGGGAGGAGAGCAGCAAATGCTGGCGATTGCGCGGGCCTTGATGACGAATCCGCGCCTGTTGCTTCTGGACGAGGCGACCGAGGGGCTGGCCCCTGTTGTCAGGCAGGAAATATGGGCGGCGATTGCCGTGCTGAAACGCGAGAGCGGACTTGCCATCGTCGTGGTCGACAAGGCGTTGAAAGAGTTGAACAAGATCGCGGATCGCGCGGTGATCATCGAGCGCGGGAAATCGGTCTGGACGGGGGAGCCTGCGGGCCTCACGGCTGATCTGGCCGACCGCTATCTGGGGGTCTGAGACATGGCCTATACCCATCACCGCAAGGTCATGTTCAAGGATTGCGACCCCGCGCGGATCGTTTTCTACCCGCGCTATTTCGAGATGCTGAACGACACGGTGGAGCATTTTTTCGACGAGGTGCTGGGCTGCCCGTTCGAGGCGCTGCACCACGGCCATGCGGTGCCCACAGCGCGGATCGACACGCAGTTCAAGGCGCCCAGCCGTTTGGGTGACCGGCTGGAGATCCGGCTTACCTGCACAAGGCTGGGGCGCAGCAGTCTGGATCTGGCCTTCACCGCAAGCTGTGGCGACGAGCTGCGCCTGACCGCGCAATCAACGCTGGTGCAT
The DNA here is from genome assembly GCA_024636555.1 of Paracoccaceae bacterium. Classification (GTDB taxonomy): domain Bacteria; phylum Pseudomonadota; class Alphaproteobacteria; order Rhodobacterales; family Rhodobacteraceae; genus Seohaeicola. The sequence goes on along the minus strand of JAGXGW010000047.1, from coordinate 9,044 downwards.
GTCGGGCCGGACGGACGCCCCGTGCCATGGACGGATGCCTTGCGTAAGGCATTGGAAGAACAAGTAAAAGGAACAGACTAATGGCGCATCGGATCATTCAGCCTGACGGCTGGGCACCCGCGAAAGGCTATGCCAACGGCGTGTTGACCGCAGATGGCACGTTGTATGTGGGCGGGCAGATCGGCTGGGAGGCGGATCAGGTGTTCCGCACCCATGATTTCATCGGCCAGATGGAGCAGGCGCTGCGCAATATCATGGCGGTGGTCGAGGCGGCAGGCGGAAGTGCGGAGCATCTGGTGCGGCTGACGTGGTATGTCACCGACAAGGCCGAATATCTGGCGCGGCAGTCCGAGATCGGGCAGGTCTATCGCCGGGTTCTGGGGCGGAATTTTCCGGCCATGACGATGGTGGTCGTGGCGGGGCTGATCGAGGACGAGGCACTGCTGGAGATCGAGGCGACAGCGGTGATCCCACAACAGGGATAAGCGCCGCTTTGGTTGATTATTGTCAAGAATGGGGGTGTTTTACCTCACCCACGGGCAGATCCGAGAAGGAATTAACATCCGGCGCTGCGGGGGCAGCACCGTTGTTCGGGGCAAAATGAAAGGCTGGCAGCTTTGAAAACGCCTCGCGCAGGGCAACGCCCCAGCCGCTGGAAATTTCCTGAAAATAGCTGTCATCCGCTTCGATCCGCATGGTCTTGCCTTGGCGAAGACTGTCTTTTTCGTAGATGTGGATATCCAGCGGCGGGCTGACCGACAGGTTCGCCTTGATCGTGCTGTCGAACGAGACGAGTAGCAGCTTGACCGCCTCTTCAAAGCTCATGTCGGGATCATAGGCGCGCAGCAGGATGGGGCGGCCGTATTTCGTCTCGCCGATCTGGAAAAACGGCGTGTCCTCGCTGGCCTCGATAAAGTTCCCCTCGGGGTAGATCAGGAACAGGCGTTGCTGCCCGTCCTTGACCTGACCGCCCAGCAAAAGCGTGGCGTTGAAGGTGGAACTGGCGCGCTGTCCGGTCATCGCATGGGTCGAGATCACTTCGCGCAGGGTCTCGCCGATCAGCGTGGCGACCTGAAACATGCTGTCTGCGGCCATGATGCTGGGCGCGCGGTCCTGCGGGCTTTTGCTGCGTTCCTCGATCAGGCTGACAACGGCCTGCGTTGTGGCAAGATTGCCCGCCGAGAGCAAGGTGATGCACCGCTCGCCCGGTTCTTCCCAGATCGTCATTTTCCGGAAGATCGAGATATTGTCGACACCCGAATTCGTCCGGGTATCCGAGATAAAAACGATACCACGGTTGAGGGTAAAGCCGACACAGTAGGTCATGATGCGGGTCCGGACTTGGCGCTGGTAAGACAGTTGGGCGGGTGGGGTCAGGTCGAGGTTTGTTGCTGGGCCTGACCAGCCTGACCTTGCGTTTGATCAGTCTGCTGGGCGACTTGCAAGCGGACATTCATGGATTCTGCCCCGCTGCCCATGCGATGCCCGTGGATGGGAGAGGCGTCGACATAGTCCATCCCGAGGGCCACCCTGACATAACGGTCATCGGGCGAGATGCCGTTGGACACGTCGAAACCGACCCATCCCAGCGGATCAAGGCAGATTTCGCACCAGGCATGGCTGGCATCCTGCTCGGTCTGGCCTTCCATGAACAGATAGCCTGAGACGTAGCGCGCGGGATATCCCAGCGCGCGGGCCACGGCGATCATGATATGCGCATGGTCCTGACACACACCTTCGCCAGCATCCAGCGCTGTTTCGGCTGTCGTCATACTGTCGGTGCTGCCCGTGCGCCACGGCACCAGATCGAGAATCATCGCCGAGACGCGGTGCATCCGGTCCAGATCGCTCTCGGCCTCTATCTTGCGGGCCTGCGTGACCAGCTTGCGCAAGGCAGGCCCCAGCGTGGTGGAAGGGGTCGAGGACGTGAACAGCCAGACCGGGGCCAGCCCGTTGTTGGGGCCGATCACCCCGGCGCGGTCCTCCGTCTCGATCACGCCTTCGCTGCGGATCTCCACCACCGTGGCATCACGGTCCACCAGCACCAGATCGACGTGATTGTTGAACTGGTCGGGAAAGGACAACTGCTTGGTGCCGCCCGTGATGGTCGAGGTCCAGTCGATCACCGTCTGTCCGTGCCCGCCCGCCGGCGTCACACGCAGTTGCAACAGCGCATAATGGTCGGGGCTGTCATAACTGTAGGTCGTCACGTGGCTGATTTTCAATCGCATGGCATCCTACCCGTAAAAGCGGAAATCTTGTTCGATCTGTTGCGCCAATGCAGCGATATCACGGATCGAAGCCTTGAGGAACTCGTGCAGGCCCTGATCGAAAATCGTGGTGATCGGCTGATCGAAGCGCTGGCACATCGTATCCGCGAAATCCTGCGAGGGCTGGCGCGTGCCGTATTCCCCCTCGAGATGCGCCAGTTGCTCGCGCGTTTTCCAGCAGCAAAAGGCCATCGAGCGTGGCACGCGGCGGTCAAGGATCAGGAACTGCGCGATCCCTTGAGGCGTGGTCTCGCCGCCATGCAGCCAACTGAACGAGCGTTCCGCCGAGACGGAGCGCAGGATGTTCTCCCATTGCGCATTGTCCATGCTGGAGCCGACATAGGAGGCCGAGGGCAGCAGCACGTAATATTTCACGTCCAGAATGCGCGCGGTATTGTCGCTGCGTTCCAGAAAGGTGCCCATGCGGCAAAAATTGTAGATCTCGTTACGCAGCATCGTGCCATGCAGCGCGCCGCGCACCACCGCGCTGCGGGTGCGGATGACCGAAAGCACCTCCGGCAGGTTGCGCTCGGTGACGGGGCGGGCGAGGACGGCCTTGATGGCCATCCAGCATTCGTTCACCGCTTCCCAGACTTCAGATGACAGCGCCGTGCGGACCAGTCGCGCGTTGGAGCGCGCGGCATTCACCGCCGACATCACGCTGGAGCCGTTGTCGGGATCGCGCAGCAGGTAGTTGATCACGCGCACGGCCTCGTAATCGTCATGCTTGGCGAGATAGCCCGCACGCATGCCTGCCGTGGTCACCACGGATTTCCACTCGTTCTCGGCATCGCCCGAACGGGTCAGCGCGATCCGCCAGCCGGCCTCGACCAGACGGGCGATATTCTCGGCGCGTTCAAGATAGCGGAACATCCAGAACAGTCCGCCTGCGGTTTTTCCCAGCATCGCGTCAGTCCCCCAGAACCCATGTATCTTTGGTCCCGCCACCCTGTGACGAGTTCACCACCAGCGAGCCCTCTTTCAGGGCCACGCGGGTCAGCCCGCCCGGTGTGATCTGCACCTTGTTGGGCGAGACCAGCACGAAGGGCCGCAGATCGACATGGCGCGGGGCAAGCCCGCGTTTGGTCATGATCGGCACCGTGGACAACGCCAGCGTCGGCTGGGCGATGTAATTTGCAGGCCGTGCGCGCAGCTTTTTCTCGAACCGCGCCAGTTCGCGCTTGCTGGCGGCAGGGCCGACCAGCATGCCGTAGCCGCCCGATCCGTGCACTTCCTTGACCACAAGTTCCGCCAGATGGTCGAGCACATATTTCAGGCTGTCGGGTTCCGAGCAACGCCATGTCGGCACGTTCTTCAGGATCGCCTTTTCGCCCGTATAGAACTCCACGATATCGGGCATATAGCTGTAGAGCGCCTTGTCATCCGCAATCCCGGTGCCTGGCGCATTCGCAAGGGTGATCCCGCCTGCGCGGTAGACATCCATGATCCCCGGCACGCCCAGCAGCGAATTCGGGTTGAAGTTCAGCGGATCAAGGTAATCGTCGTCGATCCGGCGATAGAGCACGTCGATCGGCTTGTAGCCGCGTGTGGTCCGCATGCAGACACGGCCATTCTCGATCCGCAGGTCATGGCTTTCCACCAGTTCCGCACCCATCTGGTCGGCCAGAAAGGCATGCTCGAAATAGGCGGAGTTGTGGATGCCGGGCGTCAGCACCGCCACTTCGGGCTTGTCGCCGTTAAAGGCAGGCGGTGCGCAATCCGACAGCGAGCGGCGCAGGTTCTGCGGATAGCTCGAGACCGGGCGCACCTTCAGGCGGGTGAACAGCTCCGGAAACATCTGCAGCATCGTCTCGCGGTTTTCCAGCATATAGCTGACACCCGATGGCGTGCGGGCATTGTCCTCGAGCACGAAAAACTCGTTCTCGTCCGTGCGCACCAGATCGGTGCCGACGATATGGGTATAGACCCCGCCCGGCGGGTTGACCCCGATCATCTGCGGCAGGAACGCCTCGTTCCGCGCGATCAGTTCAACCGGCACACGGCCCGCCCGCAAGATTTCCTGCCGGTGGTAGATATCGTGCAGGAATGCGTTGATGGCGCGCACACGCTGGGCGATGCCTTCCTCCAGCCGCGTCCATTCGCGCGCCGAAATGATGCGCGGGACCACGTCGAAGGGGATCAGCCGTTCGTCGGCCTCTTGCTGGCCATACACGTTGAAGGTGATCCCGATCCGGCGGAAAAACGCTTCGGCCTCACCGGATTTGCGCCGGAGATGGCGGATATCCTCGGTCTGGAACCAATCGTTATAGCGCGAATAAGGCTGTCTGGCCTGCCCGGCGCTGTCGAACATCTCGTCGTAGAAACGGCTTTGTTTGTCCATGTGCTCACGTTAGATGACAGATCGGTGTTTGCAAAGATGGCCTGTTATCTCTCTGGGATAAAAGCTTTAACCACAATATGGCCCAAAAATGACGCATAATTGATGGGCGGAACGCCTAAAAATCAGGCGTCGTGTGAGAGGCGCGTTCCGCAGACCGTTACTTTCGTGTCCCAATCCGCACAACGCTGGGTCAGTTCGGCCGGTAGCGGCTGGTCGGTATAGACACAGTCGATCTGGCGCAGCGAGGCGATCCGCGCCGGTGCGGCGCGGTGAAGTTTGGAGTGATCCGCCACCAGAAAGCTGCGCCGGGCCTGACGGATGATCGACTGGCTGACCGTGACCTCCTGCGCGTCGAAGTCGAGCAGGTCGCCGTCCATATCCATGGCCGAGCAGCCGATCACCGCGATATCCACCTTGAACTGTTCGATCACGCTGGCGGTCAGCGGCCCGACCAGCCCGCCGTCGGCGCGCCGCAGGATGCCACCCGCAAGGATGATCTCGGCCTCCGGATTGGCGACAAGGATATTGGCCACGTTCATGTTGTTGGTCACCACCATCAGCGTGCGGTGATGCAGCAACTCGCGCGCCACCGCCTCTGTCGTGGTGCCGATGTTGAGAAAGACCGATGCGCCCTCGGGAATGTCCTGCGCGCAGCGCCGCGCAATGGCGGATTTGGCCACGCCGTTCAGGCGGCGGCGTTCGTCATAGCCGATATTCGTGACACCGGAGGGCAGGATCGCGCCGCCATGCACCCGCTCCAGCTTGCCTGCCTCGGCCAGTTCGGTCAGGTCGCGCCGGATGGTCTGCACTGTCACGCCAAAGCGTTCGGCCAGACCTTCGACGGTGACCTTGCCTTCGGTTCGTGCGATATCGAGAATGTCGGGATGTCGGAACGTCTGGCTCATCACTCTTCTCTTCTTAAGGGCTCAACAAGTCTTCCAGTTAAATTCTGCGGCGCACAAGCCATGCCTCGGTCCAACGACACAGGCGCGCCACAATTCTTCTTCTCGCAAATATCCATGACCATGCCACGCCACACAATGCACGGTATATCGGTCGGAATAAGCCGTCTGAAGGGCTGACATGTCACACAGTTGTCGCAGATCGGCGCTTTTTAGGTTGAACCGAAGGGCGCGATCGGCAAAGTTGATCGGTAAGTCAATAAAACACCGTTTCCGCAAACAGGCCAGAAATCTGGCGCATCGCGAATGCGGTTTGGTGCGGCTGGCCAATGGCTCGCCTTGACGACACGAAGGGTCAATAAGATCGCGCCAAGCGAAGACATGACAACAGGGAGATATCGATGTCCAAGACTACAGATCAGAACCATATCGACTATTTGAAGGTCCGGGCCGGAATGGGCCGCATCTCGCGGCGCGAGTTCATGGGCCGTATGGGTGCACTCGGCGTCAGTGCCGCAGTGGCGGGCCTGTTCTACGCCGAGGCCGTGCAGGCGGCCGGTCCGGTCAAGGGCGGCACGCTGCGGATGGGCGTATCCGGCGGGGAAAGCACCAATTCGCTCGATCCGGCTCTCGCGGCCAGCCCCGTGCCTTACAACGTGCTGAACCAGTTCGGCGAGACGCTGGTGAATGTGGACGAGAACGGCGAGCTGGAAATGCGTCTGGCGGAATCGGTCGAGGCATCGGCGGACGCCAAGACATGGATGTTCAAGATCCGGTCCGGCGTGGAATTCCATAACGGCCAGACACTGACAGCGCAGGACGTGATGCGGACGATGGAGCGTCACTCCAACGATGACAGCCAGTCCGGCGCTCTCGGCATCATGCGCGGTATCTCCGGCATGCGGGTCGAGAATGACATGTTCATTGTCGAGCTTGAAACGGCGAACGCCGACCTGCCGTTCCTGCTGGGCGATTATCACCTGATGATCCAGCCCGACGGCGGCTTTGACAATCCCGCTGCGGGCATCGGCACCGGCCCCTACATGGTCGAGTCGGAAGAGCCCGGCGTGCGCTACCTGTTCAAGCGCAACCCGAACTACTGGGATGACAGCCGCGCCCATGTCGACGAGGTCGAGATCCTCTCGATCAACGACACCACCGCGCGCATGTCCGCGCTGCAGTCGGGTCAGGTACAGATCGTCAACCGCGTCGATCCCAAGGTCGCGGCCCTGCTCGACCGTGCGCCCGGCCTTTCGGTCAAAAGCGTGGGTGGCCCCGGTCACTACGTCTTCATCATGCATTGCGACACCGAGCCGTTCCTGAACAACGACCTGCGGCTGGCGCTGAAATATGCCATCGACCGTGAGGATATGCTGGACAAGGTCTTGCGCGGCTATGGCACCGTCGGCAACGACATGCCCGTCAACGCGTCCTATCCGCTGTTCGACGAGACGATCCCGCAGCGCGAATACGATCCCGAGAAGGCCGCCGAGCATTACGCCAAATCCGGCCATGACGGCAGCCCGATCATCCTGCGCGTCTCCGATGTCGCCTTTCCGGGGGCTGTCGAGGCGGCGCAACTGTTCCAGCAGACGGCGCAGGCCGCAGGCATTCCGCTGGAGCTTCAGCGCGAGCCGGGTGACGGCTACTGGTCCGAGGTCTGGAACGTGCAGCCCTTCTGCGCATCCTACTGGGGCGGGCGTCCGGTGCAGGACCAGATGTATTCGACAGCCTATCTGTCGACAGCGGACTGGAACGATACCCGCTTCAAGCGCGAGGATTTCGACGCGATGCTGCTGGCGGCCCGTGGCGAACTGGATCAGGACAAGCGCAAGGCCATGTACCGCGAGATGGGCATGATGGTGCGCGACGAGGGTGGCCTGATCTGCCCGATGTTCAACGATTTTGTGGAAGGCGTCAGCGACCGTGTGCAAGGCTGGGTCGCAGACCCGACAGGCGAGCTGATGTCCGGCACAGCGTCGCATCGTGTGTGGTTGACGGACTGACGGAGGACGCCGCGTGCATCCGATACTGATACTGGTGTTCCAGCGCATTGCGCTGGGACTCCTGCTTCTTTTTGCGGCCTCCGTCCTGATCTTTGCAGGCACGATGATCTTGCCCGGCGATGTCGCGCAGTCCATCCTCGGTCAATCCGCCACGCCGGAGGCGCTGGCGAACATGCGCGCCGCATTGGGGCTGAACGAACCGCCGGTGACCCGCTATCTGGACTGGATCGGCGGGGTGCTTCAGGGCGATCTGGGCCGCGCCCTGACCAACAATCAGGACATCGCCACCGCGATGGGCCGACGCCTGGGCAATACGATGTTTCTGGCCTTCTGGGCGGCAATCATCGCCGTACCGCTGGCGATCTTTCTGGGCCTGCTGGCTGTGCGCTACCGCGACCGCTGGCCTGACCGGTTGATCTCGGGCGCGACGCTGGCCTCCATCTCCATCCCCGAATTTCTGGTCGGCTACCTGCTGGTCTATTTCGTGGCCGTACAGCTGGGCTGGTTCTCCTCGGTGGCGATGATCAATGATTCCATGAGCCTTGGTGCCAAGCTGAACGCTATTGCCCTGCCGGTCGCGGTGCTGGTGGTTGTGGTGCTAGCGCATATGATGCGGATGACCCGCGCCGCGATCCTGAACGTGATGCAATCGGCCTATATCGAGACGGCCGAACTCAAGGGCCTGTCCGGGTTCAACGTAATCTTCCGCCACGCCTTTCCCAATGCCATCGCGCCCATCGTCAATGTGGTGATGCTCAATCTGGCCTATCTGGTTGTGGGCGTTGTCGTGGTCGAGGTGGTGTTCGTCTATCCCGGCATGGGGCAATATCTGGTCGATCATGTCAGCAAGCGCGATGTGCCGGTGGTGCAGGCCTGCGGGCTTGTCTTTGCCGCTGTCTATATCGGGCTGAACATGGTGGCCGATATCGTGGCGATCCTGTCCAATCCAAGGCTGAGGCATCCGAAATGAGCCGGATACCCTTTTCCGCCCTGATCGGGTTGATCTTCACCGGCGCCTATTTTCTGGCCGCAATTTTCGCGCCGCTGATCGCGCCCTATGGCATGTCGGAGGTTGTGGGCGACGTGTGGGAGCCGATGTCGCGCACCCATCTGCTGGGCACCGACAGCATCGGGCGCGATCTGCTGACGCGGATGATCTACGGCGGGCGCACCACGATCTTCATCGCTACGATGGCGACATTGCTGTCCTTCACCACGGGCGCGGTACTGGGCTTTCTGGCCGCTGTGATCGGCGGTTGGGTCGACCAGCTTCTGTCGCGTTTCGTCGATCTGATCATGGCGATCCCGACGCTGATCTTCGCGCTGGTCGTGCTGGCGGCCTTGCCGCAGGAGGTCTGGATCCTGATCGCGGTCATGGCGATCCTCGACTCGACGCGCGTGTTCCGGCTGGGCCGGGCGGTGGCGCTCGACGTGGCGGTGATGGATTTCGTGGAGGCGGCGCGGCTCCGCGGCGAGAGCACCGGCTGGATCGTGTTCCGCGAGATTCTGCCCAACACGCTGACGC
>JAGXGW010000046.1 GCA_024636555.1 Paracoccaceae bacterium | reverse complement strand
GTTTCGGCATCCGCACGGCTCCTCTCAGGGTCACCGCAATATTACCAGATCAGGCCAGAAGCCGACAGTTTTTCAGAGATTCCTAAAGTTCCGGAAGAAGCTGACGCGCGAGCAATTTCGGCGGTTCATGGCTGGACATGCTCCCTGCTTGGTCGTGTTCGAGGCGTGCGGTAGCGCCAGCTACTGGGCGCGCGAAATGGCGAGGCTCAACCATGACGTCAAGCTCATTGCGCCGCAATATGTCCGGCCTTTCGTGAAGCGGCAGAAAAATGACGCGGCCGACGCCGAGGCAATCGTGATCGCTGCGCGCCAGCCCGAGATGCGGTTCGTTTCCCCCAAGACGGAAGATCAGCAGGCAAAGGGAGTGCTGTTCCGCGGCCGTGAGCGCCTCGTCCATCAGCGCACCGAACTGGTGAATGCGCTGCGGGCGATACTCTACGAGTATGGGCATGTTTTTCCAGCCGGCATCGGCCACCTCAAGCGGATCGAGGCGATAGTTGAAGACCCTACCTGCGACCTGCCGCCTCTGATCACCGCGGAATGCCGCGACCTACTGGCACAGATTGCCGAGAAGACCGACAGGATCGACGCGAAGACGAAGGCTCTGAAGGAGCTGGCGGCTGGGACCGATACGGCGCGCCGCCTGCAGACCATGCCGGGGGTCGGACCTCTGACGGCGCTCGCGGTCGAAGCCTTCGCGCCCGACTTGTCGCAGTTCAGGTGTGGTCGGGATTTCGCGGCTTGGCTTGGGCTTGTGCCACGCCAGCACTCTTCCGGTGGCAAGGAGCGTCTGGGTCGAATATCGAAAGCCGGTCAGACCGACATCCGGCGGCTGCTGATCATCGGGGCGATGACCCGGATCATGGGCCGCGCGCGCGACAAAATTCCGGCCGAGAGCTGGCTTGGTCGAATGCTGGCACGCAAACCGAAGGTTTTGGTCGCGATCGCATTGGCCAACAAGATGGCGCGGCAACTCTGGGCGATGCTGATGAAGAACGAAGATTACAAGAATCCGGCGCTGGCGGCGACGACATGAGTATCATGTCGTAATCACCCAGTGTCGGTGCCAAGGGGGATGTGAAAAGTCGAAGACCTGAATGGGCGCAATGATCGAACAGATCCGGATCGGGAAAACCAGTGGGACACTAAGAGCCTGTAGCTCGGTGGGTAGATTTGGACCCGATCCGCTGATCACCATACCGGCCCGCGGCTTCTGGAATGCCGCACAGTGAGGCCTGACAGAAGACCGCACTCGATCACACGCCAATAGGGTCAGAAACTTCTTGCATCACGGGCGGCAACCACAGAAGTGCCCCACCGGGTGGTGTAAGAGGCCGCGCGCGAAGCCCCTGGCGTAGCGCGAGCCGCGCGGCCGGGGCTGGTGGCCACCGCGCTTCTTCGTAGTCTGAGGTTGTTAAAGCCAACGACAACGAAGGAGAGCACGATGACCGACACCATGATCGACCTTCCGGGCGCGATCACCAAGAGCGATGACGCTGATTTTCTGCGCGAGCTGATCCAGGACGCCGCGCAGCGACTGATGGACATCGAAGTGGCCGCTGTGTGCGGCGCAGGACACGGCGAGCGCAGCCCGGATCGCGAGAACCAGCGCAACGGATACCGACCGCGCCGGTGGGATACTCGGGCAGGCACCATCGGCCTGAACATCCCAAAGCTGCGCAAGGGCAGCTATTTCCCCACGTTCCTGGAACCGCGCCGGACGGCCGAGAAGGCGCTGATGGCGGTGATACAGGAGGCCTACATCCACGGGGTCTCGACCCGCGCCGTCGATGACCTGGTGCGCGCGATGGGGCTGACGGGCACCTCCAAGAGCCAGGTCTCGCGGCTGTGCGAGGAGATCGACGAACGGGTGCAGGCGTTCCTGAACAGGCCCCTCGAGGGGGACTGGCCGTTCCTCTGGCTGGACGCCACCTACGTGAAGCTGCGCGAGGGCGGACGCATCGTCTCCATGGCGGTGATAGTGGCCGTCGCGGTCAACACCGACGGGCGGCGCGAGATCCTCGGGATCACGGTCATGCCCTCGGAGGCCGAACCGCATGGGCCAGGCGATATGCGGCATCGCGCGCAGCAGGGTGTCGCGCTCTTTCAGCGCCTCGCGCACCAGCCGGATTTCGAAATACTAAAGATACCGCAGCCCGCCGTGAAACAGCTTGGTGGACGCCTAAGAAGTGGCAGAGGCCAGGTCGCCCCGCTCTGCCAGTATCAACGAAAGCCCCCGGCCCGCCGCGTCCCGCGCGATGCCGCAGCCGTTGATGCCCCCGCCGACCACGAGAAGATCGCAGATCTCGCCGTCCGTTCGCGCCTGCCCGATACTGCCCCCCTTGCGCCCTCGCCGGGACATGGCCGCAGGCGTGCCCCGGTGTCAACGCCGGGGCGCGCACTGCCGTGGCGGCAGCGGACAGGGTCAGAGCGTGACCGTCTGCCCAACCCCCTCGGCCTCTGCCCTGCCAAGGACATGATGCGCCGCGGCCAAATCCTGCGCCGCCACCCCGAGTGAGCGGTAGAGCGTGATCTGCCCGGCCTCGCTGCGCCCCGGCACCCGGCCCAGGAGATGCGCGCCGATCTCGCCCATCAGATCGCCGGCACTCAGCTTTCCGACGGCGATCATCTCCACGATCTCGCCCGCCTGCGCCAGCGTCGAAGGCAGGTAGTCCACCCAGACGGAGGCGCGCTTCACCAGCGCGTCGTCCACCTCGCGCATCGACGGGATGGACGAGCCGACGATATTGAGATGCGCGCCCTCGGGCACCCATTCCCCCATCAGGATCGGCGTGGGCGAGGCCGTGACCGTGCAGATCAGGTCGGCCCTCTCCACCGCCGCGCGGCAGTCGCTCCCATGCGCCACGCTGAGACCCGGATAAAGCGCCTTGGCCCGACGCGCGAAGGCCTCCGCCTTTCCGGCCGAGCGCCCCGCCACATGCAGATGCGTGACCGGGCGGACTGCCATCATCGCGTCAAGGTGATGTTCGGCCTGCTCGCCATAGCCGAGGATCGCCAGCCGCGACGCATCCTCGCGCGCCAGCGCGCGGGTAGCCACGGCGCTCGCCGCCGCGGTGCGCACCGCCGTCAGAAGGCCCGCATCCATCATCGCCACCGCGCCGCCGGTCTCTGCTTCGAACAGGACAATAGCCCCGCGATGCGAAGACAGCCCTTTTTCGGGATTGCCGGGAAACAGGCTCACCAGCTTGACGCCATAGCAGGCCGGATCGCCAATGGCGCCCGGCATCACGCCCATGCGGTTGCCCCCCCCCACCGGCACAACGGACCGAAGCGGAAGTTCCGCGCCGCCGTCCGACACCTGCCGCATCACGCGGCCCACCACCTCTATCGCCTCTGTCATCGGCAAGAGCCGCGCCACATCCTCATGCTTCAGAACGATCATAGCGTCCGCTCCTCATCTGTGCCCCAGTCGGGCCCAGTCACCTCAAGGCCCATCGCCTGCTCCAGAAGCGCGGTATAGGTTTGCGGCCGCGCCACATAGGGAAAATGCCCCCCCGTGACGAACCGATAGGCCACCCCCGGCGCCAGTTTCTCGCGCAGGCCCTCGCGCTTTTCCGGCGGGATCAGCGGATCGTCGTCCGCCTCAATGGTGAAGCGCGCCGCGCGCGGCAGCGTCACGTCCGGCAGATCGGGCGCCGATTTCAGCGCCTTGAGCCGCGTGCGCAGCTCCGCCTCGGGGATGCGTCCGCCCACCTCGCCCAGCAGAAGTTCCACCAGATCGGCCTGTTCGGGATGGCTTACGCCCCATGCCAAAAGCCCCTGCTCGAAGCCGGCGCGCAGCTCCTCCACCGGCACCGCATCGAGATCGAGCGCATAGGGCATCCGCGTCTCGTATCCGGCAGTGGAACTCATGGTGTTGGCCGCGAACAGACGCGCCACCCGCTCGGGATGAACCGCCGCGAAATACTGCACCAGATAGCCGCCGAGAGACGAGCCCAAAACCGAGGCGCGTGCAATCGAAAGACGATCCATCAGCGCGGCAAGATCGCCGGACCACTCGCTCACGCCGCCCGACGCCGGATAGGTCACCGCCACGATCCGCAGGCGCGCGCGCAGCGCCTCGATCTGCTGCCAGAAAATATCGCCCCGCCCCAGCGTGCCGGGAATGAGGATCAGCGTCTCTTCCCCGCCGCCAGTGTCGATATACCCCCATTCGCGCCCCCCAAGGGACACGCGGGTTTCCGGCATGGCATCGGCGAACGCATCGCGCGCGGCAATCAGCGGATTGGTCATTGGAACGGATCCTCCACCGCGGGCCAGTAATCGCGCGCCCGCTTGGTATAGGGAATATTGGCATAATCGGGCGTGATGGAGCCGGGGGTCGCGACCGCGATCGCCTTCGAAGCGATCGGCGCGAACCCGGCCTGATAGTGGTTCGACGATTTCACACAGACATATTTCCGCTCCGCCAGCTTGATCCCCATTTTCTCGAAGGCTTCGGGGTGGAAGGTCTGCGTGCGCGTGTCGTTCACCAGAATGTCGATCCCGTCGCAATGCAGCCACACCACCTCGCCCAGCGGCGCGGGCAACTCCCCGAACCGCTGCGTCAAGCCCGAGGCCACGCGCCGGACCGTCACCGTCAGGTCAAGCGGATCGCCCGACACCGGCCCGCATTTTCCGCCAAGCCGGACAGGCAGCGTCGCGCCCTCGCCCGCCTCCTTGCAGATGCGCACCACGACCGGATCCCAGAAGATGCCGGTGGCCACACCCTGCATCCCCCGCGCCAGCATCGCGCGCAAAAGGAAGGTTGCATCCGACGGCGCGCCGCCGCCGGCATTGTCCGACACATCCGCGAGCACCACAGGCCCGGCCGGTTCCGCCTCCGCCTGATCGAGCGCGGTCTCGATATCGGGCATCTCGCGGTGCAACTCATGGCGCAGCGCGAAAAGCGCCTCGCCCAGCCGCCTGGCCTCGGCCTCGGCCTTGGCCGCATCACCATCGCAGATCGCCAGCGCCCGTGCCCCGACGCGCGGGTGATCGCCCCACGGGAAGCTGTGTGCCACCGCGAGCATCAGCATGCCGTCCTTGCCCTCACGCGTGATCATGTCATCGACAAACCCACGCATCGGCTGCGCCGGGGTCGGCATGGCCAGGATCATCCGGCAATCGAAATCGCGCATCACCGGCGAAATCTCGCCGCGCGCGCTGCGCGCGGCGAGGTCGAACAGATCGCCCGCCCGCTCGGGAATATCCACGTGCGGATATTCCTTGTAGGGCACCAAAAGGGTGGCATTCGTCATCATCTGCTCGGTCAGGAAACAATGCGGATCGAGAAGCCCGCCAATCACCGCGTCGGGCACGATCGCACGTGCCCCGGCGATCAGCTCGCCCTCGCAATCGTCATACCCGTCCGCGATCATCGCGCCATGCAGGCTGAACAGGACGATATCCACCGGCCCGGCCTTGCGCAGATCCGACAGGATCTCGTCGCGGAACCCCTCGAAGACGGATTTGACCGTCGGCCCCGACGGTTGCGCTGCGGTGGCCAGCGACTCCACCACTTCCCAGCCCTCCGCTTCAGCCCGCTCGCGCCAGATATGAAGCGCCGCGGTCCAGTAGTGCATCTCGTGGCGCGTGCCATCGCCATGGTAAATCCCGGCCTCCTCGAAGCTGGCCAGCCCGGTAGGCAGCGGCGAGAAGGAATTGCTCTCCGTGCTCAGCCCGGCGATGAATAATCTCATGTCTCGATATCCTCTCTCGGAGTCTCGTTTGCGGGCAGGCGCCCGGAGGCGCGCACCAATATCCCCGCCGTTACGTGAATGACGATCAGCACGAAGGCGACCGGCACCGCCGCCGTAAAAAAGATCATCGGAATTTCCAGCATCTCGGCCTGCCGGTTCAGGCTGCGGCCCAGAAAGCCGCGCGCCGGGTCCATGCGGGCATTGAAGACCGAATACCAGATCACCGGCGCCGCGAAGATCAAAACCCCCGCCCCGCGAATGAGCGACAGCATCATGCCCGGCCCGCCCCGATTGTGGCGCATGGCCGGGAAAAGCGTCGGGTCCGCACCCGCGCGAAACGCGCAGGACGCGCCCAGCATCCCGGCCCAGACCATGCCGCGCCGGGCCAGTTCCTCTGTCCAGATAGGCGGCGCCTCAAGGATATACCGCGCCACGACCTGCCAACTGGCCGACAGCAACATGACCAGCACCGCCAGCACCGCCCCCCAAAGGGCGATGCGGTTGAGGGCGGCGGAAATCCTGTCAACGCGGTCGGCCAGCCGGATCATCGGTTCACTCGCCCTTCGCGGCATCCCAGGCCGCGATCTGCTCGGCGCTCAGAAGCCCGCTCTGATAGGCCGGGGCAGAGGCTTCGAGGAACTCCTGACGCGCCTCCTGATCCAGCCGCACGACTTCGACGCCGGCCTCTTCGAGTTTGTCGAGCACCGCATCCTGCGTGCCGAGCCATTCGCGGTTGGCCTCGGTCGCGGCGGCGGCGGCGGCGTCGACGGTGGCCCGCTCATCGTTGCTCAGGCCCTGATACCAGTCTTCAGAGGCGATGGAGATCCGCAGCGACGGTGCAATCCGCGCATCGGTGAAATGCTTGAGGAAATCGGTATGCCCGAACAGAAGCGGCACGAAGGCCGGGTTCAGGTATCCGTCCGCCACCCCGGTCTGAAGCGCGTTCGGCACTTCGGCCCAGCTCACGATGGTGCCGGCCGCGCCCCACGCCTCGTAAAGCTCGATCTGGCTTTCATCGAGGGCGCGCATGCGCAAGCCTTCCATGTCCTCGACCGAGCGCACAGGGCGCTTGGTGTTGAAGATGCCGGTGGCCTGCCCCACGGTATTGACCGCAAGCACGCGCACACCTTCGGGTGTCGTGGCCTCGTTGATCTGCTCCAGCATCCCGCCTTCGTAAAGCGCGCGGTCCACTTGCTCCATGTCGCGGAAGAAATACGGCAGCCGCAGCCCGTAAATCAGCTTGTCGAGTGAGCCCACGATATTGAGCGGCGACATGGACACCTCCAGCAACCCTTGGCTCACCTGGTCGAACAGCTCGTCGTCGCCGCCAAGCGCGCCGCGCTGGTATTCCTCGGCCTCAATGCCGTTCTCGTTGAGGTATTCGGCGAATGCATGCGCCCAGACGTAGCTGCCGGACCCTTGAAGATCCGGCGGGCTGTCCAGCGCGATCTTCACCTGCGCCGACACCGCCGGGGCAAATGTCATGGTCGCGGCGAGCATCGCCGCTCCGAAAACATGTCTTATGGTCATGGTTCTTTCTCCCTTGTTGGTTTGGTCTTGTGGTCTGATTGAACTGCGCCCCGCTCACCCCCCCGCCAGCCCGAAGGCCCGCGGCAGCGCGAGGCTTATTTCAGGGCGCCACACCAGAAGCGCGAGCACCCCGATCTGCACGAACACGAACGGAAGGATCGTGCGCGCCAGCCGCCAGTAGTTCACCCCGGTGACCGCCGACACCACCAGAAGGCAGCCCCCCATCGGCGGCGAGACAAGCCCGATACACAGGTTGAAACACAGCACGATCCCAAGATGCACGGGGTCCGCCCCCTGCTCAAGTGCCACCGGCGCCAGAAGCGGCACCAGAAGCGCGAGCGCCACCGGAATATCAAGCACCATCCCCGCCAGAAGGAAGATGACGTTCATCGCCAGCATGTATTCCAGCGGCCCGAGGCCAAGCCGCGCCACCATGTCCGAAATCGCCTCCGGCACCCGCTCCAGCGCGCCCAGATGGCCAAGCGCGGAGACCGCGCAGATGATCATGAAGATCGACCCCGAAAGCAGCGCGGTGCGCCGGAACGCCTCGAAGATGTCATTGCCGCTCAGCCCGGCATAGAACCACCCGGCCCCGAAGGCCGCGAACACGGCCACCGCCGCCGCCTCTGTCGGGGTCATCCAGCCCAGCACGATCCCACCAAGGATGATGGCCGGGATCGACAGCGCCGGAAGCGCGTGCAGCAGCGTGGGGAAAAACGATGGCATCTCCTCGCGCGGCACGCGGGGATGATCGTCGCGGATCGCAAAGAACGTGTTGAGCAGCAACAATGCACCCGCCAGCACCAGCCCCGGCACGATCCCGGCCAGAAACAGCGCCGTGACCGATGTGCCCATCAGCGCCCCGTAAAAGATCAGGATGATGGAGGGCGGCACGATCGGCCCGATGATCGACGATGCCGCCGTGATCGCGCTGGCATAGGTCAGTGTATAGCCCCGCCGCTGCATCTCGGGCACCAGCGTATTGGACAGCGCCGCGGAGTCGGCCACGGCCGAGCCCGAGATTCCGGCAAAGAACACGGAGGTAAGGATATTGACATGCCCCAGCCCGCCGCGCACCCGACCGACAAGCGCCATCGACAGGTTGATCAGGATCTTGGTGATCCCGCCCCGGTTCATCAACTCTCCGGCAAGGATAAAGAGCGGCATCGCCATGAGCGCGAACACGTCGATCTTGGAAAAGATCTGTTGCGGCAGGATCGCCAGATAGCGCGCGTTGTCGGTCGCCAGAAACGCCAGAACCGCCGCGCCGCCGATCACATAGGCAATGGCCAGACCGGAAAACAGAAAGGTTGCCCCGGCCATCACCACCCAGATCATCGGGCCATCTCCCGCAGTCTCGCGGGCGCAAGACGCGCCGCGTCCACCCCCTGATCTGAAATATCGCCGGGGACCGCGCGCCCCTGCACCAGCGCCGCCGCCGCCCGCGCCAGCGCCGGCGCACTTTGGATGCCGTAACCGCCCTGCCCCGCCAGCCAGAAGAACCCCGGCGCGTCCTGCGCGAAGCCGGCCACCGGATCGCCGTCGGGCAGGAAGCTGCGCAACCCGGCCCATTTGCTCTCGATCCGCCGCACCTGAAGATCGAACGCCTTTTCGATCCGGTCCACGCAGATCGCCACGTCAAGCTCTTCGGGTTGCGCATCACAGGGCGGTGACAGCGTCGCATCCCCCGGCGACAGCAACAGCTTGCCCGCGTCGGGCTTGAGATAGAATTGCTCCTCGGCGTCCACCACCATGGGCCATGGGTCCGGCACCATCCCGTCCGGCGCCGCCACGAGCAGCGCGGTGCGCCGCAGCGGGCGAAGCCCCAGCGGCGCGATCCCCGCCAGCCCGGCCAGCTCATCGGCCCATGCCCCGGCGGCGTTGACCACGACCGGCGCGGTAAAATCGCCTGCCTCAGTCTCGACCTGCCAGCCCGCACCGCCGCGGGTCAGCCCGCGCACCTCCGCGCCCGTGATGATACGTCCGCCGGTCGCGCGAAAACTGCGCAGGTAATGCTGGTGCAGCGCGGCGACATCCACATCCGCCGCCTGTTCGTCGATCAGCCCCGCCGCCGCATAACCGGCCCGCAAAAGCGGCACTTTCGCCGCCATCTGCTCCGCGTCCAGCGGACGCACTGCGTCGCCCAGATCCGCGTGCAGCGCGGCCAGCGCGTCCTGCTGATCGGCCCGCGCGGCGAACATCACCCCGCGCAGCCGCAAGAGTTCCTGCGGCGTGCCCGCCGGTCCGTGCCCAAGGAAAAACGGATGCGAGGCGCGCGTCAGCGCGCGGATCACCGGCGGCCCGTAGGCCAGCGTGAAGATTGCCGCCGAGCGGCCCGTGGTGTGGTAGCCCGGCTGCGCCTCCCGCTCCAGCAGCGCGACGCGCCCCGCGCCCGCCCCGGCAAGCTCTGCCGCGACCGAGGCCCCGGCCATCCCCGCACCGATCACGACGATATCGACCTGTTCCGCCCTCGCGGCCATCCCGTCCCCCTCGCGTGGTTTCCGACTCGACGCGTAGCAGCAATTTTCCAATGGGAAAGAACAAATTTTTCGATAGGAAAAATTCTTGGCCTTTCAGCCGATATTCCACAAGTGGCCTGCCGTCTGCCGTCAAGTTCGCCTGATGAGGCCAGTTGGTCAAGAGTTTTGGCCACGTCTGAAAACCGTGTTGTTTCTGGTTTGTTCTGATATCTGAATGTTGTGCGCGAAGCTTTTGCGCAGCGTTTGAATGGAGGGACGATCATGGATGCCAAATCGTTCAGGAGGCTCTGCGCGACGCTCGGCAACCTGACAGGCCCACAGTTGAAGGAGTTGTGGACGGCGCTGCGTTCGCTTGACGCTCGGATGCAGGCGGCAGTCCTGCGATCAGGATGTCAGGCCGACCAGATCCTGCCACCGCGACCCCGACAACCAGGCGCGCAGTCGAAACGATCCCGTTGTCCGCCCCGAGACCAGCAGCGTGCAACCAGCCGATGCGATCCATCATGTGGACTTCGGAATGGGAGAGCCTGCTGATCCGCCCAGTTCCAGGCGTTTGCGCGACCACAGACACCGCTCAGGGCGAAAAACGCTTGTTCAACTGGCAAAATCAGGCAATCTCTGCCCCAGACGGCAGGCCACTTGGGGAATGTCGGTCGAGACGGACGGTAGCGGCGTGATATGGGGGGACAGGTTTGGAAGACGACATCTGTTTTGTAGTCTACAGAAAAGAAGCCTGACCGGCAGCGTGAGAGCCTGACCGGGCGTCAGAGGGGTAAGACCGGTGTCAAAAAAAGCGGATCTCGATCACGACGAGGAAAATCAGGCGGAAGAGTACGAGAATGTTTCTTCCTCGGTCATTTTCGAGGCCATCCGCCGTGAGGGCGAGCATGAGCTTTCACGTCCCTTCAGCGCGCTCTGGTGGTCGGGAGTGGCCGCAGGGCTGGCGATCAGCACGTCGGTCCTGAGCAAAGGTTTCCTGGCCTCGATCCTGCCCCAAGCGGACTGGGCGGCGGGCATCTCGAACCTCGGTTACACGATCGGCTTCCTGATCGTGATCCTCGGCCGGATGCAGCTTTTTACCGAGAACACGATCACGCCGATCCTGCCGCTGTTCCTCGCGCCGACACGGTCGACCTTCATCCAGATCGCGCGACTCTGGGGCATCGTGTTCGCCGCAAACATGGTTGGCTGTCTCGCAGCGGCGTTGGTGCTCGTTCACGTGCAGATCATGCCCGAGGTCCGCTTTGAGGGCATCCTGTCCATCTCGCGCCACTGACCCCCAAATATATTTTTTCTTCTTCGCCATTGGCCCGACTGGCCAACATCTCTTCCGAACACGGAACAAGCGAGACTCAAGCCTCCTCCAAGCAGGTCCAGAATCCGGATTTCTGACGGTCGTGACGGCGCAAGCCGTCCCATCCCGGACGCGGCCATCGGGCATGACAGCCCCCGGACCACAGCCTTGGAGGTTCAACATGAATTCGATCATCTTTACTCATTTTGATGCGCCCGCGGAGGGCGGGGCGCCGCTCGATTTGGCGCTTGATCGCTTGGGGGCTTGGCTTGATGCCGAGCGAGATACGTTGGGCGGGGTGCTCGCCCAGACCGGCCGGCGGAAGGCCATCACCGCGCTCGAAAGGCTGGACCAGATGCATCTCGTGCCACAGAGCGAAGAGGCGGATCTTCGGGATCTGCTCGAGGAAGCTCGTACTTGCCTCGAGTTTTTGCTCGAGACCCTTTGTACGATCCCGAGCCATTGTAGACTCGAGACAGCTTGGGGGCTCCCTGGTCCAGCGCCGTTTGACGCACATCTGCGTTGGAGTGGCGCGCGCCTCACGGACATCCTGTCCACTTTGAATCGTGCGCTCGTAGCTTGAGCTTGGCATGCAGGGGCCCCGGCACGAATGTGTCGGGGTTCATTTTGCGTTTCTGATAAGGCTCTTATGGGGTATGTCTTGGGATATGCACGAGCTTCCAATTGCCATTCCCGATCCAGACGTCGTTCTTGCTCTCGAGCCCGAAGAACTCGGTGCCACGATTCTATTCCTTCTTCGGGCACGAGGCGGTTCCTTCCACCCGCATAATTGCATGATGGAGGTACTGAGCGGAGGCGACCGTTCCCGTGGCGTTCCCAATTATTCGAAGGACAGGTGCTCGGAGATCACTATAGCGATTTCTGAGGCTTTCGCGTGGCTCAAAGCCCAGGGGTTGGTAGTCCCGAAACCCGGTGATACCGGCGGTTGGATGATCCTTAGCCGACGGGCGTGCAGGTTTGAGAGCGAAGAGGACGTTCAACAATTCCGCATGGCCCGCAACATGAACCGGGACCTTCTGCACCCGGCCATCGCCGAGAAGGTCTGGCTGGCATTCGTGCGCGGCGACTTCGCAGAAGCGGTTTTTACCGCGATGCGTGCGGTGGAGGTATGCGTGCGGTGGAGGTATCCGTGCGCGACGTCGGGGGGCTGGCTCAGAAACAGGTTGGAACGAAGCTAATGCAGGCCGCTTTTGGCCAGTCTGGCCCGCTCCGCGACCCTGAGGCCGACACGGCCGAGGAAGACGGGCTCATGCATCTCTTCATAGGTGCGATGGGGTCCTACAAGAATCCGCATTCGCACAGGAACGTGCCAATGGAAGATGCCGGAGAGGCCATCGAGATCGTTACGCTCGCCAGCCACCTGTTGCGCATCGTTGACGCGCGGCGCCTGAAACAGAACGAAGGAGAGGCAGATGAAGCGTGATCCGGATCTCGAACGCGATATTCTTCTGGCCGTCGAGGCCTACGATGGGGTTTCGGGACCACGTTACGCAGAAATTCGGCATCTGTCGTCAACGCCGCTTGAGGCTGATTACCATGCCCTAATTCTATGGGAGTCCGGACTGATCGATGCGGTAGATGCCCGTACAAAGGAGGACCCATTTGAGATGTGGCCAATACGATTGACCATGGCCGGGCACGAATACTTGGATTCGATCCGCGATGAGGAGGTCTGGCGCCGCACCAAGGAGGGAGCGCAGGCCGTCGGCAGTTTCAGCCTGGACGCGCTCGGAGCGCTGGCAAAGGGCCTGGTGCGAGAGAAAATCCGCAAGCACACTGGTGTTGAGGTCGATCTTTGATGATGTCTTTCTCGACCTTCACTATTGAAGCGCTTGTTCAGGTAGTTTCCGGCGGGTCTGGAATGAACAACCCCGAGCCGCCGATTGGCCTTTACCGTAGTGCTTCCGACATCGAAGGCTTCCTCATGTCCTGTGGCATCGACCCGGCTCATGGCGAAGGTTCGCGTTTGCCCGCGCTGCGAGCCTGTCTGAACTGGGCCGCACGGCAGGAAAACGGCGACGAGCTAATCGGCCACGCTATCGAAAAGGTCGCCGACCCCAGGAACCACGCACAAGAACCAGAGAAGACCCAGGCGGTGCTCGACCACCTCAATAAACATCTTGCGCCCGACGGCTTCGAGGTGGCGCTGCTCGGGGGCAAGGCGGTTCTGCGGAAGCGGGGCTCTGGGGCCGCTGTTGTCGGCGCGATCTCCGAGAAGACCGCGACGCTGGATTTCGGGACTGTGAGCCGGGATCTCGAACGCGCTACCCGGAACGCGGAGGATGACCCAGAGGATGCCGTGACGGCCGCCTGCGCGACGCTGGAGGCGGTCTGTCGATCAATCCTCGTCGAGCTCGGGCAGGACCTGCCAGCGAAGAAGGACGTGTCGGCGCTTGTGCGGGCTGTCCAGGATCCGCTGGGCCTCTCTCCGGGGCGCACGGACCTACCGGACCTGGTCGCTGGCGACATTCGCAAAATTCTGAGCGGCCTGACCACGGCCACCGAAGGGATCGGTGCATTGCGCACCCATGGCGGCGATGCCCATGGACGGGAGCGGGGCCACCGCAGGATCGACCCACGGATCGCGCGCCTTGCCATCCACGCCGCGAGCACTGTTGCGCTGTTCCTAATCGAAACCTGGGAGCGGAAGATGCAGCGCGGTCTACCCGTGGCCCAAGAGCCGGCGAAATGAGCCTTTTCGTTCCGGCTACCGCGACGGGGCCTCTGGCGACACGCCGCACCGGGCCGAGGCAGGCTGCTGGTAGGTCTTCGCCGGCAGCCTGCGCGATCGCAAACCGATCAGGCCTTATCTCCGGGCGATAGAGGATTTCGCCGTCTTTATGAAAACCCCGCGAAGCGATCTGCATCGCGGGGTCCACATGACCGCCAGAGCGGTGCCTATCGCTTGCCTACGGCGTAGCGCAAGGCGCCTCGGCTCCCAACTCCGGATCTCTTTTCCTGTGCCGATTGGAAAATTCTCATGGTGGTTATTGGACCAGAGGCGTTCGGGATTGCATCCTCAGGCGTGAGGGCTCAGTTGGTATGCCTTCTTGCGTGCCTTGCCCTCGACCTTGGTTCCGGGAGGTACTTCGATGATCCAATGATACTTGAGCAGTATATCAATGGCTGGAGACAGCGCCTTGGAACGGCGCGTTCCAATTGGACCAAACTGCATCACGCGCTCGGTTGAGAAGGCGTCTCCGGGCCGGAGATTTCGGCGAAGCCAATCCAGGAGATCCTGGGCGGCTTGCATGTTCGTCTCGTTCGTGTCCGCGATGCAAAGATACTTGAACTGGTTCAGATGGTAGCGAACGATCTGGCATGCCTTTTCCATCACCTCGGGCGAAACGTCTTTCGCCGCGGGGTCCTCGAAAAGGGTCATGATCGCCGATAGCCGGCAGGCATGTTCCGGCGCCTTTGCCGCGAATCCACTGATATCGGCCGCCCAGCCGCCGGGCCCAAGCTCCGCTTCGATGGCATCATGGAACGAGACGCATATGTTCATCGCCCCATCGGACAGTGTCAGGATCTTTTCGCTCGGATTCTCTAACGTCGTCTTCAGGGCGTCGGCAGTCCTGGTGGCAAACTCCTCTGCGATGGCTTTGTCCGCGTCGGTCGCGCGCTTGAATTTCCGGGATCCCATTTTGCTCTCGGGCCAGGCCGGGAGCATGCGGGCAAGAATACCCTGACCGATCAGGACCGCATCGCCGTATGTGTCCCGGATCAAGATCGGCTGGAACATGAGGTTCAGGGTCGTCGGCGTGGGAGGCACGTAACCATCGCCTTCCTGTGTCGCGCGCGGTCGGAAGAAATAGGCACCGTCCCAGAATTTCGAGACAATGCCGCTTGTTTTCGCGCGCTGGTCCTTCGACATCGAGTGACCGCCCCAAAAAGACGCAGCCTCGTCCGTGAACCAACCAAGGAAACCCGCCCCGCAGTCAATCGTCTTGAAGGCTCCCTCGATGGTCGGCTCGGTCACCAGAAAGCTGCGGGACGTTGGCCGCTTCGGCTTCTTGTCTCCGCGGGCAAGCGACTCGAGTACTTCTCGATACTCTGCCATGGCAAGATCGTGTTCGTGGCGCATTTCGAGGACAACGCGCTCAATACCACGCATCGCGATGCCATCGGCTGCGCTTTTTCGTTCTCCAGAGTCAGCAACCGCCAGCATGAAGGTAGGCGCGTTGGCGAGTTTTCCGGCCAGTGTTTCGACCTTGGCGCGACTGGCACAAGCCAAGGACGTGGCCGACAGAACCGATTGTGCGACGATTGCGGCCGGGGCCTGCGTCATTGCCATGATTGCCTCTACAATGCCGCGTAGCCCCGGCGTCAGATGTTCTACGGGGTATGGAACTCGCGGGGGCTGTGCATGGGGCAGAGTTGTCGGCACACGACCCTTTGATGGCGCGGTGCTGGTGCGCGTTTTCCGGTTTTTCGATGATGCCACAACGGCACCGAGCCCGATGGCAGATTTTAGGCGCGATAACACATTCGATCTCCTTTTTGTGCTGCTGTGCTCAAGAGATCGGTTGAAGTCATTTTCGGCGGAAACCGGCGAATGCGGTTTTTTATGGCGGGCCAACGATGTCGGAAATTCTTCATCGCGCCATACGATGGCGGGCAAGACAAGGCCGTTGGATGTACGCAGCCGAGGCAGCCAGGTGGTCATAGTAGGTGGGTCAAGCGCGCAACGCCCTCGGATGGAGGCCCTGGCGGCCGGCGACTGGCTGG
>JAGXGW010000045.1 GCA_024636555.1 Paracoccaceae bacterium | reverse complement strand
GGGCTGTCCGTTGTCGTGGCCGAGGCCAAGCCCTCGGTCGGACGCAAGTTCCTGATGGCGGGGAAATCCGGGCTCAACATCACCAAGGATGAGGCTTTCGGTGATTTTCTAGCCGCCTATGCCGAAGCCGCTCCGGTGCTGCGTCCGGCGCTCGCGGCGTTCGGGCCTGATCATGTGCAGGACTGGGCGCGCGGGCTGGGGCAGCAGGTCTTTACCGGCACGACCGGCCGCGTTTTTCCGGTGGCGATGAAAGCCTCTCCGTTGTTGAGGGCGTGGCTTGCGCGTCTGGGCGGGATGGGCGTGGATATCCGCACCCGCTGGCGCTGGACCGGGTTCGACAGCGGCAGCTGGCGCTTCGAGACGCCTGCGGGCGCTCAGACCCTGACCCCCGTCGTAACGGTGCTCGCCTGTGGCGGGGCCAGTTGGGCGCGGCTGGGATCGGACGGGCGCTGGGCGGACCTGCTGCGGGATGTGCCCGTAGCCCCGTTCCAGCCTGCCAATATGGGGTTTCTGGTGGACTGGTCGCCGCATATGGCGCGGCATCTGGGCCAGCCGGTCAAGGGAATCGCGCTGCATGCGGGTGACGCGGTCTCGCGCGGCGAGATCGTGCTGTCGGCCAGCGGTATTGAGGGCGGTGGCATATATGCCGTGTCGCGCAACCTGCGCGAAGGTGCGGCGCTGCTGCTGGATCTGGTGCCCGATCTTGACCTCGCTCAGGTAAGCGCACGGTTGGGGCGGCCACGCGGCAAGGCGAGCCTGTCCAACCATCTGCGCAAGGTGCTGCGGCTCGATCCGGTCAAACTGGCGCTTTTGCTGGAATGCGCCCACCCGCTGCCGCAGGACGAAACGGCGCTGGCCGGTTTGATCAAGGCGCTGCCTGTGCAGATCAACGGGCCGCAACCGATGGATCAGGCGATCTCGACTGCGGGGGGGATCAAGCTGGACGCGCTGGACGCAGGCCTGATGATCCGCGCCATGCCCGGTGTCTTCGCGGCAGGCGAGATGCTGGATTGGGAGGCACCGACGGGCGGCTACCTGATCAGTGGCGCGCTGGCGACCGGGCTTTGGGCCGGACGGCATGCCGCGCGGCGGGCGGTGGATCAGGGGGCAGATGCCCCCTGACGGCCGTTATTTCGCGACCGCGCGTTTGAAGGCATCGCGGCTGCGCATGACCTTGGCATAGGCGACAAGCTTGGGAGATTCGATCTCGAACTTGGCACCATATGCCCAGTTCAGGCAATGCGCGGCGATGATATCGGCGATGGTCATGGTCTCGCCCATCAGGAACGGCCCTTTCATCACGTCGGACAATCGCTCGATATTGCGCGCGAATTCCCACTTCAGGCTGTCCTTGATGTCAGGTACGCGCTTGTCTTCGGGCAGGATGAAGCTGTGGCGTGCGGCTGTCCAGAGCACGGCGTCCAACTCGTCCAGCACCATATGCGTGATCCCGTCCTGACGGGCGCGTTCCACCGTGCCTGCGGGATAGGTCAGCTTGCCATGTTTGTCGGCCAGATAGGTCAGGATGGCGGTTGAATCGGTCAACAGCGCATCACCGTCGCGCAGGGCCGGGATCTTGCCGGAGGGGTTGGCGGCCAGCGCCTCGGGGCTGTGAGGTTTGACGGCGGTGTGGGTATAGGGCTGGTCCAGCTCCTCCAGCATCCACATCACACGGAATGCGCGGCTTTGGGTGCCGCCGATGACTTCATACATATTCTCTCTCCCTTGCGGGCGCGGTTGCGCCGGTTCTGGGATTGAGTTGAACCTGTTTCAGGGCGGAGTTCCAGAGGGGAGACGGGGTTTTTCCGTGACGTGACGCTCAGCGTTTGGCCAGCATCGCCAGCCGGATCAGCATGCGCTCCACCAGCGCCATCGCGGGTGCGTGTTGTCCGGCCGAGCGCAGTTGCAGATCGGTGTCTGTGATCAGGCCAAGTGCCATTTCCAGCCGCTGAATGCGCCAGCCCTGCGCCTGCCGCACGACCCGGTCGCGGCGCGGGCCGAAGACGGGCGGACGCAGTTTGCCCACGCCCTGCGCCGGACCGCCCGGATCTGAGGCGGCAGCATAAAGCGTGCGGAAATGCCGTGCGGCGGCGATGCACAGGCTGACAGGTTGCACACCCTGCGCCAGCAGCTTGCGCATCACCGGACCGATCTGCCCGTCACGTCCCTCGGCCACGATGTTGAGGATATCGTCAAGGTCCGCCTCGGATGTGGCGGGGGCGCAAGCCTCGATGTCGGCGGCGCTGACCGCAGCTTTGTCCCCAAGCTTATAGAGCGAGAGTTTCTCCAGCGTCTGGCGGAAATCGCCCGGCTCGATCTCCTGCGCGAGTGCTGTAAGCGCGGTCATGGCCGCATTGTCCAGATCGCCCAGACCGGCGCGCGCTAGTTCAGCCGCGATTTCCTCGCGCGTGGGGGGATTGTCGTAGAGCGCCGCGGCGTAGGTGTTGGGATGCCCCTCAAACAGAACGCGCAGTTTTGACTTGGCCGTCAGCGCACCCGCCGTGACGACGATCTGCGCATCCCCCGCCTGCCAGTCGGCCAAAGCCGCCTTGAGCACATCGGCCACTGTGTCGGTCGCATCCTCCACAAAGGCGACACGCGGGCCGGGGAAAAAGCTGATCGCCTTGACTGCGTCCAGCAGCGCGGCAGGATCCTTGCGCAGATCGGCGGCAGGCAGGCGGGCAAGGCGCATCTCCTCCTCGCCAGCAGGGCCGATCAGCGCGGCGATCACTTCTTGCCGTTTCAGCGCCACGCGCATCGCATCGCCGCCGAAGATCAGCAGACCCGCGCGGCCCGGGTCCGGCTTTGCGAAATAGCGCGGGGCATCGCGGGGGCTGAGCTTCATTGCGGCAAGGCGGCGGAGGAGGCGATTAGCTGGGTCACCAGCTTGTCGGCCAGCAGCACGGCCAACCGTGTGCGCGCGTCGCGCGCGGCGGCGGCGGTGGCCGTGGTCGAGCCAGTTGTCGAATAGCTCGTGAAGCCATCCACTGTGCCACGCAACAGCACGGCATCGGCGCTGCGATCACGTAATGAGAATGTGACCTGACCCAGCAAATTGATTCGTGTTGCGGTATTATCCGCCGTAACGGCCATCCGCGCAGAACCCACCGTGTAGCTATAACCCAGCGCGTAAGGGCCATCGGTGCCACGGCCAAGACGGTCCTCGATCTGCTGGATCAGCAGATACTGGTCACGGTTGCCCGGCGCATCGGCGAGAATGGCGTTCTGCAGGCGGCTGGCCTGCCCCTCGGGGCCGTAAGCGGGCGTGAAACCGCAAGCGCCGAGGGCAAAGCCGCCCAGCCCCAGCAGGCCCAGCCCGCCCAATACTGATCTTCGGTCAGATAACGACATTCACGATCCGTCCGGGGACGATCACCAGTTTTTTGGGCGCGGCCCCGTCAAGCGCCCTGACCACAGCATCATGGGCCAGTACGATCTTTTCAAGCTCTGCCTTGTCGATCTCGCGAGCCACGCTGATTTCCGCGCGCCGCTTGCCGTTGATCTGGATCGGCAAGGTCACGGTATCATCCACCAGCATCGAGTCGTCCGCGACAGGCCATGGCTCCGCCGCGATGAGGCCCTCCCCACCGAGCAGGGTCCAGATCTCCTCGGACAGATGCGGGGTCATCGGCGCCATCAGTTGTGCCAGCGTACGAACGGCCGCGCGCCGCGCCTCTGTCCCTGCGGTGGATTTCGCCAGCGTGTTCGTGAACGCGTAAAGCCGCGCAATGGCTGCGTTGAAACCGAAGGACTCGATTCCGCCTGTCACCTCGTGGATACATTTGTGCATGGCACGCAGCAGTGCCTCGTCCTCGGTGTTGGGCGCCTCGTCCGAGGCGGCGACATCGGCAGCGATGCGGTAAACGCGGGCCAGATGTTTGAACGTGGCCTCGGCGCCCGAGGCTGTCCATTCAACATCGCGCTCGGGCGGGCTGTCAGACAGCACGAACCAGCGCGCGGTATCGGCCCCGTAAGCAGAGATGATGTTGACCGGATCGACAACGTTCTTTTTGGATTTCGACATCTTGGCGGAGGGGATGATCTCCACCGCCTCGCCCGTTGCTGTTACACGCCCGTCCGAGACATCTTCCGGCAGGTGATAGACGGGTCGCCCGTTGGCATCGCGCGTCTGGTAGATCTCGTGCGTGACCATGCCTTGGGTAAAGAGGGCGTCGAACGGCTCGATCGCTTTTTCAGGCAGATGGCCGGTGGCGTGCATGGCGCGGGCGAAGAAGCGCGAGTAGAGCAAGTGCAGGATCGCATGTTCGATCCCGCCGATATACTGGTCGACGTTCATCCAGTATTCCGCCTCGGCCAGATCGGTTGGCGTGGCTGCATGGGGTGCGGTGAAGCGGGCGTAATACCACGAACTGTCCACGAATGTGTCCATCGTATCGGTCTCGCGCCGGGCGGGTGCACCGCATTTCGGGCAGGCGCAGTTGCGCCACGTCGGATGACGGTCCAGCGGGTTGCCGGGCACGTCGAAACTGACGTCATAGGGCAGCTCGACAGGCAGGTTGCGCTTGTCCTCGGGCACCACGCCGCAGGTGTCACAATGCACCACCGGAATCGGGCAACCCCAGTAGCGTTGCCGTGAAAGCCCCCAGTCGCGCAGGCGGAACTTGGTCACGCCGTGGCCGACGCCGTTCTCCTCGCAAAATGCGATGGCCGCATCGACGGCCTGTTCGCCGGTCTGCCATGCCGCGCCCGCAAAGCCGCGGTTGTAAAGACCTGTTCTGTCTTGGCGGGCACATAGGCCTCGCCCAGCTCGGTCGAACTGTCCTCGGACGGCAGGAATGTGGCGATGATGGGCAGGCCGTATTTGGTGGCAAAGTCGAAATCCCGTTGGTCATGTGCGGGGCAGCCGAAGATCGCGCCGGTGCCGTAATCCATCAGGATGAAATTGGCGATATAGACCGGCAATTCCCACGCCGTATCAAAGGGATGGCGTACCTTCAGGCCGGTATCGAAACCCTTCTTTTCGGCCTTTTCCAGCGCCTCCTCGGTGGTGCCGCCCCTGCGGCATTCGGCGCAGAAAGCGGCAATTTCGGGGTTGTCACGCTCAAGCTGCTTGGCCAAGGGATGATCTGGCGAGATGCCGACAAAGCTGGCCCCGATCAATGTATCGGGGCGGGTGGTGTAAACCTTGATCCGGTCCGTCCCATGCGGGCCGTCAATCAACGAGAAGGCAAACTGCAACCCGCGCGATTTCCCAATCCAGTTGGATTGCATCAGCCGCACCTTGGCGGGCCAGTTGTCCAGCCCGTCGAGCGCGCCCAG
>JAGXGW010000044.1 GCA_024636555.1 Paracoccaceae bacterium | reverse complement strand
GCGCTATATGACGCCACCAGCGCGAAACTCTTCGGTACCGTGATGCGTGTCTTGAATGACAGGGCTGGCGCGGAAGATGCCGTGCAGGATGCCTATATGAAGATCTGGCGGTATGCCGACAGGTATAGCGCGAATGGGATGAGCCCGATGACATGGATGATCACGATAGCGCGGAACACGGCAATCGACCGCATACGCCGCACCCGTGCGACCGTGGATCTGGACGGCGTGGCCGAGCATCTGACGGCACCCGGCCCCGGACCCGAGCAAAGCGCCGTGGCCGCAGGCGAGGCCCGCCGTATCACGGCCTGTCTGGACGAGCTCGAGCAGGATCGCGGATCGGCGGTGCGCGGGGCCTATCTGGAAGGGCGCAGCTATGCCGATCTGGCTGAGACCTTCAACGTCCCGCTGAACACGATGCGGACATGGCTGCGCCGCAGCCTGCAATCCCTGCAGGAGTGTATGGCAAGATGAGCGATCTGAGCACAGACCCGCCGCGCGAGGAGGATGACGACCTGTTGGCCGCAGAATATGTCCTGCACCTGCTGGACCCCGCCGAGGAAGCGGCTTTTGCCGCTCGCCTGCCACACGAACCGGCGCTGGCCGAGGCTGTGGCGGCATGGAGCGCGCGTTTCGCCGGCCTTGATGCCGAGGTTGTGGAGCTTGCCCCCCGCGCCGCCGTGAAGGCCGGGCTGGAGCGCCGCCTGTTCGGCAAGCCGGAGCCGACGCCGTTCTGGCAGCGCGCGGGCCTGTGGCAGGGCATCAGCCTTGCCTCTGCCGTAGTGGCCGCCTTCTTTGCCTTCCAGACGCTGCAACCCGTCGAGGAGCCGGCCCGCGCGCCGCTCTTTGTCAGCGAGATCACTGCCGAGGACCAGAGCCTGCGCTTGCTGGCCGTTTATGACAGTGCCGCCGGTGAGGTGCGTCTGACCCGTACGGCAGGCACCGCAGCCGACGGCCGTGTGCTGCAACTCTGGGCTATTGCGGGTGACGCGGCGCCGGTCTCGCTCGGCGTGCTGCCGGAGGCGGCGACCACTTCGGTCGATCTGCCGGACGCTCTGCGTAGGGATGTCGCGGGGCTGGTTCTGGCCGTGTCGGACGAGCCGCCCGGCGGCTCGCCAACGGGCGCGCCAACAGGGGCGGTTCTGGCTGTGGGTCAGGTCAGCGCATTGTAAAATCAGCCTGCGCCGCGCGGAAAACCGGCGCGGCCCTTCGGCTCACGCTTGGGTCTTACACTGCGGTCTCATGCGCCGATTACGATCTCAGCCACGAATAATAGATCACCAGACAAACGAAAACGACGATGATCTGGACGATCATCGCGACGATCAGGAATTTGGTGCGTTTGTAGTCTTTGTCGACGTCGATCTTTTTCATCGATAGGCCCTCCGGCGGGTGATGGTATTGTCTTGAAACCCCCATCAGTTCGGGCTGCGGCCTGTCTTGGCAGCGATCGCGCGGCAGATTACGGCTGGTCGCCGCACCTGTCCCACTCTATCAGACATGGGCATGGCGCGGCCCCGTTCAACCGTAGCCTATGGTTTTACCTGTGAATTTTGACCAGCAGCCGCGATCCAGGGCCGTGACAGCTCCACGCGTCAGACGGAGGTTCGTTGCCCGAAAAGCGCTCAGAACGCGCCGGGCTGCGCCTCGCGCGCCATATGGTCAAGCACGGCGTTGACGAACTTGGCCTCTTTGCTTTCGGGAAAGAACGCATCGGCCAGCGCGACATATTCCACGATCACTACCTTGGGGGGCGTATCGCTCTGCACCAGTTCCGCGCCCGCGGCACGGAACAGGGCGCGCAGCACCGGATCGATCCGGGCAATCGGCCATTTCGCCACCAGCGCGCGGTCGGTCATCTGGTCGATCTTCGCCTGCCAGTTCACCGCATCCTCAAGGATCTTGCGGAACAGATCGACATCGCCATCCGACAGTTCCGCACCATCATAGGTCACGCCGAAACGGTGCTCCAGAAACTCGCGCCGCACCAGTTCGACCGTCTGGGACGAATGTTCCATCTGGAACAGCGCCTGCACGGCATAAAGCCGCGAGGCCGCGCGCATCTTGCGTTTGGCATTTCCCGAAAGGGCTGTCGGTGGGGCGGTGTCGTCGATCATGTTGAGGGCGTGCCTTTGGTGGAACCGGCCAGTCGGTATGCGTCCGAGGCGGGCTTGAACCCGATCCCCTTGCTGGCCGTGCTCCACTTACGAGCCAGTGCGACCAGATGCAAGGCCGCAGCCGCGGCACCGCCGCCCTTGTTCTGGCCTGCCGGATCGGCGCGCACCTCGGCCTGCGGACGGTTTTCCACCGTCAGGATACCATTGCCGATGCACAGCCCCTGCAAGCCCAGCAGGCTGATGGCGCGGCTGCTGTCATTGCAGACGGTGTCGTAATGCGTGGTCTCGCCGCGGATCACGCAGCCCAGCGCCACATATCCGTCGAAATTGCTCAACCGCTCGGCAATCCCGATGGCGGTGGGCAGTTCCAGCGCGCCCGGCACCTCGACCAGTTCCCATGTGCCGCCTGCCGCCTCGATCTCGGCCTTGGCACCTGCCACAAGGTTGTCGGCGATATCCTTGTAATAGGGTGCCACCACGATCAGGATCTTCACCGGCTTGTCGAATGCCGCGCGCGGCAGAACGTAATGCGCCTCATGTCCGGCCATCTCAATGGGTCTCCGTGATCTTGCGGGTGCCGGTGATCTCGAGACCGTAAGCCTCAAGACCCACGATTTTCGGTGTCGGCGAGTTGGTCAGCAGCTCCAGCCTGGACAGGCCCAGCGACGACAGGATCTGCGCGCCCAGCCCGTATTGCCGCAGGGTCTGCGGGCTGACATCGGCACCGGTTGCCAGTTTCATATGCGTATCGCGCAACAGCACCAGCACGCCGCGCCCCTCGTCGGCGATGGTCTGCATCGAATTGGAGAACTCGAAAGCGCGCCCTTTCGGCCCTGCCCCCACCATGTCCTTGAGCGGGTCGAGCGCATGCATCCGCACCAGCACCGGCGCGTCACCTGCCAGATCGCCTTTGATCAGCACGATATGTTCGGCCCCCTGTGTCTCGTCATTATAGATCCGCAGCGTCCAGTCCCCGCCGAACTCGGACTGGATCACCTCTTCCGAGCGCACCTTGACCAGATTGTCATGCCGCCGCCGATAGGCGATGAGGTCCGAAATCGTGCCGATCTTCAGCCCGTGCTTCTGTGCAAAGCCGACCAGATCGGGCAGGCGCGACATCGAGCCGTCATCGTTCATGATTTCGCAGATCACGCCGGACGGGTTCAGCCCGGCCAGCCGCGCCACATCCACCGCCGCCTCGGTATGGCCGGCGCGCACCAGCACGCCGCCATCGCGCGCGCGCAGCGGGAACACATGGCCCGGCGTCGCGATATCTGCCGATGTCTTGCCCGCATCGATCGCAACGGCAATCGTGCGCGCGCGGTCATGGGCGGAGATGCCGGTGCTCACGCCTTCACGTGCCTCGATGGAGACGGTAAAGGCGGTCTCGTGCCGCGACGAGTTGTAGGAGGCCATCAACGGCAGGCCCAGCGCATCCACCCGCGACCCGGTCAGCGTCAGACAGATCAGCCCGCGCCCGTGGGTCGCCATGAAATTGACCGCCTCCGGCGTCGCCATCTGTGCGGGAATGACAAGATCGCCCTCATTCTCGCGATCCTCGTGATCGACCAGAATGAACATGCGCCCGTTGCGGGCATCCTCGATGATTTCCTCAATGGAACTGATCGCGTCGCGCCAGTTTTCCTCGACCGGGCCGGGTGTCTCAAAAGGGGCGCTGTCAGCCATGGGATGTCCTTTTCCTGTTGCTCCGCAGATAGCGCAGCAGACCCGCCTTGGCCAGAGGCAACGCGGCGACAAATCCGCCCCGATCCGGCATTCCCTGCGGCCCGCGCCACCCGTCTGCGGCTTCTTCTTGCGCCAAATATCCCCGCCGGAGGCTCCTGCCCTTGCCTGCGCCCGAAGGCTGGCTGGGATCAGGAAGGGATCAGGACATCTCGGCCAGACGCGCCACATAGCGCGCGAGCGTGTCGATCTCCAGATTGACACGGTCGCCCAGCGCCACCTCGCCCCATGTCGTCATCTGCTTGGTATGGGGGATGAAATTGATGCCGAAATCGCAGCCGTCGACCTCGTTCACCGTCACCGAGGTGCCGTTCAGCGCCACCGAGCCCTTGGGCGCGATGAACCGTGCCAGTTCTTTCGGGGCGCGCAGGGTCACGCGGGTGCTGTCGCCCTCGTCGCGCAGGGCCACCACCTCGGCGATCCCGTCGACATGGCCCGACACGATATGCCCGCCCAGTTCGTCGCCAACCTTCAGGGCGCGTTCCAGATTGACGCGCTTGTCTGTCGTCCAGCCGGAAACATTGGTCTTCGAGACCGTCTCGGCAGAAATGTCGACATCGAACCAGCCGATGTCCTCTCCGGCATCCTGCCCCTTGGCCACCACGGTCAGGCAGACCCCGTCGCAGGCGATGGAGGCCCCCAGATCAATCCCCGCGATGCGGTAATGCGTGCCGATGCGCGCGCGCAGATCGCCGCGCTGTTCGACGTCGCGCAGTCTGCCGATATCCGTGATGATGCCTGTGAACATATGCGTTCCCTTCCCCGCGTGGCACTGCTGCCACTTGACCTTTGCCCCGCCTCCGGTGTTCCGTGAGCGTGATGCCAGACGTAGCTTCTGACCCCTCCGGAGACAAGACGCTCCACGAAAGAGCCATATTTTTGCCAACGGGCCACGGTAAAGCGCATGATGTGTAATGTTTAGGTTGGTTGAGATGGATATGAGTGCACATCGCCCCACCCCTCCGGGTGAGCGCGTTTTTCTGTTTCTGCAAGGGCCGCATGGTCCGTTCTTCCACGCATTGGCCAAGATGCTGCGGGTCGCGGGTGCAAAGGTCTGGCGCGTCGGCTTCAACGCCGGAGACCGCGCCTTCTGGTTCGATCCAGACAGCTACATCCCGTTTCAGGACCCGCAGGCCGCATGGCCCGCCTTTTTCCGCAGGCAGGTTGCGGACAAGGGCGTGACCGATCTGGTGCTGTACGGCGACACCCGCGAGATCCATGCCGAGGCCATCGCAATCGCTCGTGCTGCGGGGATCAGCATCCATGTGTTCGAGGAAGGCTATATCCGGCCATACTGGGTCACCTACGAGCGCGGCGGCGCCAACGGGCATTCGCGACTAATGCAGATGAGCGTGGACGAGATGCGCGCGGCGCTCAAGCTGTCGGATATGGACGCGCCCGAACCACCCGCCCGCTGGGGCGACATGCGCCAGCATATCTTCTACGGCGCGCTCTATCATTGGTTCGTGATGTTCCGGAACCGTGCCTATGCCAATTTCCGCCCCCACCGCGACTTGCCGGTGACGCAGGAATTCCAGCTCTACCTGCGCCGTCTGGTCACAATGCCGTGGCATGCCGTAGAGCGGCGCATCGCGCAGTGGCGCATCCGCAATGGCGGGTTTCCCTATCATCTGGCGCTGCTGCAACTGGAGCATGATTCCAGTTTCCGCAACCATTCCCCCTTCACCAGCATGAGCGAGTTTCTCGACGTGGTGATCCGTGGCTTCGCGCAGGGCGCGCCTGCGCATCACCGTCTGGTCATCAAGGCGCATCCGCTGGAGAACGGCCGCGTGCCGCTCGCGGGCGAGATCCGGCGCATCGCCAGAGAGGCGGGGATCGCCGGACGGGTGCATTTCGTCAGCGGCGGCAAGCTGGCGCAGCTTCTGTCGGATGCGCGCAGCGCCGTTACGGTCAATTCCACGGCAGCCCAGCAGGTGCTCTGGCGCGGCATCCCGCTCAAGGTGTTCGGGCAGGCCGTCTATGCCAAGGCGGAGTTCGTCTCGGACCAGCCCTTGCCCGAGTTTTTCGCCGGTGCCACGCGCCCTGACCGGCGCGCCTATCAGGACTACCGCCGCTATCTGCTGGAAACCAGCCAGATACCGGGCGGCTTCTATTCGACGCGCGGACGCCGCCAGTTGCTGCGTCAGGTGGTCGATATGATGCTGGCCGCGGAAGACCCGTATGATGCGCTTCGCTCCGGCAAAGCGGCACCACGGCAACAGTTGCGGGTCGTGACCTGAGCGGATGAAGTCGAAGGGCTGGATTTAACAACCTGTTCACGCTAGGGTTCTTCAACAAACCAAAGTTGCCGGACAAACCGGTGGCGAAACAAGACATGTTCTTGAGGCAGTCGTATTCAGGGTCGAGGAGACCGGGCAGTGAAACCCCTAGTAAATCCATGGGCGAAGTGCGTCGCCCTTTTTCTCGTGATGTCGATGGTGGCATCCTGCGGGTTGCCCCGCATAGGCCCCAACAAACGCGAAATATTTGCAGGGTCGGTCCAGCAGGAAGGCGATGCCTTCGTCGTATCGGTCAATGACCGCGTGA
The DNA here is from genome assembly GCA_024636555.1 of Paracoccaceae bacterium. Taxonomy (GTDB): domain Bacteria; phylum Pseudomonadota; class Alphaproteobacteria; order Rhodobacterales; family Rhodobacteraceae; genus Seohaeicola. The sequence goes on along the minus strand of JAGXGW010000044.1, from coordinate 6,275 downwards.
CGCGCGCCACCGCCGTGGTGCCCGCGCTTGGTTTTTCCGAGGCCTTCATGTCGGCAGGCGTCATCGGGTCGGATACGATCTCCGCCGGTGATATGCTGGGCCTGACGATCTGGGAAAACGTGGATGACGGGCTTTTGTCCGGTGCCGGGCTGAACTCCACCACGCTGGAAGAGGTGCAGGTGGACGGCGCGGGCTTTATCTTCGTGCCCTATGCAGGCCGTCTCAAGGCAGCGGGCAACACGCCCGAGGCGCTGCGTCGCGTGATCACCGAGCGGCTTCAGGACCAGACGCCCGACCCGCAGGTGCAGGTGCGCCGTCTGGCGGGTGACGGGGCCACAGTCTCGCTGGTGGGCGCGATCGGTGGGCAAGGCGTCTTTCCGATCGAGCGCCCGACGCGCACATTGTCAGCGATGCTGGCGCAGGCAGGTGGCGTGACCATTGATCCGGAAATCGCGCAGGTAACCGTGATTCGTGGCCAGCATACCGGCAAGGTCTGGTTTCAGGATCTCTACCGCAATCCGCGTTTCGACATCGCCCTGCGCGGCGGTGACCGTATCCTGATCGAGGGCGACACACGCTCGTTCACAGCACTTGGCGCCACCGGAACGCAGTCTCGCGTGCCCTTCGAAAGCCAGACCCTCTCCGGCGTCGAGGCGCTGGCGCAGGTCGGTGGCCTGATGAGCACGACGGCCGACCCGACAGGCGTGTTCATCCTGCGCAACGAGCCTGCCGATATCGCCAATGCGGTGCTGGGGCGCAACGATCTGCAGGGCGAACAACGCATGATCTACGTGCTCGATCTGACCAAACCCAACGCCCTGTTCATGGCCCGCGACTTTGCGGTGCGCGACGGCGATACGCTCTACGTGACAGAGGCACCTTTCACGCAATGGAGCCGCACGATCTCGGCGCTGACCGGATCGCTGACCACAGCGAGTTCGCTGGCCTCCGCACCGGGCCTGTAATCCGTGCCTGAAACGGCCACCGAAAACGCCGCCGGGGGAACATCCTCCCGGCGGCTTTTCTATTACACGGGCGGCTTTCTGACACAGCGGCGCATCCGGCGCATATTGGAACTTGCGGGCCACGAGTTGCGGCTGGGAGCCGGACGCCTGCAGCCCGGCGCGGGCGACCGGATCGCGGTCTGGGGCCACTCGCCCTATGCCGCAAGGGGCGAGGCGATGGCGCGCCGCACAGGAGCCAAGCTGCTGCGGATCGAGGATGCCTTTCTGCGCTCGGTCCATACCGGACGGGGCGGCACCCCGCCACTGGGGCTGGTGATCGACAGCCGCGGCATGCATTTCGACCCCGCACAGCCCTCGGATCTGGAAGTGCTGCTGGCCACGCATCCGCTGGATGACACCGCCCTGCTGGACGCGGCCCGCGCCGGCATGGCGCGGCTGCAAGAGGCCGATCTGAGCAAATACAACGCGCATCATCCAGCCTTTGCGCCAGATCCCGCCATGCCCGCGCCGGGCTATGTGCTGGTGATCGACCAGACACGCGGCGATGCCTCCGTGATTCATGGCGGCTGTGATGCCAACACCTTTCGCGAGATGCTGTTTCATGCCTGCGAGGCCCATCCGGGCCAGCGGATCGTCATCAAGACCCATCCCGAAACCACGGCGGGCCACCGCAAAGGCTATTTCGACGCCGCTGCTCTGGCGCTGGCACCGGGGGCGGATATCACGCTTCTGGAGGCACCCGTCAGTCCCGCGGCGCTGCTGGCAGGGGCGGTATCGGTCTATACCGTGTCGTCGCAAATGGGGTTCGAGGCCATTCTGGCGGGGCACCGGCCGCATGTGTTCGGCCAGCCCTTCTATGCCGGCTGGGGGCTGAGCGAGGATTCCAAACCCCTGCAACGCCGCCAGCGCCGCCTGACGCGGGCACAGCTTTTTGCCGCCGCGATGATCCTCTATCCGGTCTGGTATGACCCTTACCACGACAGGCTGTGCCCGCTGGATCAGGCCATCTCGGCGCTGGAGGCGCAGGTCCGGGTATGGCGCGAGGACCGGCATGGCTGGCAGGCCAGCGGCATGCGGTTGTGGAAACGCAGGCCGCTCAACGGGTTTTTCGGCACGGTCAAACCCGTGCGGTTCCGCGATGGCCCGCCACATGGCGGCCGCCGCGCGATGGTCTGGGCGAGCAAGGCCGAGGCGGCACCGCAAGACGCGGTGCGGATCGAGGACGGGTTCTTGCGCTCGCGCGGGCTGGGAGCGGATCTGGTGCCGCCACTGTCGCTGGTGAGCGACGATCTGGGCATCTATTACGATCCGCGCCATGAAAGCCGTCTGGAACGGTTGATCGCCTCACGCGCCACGCTGCGGCCCGATCAGGCAGCACGGGCGCAGGCGCTGGTGTCGACTCTGGTGGCGCGGGGCTTGAGCAAATACAATCTGGGCAACGACGCCCCCGACATCGCCAGTCTGGCCGCAGGACGGCAAGTGGTGCTGGTACCCGGTCAGGTGGAGGATGACGCCTCCATCCGCTATGGCGCAAGCGGGATCTGCACCAACCACGCCTTGCTGGCGGCGGCGCGGGAGGCGCATCCCGAGGCCTTCGTGATCTACAAACCGCACCCCGATATCGAGGCGGGGCTGCGCCCCGGCCATATCGCCAGCGCCGACCAATATGCCGATCTTGTCGCGCAACAGACCGACCCTGCCGCCCTGCTGGCGCAGGTCGATACGGTCTGGACCATGACCTCCCTGCTGGGGTTCGAGGCGCTGATACGGGGCCGCCGCGTGGTGACGCTGGGCGCGCCCTTCTATGCGGGCTGGGGGCTGACGGATCATCGCGGCCCGGCCTTGCCACGACGCGGCGCGCATGTATCGCTGGATGGGCTGGTCCATGCCACGCTGATCGATTATCCGCGCTACCGCGATCCGGTCAGCGGCCTGCCCTGCCCTGTCGAGGTGGTGGTCGCACGGCTGGCACAGGGAGAAGTCGCGCGCGGCGGGCCGGTGAACCGGCTGCTGGCCAAGGCGCAGGGGCTGCTGGCAGGACAGGCGCATCTGTGGCGGCGCGGCTGAGGCACCTGTGTGATGGATATTTGAGGCAAGAAGAAGCCGCCAACCTCAGTCCGACAAGCCTCAGTCCGGTTTCTGCCAGCGGTGCAGGACGTCAGGGCCAAGGCGGCGCGTCTCGCACAGCTCGAAACGCGGGGCCTGTACAAGTTTGGCGATTCCCAGCGCCGCCAGTCCGGGCCGGCCTTCGGCCCCGATCAGCACGCCGGCGGTCATGCCGATCAACTCGTCCACCAGCCCCGCCGCGATCAGCGAGGCGGCCAGTGCGCCGCCACCTTCACAGAAAACCGATGTGAGACCCGCCTCCCCCAGCGCCTGCAACAGGGCTGTCGGATCAATCTGCCCCGCCTGCACGTCGCAGGGGATCAGCCGCGCGCCAAGCCCGTCCCATGCCTCGATCAGGCGCGGATCGGCATTCGGCCCGTGGCAAAGCCAGACCGGCGTGTCCCGCGCGGTGCGGGCGAGGATGCCGGTCAGCGGCAGATCGAGCCTGCGTGACACGACGATCCGTACCGGTTGGCGGGTGATGCCCAGACCGCGCACCGTCAGTGACGGATCATCGGCGCGCGCCGTGCCTGCCCCCACCATCACCGCATCGTGGCGGGCGCGCAGGGCATGCACGTAGCGGCGCGCCAGTGGTCCGGTGATCCACTGGCTGTCGCCGGTGGCAGTGGCGATGCGGCCATCGAAACTGGTGGCGAGCTTGAGGGTGATGCGCGGCCGTCCCTGGCGGATGCGCAGGAAGAAGCCCGCCAGATCGCGGGCCGCCTCGGCGGCCATGACGCCTTTGGTGACTTCGACGCCGGCTGCGCGCAGGCGTGCGAAACCGCGCCCCTCGACGCGGGGGTCGCTGTCCTGCACGGGGGCCACGACACGGGCGATCCCGGCCGCGATCAGCGCATCCGCGCAAGGCGGGGTGCGGCCGTGATGCGCGCAGGGCTCAAGGCTGACATAAGCGGTCGCGCCGCGCGCCGCAGAGCCTGCGCGCGCAAGCGCCTGCGGCTCGGCATGCGGCCTGCCACCCGGGGCTGTCCAGCCGCGCCCGACGATGCGGCCCTGCTTGACGATCACGCAGCCCACGGCCGGGTTGGGCCAAGTCTGGCCCTGCCCGCGCCGCCCCAGTGAAAGGGCGAGCGCCATGTAAGCTGTATCTGCCCTAGTCACGGGGGCAGATCACGTCTCTGGCGTGGTGTCGGGGCGCAGTTCCGAGACGAATTTGTCGAAATCATCCGCAGCCTGGAAGTTCTTGTAAACGCTGGCAAAGCGGACATAGGCCACGGTATCGATCCGGGCCAGCGCCTCCATCACGATCTCGCCGATCACCTTGGAGGGGATGTCCGTCTCGCCCATGCTTTCCAGACGCCGCACGATGCCGGAGACCATCTGGTCCATCCGCTCGGGCTCCACAGGGCGCTTTTGCAGCGAGATGCGGATGGAGCGTTCCAGCTTGTCGCGATCGAACTCTTCGCGTCGCCCGTTGGATTTGATCACCACCAGATCGCGCAGTTGCACGCGCTCATATGTTGTGAAACGCCCGCCACAGGCCGGGCAAAACCGCCTGCGCCGGATCGAGACATGATCCTCGGCGGGGCGAGAATCCTTGACCTGAGTGTCGATATTTCCGCAAAACGGACAGCGCATCGCTGCTCCCCTTCATCGTCTCTGCCTCTGGCTATGGGGTTCGTGTCCCATTTATCCACAGGCACTATAGGAGCTTGCCTAGGTTTTGGGTAGCGGGAAAATTTCACCGCAAGATAGGGCGTGACCTTTTGGTCATGGCGCGAATCGGCCCTTTGAAAGCCCGGTAAAGACCTTGTGAAACAAGGAATTTTGCAGTGTTTTACGGTGATGTGGCGTGATCAGAAGCGGTCGAACAGGTCTTCGATCCGGTCGTCGCAGAAGCTGGCCGCATGGGCGATCGAGCGGGAGAACCCGACATCGCGCAGCGAGACCGTATAGGGGCCGTCCTGCCGTGGTCCGACAGGCACGACAGGGTCGGGGCTAAAGCGGATGCTGGTGTCGCCCTGCGCCAGCGGGCTGGGGCCACGGCCCCGTGCAATATAGAGCCGCGTGGCGGTGGGCAGGCGCAACACGTCGCGGGCATGTTCTGCCGCAGCGCACCAGATCTGACGCGGGCCGGCGGCATGTTCCTGCAGCACCTCGAACGCGCGGCTGTCCGGCACTTGTACCACTGTCAGGTCGTCGTTGTGACGGAATGCCTGCGCCGGATCGGGGGCAGCAAGGAGGAGGAGCGCGCCGGCGAGTGCGGACAGGCCAAGGGTGACAGGGCGTTTCATCGCGGGAAACCTTCCATTTTTGCAAGCGCCGCTGCAACGGCGCAATCACAGCCGGGGCGCGCCTTACGGCACATCCATATGGTCGGTGCAGAATTGCAGCGCCTGCGAGAGGTTCATGCTGGCACCCGTCCGGCGGATGCTGTTGTAGGTCAGAACAGTGGCGGGTCCGGCCTCTCCCTGCTCCAACCCGGCCTGTTCGGCGGACAGGGTGAAGCGCACGGCCGTGCGGCCCGGGTCGATCTGGCTGGCCCCGAGCGGGCTGGCCACATAAATCCGCTGGTTCGACGGCGCACCCAGTGTGCGGCGCGCGTAATCGGCAGCGACGCACCAGATATGCGTGGGGCCTGCGCCGCGCTGCTCGAAAACTTCGAAAGTATCGGGTCTGTCGGTGGCGCGCACGTCCAGCGGGATATGTGGCTGATAAGCGGCGACGGGTGCCGCCAGCATCGCGATCAGCGCGGCCACTGGGATCAAGGGAATCAAGGGGGTCAGTCTGGTGCCTTCGGGCATGATGCCGCTCCACGATCTGTTCGGATGGGTGACGTGAAAGGTAGAGCATTACCCCTGCCGCGTAAAACGGCTGTGTCACACAGATGCGTGAGGCGCGGGCGGCGCGACACCCGAAGGGCCGCGCCGCACGGTTGGATCACTGGTCCAGAAAGCTGCGCAATTTGCGCGAACGGCTGGGGTGCTTGAGCTTGCGCAGCGCTTTCGCCTCGATCTGGCGGATACGCTCACGTGTCACGCTGAACTGCTGGCCCACTTCTTCGAGGGTGTGGTCGGTGTTCATGCCGATGCCGAAACACATCCGCAAGACACGCTCCTCCCGCGGGGTGAGGCTGGCCAGAACGCGCGTGGTCGTTTCCTTGAGGTTTTCCTGAATGGCGCTGTCCAAAGGCAGCACGGCATTCTTGTCCTCGATGAAATCGCCGAGCTGGCTGTCTTCCTCGTC
>JAGXGW010000043.1 GCA_024636555.1 Paracoccaceae bacterium | reverse complement strand
CTGGTGCCGCCGCCGCTGGTGCCGCCGCCGCTGGTGCCGCCGCCGCTACCACCAGTGCCAACTTCGGAAGCGCCAAAGCCTTCTCCCCCAAAACCGTCGACAGCCGTCGACCCCACAAACGACGCTGTTCCAAAATCTGCAAAAGCTAGAGCAAGTTCTGGGCATTCGTCCAACCAGATTTCCAGATTTCGCTGGTAGTTGGGATTGCGGCGAATTTGCGCTACCACCGCCGGTGTAAAGTTATCCGCGGTCAACTCGCAAAAATGGAGCCCACCGCTGGTGGATTGCATTGTAGCAAGCTTTTCGGAACTAGAGTCGACTACAATCGGGACCGACTGAGGCTGTGCGCAGGCCACGACAAGTGTCAAAAGGCTACTCATGCAGGTCAGTTTCACAAAAGGTCTGTTCTTGGCAAACATTGTAGTCATTCCCGTCAAAATCTGGGGCGTTAGCCCGCGAGATGGCCCCCACCTCATGAGAAGGATACGTAGCGCCAACAGGCTGCATCGGAAAATGAAATATGACGCAAAAGAGGCGACGCCAGCGCCTCCCAAGAGATGACCAGATCAAAATACGACTATTTAAAGGCGAAAATCTGCCGTAGAAATAGCGGTTGACTTAGCTTGCATCCGCCGCAGATATAAAGAATTTATATATATTTATCAGTATGTTAAGATCTTCTTGAATGAACCGGCTGGTAGTACGAGGTCGTTGTTGGTCATTCAGTTTGTGGCATTTTCTTGGAAATCACGGTTCACTTCCAATGGGTCTTGGGAACATGCAAAACGCATAATGCCTATAGGAGGACTGTGTCGAAAATGGCGCCAATCATATCAAACGGGCTGTATTTTGCACATGACGCTTGGCGCATCACCGTCCGGATTCCATTTTGGCTCTGTTGACCAAAATATCGTTTCGGTGGCTGGATAGTTACGACGACGATGCATACGCCACAAAAAGAAGACTTAACGACTAGCGTCAGTCGATGTTTTTGCTTCCGGCTTGGCGAGGTGCGCCCGGCACAGCTGTTCGTAGCGGTGCTTGGGACCTCAAACTACACCTTTGCCGAGGCGACCTCGACGCAGTCCCCAGCCACAATGTCAGTTCGATATAAGCCGCCGTTTGCATGTAGGTGCCCAAGTCCAACAAGAATTGTGCTGGCAGCATTCCTTCAACAACAGTTCGCAATCGGCTGACCTTCCTACATCTCAAGAGTGAACAATACCTTAACAAGTGGGTGTTTCGAAGGCTTCTATGAGGGCAGGCCCAACGCCTTCCTCAAGGCCTTCGTGGTCACCTCAAGCTTGGCCCTATCGCCCCCATAGGCCGTGTTTCCCTCGCCTCCGAGGGTGTGTCCAAGAAGGAGGTTCTGGACCAGTTCGGGCACATCGGCTGTCACCAGCCAATCCTTCATGTTGTGGCGCAAGGAATGGTTGACGTGGCGGGGGTTGGTGGTGATCTTGCGAAGGTGCTTCATCAGGACTTGGGAGGCTCCATCACCGCCACGCTTGCGGGAGTATCGGGGGAACAGCGCCCTGCCCTCACGGCGCAACTCAAGGGCCTCCTCGGCAGCTTCCAGAGCATCCCCCACCAGTGGCACTGAGCGTATGGAAACTTGGGTCTTCAACCGTCGGTCTTCGTTCCACTGGACGCGGATGGATGGTAGATCGCTTGACACGTCCACATCATCAACAAGCAGCCCAGTCACCTCGGACATGCGGCATCCCGTGCCCTCCAGCATCCGCCATATCAGCCCGATCTCGGGCAACCTGACAGCGCCACTGGACAGCCTCTCCCGCATGGCCTTAATCACATCAGCGGGCAGCGGGTCGCGCTTGTCGCTCTCGTTCTGCAAGGCCTCTTTGCCACCCGTCCCCACTGGCAGTTTCTCAAAGGGGTTCGCCACTACTTTATCAAGGTCGAACTCGGTCAGCGCCAAGGAGACCACAGCCGAGACGAGGTTCAACTCCCTCTCGACCGTGGCCGGAGACAATGTGCCGCCGCCCTTTTTCTCGGATTGCAACATGAAGTCACGAACCTTGCGGGCATGTTCGCGCTTGAGACCCATCAACGGAAAAGTGGCCAGATCGCCCAGCGCCTCCTTGACCCGCTTGAACACCCTGTCCAACCGCTTCCGCCCGTCTTCATCACCCCCCAGACGCTCTTTGAGGTAGATGTTGCGGGCATCCTGCACGGTGTATGCGGGGGCTGGCCTCTCGGGGTCCATAAGGGCCGTGACGGTCAAAGCCTTGCCCGCCACTCCCCGCAGGCTTTCAGCGACCACCTCACGCCTGTCATAATCGTCTTCATCGTTCTCAAGTCCGACGACAGCAGCAGCCATAGCGTCTGCTTCCACCTTGGCAGCGAACCACGCCTCACGGGGGGATTGGGTCTCGACAGCGGACAGGCTAACCTTGGCCTCCTTCACCAGTTTGGCGAATGCCGCTTCCGCCTTCGGATATTCTCCGACAAGCGCCGCTTCCGTCTTGGCCTCGAAATAATGCCGGAACCAGACCCGCCCGATCACCTCGACAAGGCGAGTCGGGATGCGGCGACGATACCGCCACCCTGAGTCTGTCCTATCAACGTGCTTGAGTTTCACCCTCGCAACCATCCTATGTGCCCTCTTTGTGCCCCGAAATGTGTCCTTCGGGAAGAGCTAACGGCCTTGTATCGTTGAAAATAAGGATGATAAGAGAGTGATCTGGTGCCCCCACACGGACTCGAACCGCGGACCTACTGATTACAAATCAGTTGCTCTACCAGCTGAGCTATAGGGGCACTGGGAGGAGCATTTACGCAAACATGATCCGGCTGACAAGGGGGTTTTCACACTATCTGTTCGCACGTGCCAGAAGGCCCACGGCAGCAAGGCCCACGAGGATCACGAGGATCGCCGCCGGGGCCGCGTCGCCGAGGTTTTCCAGACTGGCCTGATCATGTACCCGCGTCGCCAGCGTGTTGTAGTTGAACGGGCGCAGCAGCAGGGTTGCGGGCAATTCCTTGACGCAATCGACAAAAACCAGCAGCAAGGCCGAGGCGATGGAGCCGCGGATCAGCGGATAATAGACCTGCCCCAAAACCTGCCCCTTGCTGCGGCCCAATGAGCGGGCGGCCATCGGCAGGCTTGGCGAGACCCGCCCCATCGCGGCATCCGCCGCGCCCTGTGCAATGGCGAAGAACCGCACGCAATAGGCAAGAACCATCGCCGTGGCCGATCCGGTCAGCAGCAGGCCGATATCGGTGCCTGTCACCGCCTCGATCAAATCGGCGATCCGGTGATCCAGCGCCGCCAGCGGAATCAGCAGGCCCACGCCCAGCACCGCGCCGGGCGCGGCATAGCCGATGGTGGTCAGCGGCAACAGCAGGCGCGGCAGTTTGCGCCCCGACAGGCGCACGCCGTAGACCATGAACACCCCCGCCCCGACCGTGAGCACCGCCGCGATGCCGCCGACTGTCAGCGTATTGCCCAGCGCGCGCAGCAAGGCAGGCTCTGTCCAGCGATCCGCGCGGGTCAGCGCGTGTGACAGGATCACACCCGCAGGCAGCACGAAACCCAGCGCGAAAGGAAAGGCACACAGCAGCGTTGCCACATAGGCCGGCGCGCCGCGCAGGGCGATCCGCTCGACAGGGCGATGCCGGATGGACAGGTTGAAAAAGCGTATACGGCGCCGGCTCGACCGCTCCAGCCCGACCAACAGGATTACTAGCAACAGGATGACGCTGGCGATCTGTGCCGCCCCCGCCGCGTTGCCGCTTTCCAGCCAGACGCTGAAAATGCCCGTCGTCAGCGTCTGCACCGCGAAGTAATCGACCGCACCGAAATCATTGACCGTCTCCATCATCACGATGGCCACGCCTGCGGCGATGGCAGGGCGCGCCAGCGGCAGGCCGACACGGAAAAAGCGGCCCCATGCCCCTGATCCCAACGAGCGGGCCACTTCCTCGGAGGCGGCGGATTGCTCGCGGAAGGCGGCGCGGGCCAGCAGGTAGACGTAAGGATACAGCGCCGCTGTCAGCACGATCACGGCAGACCCGATGGAGCGGATCTGCGGAAACCAGTAATCGAGCGACGATGTCCAGCCCGTCATCTGGCGCAACCATGTCTGGACCGGTCCGGCATATTCGAACATATCCACCAGCGCATAGGCCCCGACATAGGCCGGAATCGCCAGCGGCAGCAGCAACAGCCATTCCAGCCAGCGCGACAGCGGAAAGGTGTAACGCGTGGTCATCCATGCTGCCCCCGTGCCCACCAGCCCCGCCAGAATGCCGACACAGAGCATCAGGATGGCGGTATTGCGGAAATAGCGCGGCAGGGTCGTCGAGATCAGATGCGGCCAGATATTGTCGCCCGGCGTCAGCGCGATCCAGATCACCGACAGCACCGGCAGCAGCACCACCGCGGCGATCAGCAAAGCCCCCAGCGACCACGGGTTGAGCCACGCGCGCAGCTTGCGACGCAGCGACAGGCCATGTGACGCCATACCCGCGACATGATTATCCGTGATGTCGCTCATATCGCTAATTCGTCCCTACGTTACGGATAAGCCAAGCGCTCGATGCCCGATTGCGGTTCAACTGTCCAGAAAAGAGCTTATAGTCCGGCAAGCAAACGTCCAGCGAGGCAAGAGAAAAACACGATGTATCTAGTGCTGCATGCCGGGGTCCACGCTACAGACGAGGACCGGCTGATCAAATGTCTTTTGAAGAATAGCGAACCTCTTGGCGCGCGGGGAGTCGCGGTTCCCGGTCCCTCGCGTTACCGCCGCCTGATCCGTGATACGCTGCATGCGCTGGCAGATGGCGAATTGGCCCCCGATGCGCGCAGCGTGTTGCTGGAGGCCATTCTGGATGACGAAACGCCGGAACGGGTGATCCTGTCGAACGACAATTTCTTTTCCGTGCCCAAGCTCGCCGTCGGCAAAGGCGTGTTCTATCCCGGTGCCGAGATGAAACTGCAACGCCTGCGCCAGTTGCTTCCGCAGGACCAGATCGAGCTGTGTTTCGCACTGCGCAATCCGGCGACCTTTCTGCCTGCCGCCTTTGCGCTGTCACCCGATACGGATCTGACCACCTTTCTGGACGGCAACGAACCGCGCTACCTGCTTTGGTCCGAACTGCTGACACGGATCACCACCGCCGTGCCAGATATTTCCGTCACTGTCTGGTGCAACGAGGATACACCGCTGATCTGGGCGCATCTGATCCGCGAATTGGCGGGGCTGGACGCCAGCACCAAGATCACCGGCGGGTTCGATCTGCTGACCGAGATCATGTCGCCCGCCGGGATGCAAAGGTTTCGCGCCTATTGCCACAAGCATCGCGTGATGACGGAGCTGCAGAAACGGCGCGTGATCTCGGCCTTTCTCGACAAATACGCCCTCGACGAGGCAATCGAGGAAGAGGTCGATCTGCCCGGCTGGACGCAAGAGACCGTCCAGCAACTCACGGATATCTATGAAGAGGATGTGCACAGGATCGCCAGCATTCCGGGCGTGACGCTGATCACGCCCTGAAAAGCGCGCTGACCTGTGCCGCGATGACGTGGCGTCATTCCACGGCGTACCGAACCGCGAACACGGATCAGGTGCCCCGCATTTGTTCCGCTGTCCTCAGACCATGCCCAGCGCGGCCTTGTACATTTCCAGCACCGCCTCTTCCTCGGCAATGTCGTCCTTGTCGCGCTTGCGCAACGAGATCACCTTGCGCAGAACCTTGGTGTCATAGCCACGGCCCTTGGCCTCGGCCATCACTTCCTTTTGCTGGTCCGCGATGTCCTTTTTCTCGGCCTCCAGACGCTCGTACCTTTCGATAAAGGCGCGCAGTTCGTCCGCAGCAATGCGGTAGGTGGCATCTGTGCTGGTATCGCTCATGGTCGGTCGGCCTCCGGTTGGACGCCTCTCCCTAGCGCCCGGCCGGATACGCCGCAAGTCCGATGATGTGAAATTTCGACGCGTTGCGGGGCCGTTCGCGATGCTGTAAGGCGGAGGCGCGAAACAGGAGCGTGCAACATGCAAGGATTGATCTGGAGTGGTGCGTTTGTATCCGTGGTCGGGTTGGCCGGGTTGATCTGGTGTATCTTCAAAGTGGCGGCTGCGAAGCGGTCCAATTTGTCGGATGAAGACCTGCGCAAAGCCGTGCAGAAGGTTGTCCCCATCAATCTGGGGGCTCTGTTTTTATCTGTAATCGGCCTGATGATGGTGATTTTCGGCGTTTTTCTGGGCTAAGGCAGGCGCGGGCCCGTCCGGCCCCTCAACTCTAGCCCGGCATGATGCCCTAGGCCGCGCCCTGGTCGTTCAGACTGTCAAAGCTTTGGCCCTCGCGCACAAGCGCCGCAAAGGCGGGATCGGCGGTATAGAGCGCAGGATCATCGGCGGCAAGGCGTTGCAAGGCGCGCTGCACATTGAACAGCCCCACCAGATCGGCGGATTTCATCGGCCCGCCATGCCAGCGCGGAAAGCCGTGCGCCTCTATCATCACCGTATCGATGTCCGACGGCCTGAGCGCCAGCCCCGCCCGCACGGCGCGGGCACCGGCATTTGCCATGGCGGCAATAGCGCGCAGCACGATCGCCTCATCCGACAGGTTCGGCATCTGTACGCCCGCCTGCACCTGAGGCGGTGCCGGTACATCCAGTAGCGCGCTGACGGCGCGGTCGGGCTGCGGCTGACCATCCTGCCAGAGATAATAGCCCCGCCCCGCCGCAAGCCCTGTCCGTCCGGCCATGACCAGCCGGTCAAGATCGTCCAGATGCGCGGTGCCGCAATGCACCTGCCTTGCGGCCACCTGCCCGCGCGCCAGCACCGTCTCCAGCCCGAGCATGTCCATCTGCCGGAAAATTCCATGGGCGAATCCGTAGTCCTGCAAGGCACTGTCAATCCGCTCAACCGTTGCGCCCAGACGCAGCATGCCAGCCGCAGCCGCCTGTAGCGCCGCGAAGATCGGCTCCCCCAGCCCGCCGCCGCCCGTCCCGCTGCGCAGCACGATCCGGTCCATCGCGCCGCGCAGCAGCGTGACGAGTGTGGACACCGCCTGATCGGATGTCGCCGCTCCCGGAATGATCTGGGCAAACCGCGACAGATGCACCGGCGCAGGCAGGCGCAGCCCCAGAACAGCCGCAGGGCGCGATGTGGCCGCAGCAATCTCGTCGATGCCCAGCAGCGCGGATGTGGTGACCAGCAAGGCATCCTGCCCCGCCACACGGTCCAGCGCGGCCATCACCTGCAATTTGGTGGGCAGGCTGTCGGCCACCGACTCGATCACGATACCGGCGGACGCAAGCTCTGACAGCGCGGTGGTTCCGTGCCAGCGCGCCAGATCACGCTCCACCGCGTCTGCATCGGTGCGTCCGTTGGTGACCAGCACGGCCAGCGCCGACTTGATCCGCTCTGACAGGGCAAGTACCGCCGCGTCACTGCGCTCGAAATGGACCACGCGCAAACCGGCGGACAGACAGGCCGCCGCGAGCTGCACGGCCTGCGTGCCGCCCCCTACCAGCGCCACACGGGCGACCGCTTGCGGGGATGTGCCCGACAGTTCCGGCATCTGCCCGGCGCGGGCGGCGGCAAAGGTGGAATGACGCAGCGCCTTTGACAGGTCCGATTCCAGAAGGTCCTGATGCGCCACCGCCTCGAAGGCCAGTCCCGCCTCGAAAGGCAACAGGCAGGCGGCCTCCACACAATCGACGATCCGCGCGCCCGCAAAATTCGGGCTTGCCGCCACCTGCGTGCGCCGCGCCGCGATGGCACCCGCATTGGCCGCAAAATCCGTCAGCCCCTCGCGCAGTTCGCAGCTGCGCCGCAGGGTGCCGCCCTGTTCGAGATCATCGGCCAGCGCAAGCGCCAATTCGACCGCCGCGTCGACGGGATCGGCGTCTTGCGGCAACAACCTGTCCACCAGCGGGCGCAACTGGCGTGCCCGCAACAGGCGGGGATGCTGCGACAGCAACAGATCAAGCGCAAATTGCGCGCCCAGAAAGCGCGGCAGCCGCTGGGTCGCACCCGCACCGGGACAAAGGCCCATCATCACATCGGGAAAGCCGATCCTTGCCTCGCCCGTTGCCAGCCGTGCATGGGCCGCGAGGGAAAGCTCGACCCCCGCACCCAGTGTCACCCCGTGCAGCACAGCCACAACCGGGGTCTCGCTTGTCTCGATCAGGTGGCACAGATCGGCCACCTGCGGTTTCTCGCTCCACAGCGCGGCCTCGCGCAGGTCCAGCCCGGCGGACAGACCGGAAGCCGCAGACGCGCCAAGCCCCGTCAGCACGATAGCCCTTGCGGCAGGATCGGCGATCGCCGCGTGGAGCGCCTGTTCGAGATCGCGGCGCATCCGTAACGTCAGAAAATGCGATGGCGGATGGTCCAGCGTAAGAAGGGCCACCCCTGACCGTGCGTCCTGTCGGATCATCCCGTCCACCGCCTGCCCCCTGCCTGTCCCCTGATCGACGCTGACGCGTAGCCCGTGACGACCAGGCGCAACTGTGCAAAATCACAGGGCTATATGGCAAGCCCCGTTCACAACAGAGGCGTCAAACCGGCGGGTTATGTCCGGCACGTCCGGAACGGAAGGCGCGGACCGGCGATCAGACCGGCGTTCAGACCGGCAGATTGTCGAACTGGGCCTCGACGGCGGCATCCGCCAGCATCCTGTTCAGGTTCGCAAGCCGTTCGGGCATGTCATATCCCTCGCGGTCCAGCCTGTTGCACAAAGATTGCAAATCGGCGCGCAACTGGCCGCGCGCCTCCACGGGTGTCGCCCTGATCATAGCTTCGATTTCCGCAAGCGGATGGGTCAGATCATGTAGCAGCTTGGGTGGCATATCTTCCTCCTTGTCCGGTAACGTCGCGTTTGGATAATTCCGGGTGAGATGCGTCGCTCAGTGTTGCGCCGCGCATGTCTTGCAAAAAGGTGTGGCCGGCAAAATATCCAGCCTCTCCTCCGAGATATCCATACCACACTCCACGCAAGTCCCATAGCTCCCGGCCCTCACCCGTTTGAGCGCCGCCATGATCCGGCGGATTTCGGCCAGTCCTGTATGGCCCAGCCGCTCCAGCACCTCGTCGCCTTCACGCTCGATTGCCATGTCGTCCCAGTCATTTGAGTGGGGTTGTTCCAACTCTGCCTCGATGGCGTGCAGACGGCCATCCAGTTCAGCCAGACGCCCGAGTAAATCGGCGCGGCGGGTTTCAACGGTCTTCATGCAGATCCCTCCCTAGAGTGGGGTGATTCTGGCGTATACCGGCGGAGGCGGCCTTGATGCAGGTCAAGTCACGGGCTGGGGCGCTTTACCAACGGTCAGCCGCTTGAATGCTTGAAACATATGCAGCATATTATATATGTGGAGCAGAAGAGGAGAACCAAAGATGAAACCAGATGTGACCGCCTTTTTCGACGAGGCCACAAACACCGTTTCCTACGTGGTCAAGGATCCCTCCGGACGCGCCTGCGCGATCATCGATTCCGTGCTGGATTTCGACTATGCCTCGGGCCGGACCGATACCAAATCAGCAGACGAGATCATCGCCTTCATTGAGGCCGGGGATCTGGATGTCCAGTGGCTGCTGGAGACCCATGTGCATGCCGACCACCTGTCGGCAGCGCCCTATCTGCAGGAACGTGTCGGCGGCAAAATCGGCATCGGCGACCGGATACAGGTTGTGCAGGATACCTTCGGCAAGGTTTTCAACGAGGGCACCGAATTCCAGCGTGACGGCAGCCAGTTCGACAGGCTGTTCGCGCAAGGCGATACCTTCATGATCGGCCAGATGCGCGGCGATGTGCTGCACACGCCCGGCCATACCCCCGCCTGCCTGACCTATGTGATCGGTGATGCCGCCTTTGTCGGCGATACGCTGTTCATGCCCGATTTCGGCACGGCGCGGTGCGACTTTCCCGGCGGCTCCTCCGAGGTGCTCTACAACTCGATCCAGAAGATTCTGGCCCTGCCGGACGAGACGCGGATATTCGTGTGCCACGATTACAAGGCACCGGGCCGCGACAGCTATGCGTGGGAAACTACCGTTGGCGCGCAAAAGACGGGCAATGTCCATATCGGCGAGGGCAATGACCGCGACAGCTTTGTGAAGATGCGCGATGCCCGCGATGCGAAACTGGCGATGCCGCGGCTGATCATCCCCTCCTTGCAGGTCAACATGCGCGCCGGGCAGATGCCCCCCGAGGATGAACAGGGCAATGTGTTTTTGAAGGTGCCGGTCAACAAGCTTTGACCGCGCCGCTTGCGGCCACACACGCCGCAATCGCCGCAGACAATCACAAAACAGATCAAATCGGACATCAAACACAAGGATGACAATGGAACAGGACTGGATCTGGGGCCTGATCGGCGGATTGCTGATCGGCACGGGTGGGGCGGTGTATCTGCTCGCGAATGGCAAGATCATGGGGGCAAGCGGCATCATTGGCGGGCTGGTGGATGGCAGCGGACGGCGCAGCGCGATGGAGCGTCTGGTGTTTCTGGCGGGCGTTTTCGCACTGCCGGTCCTGCTTTACCCGCTCTACGGCGCTGTTGACACGCATGTCTCGACAAACCCGGCAGTGATCATCGTAGCGGGCCTGCTGGTCGGGGCCGGAACGCGGCTTGCCAATGGCTGCACCTCGGGCCACGGGGTCTGCGGTATCTCGCGGCTCAGCCTGCGCGGCATCGTGGCGACCGTGTTCTACATCCTCGCCGGCGGTCTCACCGTGGTCTTTTTCCGCCATCTGCTGGGGGTGATCTGATGCATCTGCTGTATGCTTTCATCGCAGGCGGCCTGTTCGGGGCGGGCCTGTTCGTCTCGGGCATGACCGACACCTCCAAGGTGCAGGGATGGCTTGACGTTTTCGGCGCATGGGACCCGACGCTGGCCTTTGTCATGGGCGGCGCGATCATCCCCATGGCGATCGCTTGGCGGCTGGTCGAGGGGCGCAAGCCACTGGTCGGCGGCGCATTTCCGGAGCCGTCCGAGCCGCGCCTTGGCCGCAATCTGGTGCTTGGCTCCACCATGTTCGGTGCGGGCTGGGGGCTGGCGGGCCTGTGCCCCGGCCCGGCCATCGCCTCGTTGTCCTATGGTGGCATCTGGCACTGGGTGTTTGTCGCGGCCATGCTGGCCGGAATGGCGCTGGCCCCGTTGCTGCGCGTCAGGCTGGACAGACTGGTTCCGGCGGAATAAACGCAAGTTATGGAAATTCGTCAGATCACCCCCCGCTACGCTGTCTCGCCGCAGATCGACCCCGAGGATATCGGAGTGATCGCCGCGTCCGGTTTCACCACCATCATCTGCAACCGTCCGGACGAGGAGGTGCCCGCCTCGCATCATGCCGACCGCGTCGCGGAGGCCGCGCGCGCGGCAGGCCTTGCCTTTCACGTGCTGCCCCTGACGCACCAGACCATGACGCCCGAGCGCGTGGCCGAACAGCGCCGTCTGATCGCGGACTCGACCGGGCCCGTTCTGGCCTATTGCGCCTCCGGCACACGCTGTTCGGTGGTGTGGTCCCTTGGTCAGGCCGGACACATGCCGGTGGACGAGATCATGAAGGCCACGGCGCAGGCCGGATATGATCTGAACGGGTTGCGCCCGCAGCTTGAGACGCTTCAGGAACAGGGCGGGCTCTGACGCCTGCGTGACGCGCAACGCGGTCACAGGCGACACAACTGCCGGCACACTCATGGCTCGCCCGCAAGGACTGTCCGGTCCTGCGGTTCATGCTCTGCCTGCCTTGTCTGTGTCTCGACGTCGATCGCTGCCTCAGATTGTGGCGCTGTGGCGGTGTTCTGCGTGCTCTGGCGCGTTGTGACCTCGGAAGAGGCCGCAGAGGCGGGCCCCGGATCATCCCGAACAGAGCGCCCCTGCCCCGGTAGCGTTATCCGCAGGGCGCGCAGCCCGTCCAGACGGCCCAGCCGCGCCGTTGCCACTGCACGGTGGCCGACCGTCTCGACCGTAATGTCGCGCAGCGCGTCGATATTGAGCGGAAAGACATCACCCGCCTTGATCAGGCTCAGTTCCGACAATGGCAGGGTCAGACGGCACAGCACCGCATCCAGTCGCACAGGCGCGGCCAGCACACGGTCCTGAAACTGCTGCGTCGCTGCTGCCTTGTCTGCTGCATCCGAAGGCTCTGCAGGGGCGGCGGGGCACGGCAGGGCCAGGATCACCTCGCCCGCCCGAATCCCCGGCCCGATGTCGAGCGTCAGGCGGAAGACGTGATAATCGGCGGCGGACAGGGCAAGGCCAAGCCCGCGCACATCCTCCATCATCGCGCCGAAGCGAAAACCGCTGGCCCAAACGCCGTCAGGATGATCGGCCAGATACGCAGCCGCGCGCCGCAGCAATCCGTCCACCAAAGGCACCGCCATTGCGGCATCGATCCGCGTGACCTTGCGCGGTGCAACCGCACGCGCCTGCACCTGCCCCGTTGTCTGCACCTCGATCAGCGCGGTCATGATCCCCGCATCCAGCATCACCGCGCCCCGTGCACCTTTCGGCCCGTCCAGCAACAACAGCAGCATATCCGCGGGGATCATGCCCAGCAGCGCGGCCTGATCACGCGCGGACCGTTGCATCCCCGGCACGCAGATCGCCATCTGCAAATCCTCGTCGGCCGTTTTCTCCGCTGCGAGCCGCAGCGCCCGCGCAACCGACATCGCCCGCGCCTCATGATCGTCCCGCGCCAGTCTTGCCTTGCGGCGCAAGCCTGAATTTGATGCTGATCCGACCATGGCCTCCGCCGCTGCTTCTGCAGGTTTATCCCATGGTTTTACCCCTGCAGAGGTTACGAATGTCTGAAGCGCAGCGCAGCAATCCCGCTTTATTGCGCCGCCATACGCTGCGCGACCGGCAGGCTGACGCGAAATGCGGCACCGCCCTGCCCCGGCAGATAGCCAAGGGTGCCACCCAGCCGGTCCATGATCTCGCGGCAGATCGCCAGCCCCAATCCGGCACCACCTGCCTGACGGTCGGAAATACGGTAGAATTTCTCGAAGATCATGCCCTGCGACTCGGGGGGAATGCCTGCGCCATTGTCGATGAAGTCCACCAGAATGCGCCCCTCTCGCCGGGTGACGGCGATGGTCAGCTCTGGGCGCGGCGCATCGCAGTATTTCTGTGCATTCGCGATCAGGTTGATGAAAACCTGCGCCAGCCTGTCCAGATCGGTGGTCAGGAATATCCCCTCCGCCGGACCGACACGCCGCACGCGCAGCGGATGCATATCCGACCCTGCCGCCGCAATCGCATGGGCGATCACATCCGACAGCCGCCCGTCGCGCAGGTTCAGGCTGACCTGACCGTTCTCCAGCACGCTCAGATCCAGCAGATCGTCCAGCAGCCGCGTCAGGCGGATCGCCTCGGCATGGATGATCGAGGCATAGCGCGTCAGATCCTCGGGCTTCAGCCCCTCCGCATCGCGCAAAATCTCGGAAAAGGCGCGGATGGAGGTCATCGGCGTGCGCAGCTCGTGGCTGATCTGGCTGAGGAACGCATCCTTTTGCACCGAGAGCTGGGTCAGCTTGTCATTGGCAGCGCGCAACTGCCGCGCGGTGCGGGTCAACTCGTTCGATTTCGCCTCAAGCTGGCTGGAATATTCCATCATCTGCGCGGTCTCGTCGGCCACGGCCAGCAGATCCTCCACCGAGACACTGGCGGCTCCCATGATCTGCGCCACCATCGCATGCGCCGTGGCCCCACCCACGGCACCGGAGAGTTCACGCTCCAGCCGCGCCAGAAAATCGGGGGATGGTTCGGGCAGAAAGCCCGCCAACCCCTGCCGCGCCGCCTCGGACTGGAAGAACGCCTGCACCTCGGCGGGGCCAAGGATACGCTGCGCCATGATCATCAGATCCTCGGATTGCGCGATCCCGCCCTTCCAGCTTTGCGGATTGCCGGAACGCTCGAAGATATTGACGAATTGCGCGCCTTGCAGCCGTTCCAGCGGCGAGGGGAAACTGACCAGAGAGACCAGAATGAAGAACGCGGTATTGAGCGACAGCGACCACATGACAGCATGCAGCAGAGGATCGACCCCCTCGATCCCGAACAGGGCTTGTGGGCGCAGCCAGCCGATCCCCCACGGCCCTTGCTCCAGAACCGAAGGGGGCAATCCGTTGCCGAACTGCGGCAACAACAGGCAATAGGTCCAGAGCACAAAGCCCACCACCAGCCCTGCAAACGCTCCGTTGCGCGTGGCGCCGCGCCAGAAGATACCGCCCATCATCGCGGGCAGAAGCTGCGCCAGCCCGGCAAAGGAGACCAGCCCGATGGCGGCCAGTGCCGTGCCGCCGCCGGAAATCTTGTAATACAGATAGCCAAGCGCCAGCACGAGGCCGATGGACAGACGCCGCGCCATGATCACCACATGGCGCACATCGGAGGGACCGCCAGCGCCGCCCTGCGTCAGCCGCAGGAAAATCGGCATCACGATATGGTTCGACACCATCGTGGACAAAGCAATCGCCGCCACGATGACCATCGAGGTGGCCGAGGAAAAGCCGCCCAAGAAAGACAGCATCGCCAGCCCCTCCTGCCCTTGGGTCAGCGGCACGGTCAGGACGAACTGGTCGGGGTTGGACCCTGCGGGCATCAGGTCCAGCCCCACCACCGCGATGGGGACCACGAACAGGCTCATCAGCATCAGATAGGTCGGAAAGGCCCATGCGGCGGTGCGCAGATGGCGCTCGTCCTCGTTCTCGACCACCAGCACCTGAAACATGCGCGGCAAGGTCAGGAACGCCGCCGCCGACAGAAAGGTCAGCCCCACCCAGCGCCCGCCGTCCATCTGCCATGTGCCGATCTCGGAGGCATCGATACGCTCCATCATCGGGCCGATTCCGCCCGCCACCCCCCAAACAACGAACACGCCCACCGCGATCAGGGCGCAGAGCTTCACCACCGCCTCGACCGCGATGGCCATGACCACGCCGTGATGCCGCTCGTTCGCGTCCAGATTGCGGGTGCCGAACAGAATGGTGAACAGCGCCAGCCCGATGGCAACCCAAAGCGCGGTATCATGGCTTTCCATCAGGGCGATGCCACCGGGATCACTTGTTGCAAAGCTTGAAAAAGACAGCGTAACAGACTGTAGTTGCAGCGAAATATAAGGCGTTATGCCAATGACAGCCAGCAGTGTGACGCAGACTGCCAGCAGCCCCGATTTGCCATAGCGCGAGGAGATGAGATCGGCCACCGAGGTGATCCGCTGCGTCCGTCCGATCCGCACCATCTTGCGCAGCGCCCACCACCAGCCCACCATCACAAGGCTCGGCCCCAGATAGATCGTCACATATTCCAGCCCGGACCGCGCCGCATAGCCGACCGCGCCATAGAAGGTCCATGCCGTGCAATAGACCGACAGCGACAGGGTATAGATCCACGGCGAGCGCAGCCAGTTGCCGCGCCCCTGCAAGGCCGCCCGCTCCGCCATGAAGGCCACCGCGAACAGCAGCGCCACATAGGTCAGACAGACAGCTATCAGAATATTGAGCGTGGCCATCGCCTGATCCTAAAGGCCCCTGTCGGTTGGCGTATCCGGCTTGATATCCATCGTCAGCGACAGGACGAACGCAATCACGGCCAGCAGCGTCCAGACACCGAAGATATAGAGGATCGCGGAGGATGATGTTACGGTTGCGGCACCGGCCGCCTCCGCCTGCGCCGCGGAGCGCGGCCAGAGCAGCGGGACCAGCCATAGCAGTGCCGCCAGAACCGGCAACAGGCGGGCCGCATCCATCAGGCGCCGCTGGCGATAGCTGCGCCGCTCCAGAAACAGCGGACTCGCCTTGTCGGTCATTGTGTCGGTCATTGCGCCACCAGCGCGTTCAGCGCCTCGATCACATCGGCATTGGAAAAGGGTTTGGTCATGAAATGACTGGCCCCTGCCTTTTCGGCCAGTTCACGGTCGCGCGCCTGACCGCGCGCGGTCAGGATCAGCACGGGCAGGTCCCGCGTTTCGGGCTGTGCGCGCAGATCGGTCAGGATGTCATACCCGCTGCGCCCCGGCAGCATGACATCGAGGATCACCAGATCGGGCGCGCGCATCAGCACGACCGCCACTGCATCATGGCCGTTGGAATGTGTATCCACACTCCATCCGTCCCGCGACAGGATAAAGCTGATCGCCTCAATGATGTTTGGCTCATCCTCAATGATGAGCACGCGCTTGGTCATGCCACTTTCCCCTCCCCTGGAACGTAGCGGGATGACGGCGCGCATCCGCTCTTGCAAAACCGCGACCGCCTACCGTTACACTTGACTATTGCCATTGCGGGGCCGCGAGTCAAAAGCCATCTGCAAGAATGGATGGCTCGCGTCGCCCCTCGCAAGCCTGCGCAGGGCAAATCCGGCAACTCACCCCCACCTCGCGCGCCGCGCCATGCGTCGCCTCAGAACTGTCGGGACCGGGCTTGCCGGACCCGGACCTGTCGCCCGGCAAAGGCACAAGCAGCGGCGACAATGGCACGATCATCATATGCGCCTCGAACATCGGGTCGGCATTATAGGCCGCCCGCCCGACGGGTTGCGCGATGGCGAAAGCGCGGAACATCCGCCCGTCCGGCCCGCTCTGGCGCAGTGTCTGCCGGATCGGCGTCATCGGGCGGCTGAGCGCGGCAAAGAGCGGCCAACGCGGACAGGCCGCCCCGAAGCGTGGCAGGGCAAATCCGTCTATCGGACGCCGCAGCAGCAAGGTGCCGGACGCGTCACAACTGACCAGCCCCACCGGACCGAGCGTCGGCGCGGGCGAAGATTCGGCCTCCGCTTCGACGGAGAGGCAGGCCAGACGCCGCATCGCGGTGGCCGCATCGACACCCAGACGTTGCGCCAGAGCCAGCGGATCATAGGCATCCTCGGTGCCGGTGAATTCTGCCTGCGCGGCCTGCAACCGCGCCTGCGGCAGCCGCAATGCATCCGCATGATAGCGCTCCAGATGGCTGCGGGCCTGCGCCCGCGCCGATGCGGATTGCAGGGCCGTATCGGCATCTATCAGCGCGTCGATCACGCCGTCGGGCGCCTCTGTCTCGTTTTCCAGGGCGGCAAAATGATAGCCGTGACGGGACAGGAACTGCTCCAACTCGTCCTGTGGCGCGCTCAATGCCGCATCGGCCCGCCCGGTGCCGTCAAGATAGGAGACAAGCGCCTGCGCGCTGCGCGCCAGACGGGTGGCATCCTCGTTCAGGTTACGGTGGAAACGGTCGCGCCATTCCGGCTCGATCTCGCGCGGATCCACCAGAATCCCCGCCGTGGCGCGGATCGCGGTCACGCTGGACAAGACCTCGTGCATCGAGGCGGCGATATAGGGATCATGCGTGAGACGGTCCGCCAATTGCTCCACGGTGCGCTCCAGCGCCAGCACGCGGCGGTGCCGGTCCGCCAGAAGCCGCGCCCATCCGGCAAATCGTGCGGCGAAATCCTCCATCGCATCGATCTCCGCGCCTGCCTGCGAGGCAGCACTGGCAGCTTCGCGCAGCGTGGCGATCAGCGCGGCCTCGGCGCCTACGGTCAGGGCGGATGGCTCGACCCCCAGCACCGCGGAGAGATCCAGCAGCAGCTTACCCCCGATGCGGCGGCGGTCATGCTCGATCAAGTTGAGATAGGAGGCCGAAATTCCGACCTGCCGCGCCAGATCAACCTGCCGCAAGGCAAGCGCGATCCGGCGCTCCCTGATGCGTCCTCCGGTCAACTGGCGCTTGAGCATCCGGTCAGGCTCCTTTTGGCAATCTTTCTGGTATCCGGTTTGTAAACTGCACAAACCTTTGTCTTTGTGCTACTTTTACACAAAGGATTACGAACACGAAGCCCAAATCTTTACAACATCTGTCCCCGTTACAGCCGAGGGGCAGGCGGATGACAGTCCAAGCCTTTATAAATTGGCCGCTTTTCCCTGACGTCACGATGACCTATAAGCAGCGACACAATGGCAGCAGGGTCGTCCCAACCGCCCCGATATGCCCATGCGAACCGCCGAGGATAGTATGACAAAAAAGAACCATGACAGCGACGTTGCCTTCATTCAGGCGCTGGCCGAACTGCTGCGCGAGAATGACCTGACCGAGCTGGAAGTGATGCGCGAATATGGCGAGGATGACAGCCTCAACGTGCGCGTCAGCCGTGCTGCGCCCAGCGTCACCTATGCTGCACCGGCCGCCGCGCATTATGCCGCCGCACCCGCTCAGGCCCCAGCCCCTGCACCGGCTCCCGCCGCCACGCAAGATCCCGCAGCCCTGCCCGGCGCTGTCACCTCTCCCATGGTCGGCACGGTCTATATGCAGGCCGAACCCGGATCGCCCGCTTTCGTCAGCGTCGGCGCACAGGTTGCCGAGGGCGATACGCTGCTGATCATCGAGGCCATGAAAACGATGAACCATATTCCCGCGCCGAAATCGGGCACGGTGAAGCGGATTCTCGTCGAAGACGGTGCCGCTGTCGAATATGGCGCACCTTTGATGATTATCGAATAAGGCCGGGGAAATGTTCGATAAAATCCTGATTGCCAACCGTGGCGAAATCGCCCTGCGCGTCATCCGCGCGGCGCGCGAAATGGGCATCCATTCGGTTGCGGTGCATTCCACCGCCGATGCCGATGCGATGCATGTCCGCATGGCGGACGAGGCTGTCTGCATCGGGCCGCCCTCTTCTGCGGAAAGTTATCTGTCGATCCCGGCCATCATCTCGGCCTGCGAGATCACCGGTGCGCAGGCGATTCATCCCGGTTACGGCTTTTTGTCCGAGAACGCGAATTTCGTGCAGATCGTCGAGGATCACGGGATCACCTTCATCGGCCCCACAGCTGCGCATATCCGTATGATGGGCGACAAGATCACCGCCAAGGACACGATGAAGGCGCTCGGCGTTCCTTGTGTGCCCGGCTCGGACGGCGGCGTGCCCACCTTGGAGGACGCCAAACGGCTCGGAGCCGAGATCGGTTATCCGGTCATCGTCAAGGCCACCGCCGGAGGCGGCGGGCGCGGCATGAAAGTGGCCCTTACCGCAGCTGATATGGAAAGCGCCTTCATGACGGCGCGGTCCGAATCCAAGGCGGCTTTCGGCAATGACGAGGTCTATATCGAGAAATACCTGACCACGCCGCGCCATATCGAGATCCAGATCTTCGGCGATGGCAAAGGCCGCGCCGTGCATTTGGGCGAACGGGACTGCTCGCTCCAGCGCCGCCACCAGAAAGTGCTCGAAGAGGCCCCCGGCCCCGCCATCTCGCCGGAAGAGCGCGCGCGGATCGGCAAGGTCTGTGCCGATGCCGTGGCCGCGATCAACTATATCGGCGCGGGCACGATCGAGTTTCTCTACGAGAACGGCGAGTTCTATTTCATCGAAATGAACACCCGCCTGCAAGTGGAGCATCCCGTCACCGAGGCGATCTTCGGCATCGACCTTGTGCGCGAACAGATCCGTGTGGCCGAAGGGCTGCCGATGTCCTTCACGCAAGGCGAGCTGACCATCAACGGCCATGCGATCGAAGTCCGCATCAATGCCGAGAAACTGCCCAATTTCGCGCCCTGTCCGGGGCGGATCACGCAGTATCACGCGCCGGGCGGTCTGGGCGTACGGATGGATTCCGCGCTTTATGACGGCTACAAGATCCCGCCCTATTACGACAGCCTGATCGGCAAGCTGATCGTGCATGGCCGCGACCGGCCAGAGGCTCTGGCCCGCCTGTCGCGCGCACTGGGCGAACTGATCGTGGACGGTGTGGACACGACGATCCCGCTGTTTCATGCCTTGCTGCAGGAAGACGATGTGCAAAACGGCAATTACAACATCCACTGGCTGGAACATTGGCTGAAAACGCATCTCCCCGCCTGAGGGGCCACAACCCAAACCGGCACCGGACCCGTCGATGATGGATCCGGTTCTCACACCGGACCTGTTGCTGAATGCCTATGCGATGGGCATTTTTCCCATGGCCGAGCGACGCGACGATCCCGAGATCTTCTGGGTCGATCCGCGCCGCCGTGGTGTGTTTCCGCTGGACGGCTTCCACCTATCCCGCAGCCTGATCCGCCGGATGCGCCGCTGGCCGCACCGCGTCACGATCAATACCGCCTTCGCACAAGTGGTGGAGGGCTGCGCCGACCGCGACGAGACCTGGATCAATGACGAGATCCGGCGTCTCTACCTCACGCTGCACGATATCGGGCGCGCACATTCGCTGGAAGTCTGGGACGGGAATGACCTGGCGGGCGGTGTCTACGGCGTCACGCTGGGGGCGGCATTTTTTGGCGAGAGCATGTTCTCGCGCCGCACCGATGCATCAAAGATCGCTCTGGCCTATCTGGTAGACCGGTTGCGGCAGGGCGGCTTTCGCCTGTTCGATACGCAGTTTCTGACCCCACATCTGGGCTCTCTGGGCGCTGTCGAGGTGACGCGCGCCGAATATCACCGCCAGTTGGAAACAGCGCTGGAGGCAATGGGCGATTTCACCGGTCCGCCCCTGCCCGACAGCCCTCAGGAGGTGGTGCAGCGGATGACCCAGACGTCGTAACGCGGATGGTCCAGCGCATTGAGCGCCGGGGCCGAGGCGATCATCCAGCCGCGAAACAAAGGCTCGTCCAGCCCGTTCTGGCGCAATGTGACAAAGGCAAAGGCATCGCCCGTCGGGTTGACCACCGGATACCGGCACTCGCCCAGCTCGATCTGCATCCGCCAGACAACACCCGCCCCGCCATTGGGCAAGCGCAGATCCTCGACTTCACCGTTGATCTTGTCCAGAACGCGCAGTTCGGCCCCGCTTCCGGTATCGGTCTGGATCTGCTGGCTCTGGGCATGCGCGGGCGGCGCCAGCAAAAGCGCCGCCGCTACAGCCAGACGGGCGGCCGTGCCCGCTACCTGCGTTCTCGTCTCGGACATGGCGTTCCCTTACCGCCCCGTTATTCCGGGGTCCAGGCTTCGTAATCCTTGCGCGCGACAGGCGCCTTGCGGCGAATCGAGCCTTCGGGCGCATAGGCCAGCGGCGTGCCTGTCAGGTTCTCCTGATGCGGCTTTTCCCATGTCTTGTGCGGCAGCGGACGGTCGGTTGGCGTCTCTTTGAAAGTGTGGTGCAGCCAGCCATGCCAATCGGGGCTGACGCGGCTTGCCTCGACCTCACCGGCAAAGATCACCCAGCGACGCTTGCCGGCCTTGTCGGTGTAGAACTGGTTGCCCTGTGCATCCTCGCCCACCTTCACGCCACGGCGCCAGGTATAGAGTTGCGTATTCAAGGTCTGGCCGTTCCACCAGGTCACCGCGCGCAAGAGCGTGTTCAGAATGCCCATCGAAGCCTCCGCTTTTCGTTCTGTCTGCTATGCCGCATCTGCACGCCAAGGTCCAGATGCAAGCGCTGCACCACGTGCAAAGGGCCGCACCTTTCGGCGCGGCCCTGTTTCTTCTTGCCTCAAATATCCAGCCCCGCGCCCGCGTCACATCGCAGGCGGTGATGGCAATGCATCACGCGGTCGCGCCTTCCTTCTTGGCTTCGGCATAGATCATCAGCGGCTGGGCCGCCGAGATCGCCGCTTCCTCGTTCACCAGCACTTCGTCGACATTGGCCATTCCTGGCAGGTCGAACATCGTGTTGAGCAGAATATCCTCGAGGATGGAGCGCAGCCCCCGCGCGCCGGTCTTGCGCTCGATCGCGCGCTTGGCGATTGCCGTCAGCGCATCATCGGTAAAGGTCAGCTTCACATCTTCCAGCTCGAACAGGCGCTGGTATTGCTTGACGAGGGCGTTCTTGGGCTGGGTCAGGATGGTGACAAGCGCATCCTCATCGAGATCCTCCAATGTCGCGATCACGGGCAAACGGCCCACGAATTCCGGGATCAGGCCGAACTTCAGCAGATCCTCCGGCTCCAGATCCTTGAACGTCTCGCCGACACGGCGGGAATCGGGATCTTTCACATCCGCGCCAAAGCCCATCGCACTGCCCTTGCCGCGCTGTGCGATGATCCGGTCAAGCCCCGCGAAGGCCCCGCCACAGATGAACAGGATATTCGTCGTATCCACCTGCAGGAACTCCTGCTGCGGATGCTTGCGCCCACCCTGCGGCGGCACGGATGCAACCGTGCCTTCCATCAGCTTGAGAAGTGCCTGCTGCACACCTTCGCCCGACACATCCCGCGTGATCGAGGGATTCTCGGATTTACGGGTGATCTTGTCGACCTCGTCGATATAGACGATGCCGCGCTGCGCACGCTCCACATTGTATTCCGACGATTGCAGCAGCTTGAGGATGATGTTCTCCACATCCTCACCGACATATCCCGCTTCCGTCAGCGTGGTCGCATCAGCCATCGTGAAGGGCACATCCAGAATCCGCGCCAGCGTCTGCGCCAGCAGGGTCTTGCCGCAACCTGTCGGGCCGATCAGCAGGATATTCGACTTCGACAGTTCGATATCGCTGGTTTTGGCCGCATGGTTGAGGCGTTTGTAGTGGTTGTGCACCGCCACCGAGAGCACCTTTTTCGCGGTTTGCTGGCCGATCACGTAATCGTCCAGAACCGCGCAGATGTCCTTGGGAGTCGGCACGCCGTCCGTTGCTTTCAGCCCGGCGCTCTTGGTTTCCTCACGGATGATATCCATGCACAGTTCGACACATTCATCACAGATGAACACGGTGGGCCCTGCGATCAGCTTGCGCACCTCATGCTGGCTTTTTCCGCAAAAGCTGCAATAGAGGGTGTTTTTGCTGTCGCCGCTGGAATTCGTCGCCATATCGTCCCTTTCAGGCCAAGTCTTCAGTGGTTTCGACCGATCCAGCCGATCTGAATGCTATTGGGGACCAAGCTTAAGGCAGCCCCCGCATGTCCACAATGTCAAAATTGTCCCACCCCGCAAGGGGTGGAACAAGAAACTGTTACGCCTTCACGTCTTCCATCTTGCCGCGGCTCTCCACGATCTCGTCGATCAGGCCCCATTCCTTGGCGTCCTCGGCGGACATGAAGTTGTCCCGCTCCAGCGCCGCCTCGACCTTTTTCAGGGTCTGGCCGGTATGTTTGACATAGATCTCGTTGAGCCGGTTCTTCAGCTTCTGGGTCTCGGCGGCGTGGATCATGATATCCGTCGCCTGTCCCTGATACCCGCCGGAGGGCTGGTGCACCATGACGCGGCTGTTGGGCAGCGAGAAGCGCATGCCCTTTTCGCCCGCAGTCAGCAAAAGCGAGCCCATCGAAGCCGCCTGCCCGACCACCAGTGTGGAAATCTTCGGCTTGATATACTGCATCGTGTCATAGATCGACAGACCGCTGGTGACCACGCCACCGGGGCTGTTGATATACATGCTGATCTCTTTCGACGGATTCTCCGCCTCGAGATGCAGCAACTGCGCCACGATCAGGCTCGACATACCGTCATGCACGGGACCGGACAGAAAGATGATCCGCTCCTTCAGCAGGCGCGAGAAAATGTCATAAGCGCGTTCCCCGCGGCTGGTCTGCTCGACCACCATGGGCACGAGGGTGTTCATGTAGGTGTCAATCGGATCTCTCATATACGCCTGCCTGCTGCTGTTGCTCATTCATAATCGTCAGATGTTACCGGAGTCTTAGTCTTGCGCCCACCCACCTGCAAGGGGCGCATCGGATTTAACAGGCCGGCGCGGACCACGGCGCGCCCGTTTGCGCGCATCGCCGGACCGGTGATTGAAGCAGCCTGCATTGGCGCTAAATGCCCGTTCTGACAGCATCATGCACCGTGAAGGCACTTCCCATGACAGCCACGCAGGCCTCCATGTTCACCCCCACCCGCACCGCCGGCCTTGCGCGGCTCAAGCTGTTTTTGCCGCAGGCCGGGGCGGATTATGCGCGCTTGCGGAATCACGATCTGGGGGCCGGTCAGCACAAACACGTCTCGACCCTGTCGCCGTGGATCAGGCACCGCCTTCTGACCGAGGCCGAAGTGCTGCAATCCGTACTGGCGCGCCATTCGGCGCAGGCGGCGGAAAAGTTCGTGCAGGAAGTGTTCTGGCGGACCTACTGGAAAGGCTGGCTGGAGCAGCGCCCCGGCGTCTGGGAGATGTACCAAAAGGATCTGCGCGCGGCCTTGAACATGGTGCAGACCCAGTCGGGCCTGCGCCGCAGCTGGGAAGATGCCTGCGCGGGCCGGACCGGCATCGACGCCTTTGACCATTGGGCAGGCGAGCTGGTGCAGACGGGGTATCTGCACAACCATGCCCGCATGTGGTTCGCCTCGATCTGGATATTTACCCTGCGCCTGCCGTGGGAACTGGGCGCGGATTTCTTCCTGCGTCACCTGCTCGACGGCGATCCGGCCTCCAACACGCTGGGCTGGCGCTGGGTGGCGGGAGTGCAGACGCGCGGCAAGACCTATCTGGCGCGGCCCGACAATATCGCGACCTATACGCGCGGTCGTTTCCGGCCCGACGGGCTTGCCACCACCGCGCTGCCGCTGGACGGACCGGAGGCGGCGCGCATCCCGCTGCCCCCCGAGGAGGCCGCGGACCCCGCCATGCCATCCGCATTGCTGCTGCATGACGATGATCTGAGCCCCGGCTTTGTGTTCGATGCCGTGCCCGCCCCCGTCGCCACAGGCTTTATGATGACCGCGCAGGACCGCAGCCCGCTGCATGTGGCGCCGCATCTCGAGACCTTCTCGCGCGGTGCGATGGCCGATGTCGCCGCCCGTTTCGGCGCGCGGCTGGGCGAGACATCCGCGCCGGTGACGGATACCGACAGCCTCGTCACATGGGCGCGCAGGACCGGCGCGCGCCAGATCGTGACGCCCTATGCGCCTGTAGGCCCCAACGCTGACGCGCTGCGCGCCCTGTCCCGCGCTCTCGCGCCGGACGGCATCCGCCTGATCCGCCTGCGCCGCCCCTATGACAGCGCTGCATGGCCCTACGCGACGGCGGGATTTTTCAAGTTCAAGGAAAAGATCCCCAAGCTGGTCGGTGGGTTGAAGGGCATCGAGGTGGCGTGAGCGGCCATATCCAGCGCCAGAACCAGTTCAGTCAGCCAGCCTGTCGGCCAGAGCGCGGTCCATCACAACCGACTGATCGTTGAACGCGGCATAGGTTGCCATCGTCCGGAGTTTATCCGCTGCCGGTGTGGAGGCATCGCCCCGCGCCATTTTCACGCTCTGCCAGAAATGCAGGCTCTGGGTCATGTAGTGATTCAACTGGAAATGATCGGTATCCGTCACCGTGCGCGACGAACAGGCCCCGCGGATTTTGTGGATAAACAGCGCATTGCGCCCGATAGCTGATGTTCGCACGATCCATTTCGTTGCATGATGGGGGCCCAGCGCCGCATGGCGCAACGTCAGATCGCGCCGCAAGCCGGCAGGATGCGCCTCCTGACCGGGGCTACCGAACTGCGACCAGCGGGTATAGATCACGTCGATACCGGCGAAATGGTCTAGCGCCTCGGGCAACGTCTTTGCCCCTTTGGCAAACCAGAATTCATCCGCATCCGCCACCATCAGCCACTGGAACCGCCGCTTGATCCGTTCGCTCAGAAACACACGACGATAGTGATAGCCCTGCCGGTGCGGTTCAGGGCGCGACAGCAGCGTGATACGGCTGCGGTGCGGGGATGCCTCGATCCGCGCAACGGTGTTGTCCGTGCTGCCGTTATCGATGATGAAAAGATGATCGGCCCCCTGCCAGATGTAATGATCAATCCATTCCTCCACATTGAGCGCCTCGTTCTTCATGATGGCCACTACCGCC
Source organism: Paracoccaceae bacterium (assembly GCA_024636555.1). Classification (GTDB taxonomy): domain Bacteria; phylum Pseudomonadota; class Alphaproteobacteria; order Rhodobacterales; family Rhodobacteraceae; genus Seohaeicola. The sequence continues at coordinate 7,380 of JAGXGW010000043.1, read as the reverse complement.
AACGCCGAACGATTCTCGGGAAATACCTTTGCCCGAAGTTGACGAAGCCGCGCTTTGCGGGCGCTGGCCCATGGTTTCAGGGCACCGATCAGTCCCATTGTGGCGCTACTCCGACAAAAAGCCCGTTACTCCGGCGCATGCAATAAAACCTAACAGCCCCCAACGCAAACCGCCCCATGCAACAGGCGCAGGGCGGATCACCGTTATCTCGGCAAGGCTCACCCGCAAAGGCACATTACGGCCCTGCCCTTCACCGATCTGCAAACGCTCACGAAAAAGGGGACCCCAAGGCCCCCTTCCGTCCACCTTGTCCTGCGACAGGGATCAGACTTTTTCCTGCGTATATTTCCGCAGTTCAGCACGCGCCACCTGACGGCGATGCACCGCATCGGGGCCGTCTGCCAGACGCAATGTCCGCACATGGGTCCATTTATGCGCCAGCGGCGTATCCTGGCTGACACCCTGCCCACCGAACATCTGCACCGCTTCGTCGATGACTTTCAACGCCACGCGGGGCGCGATCACCTTGATCTGGCTGATCCACGGGGCCGCAGCGCGCTTGTCGCCCTGATCCATGTACCATGCCGCTTTCAGGCACAGCAGACGCGCCATCTCGATTTCCATCCGGCATTCCGCGATGATGTCGTAGTTGGCCCCCAACTGCGCCAGCTTCTTGCCGAACGCCTCGCGCTCCAGCGAGCGTTTGCACATCAGTTCAAGCGCCGATTCCGCCTGACCGATGGCGCGCATGCAATGGTGGATACGGCCGGGTCCAAGGCGTCCCTGGCTGATCTCGAAACCGCGCCCCTCGCCCAGAAGCAGCGCATCGGCCGGCACGCGCACATTGGTGAAGCGGATATGCATATGGCCATGCGGCGCATCGTCATTGCCGTAGACTTCCATCGGGCGCAGGATCTCGATTCCCTCGGTGCCGGCGGGCACCACGATCATCGAATGGCGGGCATGTTTGAGCGCATCCTCGCCGCCGGTGCGGACCATGACGATATAGACCTTGCAGCGCGGATCGCCCGCGCCGGAAGCCCACCATTTCTCGCCGTTCAGCACGTAATGATCACCGTCGCGCACGCAGGACATCGCCACATTGGTGGCATCCGAACTGGCCACATTCGGTTCTGTCATCAGATAGGCCGAGCGGATCTTGCCCTCCAGCAGCGGGGCAAGCCATTCTTTTTTCATCGCAGGTGTGCCGTAACGCTCGAACACTTCCATGTTGCCGGTATCGGGCGCGGCACAGTTGAATACTTCCGCACCCAGCGGGGTCTTGCCCATCTCTTCGGCGAAATAGGCGTATTCCACCGTGCTCAGGCCAAAACCCTTGTCACTGTCGGTCAGCCAGAAGTTCCACAGCCCCTCGGATTTGGCCTTGTCTTTCAGACCTTCGAGAATCTCAGTCTGGCGCGCGGTGAACTGCCAGCGGCCTTCCTTGTCGATCTCGGCGTGATACGCATCCTCCAAGGGCACGACCTCGTCGCGGATCATTGCCGCGACGCGGTCCAGCAGCTTGCGGTTCTCGGGACGCATCCCGAAGTTCATGTCCATGCCTATTTCCTCCCTGCGAAAAACAATTCCACCGGATAACAGCACGTCAGAGGCAGGATGAAAAGTCCGGATTATCGGGAAAGACGTCGCGTCGCAGCGCAACGCCTGCTCGGCTCTGCCGCGCAGCACGATACATGACGCGGTGTGGTGTGACAGTCCGGACCCGCGCCCACAAAAAAGAACCGGCCTGTCAGGTTTTCCCGACAGGCCGGATCTCGGTCATATTAAGATTATGACGATCACAGATCAGAAGCGGTAGTTTACACCAAGACGCACCTGGTGCAGGTCGATTTCAAGATTGCCGTCGGTGTCGCTGACCGTGCCGAAATCGGTGTAGGTGTATTCAGCATAGGTCGACCAGTTCTGGGTGAACTTGTATTCACCGCCCAGACCGGCAGTGTAACCTTCGAGATCGCGGTTTTCGCTGGCACCAGCCAGACTGGTCGCAGTGGAAGATGCGGTGCTGTAACCGAGCAGACCGTAGGCAAGGAACTGATCGCTAACCGCGTAACCGGCACGCGCGAAGACGGTTGCCATTTCATCGATCACGAGAGTTCCGTCCACGCCGAGCCTTGGCGCGCCTTCACCGTCGACATCTCCGGTCAGTTCACCGAAGTTGTACTCGACACCAAGGCCGAACACGCCCTGACCCATTTGCCAGTCGTAACCGGCACGGACCGATCCGCCATATCCATCGGGTTCGGAAAGCGTCGTGGAAAGCCCCAGAAGCGAAAGCGTGTCGCCGTCTGCGCCAGCCGCATCAGCCGAAGCTTCGCCGTAGTTCAGGTTGGCACCGACATAACCACCGGTCCAGGCGGGTGTCATCATCGGCATGGGAGCGGACACCGCAGGTGTCGGCTCATTGTACACGGGGGCCAAGCTACCGGCAAATGCCGGGCCGGCGACGAGGAAACTTGCGATTGCAAGAGAGATGTTTCTTTTCATAGTGATTCTGCCTCATTTACGTTTTTTGTTGTTGGAATTCCAATATCCGCTGCAAAACAGCCGTTTTCAACATGAACGGTCAGCCTTCTCGGAGAGCACATCCGCTTGTTGCAAATTAGCTACTGAAAGTTGATCTTTAATTCTGATCTGAAGAATGGGCGCTTACTACAGGTATGGATCTAAGTGGATTTAAATCCGGATCTCCCACCAGATATAGCATGATAAATTCATTCAAATTTTGGCATCAAAATAAACTTGTATTGAGCCGAACGCAGAAAATCTTGGAAAAATGACGTTTAGCGGGAACCACCGGGCCTGACATCAGCCTTCATGCAAGATTGCGCTGATGGATTCAGAAAATTTATCATTCATTATCAAATACCTAGAGGTAGAACATATCCGGATCGGGCAGACCGCAGACAGCCGTGTAAAGCGTCAATGTGAATCGTATCGAAACGCTCATCCCGATGAGGCCGCGTAAAAACATCTTTTTGCACACACCTTTAGAACGCATCGCGCAAAGATCTTCGGCGACTTTCGCGAGAAAGGTTTGATAAGGAATTTGCCCTTGTCAGGCGGGTCTCATTCTGATGCCAGACAAACGGTTGTCTTCAGAAGAGAATTGGTGCGGTCGAGAAGACTCGAACTTCCACGGGAGTTACCCCACAGCGACCTCAACGCTGCGCGTCTACCATTCCGCCACGACCGCACGTGATCTGGTAACGAGGGGCCGTATAGACAAAGCCCGCCGCCTTGTGAAGAGACAAAGTGCAGACCCGCGCAATCCTGTTTGTCCGCAAGGGTTGCGCCGGACGAAGGCAGGGCCGGATAGCCTTTGCCTTGCGTTCAAAGCCCCGGCAATGCGACGGATCAGCGGAGCAGGTGCCATCGAGTCAGTTCGCCACGTGGTGGCGGTCATTCCGGTATAGCGGCTTGGCTGCGCCGGCCAAAAGCCGCACCAAATTCTCGCGCTGATGCGAGAATAATGACGTGTGGATAACCTCAAGATTTGCTTTTCCCGCAGAAATTATGCACTGCAGGGCAACTGTGGGCCGACGCGCGCCAGCACGGGAAGAAAGACACACCGCATGGTAGAATGGATCACATCCCCCGGAGTGACAGATTATCGTCTGGCCGAACGCGAGATGGAGCGCCGCGCGGCCGCCATCGCGGCAGGGTCGGCGGACGAGGCGATCTGGCTGCTCGAGCATCCCCCGCTCTATACCGCGGGCACCAGCGCGCAGTTTCAGGATCTGGTCGAGCCGGACAGGTTTCCCGTGTTTCCCTCCAAACGCGGTGGCCAATACACCTACCACGGACCCGGCCAGCGGGTTGTCTATGTGATGCTGGACGTGGGCCGGCGCGGACATGATGTGCGCCGCTTCGTCCAGCAACTCGAGGGATGGGTCATCTCGACCTTGTCGGATTTCGGCGTGCAAGGCCATATCCGCGAGGGCCGCGTGGGCGTCTGGGTCGAGCGTCCCGACAAACCGGCTGCCATCGACGGCACCCCGCGCGAGGACAAGATCGCCGCCATCGGCATCCGCCTGCGCAAATGGATCAGCTTTCACGGAATCTCGATCAACGTGGAGCCCGATCTGTCGCATTTTTCCGGCATCGTGCCCTGCGGTATCCGCGACCATGGTGTCACAAGTCTGCGTGATCTGGGCTTGCCTGCGGACATGGCCACGCTCGACAGCGCGTTGAAAAACAGGTTCTCCGAGACTTTTGAGGAATAGTCGCGCCGCGGGCAAATGTCGAATTACCTGTTGCGCATCAGCGGTTCAGCAGTAACACTGCGTGCAGGAAACTCCGGCTACCCAACAAACTCATGAGGTCTTACCTATGAAATTTCCAATCACAGCCTCCCTTGCAATGATTGCCCTGTCCGCCCCTGCATTTGCAGAAGGCGATGCCGCGAAGGGCGAGCGCGAGTTCAACAAATGCAAGGCATGCCACATGATCCAGGCCGATGACGGCACCGATATCGTCAAAGGCGGCCGCACCGGCCCGAACCTTTACGGCATCGTCGGACGCGAGGCCGGCACACAGGAGGACTTCCGCTACGGCACCGGTCTGCAAGCCGCAGCCGAAGAAGGCCTGGTCTGGGATGCGGAAAATCTGGTGACCTACGTACAGGACCCGCGGGCGTTCCTGATCGAATATACCGGTGACAGCTCTGTGCGTTCGAACATGAGCTTCAAACTGGCGCGCGGCGCCGAAGACGTGATTGCCTATCTGGCCTCGGTCGGCCCCGAAGAGACAAAGACGGCAGACTGACCGGACCTGTTCGGGCGGGTCCGCCCGAACCGGGACAGAATTCAAACGAAAGAGAGCCCGGCCCCGCGCCGGGTTTTTCTTTGCCTGCAATGGCCTTATATTGTTGTGAGCAGCATAGGATAGCGGGCTCTGACACCGGCAAGGTGCGACAATATACATTGTTTCGTATTCAATTCTCGGATTGCCGTTAGAGGTCAGCCATTCTAAACAGTCAAAGAAAGCCGCGCGGGGAGTCTTTTTTCGCGCCAGAACACCACCACAGGAGGCAACCGCATGGCCGACGCAGCCATTCACAGCCAAGAACATGAGGACCCGCGCGGGTTCTTTACCCGTTGGTTCATGTCCACGAACCATAAGGATATCGGCATCCTTTACCTGATCACATCGGCATTCGTCGGTCTGATCTCCGTCACCTTCACCATCTATATGCGGATGGAACTGATGGAACCGGGTGTCCAGTACATGTGCATGGAAGGCGCGCGTTTCATCGCGGATTCCGCCCGTGACTGCACACCGAACGGCCACCTGTGGAACGTGATGATCACCTATCACGGTGTCCTGATGATGTTCTTCGTCGTGATTCCCGCCCTGTTCGGGGGATTCGGCAACTACTTCATGCCGCTGCAGATCGGCGCGCCGGATATGGCTTTCCCGCGCATGAACAACCTGTCGCACTGGATGTATGTCGCAGGTACCGCGCTGGGCGTCGCCTCGCTGCTGGCACCGGGCGGCAACGATCAACTCGGTTCTGGCGTGGGCTGGGTGCTCTATCCGCCGCTCTCTACGCTGGAAGGCGGGTTCTCCCTTGATCTGGCGATCTTCGCGGTCCACGTCTCGGGTGCCTCTTCGATCCTTGGCGCGATCAACATGATCACCACCTTCCTGAACATGCGTGCCCCCGGCATGACGCTGTTCAAGGTGCCGCTGTTTGCGTGGTCGATCTTTGTCACCTCGTGGCTGATCCTGCTGTCGCTGCCGGTTCTGGCGGGCGCCATCACGATGTTGCTGACCGACCGCAACTTCGGCACCACCTTCTTTGATCCCGCCGGTGGCGGTGATCCGGTGCTCTACCAGCACATCCTGTGGTTCTTTGGTCACCCGGAAGTGTATATCATCATCCTTCCCGGCTTCGGTATCATCAGCCACGTCATCGCGACCTTCTCGCGCAAACCCATCTTCGGTTATCTGCCGATGGTCTGGGCGATCATCGCGATCGGCGCGCTGGGCTTCGTTGTCTGGGCGCACCACATGTACACTGTGGGGATGTCGCTGACGCAGCAGTCCTACTTCATGATGGCCACGATGGTGATTGCCGTGCCCACCGGGGTGAAGGTGTTCAGCTGGATCGCCACGATGTGGGGCGGCTCCGTCTCGTTTGAGACACCGATGCTCTGGGCTTTCGGCTTCCTGTTCCTGTTCACGGTCGGCGGCGTGACCGGCATCGTGCTCAGCCAGGCGGCGATCGACCGAGCCTATCATGACACCTACTATGTGGTGGCCCACTTCCACTATGTGATGTCACTGGGGGCGGTGTTTGCCATCTTTGCGGGGATCTACTTCTACTTCGGGAAGATGACCGGACGGCACTATCCGGAATGGGCAGGCAAGCTGCACTTCTGGACGATGTTCCTCGGCTCCAACCTGACGTTCTTCCCGCAGCACTTCCTGGGACGTCAGGGTATGCCCCGCCGTTACATCGACTATCCCGAGGCTTACGCCCTGTGGAACTACTGGTCCTCGATCGGCGCGTTCATCTCCTTCGCTTCGTTCATCTTCTTCTTCGGCATCATCTTCTACTCGCTGTTCCGTGGCGCCCGCGTCACCCAGAACAACTATTGGAACGAATATGCCGATACGCTGGAATGGACCCTGCCCAGCCCGCCGCCCGAGCATACGTTCGAGCAGCTTCCCAAGCGCGAAGACTGGGACAAGCAGCACGCCCACTAAGGCAAGACACGAACACGAAAGGGCCCTGCGGGGCCCTTTTGCATTGGGGTTGACGATGGTTGAAGATGTTGGCCTGCTGACACAATGCCCTAAGACCCCCTGGAGCCTTGGGCGGACTGTCAACGATCCGCGCAGCGACGGGCCACGGTGCGGCGATGCAAGCTTCCGCTATGGAAGTTGCCCGCCAAATCCTTTGACCTTTAGACCCCGCGCTTGCATCAGCCAAATCGCCGTGCCGGGGGGCGGCCCGGCGATGCGCGGCGGCGCTTCGCGCCTTGTTCCGCGCAAGGGCAGACCTGAACGGCGAAGAAGTTCCGCAGAACAGCCTGTCACGACCGCAACGCCTAGCCCGGAAACCTTTCGTCAGGTCGCTCCCAAGCCGCGTGACAGAGGCTGCGGCCTGCGGCACATCTGCACAGCAATTCAGCCTTTACCCACGGCCAAAAGGACTTAGGTTCGGTTGCAATAAATCAGAACAAGCATCCGGTTTTTCTCATGCCCTATTCCTGGACCGCCGACGAACATCACAACCGCAGCCTGAGGCTCTGGCCGCACCGCTCGCTTCCCCGCCGTGGCATGGCGGCTTTCGTGCTGGGCACATTCACGATGATCACGCTGCCGCTCTATGCGGTGCTGGGCACGGCGGTG
>JAGXGW010000042.1 GCA_024636555.1 Paracoccaceae bacterium | reverse complement strand
TCCATCGAAACGTCTATCTGGCTGTCGAGATCCCAGAGGTTCTCGGCGTCGATCTGGTCCTGAAGTGCAGCCATCTCGTCGGCCGTCTCGTCCGAATAGTTCATCGCCAACTCGTTGTAGCGGTCCAGAACAGCCTTTTTCTTGGCCACGCCCAGCATCACATTGCCGCGCACGTCCAGATCCGGGTCCAGTTCCGGCTCCTGCGGCAGATAGCCGACGGTTGCGCCCTCGGCATGCCATGCCTCGCCCTGAAAATCCTTGTCCATGCCGGCCATGATCTTGAGAAGGGTCGATTTACCCGAGCCGTTGACGCCGACAACACCGATTTTCACGCCGGGAAGAAAGTTCAGATGGATGTTCTCGAAACACTTCTTGCCGCCGGGATAGGCTTTGGAAACGCCCTGCATGTGGTAAACGTACTGGTAGGCTGCCATTCGGATCGCTCCTCGAAGGAAATGCGTGTATTTGCGGCCTAGATAACCATCCGGAGCCTGAGGGGCAATGCGCTGCGACGGCTTGCGCGGTGCCGATTGACAAAAGCGGCGCGTCATAGGCAACTGCGGCGCCGGTGGATGTGCCATAGCGGAGGCGGGATGCGCCACGAACTACCCCATGCGCGTCCCGGTGAGGTGATCGGGCTTTTGGGCGGGTCTTTCGATCCGGCCCATGCGGGGCATGTCCATATCACCAATATCGCGTTGCGCCGCTTCGGGCTGGACCGTGTCTGGTGGCTTGTCAGCCCCGGAAATCCGCTCAAGGCCCGCGGACCTGCGCCGATGGCGGACAGGATCGCCCGCGCGCAAGCCTTGTTGCGTGATCCCCGCGTCACGGTCACGGATTTCGAGGCACGCGCCGGTACGCGCTACACGGCGCAGACCATTGCGGCCTTGCAGGCGGCCTATCCGGCGGTGCGGTTCGTCTGGCTGATGGGGGCTGACAATCTGGTCCAGTTCGACAAATGGCAGGACTGGCAGCAGATCATGGCGCGGGTGCCCGTGGGCGTTCTGGCCCGTCCGGGGCAGAACCTGTCGGCAAGGGCCAGCCGTGCGGCGCGCATTTTCCGCACCGCCCGCATCAAAGGCACGGCCAGCCGGACCTTGGCGCAGGCCGAGGCCCCGGCATGGTGTTTCGTCAATGCCCCGCTGATGGATATCTCCTCCTCCGCGATACGGGCGCGCAGCGACTGGGGCAAGGCCGGGCGGCAGAATGCCGATCAGGACTTGTTTCTCATGGCTCAGGACAGCTAGACTCGATACATGCGTGACATCATCTCGAGACGAGCATTTCTGACAGGATCGACCGCAGCGCTTGGTCTTGTCGCCCTCCCGGCCTGTGCGAATGCGCCAAAGCAATCCTTGCGCCCTGTGGTGCGTCCGGCCGGTGGCAGGGCGGCCACCGTCCCTGCTGTCGAGGCACTGATCGACAAGGCGCGTGTGGGCGGCGAGGTCGGCTTTGCCGTGGCCGATGCCACCACGGGCACATTGCTGGAGGTGCGCGAACCGCAGCGCGGCCTGCCGCCCGCCAGTGTCGTCAAGGCGCTGACAGCGGCCTATGCGCTCGAACACCTTGGCGCCGCGCACCGGTTCGAGACGCATCTGGTTGCGACCGGCCCGATCCAGAACGGGATTCTTTCAGGCGATCTTGTGCTGGCGGGCGGTGGCGATCCGACCCTCGACACCAATGGTCTGGCCGAGATGGCCGCCAGCCTCAAGGCGGCAGGTGTGCGCGAGTTGCGGGGGCGTTTTCTGGTCTGGGGCGGCGCGCTGCCCTATTCCCGCGAGATCGACGCGGAACAGCCCGATCACGTCGGCTATAATCCGGCCATCTCCGGCCTGTCTCTGAACTTCAACCGCGTGCATTTTGAATGGAAACGCAACGGTAAGGGCTATACCGTGACAATGGATGCGCGGTCCGATCGCCACCGCCCCGATGTGCAGGTGGCCCGCATGGCAGTGGTGGCGCGCAATCTGCCCGTCTATACCTATAGCCAGTCCCAGGGCAGCGACGAATGGACAGTGGCGCAATCGGCGCTGGGCAATGGCGGCTCGCGCTGGCTTCCGGTGCGGCGGCCCAATATCTATGCAGGCGAGGTGTTTCGCACATTCGCCAGCGCGCAGGGGATCCGCCTGCCGCAGGAGGAAGAAACGCGCAACCTGCCCGCAGGCAGGGTGATCGTGCGTCATCAAAGCGAGCCTTTGACGGTGATTCTGCGCGACATGCTGCGCTATTCGACCAATGCGGTCGCGGAGATGGTGGGGCTTGCCGCAACACAGGCCCGCGGTGTCCGTCCCGGCGGTTTGTCCGCCTCGGCGGCAGAGATGAACCACTGGGCCAGCGCCACGCTGGGGATGTCATCGCCCGCATTGGTGGATCATTCCGGGCTGGGCGACAGATCGCGCCTTGAGGCGGCCGATATGGTATCGGCTTTGGTGCGGGTACGCCGGCAAGGGGTTCTGCCGGGCCTGCTGCGCGATTTTGCGATGCGGGACAACAACGGGCGTCCGACCTCCAACCATCCGGTCAAGGTCAGCGCCAAAACCGGCACATTGAACTTCGTCAGCGGTCTGGCAGGTTATATGACACGTGACGGCGGCAGGCCGCTGGCCTTTGCGATTTTCGTCGCCGATACGGGGCGGCGGGCAGGTATCCCCCGCGCCGAGCGTGAACGCCCCGCAGGCGCGCAGGACTGGAACCGACGCGCCAAAACGTTGCAGCAGGATCTGATCGAGCGCTGGGGTGTGATCCACAGCACGTGACGCGGCAAATACGAAGCGGAGGTTGGTTTCCCATCCCCGCTTCGACTTGACGTGATCAGAATTTGTAGGAAACGCCGATTGTCAGGAACGGCAGTATATTGAAATCGTTCAGGTCGCTGTTCACCTGTGCCAGATCCCGGTCAAAATTGGCGCGCTCTGTCGGGTTGGTGATGCTGTCTTGTCCGATCGTGCTGACCTTGAGGCTGGTGATGCGTGCGCCCAGTTCGGCGACGAAACCCCAGTTTGCGCCCAGATCGCGGGTGTAGCCCACGGCCAGCACCGGCGCGAATTCGCGTTTCTGCTCGATTTTGGCCGAGAAATCGCCGGTATATTCGGTGCCGTCCAGTGTCAGGGAGGTGGTCGACCCTTCCAGGATGTAGCCGCCGTAGGACACACCGCCCGACAGGCGAAAACCGGATCCGCCCAATGCGTAATCGCCCATCAGTGCAATGGAGTTTGTTGTCAGGCGGCCGCGGACGTCATTGCCATCCGCGTCGAAGGTATCGGAAATCCGGCCCAGATAGATCGGCGCACGGATTGTCCATTGCGGCGCGACCTCCGCCTTTGGCGCGATATAGAAACCGAGTGTCGAAAGACCTGCCTCGACACTGAAGTTCTCAAGGCTCTGTGCGGCGGCACCGCCTGCGATGCCGGACAAAAGGACTGCAAGGATGGGAATTGTTTTCCGCACGGGACATACTCCAATAACTGTTGAAAAAGACAGGGCGGCGCGTTCTCGCCCGATGGAATGTGTCCTATGTGCTACCTATGAGGGTCGCAATCACAGAAGTGCAATCGTGTCGGTGGTCGGCTTTGTGTTGCCCTGCGGCAACGCCGTACTGTCCCGCGCGCGAGTCAGCCTGCGCTCAGGCGCGCATGTGCCTTGCCCGCGCGCCGCGCTCGATGGCTGCGGCATGCAGCCTGTCAATCGTCAGCTCGTAGCGGATTTCTTCGAGCAGCCGCAGTTCTGTTTCCAGAATGACCCCGTCCGCAGCGGCCACATCGCAGGCCAGCGCATAGGCGGTCTCGAACAGGCGTTCCGGCAGGTTGTCACGGACCAGCCCGAACAAGGCGTCCAGCCCGTCTTCCTCCGCAAACAGATCGAACACGATCTGCGCCGTCCGCCGCATCCGGTCGACATCGTATTCCGCGAAGATCGGCAGATGGTTCACGGCGGCCTGTATCTTGACCAGTTCCGAGGTGCGGATGTCTTCGTCCGACAGGGACACCGCAATCATGACAGCGACAAGGCAATCTTGCGGGTTGAGCGCGTGGGGAAAATTATCCGGCATGTGAAATATCCTGAAAAAGGCATGTTGCAGCGCAGAATATTGACTGTGACGGGGCGGAGCAATAGGAAGCGTCGATTGACACAGCGCAACCTGAGCGAAACATCGCTTTGCCCGTGCTTTATCTGCCTTCTGATGGAGACCTTCATGTCCGAACTGCGCGCCGCCGCCCTTGCCTCGAAAGCCTGGCCGTTTGAAGAAGCGCGCAAGCTGGTCAAACGCTACGAGAAGGCACCGCCCGCCAAGGGGCATGTTCTGTTCGAAACCGGCTACGGCCCCTCTGGCCTGCCGCATATCGGCACATTCGGAGAGGTGGCGCGCACCACGATGATCCGCCGCGCCTTCGAGCTAATCTCGGACATTCCGACGCGTCTGATCTGTTTCTCGGATGATGTGGACGGGATGCGCAAGGTTCCCGAGAATGTGCCCCACCCCGAGATGCTGCGCGAGCATTTGCAGCGCCCGCTGACATCGGTGCCCGATCCGTTCGGGGAATATGACAGCTTTGGCCATTACAACAACGCCATGCTGCGGCGGTTTCTGGATACGTTCGGGTTTGAATACGAATTCATCAGCGCGACCGAATTCTACAAAACCGGTCAGTTCGACGCGGTGCTTCTGCGCGCGGTGGAACGCTATGACGATCTGATGGCCGTGATGCTGAAAAGCTTGCGCGAGGAACGCCAGCAGACCTATTCCATCTTCCTGCCGATCCATCCTGAAACCGGTCGCGTGCTTTACGTGCCGATGAAAGAGGTGAATGCCAAGGACGGCACCATCACCTTTGATGACGAGACAGGGCGCGAATGGACGCTGCCGGTCACCGGCGGTCAGGTCAAACTGCAATGGAAGCCCGATTTCGGCGCGCGCTGGGCCGCGCTCGATGTCGATTTCGAGATGTATGGCAAGGATCACAGCACCAATACGCCGATCTATGACCGCATTTGCGAGATCCTGGGTGGGCGTAAGCCCGAGCATTTCACCTATGAATTGTTTCTGGACGAGAACGGCGAAAAGATCAGCAAATCCAAGGGCAACGGCCTGACGATCGACGAATGGCTGACCTATGCCAGCACGGAATCGCTGTCGTATTTCATGTATCTCAAGCCGAAAACGGCCAAGCGGATGCATTTCGACGTGATCCCGCGCGCGGTGGACGAATATCACCAGCAGTTGCGCGCCTATCCCGATCAGGATGCGGCGGCCAAGGTCAACAATCCGGTGTGGCACATCCACGGTGGCAACCCGCCCGAAAGCCGGATGGTGGTGCCGTTCTCGATGCTGCTCAATCTGGCCTCCGTGTCGGCGGCCGAGGAAAAGGCCAAGCTCTGGGGTTTCATCCAGCGCTATGCGCCTGACGCGGCGCCCGAAACGCATCCCGATCTGGATCAGGCGGCGGGTTTCGCGGTGCGGTATTACAACGACTTCGTCAAACCGCAGAAAACCTATCGCGCGCCCTCTGATCTGGAGCGCGAGGCGCTGATTGATCTGCGCGATCAGTTGAAAACATGGGATGGCGGGCTGGATGCCGAGGCGCTGCAAGGGCTGGTGTTTGCCGTGGGGCGTGACCGTTTCGATCCGCTGCGCGACTGGTTCACAGCACTTTACGAGGTGCTGCTGGGGGCCAGTCAGGGCCCGCGTTTCGGTGGCTTCATCGCGCTATATGGTGTGGATGAAACGGTTGGCCTGATTGACCGTGCGCTGACGGACAAGCTGGATTGAAGGCTGCCGCCTGATCCACGGGATTGACGCAGCGTCAGCCCGCTCTAGCTTCTCGGTCACACAAATGATGGAGAAGCAGATGACCCGCCTGCAAACATTCCTCATGACCGCTGTCATCGCCCTGTGGGGCTGGACCGTGCCAGCCGCCGCGCAGGACCGCGGCATCGAGGAGACGATCGGCCAGCAACTCGACGCGTTCAAAGCCGATGATGTCGGCACAGCTTTCGAGTTTGCCAGCCCGACCATCAAGAACATCTTCCGGACGCCCGAAAACTTTGCCGCGATGGTGCAGCAAGGTTATCCGATGGTCTGGCGACCCGCCGAGGTCACCTATCTGGAACAGCGCGAGATTGCGGGCGCGATCTGGCAGAAAGTGCGGATCATTGACGGGGCAGGGCGCATCCATATTCTGGATTACCAGATGATCCAGTCCTCCGATGGCTGGCAGATCAACGGTGTGCAGCTTTTGCGCGAGCCCGAGGTTAGCGCCTGACCTGTCTTCACGGCGTCCCGCGCGTCTGCACCTGTTGGCCGGGGGCACCGTCACGGTGGTCTCGGTCTTCCTTAACCGCTGATTGATAAATCCCTCTCCATCCGGGTGCGTTGCCCGAGCGTGGTGGAAAGGGAAACCGATGAACAAAGCGATTACTGACGGCGTGGTCTTGATGCCGCCGCCCTTCGAGGCCGGGCTGGATGTCTGGTCAAGTCAGGACGGAACGCCGGGATCGGATACCTATCAGGCGGCGTCCAATGCCGGGTTTGTCCCAGCCGATCAGGATTTCGCGGGCTGTCTGGAGATGCAGAAAACCCAGACGGTGCAGCGCCTGCGCTATATGGGCGAGACACCCTTGCTGCCGGGGTGCTATCTGCGGATCACCGCGCGCGTCAAGGTGCTGAGCGGGGCGCTGCCCACCGTGCGGATCGCCGGTTGGGCCGGCGGCGCGGGCGGCGTGAATGTCTCGGGCGTGGTGCAGACGGGGCCAGCCGTGCAACTGACCGACTATGGCCGCATCGTCGAAGTCAGCGCCATCGTGGGCGCGGGCGCGCGCAATGGCGTCAACATGGTCTGGGGCGGGCAGGCGCTTTACGGGCATTTCGGGCTGGACCTGACAGGTCCGAACGGCGGGATCGTACGGATCGACGATCTGGTGATCGAGGATATCACCAGCGCCTTCCACCGCGACATGATGAACTGGGTCGATGTGCGCGATTATGGTGCCATTGGTGATGGTGTGACCGATGATACGGCGGCTTTTGTGGCTGCTGATCAGGCGGCGGCGGGGCGGCGGATTCTTGTCTCCAAGGGGCAGTTCTTTCTGGGCCAGAGCCTGACGATCAATAACCGCATCCAGTTCGAGGGCACGGTCACCATGCCGACCGAGGCGATCCTGTCGCTGACCCGCGATTTCGATCTGCCTGCCTATATCGACGCTTTCGGGGACGAGGTGCTGGCCTTTCGCAAGGCGTTTCAGGCGCTTCTGAACAATGTGGATCACGAGTCGCTGGATCTGGGCGGGCGGCGTATCCAGATCCGTGGCCCCATCGACATGGCCGCCGCCGTGCCCAACCGCGCGCAGTTCGCGCAGCGCCGCCATATCCGCAACGGCGAGTTCTTCTGCGAGGACAATGCCGCATGGGAGCCCGAGGTGTTCACCTCGCAGGCGACATACGAGCTGAACGACCCGCTGCGCCTGACAGGGGTGGCAAATGTGGCCAATATCCCCGTCGGGTCCTTGATCGAGGGCAATGGCGTGGGCCGCGAGGTCTATGTCCGCGCCAAGGATGTGGGGGCGGGCGAGATCACCCTGTCGATGCCCTTGTTCGATGCGGCGGGGACGCAGAACTATACCTTCCGCCGCTTCAAATACATCCTTGATTTCAGCGGCTTCTCGCAACTGTCGCGGTTCTCCATGTCGGATATCGAGTTTCTTTGCCGTGGCCGGGCGAGCGCGATCATGCTCGCGCCGACCGGGCTGATCTTCCACGTCAAGGATTGCTTCTTTACCGGACCGCGTGACAGGGGGATCACGTCCATCGGGCAGGGTTGTCAGGGCATGCTGATCGACCGTTGCCAGTTCCTGTCCAACGAAACCAGCACGCTGGCGCAGAACCGCACGTCGATTGCCCTGAATGCCAATACCAATGACGTCAAGCTGCGCGACAACCGGATCACCCAGTTCCGCCACTTCGCCGTGCTGGGCGGCACGGCCAGTATCGTTGCGGGCAACCACTGGTTTCAGGGTGACAACGAGGCCGGTGGTGTGCGCACGGGCGGGCTGATCCTGACCTCAAGCCACAACCGCGCCAGCATCACCGGCAATTACGTGGACAACTGCTCCATCGAATGGACGAACGAGCATAACCACCGGCCGGACTTCAACAGCGAGTTCTCGTTCAGCGCACTGAGCATAACGGGCAATATCTTTCAGGCGATTGATGTGGCGGCGTGGTTCCGCTTCTTTGTGATCAAGCCGCATGGCGTGGGGCATTTCGTCAGCGGCCTGACGATGACCGGCAATGTTTTCCGCGTGATCCGGGGGGTGATTGACCGCGTCGAGCATGTCGATACATCCTTTGCCGATCTGGATTACGGGCGGATGCGGAACATTCTGGTGTCCGGAAACCTCTACAATTCGGTGGCGCAGGGCATTCAAAACCCTGCCGTCATCGAACACGTGCAAAACACCGCCGCGTCGACATGGGTCGTGGATGGAGCAGGGCCTTTGCCGTTCGGGGGGCGCGCCCGTCAGGTGGAGGGCGTTGTCGCCCGCTCTGCCATTCGCGACACTTCCAACGCGATCAGGTACGAGATGCCCTTCGCGCAGGCGGCACAGGGGGCGTCGCAGAGCAGCGTCCATCTGGGATGGTCGCAGCCGGTGACGGGCACGGTGGCCGTGACAATGCGGATCGACAACGTCTGATGGATCAAAAACCCAGATCGTCAGGCGTGAGCACAAAGGCTTTCCCGAAGCCGCCGTTGAGATAGGCGGAGCGGATGTCGAACAAAACGAACGAAAAGTCGCTGAACCCGATATAAAGCTTCGCCTTGGGATGGTCGCGCAGGTAATGCGCGGCCAGTTCGGCATGGCCGTCCTCTCCGTGGCGCAGGAATCGCGCTCCTGTCTGAAGCGTCAGGCGGGGATGGGTCAGGGGGTCGCCACGCGCCCCCGGCTCTCCCAGCAGGACAGAAGCGACCGGCGCGGCTTTCAGGGCGCGCGTGTGATGCGACAGGTCCGACACCAGCGACAAGGGCTGTCCTTGCGGCGTTGTGCCGAAAGCAATGCGTGTCACCATCGGGGCGGCGCTGTCCGGATCGATCACGCCAAGTGCTGCAAAGCGGGCATGGGTGATCAGCCCCCGCGCAAGGCTGCGCGCTTCGGTGTCGGTCGGGCGGATCGGACTGGGCGCATCACTGGACATGGCGCAGAAACTAGAGCGGTCTGCTGCTTGGGGCAAGTCGGCGCGTTCCGTTCAGAATCGGCTCCAGATGCCCAGCTTCACGCCGCGCTCGTCCGTGCCGGTCAGGCTGTGATAGAGGCCCATCTCCAGATCGATCCCCTCGCGCAACCGGTAGGTCACGGATGGCACGACACGCAGGAAGCTGGGATCGGGGCGGATACCCGTTTCGCGCAGCAGAAAAATCCCCTCGTTCACCGCGACAAGGCCGGTCTGCACCTGCACCATCAGCGTCCAGCGCGAGGCTGGCCCGTCGGCGCGCTGCGGTGTGAACCCCAGCGTGATATCGGCCTTCACGTCGATGTCCTGCGTCTCGATTTCGTATTCCAGAACCGTGTCGACGGCCAGCCAGCCCGCGCCGTGGCGCCCGGCAAACGCGCGCCCGAAGGACAGGCCGGGCCGGATCACCGACTGTCCGGCGATCTCGCCATAGCCGATCTCTGCGGCGACCTTGACCCCCATCCAGTCCATCACGGGGGCGCGCAGGAAAAGCACCGCTTTCGTCTCGCCGGAGACAGAACGGCTTGCGTCGAACCCGAGGGTCAACCGGTCTGTCAGGCCCCATTCGCCGAAAAGTGCTGTGTAACTGCCACGTCCGTCGGCGGCCTGCCACTGGGGCAGGCTGACAAAGGCGGTGCCTGCCTCGCGCGGCCATGCCCCCGCCAGAACAGGTCCGGCATGCAGGCAGAGCATCAAGGCAAGCAGGCGGATCATGACGCACTCCTCTCCCGCCCCATCCTGTGCGCTTTATGGTTAATACAGATTTAACGTCGCAGGATTTGGGATCACGGGACATGGGTGCTATCCTGCACGGGCAGGCCCGCTGTGCTGGCTTGCGCAGCAACAGGGAGACTCCGCATGCCCACCATCCAGACGCCCGCCACAGGCCAGACCGTGCTGACCACCTTCGAGATGACACCCGGAACCTGTCAGGACTTGCTAGACGCCCTGCATGCGGCCTATGCCGAGTTTATCTCCAAGCAACCCGGATTCATCGCGGCGGGGCTGCATGTGAATGATGCACAGACAAGGATCGCCAATTATTCGCAATGGCGCAGCCGTGAGGATTTTCAGGCCATGCTGCGCACGACAGAGATGCGCGAGCGCAACCGCCAACTCGCATCCCTGTGCAAGACGTTCGAGCCGGTCATGTACGATGTTGTTGCAACGTTCTGACAGCTCGCACGGTTATCGAAAGGCATGACATGGATCAAGGACCGCGCAGGCACGGACCTGTCTGATGTCAGCACCGAACACAGGAGGAGAAACCGATGTACACCAATATTCTGGTTCCCATTTCGTTTGATGAAGACCGCGACGCGTCAGCCGCCATCAAGGTTGCCCAGACCCTTGCCGCGCCGGATGCGAAAATCACGCTGCTGCATGTGATGGAGCAGATCCCGACCTATGCGATCAGTTATATGCCCACCGAATATGTCAACGAAAGCCGCAAGGCGATCGAGACAGAATTGACCGCGATGGCCGGAAACATTCCCGGTGGTCAGGCACGGTTGGTGGAGGGACATTCGGGCCGCACGATACTGGATTGGGCCGACGAGCACGGGGTGGGTTGCATCGTTATCGCCTCGCACCGGCCCGGTATGCAGAACTGGCTGCTGGGGTCCACGGCCACAACCGTGGTGCGCCATGCCCGCTGCGCGGTGCATGTCCTGCGCTAACGGGGCAGGTCTTGTATCGGTAGTGCGTTGGGTGTGTGAAACAAGAAGAAAAGCGGGCCGGGTCTTATGATCCGGCCAATGCCGTTATTCCTGAAAATCAGGGTGCAGAGCTTAGGCGACGGCAGCCAATGCGCATGCGGACAGGAAGACCTTCGGGCACCTGTCGTCGCGGGTCGCGATCCGTCGCCAGTCCTTGAACCGGGCGAAATCGGAACCTTGCGGTTCTTTCGGGAAGGGATGCACGGAGTGATCCCCTTGTTTTCAAGGGCTTCGCGATACCAGTCCGTATCGTATCTGCGGTCTGCCGCCATTAGATCGTTTGCTGCATTCGTGAATTTGACCTCTGATTGAACGGCCGCTTTCGCCAGATTGCCCCAGAGCCCGCGCACTTGCAGTGAATGGCTGTATTCCGCCCCTTGCGAAGGGGCCGGCAGCATCGTCAAGGACGGCCCAATGCAATCACTCGTCGTGACCTCGCCACGCTGCGGTACGGCCCGTCGAACCCGCCATTCGCTGCGCCTGGAAAATCCGGGGATCGCTCTCTGCACCACGAAGCGCAAAGGGTGACACACCACAGCCCTTTCGCGCGTCGGTCTATCTTGCACAACCTGGCGCAATGACTTTTCGATCTCACCACCGCACCAGGCGTTGCCGAAGCGCGTCCGGCTTTCCTCGGCCTGCGCGGCAAGCGCCCCTTGCGTCCGGGCTTGTTCCGTAAGTCTGACGACACTCGGCGCTTCTTCGCGGAGAAGTGGGAGAAGCTGGGGCAGTCGCTCTGTCATCGTCCCCCACAGAGTCGCGGTTGCGATTGTTCCCAAATCACCCTGGTTTGGGGAAAGAAGATCCTGCTCCACCGTCGCCTCCCAGATCGCCATCCAGCGGCGCAGGCGGGGAAGGTAGTCGGCCCAGGATTTGGGCGTCCACATCGCCTTGCCGCCATCGCGCGTCATCTCGTCCAGGACATCGTTGGCGTCGTTTATGATCTTCAGCGTGAGCGCCCTCTGATGCGGGTCGATCGGCATCGGGCCGAACCGCTCGCCCAGCCACAGGCAGATCGCCGGCATCTCGGCGATCGCCTGACCGGACGCGTTGTCCACCAGCATCGGCGGCGCCATGTGGGGGACCGGCTGATTGCGCGGGTCCATCTCCATCATCGCGCTGACCGCGTCGCTGTCGGGCTCGTCGACCGTTGCACCAGCATGGGCGAGGAGCGCGCGGACGAACTCGCCACGAAACGGAATCGGCCAGTAGTAGAGGGTGAAGTCCGACATGGTCGAAGGTCCTTTCGATGAACGTTGAAGCGGATTGCATTCAGCCGACGAACGTCAGCGGCGTAAGATACGCTCCAAAAAACGAATTCGAAGCGTTTTCACCCCAAGTCGCGGTCAGGCTTCCGATCATCCGGGCCTCTCTGTGGGCAGAAGACAACCGCTCGGGCAGATCCCTACATCGCGTTTGCAATCGCGAATGCTGCCGAGAGGACGATAGCATCCTCGATTAAGCCGGAGGTTGTTTGGTTCGCGTGCTGCATTGCTTGTTTTCGCGTTGCAAGTCCGCAGTATGACGAAGCTATCGCAGCACCGACTCCAAGCGCCGCCCCTTCGAACTGACGCCGTGGCGGCGCAAGGGCCGCACCTGCAAAGCCGCCCGTCACCGTTCTTGCAACCAGACCAAGGAAAACCGTGCGGTCGGGAGCGGTCTTCATCTTGTCGCCCGCCATTTCCGCCAAGGCCATCGCCACGCCGCCCGCCGCCACCAGAGGACGAGCCATCAGTCGCGTCTCGGGATTGTCGTGCGGAAGTGTGCCCAGACGTGCGGCACCAGCCAATGCAGCAAGTGGGGCCATCGAGCGCTGGCCAGCGACAAGGCCCATCAGGATCGAGCGCAGCATGAATGCCTCCTAACCGTTCGCTTGAAATAACGCGGATTCGCCGCAAAAAGTTCCGGACTGCCCTGCGCATCAGGCGCGGCCGAGAATGCGTCGGCTCAGTATTGTGGCACCTTCTGGCGCTTCCCGGCGGCTGTGGCGACTGTTTCGACCCTGGCCCGTCGCGTCTCCGGTCGCTTCGCCGATGCGATCCAGCGCAGGACGTTCCGCCGGTAGGACGGCGCGGCTGCCTGCCACCATTCCATGGCGCCGAGCGCCGCGATCGCCGCGGCCAGATCGTCCGGAACGACGAGCGCATCGACCGGATCGGACTCGTGCCACCGGCCGCTTCGCTTTCCCGCCTCGACCGCCGCCAAACCCGCCGGATGCATCCTGCCTTCGGACTCGAGCCGGGCCGCTCGGGTCTTGTAGCTCTGCGCCCAGGCCTGCTGCCGGCGTGGTGAGATCAGCTGCATCGTGCGCGCATCGTCAAGCTTCAGGCGGCGGCCATCGATCCAGCCATGAGCGATCAGCGCATCAAGCACAGCTTCGCGCGACACGTATCGTTCCGGGTGGGCGGCTTTCCAGGTGACGAGCCAGACGCTGTCGGTGCGTCCATGATGGTGGCCGAGCCAGTCCCACAGCGCCCCGTCCGACGCGATCTCGACGCGCTCGAAGTTTTCAGCGTCCATCTGACGATTCCGGTTTGATCAGCAGCTTGAGGATCAGGTCGATATGCGTCTTTCGAATGCGGTCGACGGGGTAAAGGTCGTCGCGGTTCGGGAACGACGCCGTCATCTCGCGGGACAGCGCCAGCGTGATAACCGGGCCGAAGATCAGATGCTGCATGCCGAGCGGGTCGACGGCCGCGAAGCTGCCGCGCGCGATGCCGTCCTCGATCATCCCGGTCACGGTCGCGTAGTGCCGGGCAATGAACCCGTTGTGAAAGGCTTGGGCCACCTCTGGGATCGTCGGCGCGACCTCGGCGATCAGGGGCGACATCCGGCCAACGGGCGTCGTGAGATTGATCCGGTAGATCTCCTCCATTGCGGCGCGGATGCGGCCGGGATCGGCAAGCGTGTCGTCTGACCGCAGCGCCTCAAGCCGCCGCACGGCGCCTTCAAAGCCCTCGGTCACACACGCGATGAACAGCGCCTCCTTGGAGGGGAAATGGTGGTAGAGGCTTGCCTTCCGGATACCGATTGCGCGCGCCAGGTCCGCCATGGAGGTTCCAGAATAGCCATGTGTCACGAAGGCATCCGTGGCACGCATCAGGATTTCGCTCCGACGCTCGCTGCCCTGGGCAATCCCTGTTTCCACCATTGACTCACACCTCCAGTCCTCTAAACGCCTACCGAACGGTCGGGTGGCAGTGCTGCCAGTAACTTGGGGTAAACCCAATGAGAAAACAAGTCTTCGGCAAGAACGCGCTGCTCACCTTGATTGCAACGGTTGGTCTGACAACAATTCCCGCGAACGCGCAGGACGCCGCAATCGCTCCGCCGACAGTGCGCACGATGATCGTCGAGGCAGCACCCCTGACCATCTCGCGCCAGTTCTTCGGCCGTGTCCGCGCCCGAGAAACCGTCGATCTCGCCTTCGAGGTTGGCGGGCGGCTCGCGCTGCTCGTCCCGGAGGAGGGCGCGCGGATCGCCGTGGGCGATACGATCGCCGAGCTTGAACGCGACGGGCTGGAGCGTGCGGTGGCGCGGGCGGAGTTGCAGTTTGACATGGCCGCACGCGAAGCCGCGCGTACGCGTGCGCTGGCCGAGAGCGCAACCGGTGCCGCGACCCGTGCCGAAGATGCCGAAACCGCGCGCGATCTGGCCGATGTCGCGTTGCGCGACGCGAGGGCGGCGCTGGCGGATGCGACCCTGACTGCGCCTTTTGATGCGCTGGTCGCGGCGCGCCTGATCCCGCCGCAGAGCATTGTGGAGCCTGGTCAACCGTTGCTGCGCCTTCACGACATGTCCGAGGTCCGGGTGGAAATCGACATGCCCGAGCGGGTCCTTGTGGAAGCGGGCGGGCTGGAGCGTCTCGGCTTCACCACGCTCGGCCCTCCCGGCGCAAAGCTGCCCTTGCGCCTGGTATCTTTTCAGCCCGACGTCTCGCCCCAAGGCAGAGGTCGATGCAATCAGGTTGCTGTTTAGCGCGCGCGATATTGCGCCCGTAGACGCTGCTGTCCTGTCGCGGATTCACGAAGTTGAACAGACAATTGCCCGGAAGCCAGGCCTAAAGGCTACCATGATCAAAGCGGCGCGCCCCGCCGGCGACCTGCTACGACCACGATTGAGTAGGCGTTGGTTCAATCGCCACCCACTTGAGGAACGTGAAGGCGATTAGCGGTCAGCTGTAGCGAGAGACAGCTGATTTCGTCCGCATGCAGCCCAAAGCTACCGATCAGCCCCAAATCGGCACCGGAGTGCAGTCTCCTGAACACGGAATTCCGACAGGCCGTAGCGAAACAGAGAGGGCAGCGTTTCGTCCCTTGAGTAGTGACCACATATGATATGATGGAGACGGGTGGCAGCCCCTCTGCGCGAGCGAGGAGCCATTTTGATGCCGGGTCGAGACACAAAGCAATGCCTTCGCCACACCGGTCTGTGTCGGGTGGATCGGTAAAGGCATGTGCTGATTGCAGTCGGCTCTGGAGAACCGAAAAAAAGAATGGCCTTACACGATCCTGACGGTAAAAGAAGTCGAGACAACCCACGGATGAACATGGCCCAGATACGGAAACTCGAAGTTATAAATTTCAGGAGCATCAGGAACCTTTCCTGGTTCCCGACGCCGGGCATCAACTGTTTGGTGGGCCCTGGCGACAGCGGCAAGTCGACCATACTCGACGCCATCGATCTATGTGTGGGGGCCAGGCGCACAATCCAGTTCACCGACGCGGATTTTACCGACCTCGCCGTCGATGAGAACCAGCGTGAAAGATTTGGCCTTTTGTCGCCTTCGGTTCTGCGATTGTCTTCTGCGGTTTCGTCAGACTGGGGCATTCGGCGTTCCGTGGTAATGTGTTTCAACAAAGTGGGTCATGACCACACTCCCTCGCAGCAAAAAAGCCGAACAACGCCATGTCCAGATTGAACAAATTCGCGATAAGGGGATAGTCCCTCATCTGCGCTACCAGCCATATTTTTGATGCTTCAAAGGCGTAGCCATAGGCAAGTATCTCCGCAATCCAGCCGCGTCTTTCCGGAAGTTCGCCCAACCCGGACCGCAGCGCACCGGAAAAATCCGCAGTGAGAATTTCTGGAGGAATGCTTTGGGCATACCATGTGACGAGAAAGAGGATGACCGAGAAAGGCAATCCAATTTTCCAGGCGCTCGGTCCGGTTGCGAAAATTTTGTCGAAGGGAGGCACGAAATGCCCGGCCAGAAAACTTTGCATCCAAAGGAAAAGCCAAGCCGATGCGAAAATCAGGGCAAGATAAACAACGATCTCAGATCCTGACATCGTCAACGCATTCCACGCAAGCGCTGGCACGAGCAGCAAAACCAACAGCGTAGAAGAGAGAAATGCTCCTATCCGTCCGGTGAGCCACCCTGCAAGCCACGACCCAGACCTTAGAACTAATTCGCGTTCGGCCTTCCAACGATCAATGGTGATCGACCAATTCCCCCAAAATATCATGGCCGCCATACAGAGCAGCCAGATAGCGGCCCAGTCGGAAAAGCCATAGGTCAGCCTCCAAAGCCAAAGGAACAACGCGGGCAGAAGGGTGACCACCAACGCGATTGAAAGCCTGCGCTGCATAAAGTTCCCTTCCGCTTCCCCTTGTTTGATTGCTATTTAGTAAGGCGTCGTCGCGCAAGTCTGGTCCGCCCTTCTTCATTGGCTCCGGCTGGTATTTGGCTGTGCGGCCCATGACCTCCCTCGCCGGGAAGTAACTTCAACGCTTAATCGTGACGCATCGTGTAGATGTGCGATACCACGGTTTGACGGTGCGTTCCTTCATTTGCGTGTGGAAGGATGCCTTATGGGTCGCGTTCGTCATGGAAGCGCCACTACCACGCACGCTGTCCGAGCCGCAATTCAGCGATTCCAAGCTTCGCCCGCGCAGCTGAACCGTGAATTGGGCATCAACACCACGACGGTTGCGAAGTGGCACAAGCGTGCGGCGGTCGAGGACATGATGGCCGGACCATCCGAGCCACGTTACACGGTCCTGTCCGAGGGTAAAGAAGCGACGGTCCAGGCGTTCAGACGCCGTATTCTCCTACCATTAGATGACTGCCTTTAAGCTCTGCGGCCCTCGAAGCCTCTCGATGCGCGCGGCCCGAATGGCCGCTTCCTTGGTGTTAAGCGATCTCCATGCTGCATTGCCGCATGACCGCATTCCGCCCAACTCAACTTTTTCCTAAAATGTCGGCCTCCGGGAACCGAGCGACACTGGGGGATTGGGCTAGCTACCACAACGCTGAACCTCCTGTCGAATTCAGCGAAATCCTAAAATCACACTTTTTTTCAGTTACTTGATAAAATTTAATTTCATTTTTGAAGAATGAGGCTTGACACGGTGTGCACCGAAAAACGCCGTTTTGTGCACACATATGCCCCATCTACAAGGTGCTGTGGCGAGCCGTGGAGGACTCGAACCCCCGACCTGAGAATTAGAAGTTCCCTGCTCTAATCCAGCTGAGCTAACGGCCCGCACTTGCCGTGCGCGTATGCTGCGATCATATCGCGGCGCAGTCCCCTATCCCCTTGTTCATCGTTCGTGTCAAGGCTGGTCGCTAATCGGTGGAGCAACTGGTCGCGCCGCGCATAATTTATGAGAATTACGCACGCACTGTCGTAAACGAAGGCTTCATAGGGTGAACCACCCCGTAATGTTTAGAGATATCATGACTTCTAAATCTCGGCGCTTGGCGGCAAAGGCAAGCCGTCAGAACGGAGCAGGCGCGTCACATTAGATCAGTGGGTCCAAACGCCGCGACGGTTGGTGGCAAAATTCTCGCCGTATCCGCCTGGGCGAATGACCGGTTTGCGCGGTTTCGGCTCGATCACCTGCGCCTCGATTCCGTAGGTTTCGGCATAATCGAGCGCGGCTTGTTTACTTTCGAACTGCAACCTGACCTGTGCCTGTGTGTCACCCGAGGAGGTCCATCCCATCAAGGGGTCGACCTTGCGCGCCTCGGCGGGCGCGAATTCCAGAACCCAATCACGGCTTTTGGCCGTGCCGGACGACATTGCTGTTCTTGCAGGTTTATAAATACGCGCGCGCATGTCTGCTCCATTTGTTCCGAGAACTGGTATACTATCGGCCAAAACCGCTCCCGCGACAAGATCAAAGCATGTCGCAGGCGCGCGCAGTTGCGCTGTTTTCCCTCACATTTTCTGGATCACGCTGCGTTTTGCAGCCGGACGCTGCGCTGCGGGCGGCCAAGAGGGGTTGAAACAGGAGGCAAAGGCGTCAATCTCTCATCGGTGAAAAGGAATCCCCGCCCCATGAACCAGCCGATCCTGCATGCCCCCGCTCCTGATGTGAAATCCCGCCCCAAGCTGGAGGGTGGCAAGCGGTTTGCCCTGAAAACCGAGTTCACGGCGGCAGGTGACCAGCCCACCGCCATTGCGGAACTGACCGAGGGCATCCTTGCGGGAGAGCACAATCAGGTGCTGCTGGGCGCTACCGGCACCGGCAAGACCTTTACGATGGCGCGGATCATCGAGGAAACGCAGCGCCCCGCGATCATCCTTGCCCCCAACAAGACGCTGGCGGCGCAGCTATACGGCGAGTTCAAGGGCTTCTTCCCCGACAATGCTGTGGAATATTTCGTCAGCTATTATGACTATTACCAGCCCGAAGCCTATGTGGCGCGGTCCGATACCTATATCGAGAAGGAATCCCAGATCAACGAGCAGATCGACCGGATGCGCCATTCGGCCACGCGGGCGCTGCTGGAACGGGACGATGTGATCATCGTCGCCTCGGTCTCGTGTATCTACGGGATCGGTTCTGTCGAGACCTACGGCGCGATGACGCAGGATCTCAAGGTCGGCGCGCGCTACAATCTGCGCCAGATCATCGCCGATCTCGTGTCGCAGCAATACAAACGTAACGATCAGGCGTTCCAGCGCGGCGCGTTCCGGGTGCGCGGCGACAGTCTGGAAGTCTTCCCCGCCCACCTTGAAGATCGCGCATGGCGGCTGTCGTTCTTCGGCGAGGATCTGGAGAGCATCACCGAATTCGATCCGCTCACAGGACAGAAAACCGGCAGTTTTGACCAGATCCGCGTCTATGCGAATTCGCATTACGTGACCCCCAAGCCGACGATGCAGCAGGCCATCATCGGCATCAAAAAGGAATTGCGCCAGCGGCTCGACCAGTTGGTGAATGACGGAAAACTGCTGGAAGCGCAGCGGCTGGAGCAGCGCACCAATTTCGACCTCGAAATGCTGGAGGCCACGGGCGTCTGCAACGGGATCGAGAACTATTCGCGCTATCTGACAGGCCGCGCACCGGGCGAGCCACCGCCCACCCTGTTCGAGTTCATCCCCGACAACGCGATTGTCTTTGCCGATGAGTCCCATGTCTCGGTCCCGCAGATCGGCGGCATGTACAAGGGCGACTTCCGGCGCAAGATGACGCTGGCCGAACACGGGTTCCGCCTGCCTTCCTGCATGGACAACCGCCCGCTGAAGTTCGAGGAATGGGATGCGATGCGCCCGCAATCGGTTTTCGTCAGCGCGACCCCCGCAAAATGGGAGATCGAGCAGACCGGCGGCGTCTTCACCGAACAGGTGATCCGCCCCACCGGCCTGCTGGATCCGATGGTCGAGATCCGCCCCGTCGGCATGCAGGTGGATGATCTGCTGGACGAGGTGCGCAAGGTCTCTGCCGCGGGCTATCGCACGCTCTGCACCACGCTCACCAAGCGGATGGCCGAGGATCTGACCGAATATATGCACGAACAGGGCATCCGCGTGCGCTATATGCACTCGGACATCGACACGATCGAGCGGATCGAGATCCTGCGCGACCTGCGCCTTGGCGCGTTTGACGTGCTGATCGGGATCAACCTGCTGCGCGAGGGGCTGGATATCCCCGAATGCGGGCTGGTGGCCATTCTTGACGCCGACAAGGAAGGGTTCCTGCGCTCCGAGACATCGCTGGTGCAAACCATCGGTCGCGCCGCGCGCAATGCCGAGGGCCGCGTAATCATGTATGCGGACCGGATCACCGGCAGCATGGAACGTGCCCTGGCCGAGACGAACCGCCGCCGCGAAAAGCAGATCGCCTATAACATCGAACACGGGATCACGCCGACCACGGTCAAGAAAAACGTCGAGGATATTCTGGCCGGTCTCTACAAGGGCGATGTGGACATGAACCGCGTCACCGCCAAGATCGACAAGCCGCTGGCGGGCGCGAACCTCAAGGCGGTGCTGGACGGGCTGCGCACCGATATGCGCAAGGCCGCCGAGAATCTCGAATTCGAGGAAGCCGCCCGCCTGCGCGACGAGGTCAAACGGTTGGAAGCAGTCGAACTGGCCATCGCAGACGATCCGCTGGCACGCCAATCCGCCGTCGACGCGGCGGTCGAGGCCTCCTCCGTCAGCTCAGGCCGCTCCACCGCAGGGCGCGGCGGCATGCGCGGCGGCAAGGCGCGACCACGGCGGCGGTAGTAATTGACGCGAACCCCGCGTGAGAACCTGCTTCGGATGCACTCATTCATGGACAGTTCAGTTTGTGAGGCTGATGATCTCGTCTGAGAGGCGGGCCGATAGTTGCGTACGCTTTTCTACATCAAGGATTTGTTTCCTCGTGTTCCAGCGACTTGGTGGTTTTTCGACTATCAAAGCTCTCCCAAACGAAAAACAACAGCCACTCGGACGGTTTCACTTGGCGATGTGTCAGCCATGCAGCCCATATTGAGAAAGAGGAGCAGCTTGACCGGCCACTTCAGTCATCAGCTACTAATTGAGGTGTTCAGTCTTGGAGCCACTTAGGGGTGCACACATATGCCCCACCTACATGCAGTGTGGACCGCAGCAGCGTCGGCGCGGCGGGCGCGCGGTGGATCGCGGATTTCGTAACAAGATCCCTCATCCTGTTTCGCGCTCGACGATGCCAAATTTGCGGATCCGCGAATAAAGCGTGGTTGGCTGTATACCAAGCAGTGCCGCAGCACCATCGGGGCCGGAGACCTTTCCCCTCGTCTCGCGCAGACAGGCCACGATGTTGTCGCGGATCACCTGCTGGATTTCCGCTTCGGTCCTGATCGCTTGCGCGGAAGAGGCGCGCGATGGCGCATCTGTACCCAGTTCCACCATCAGTTTTCCGCCCGTGGACAGGATCGCCGCGCGCTCGATCACGTTTTTCAACTCACGGACATTGCCGGGCCAGGGATAGGCGCAAAGTCTTTCCATCATGCGTTCGGTGATGACGGTATGTGGTCGGTTCATGCGTTTGCGGGCAATGTCCAAAAGATGCGTGGCCAGTTCGGGAATATCGTCGCGCCGGTCCCGCAGGGGGGTGCAAGTGACCGGAAAGACGTTCAGGAACAGCCACAAATCCTCGCGCATGCGGCCAGCGGCGACCTCGTGTTCGAGGTTCTTGGTGGTTGCGGCGATGACGCGAATGTCGATCTGGCGGGTGCGTGTATCGCCAAGGCGCGTCACCTCGCCCGCCTGCAGGGCATGCAGCAAGCGGCCCTGTTGCTCCAGCGGCAGTTCCGACACATCATCCAGAAACAGCGTGCCGCCATGCGCCAGTTCCAGCTTGCCGGGCTTGTCGCGCAACGCCCCGGGAAAGGCACCGCGCATCTGGCCGAACAATTCCGCCTCAGTCGCGTCGACGGTCACCGCGCCACATTTGAAATGGATCAGCGGACGGCGGCGGCGCGGGCTGTCGCTGTGGATGGCCGTGGCAACCAGCGCCTTGCCGGTGCCTGCCTCGCCCGTAATCAGGACAGTGGCATCCGTAGGCGCAACCAGCCCGATCTTGGTCAGAAGTTGCCGGATCGCCGGGGATCGCCCGATGATGTCGTGATGCGCCCGCTCCGAGGTGATGGCCTCCTGAAGATAGGCGTTCTCCTGCTCCAGCCGGTCGCGCAGGGCGGCGACCTCCTCCATCGCTTCGCGCAGTTTGCGCTCGTTTTCCTTGCGTTCGGTGATGTCGCGGAAGATCACCACGGCGCCGGCCAGCACCTTTTGGTCATAGATCGGGGTCGAGACGTATTCGACGCGGATCGGCTTGCCATCCTTGCGCCAGAACACCTCGTCCTCGATCCGCGCGACCTGTTCGAAGCGGAAGGATTGATGGATCGGGCAATCGTGGGCGTGGTATACCTCGCCGTTCAGGTGGTGATGGTGGATCACCGAATGGATGTCATGGCCCAGCAGATCCTCGGCGGTCCAGCCCAGCATTTCCTGCGCGGCGCGGTTCAGAAAGGTGGTTTTGCCGTCGGCATTGACGCCATAGATGCCTTCGCCTGCGGCGTTCAGGATCAACTGGTTCTGCCGTTCCAGTTCGGAAAAGAACCCCTGTGCGCGGCGCCATTCCAAAAGACCCGAGCGATGCAGCTCCGCCGCCTCGGTGATGCGGTCGTGACGCCCCATCTCGTCAAGGTCAAGAATGACCAGCATGAGAAGCGAGGGGTTGCCCTTGATCAGCTTGCCCCGGATTTCGCAGCTTATGGGGGTGGATGTGGCATCGGCCAGCGTGATGTCGCGGGTCCAGGCTTCGCCGCGATGGGCGATTTCATCCACAAAAACGATAAACCGGGGCAGCGAGGCACCAACGAGAGGCGAGAAAGCTGTGCGGTCTTGTAAAGGCAGGTCCAGAAGGCGCCGCGCACGACTGTTGGCGGCAGCGATCCTGTCCTCGGCAATGTCGATCAGCAACGCGGCCTCTGCGAATGCATCAAGCAGGGAATCGGGGTTTTTGATGGTATCCAGCATAGGACAAGAAAAGACTGCCGCATTGCAGCATGGCAATACGATATTTCATAAATTACGAAATAGCGTAACAAGTTGCCCGTGTGAAACAGTGTTACCTTTATGATTAATATAGATAAAAAGTACCGCCTAAATTTTACGCATGCCCCTTTCGTCATGTCTGTGTCCAGCCGATGATGAAGCAACGAGACCCGTGACAGAGGATGTGACATGACAGTGAAGAGCCTAGGCAACCCGTTTTCCAAGAAATCCGACCTGAGACACGGTGCGGCTTGTGGATGTGAAACCTGTAAATCCGGGCACAACCATGCCGATGCTGAAATCATGTCGTCGGAAGCGATGATGGAGCGCGCGGTGGAAAGCGCGATTGTTCGCTCCGTCTTCGGGCACAGCGATGTCGGGCGGCGGTCTTTCATGGGAATGGTGGGCGGTGGTACCGTTGCGGCGGCGCTGGCCTCGGTCTTTCCGATCGACAAGGCCAAGGCCGCGATCCTCGACAATCTGGGCACGCCGGAAAAAACCGACCTGAACATCGGCTTCGTGCCGATCACCTGTGCGACGCCTATCATCATGGCGCAGCCCTTAGGCTTTTATGAACGCTATGGCCTGAACGCGAGCGTCATCAAGACCGCCGGCTGGGCCGTGGCACGGGATAAATCGCTTGCCGGGGAATATGACGCCAGCCACATGCTGACGCCGATGCCGCTCGCGATGACGCTGGGAGCGGGATCGTCTGCCGAACCCTACATCATGCCTGCGGTGGAAAACATCAACGGCCAAGCCATCGTGCTGTCAAACGAGCATCTGGACAAACGCGATCCCACGATGTGGAAGGGCATGACCTTCGGCGTGCCGTTCGAATATTCAATGCATAACTTCCTGCTGCGCTATTACGTGGCGGAATTCGGACTGGACCCCGACAAGGATATCCAGATCCGCGTCGTGCCCCCGCCCGAGATGGTGGCGAACCTGCGCGCCGGAAACCTTGACGGCTATCTTTCGCCCGATCCGTTCAACCAGCGCGCGGTCTGGGAAGGCATCGGGTTCATTCATCTGCTGACCAAGGAAATCTGGGAAGGGCACCCCTGCTGTGCCTTTGCCGCTCCGCTGTCCTTTGCCGAGCAATTGCCAAACACCTACGGCGCGCTGTTGAAGTCGATCATCGACGCCACGCAATACGCGTCCAACCCCGAAAACCGCAAAGAGATCTCGGCGGCGATTGCCCCCACCAACTACCTCAACCAACCGGTCGAGGTGATCGAGCAGGTCTTGACGGGTGTCTATGCCGATGGTCTCGGCGAGGTGAAGATCGTACCTGACCGGATCGATTTCGATCCCTTCCCGTGGCACTCGATGGGGGTCTGGATCCTGACCCAGATGAAGCGCTGGGGCTATATTGAGAATGACATCGACTACCGTGCGATAGCCGAGCGCGTCTATCTGGCGGCGGATGCCAAGAAGGTCATGAACGATCTGGGCTACGCGGCTCCCGATGTGACCTACAAATCCCACGTCATCATGGGCAAGACCTTCGACCCGGCCGAGCCCGAGGCCTATGTCAAAAGCTTTGCCATCGGGCGGGGCTAGGCCATGCCAAGCCTGTCGCTGAACCAACGCGCACTGCTGATGTCGGTGCTGATCCTTGTCGTGGGCCTTCTGATCTGGGAGGCCGCGATCCCCGCGCAAAAGGCGGTGGGCGAGTTGACGGAATACGAACGTCTGACAGGCGGCGGCGCGCAGAAAGCTGGCGTGCCACCCCCCAGTCAAGTTTTCGTCAAAGCGTGGGAGGAACTGTCCAACCCGTTCTATGATGCGGGACCGAACGACAAGGGGATCGGTATCCAGATCGGCTATTCGATCTACCGCGTTCTTTCGGGCTATCTGATGGCGGCTATCGTGGCCATCCCGCTGGGGTTCCTGATCGGCATGTCCCCGGTGGCTTACAAGGCGCTGAACCCCTTCATCCAGGTGCTGCGGCCGATCTCGCCGCTCGCATGGATGCCGCTGGCCCTGTTCATCATTCAGGACAGCGAGGCGAGCGCGATTTTCGTGATCTTCATCTGCTCGATCTGGCCGATGCTGCTGAACACCGCCTTCGGTGTGGCTGGTGTCCGGCAGGACTGGGTGAATGTGGCCCGGACGCATGAGCTGGGGCACATCAAGACCGCCTTCACCGTCATTCTGCCCGCCGCCGCGCCAACCATCGTGACCGGCATGCGGATTTCCATCGGGATCGCATGGCTGGTGATCGTTGCGGCCGAGATGCTCGTGGGTGGCACCGGCATCGGCTATTACGTCTGGAACGAGTGGAACAACCTCGACCTGACCTCGGTGATCTTCTCGATCATGATGATCGGCGTTGTCGGCATGTTGCTGGATATGGCTTTCGCCACGCTCCAGCGCGCCGTCGCCTATGCGGAATAAGGAGTATTCCCCATGACGAAACCGTTTTTATCCATCGAGAATCTGACCCAACGCTACCCCGACGGACAGGGCGGCATTATGACTGTTTTCGAAGATGCAACTTTCGGAGTCGAGAAGGGCGAATTCGTCGTCATCCTTGGTCATTCGGGCTGCGGTAAATCCACGATCATGAATATCCTGGCCGGACTGGCCGACCCGACCAGTGGTGTGGTTACGATGGACGGGCGCGAGGTGTCCGGCCCCAGTCTGGACCGTGGCGTGGTATTCCAGAACTATTCGCTGCTGCCATGGCTCAGCACGTTGAAAAATGTCAGCTTCGGCGTGGCTGCGCGCCACCCGGACTGGTCAAAAGCCAAGGTTCTGGAGCATTCGCGCAATTATCTGGCGATGGTCGGGCTGGAAGGTGACGTGATCCACCGCAAGCCCAGCCAGTTGTCAGGCGGGATGCGCCAGCGTGTCTCCATCGCGCGGGCCTTTGCCAACCATCCCAAGTTGCTGCTGCTGGATGAGCCCTTCGGCGCGCTCGATGCGCTGACGCGGGGCACCATTCAGGACGAATTGCTCAAGATCTGGGGCGATTCCGGCCAGACGGTGTTCATGATCACCCATGACATCGACGAGGCGATCCTGCTGGCCGACCGCATCCTTCTGATGACCAACGGCCCCTTTGCCCGTGTCGCGGAATCGGTCGACATTACCATCCCGCGCCCGCGCAATCGCACCGACATTGTCGAGCATCCCAACTACTACGCGATCCGCAACCACCTGGTGCAGTTTCTTGGCAAGCGGTCAAAAGACCTTGCCGGGCAAGCCTCCGACGGGGCGGCACAGCGGCCCGAAACCGTGCGGATCGACCTGACAGGCACCGCCAAAGACCCGACACCCGAGACGCGCCTGCGGGCTGTAAACACCTGATACCCAAAACCGAATAAACGGAGGACGACATGAAGGACAATCTGGACATGCCCGCACTGATGACCAAGGAAGACGTGACCACGCTCATCCTGATCGCCAAGAAGAAGACAGGGATGAAGTGGGAAGAGATCGCATCGGGCATCGGCATGTCCCCGGTCTGGACCCATTCCGCTTGCATGGGCCTGAACGCCATGCCCAAGGCCAAGGCCGAAGCGCTGGTGGCATTGCTGGACCTGCCGGCCGAGGCCGTGTCCGTGCTCGAGGACTATCCGACCAAGATCTGGGAGCAGGCTGTGCCGACAGATCCGTGCATCTATCGCCTGTATGAAATCGTGGGCGTTTACGGCCCCACGATGAAGGCGCTGATCCAGGAAGAATTCGGCGACGGGATCATGTCGGCGATTGATTTCGACATGAAGATCACGCGGGTCGAGAACCCCAAGGGTGATCGCGTCAAGGTCGAGATGTCGGGCAAGTTCCTGGGCTACAACAGCTGGTAAAGAAATCGCCTTGCCCGTTTTTTGCGAAAGCGGGCAAGGCGCAGTTCCGAGATAGGATATCAAAACGCCTGATCCTGTCCGACAGATGCGGCGAAGCTCAAAAACACCGGAATTTTTCGGTCCTTCAGCCCTTGTCCAAAATTCAGCCATATTTCTGATCTAACATCGCGGAGTGCGAGTGTATTGTGTATGGGGATAAGCTTGTGGACAGAGGAGGTCAGGCCGAACAGCAGCGGGATGATGTCATACAGAGTGAGCACCCGACGACTCATTGGCTTGATCATTTGCTGGATCTGACCGAACGAGCCGGCTCTTTTACCGCCAACTCGACACTGATTGTAACGGTCGTGACGACTAGCGTCCTCAGCTCCTACCTTTTTGCAATTTTGTTTCATCCTTTGCTTGGTCTGGCTCCGGACGAGGGGCATTTCACCCTTGTCTTTATCATCAGCTCCATTGTGCCTGTTGTGGTGGGCGTGCCCTCGGTCCTCTTTGCGGACGCTTTGATTACGAAAACCAAACGGATGCGCCACGAGATGAGTGACGCGCTGACAGAGGCGCGGGTGGCGAGCCGTGCAAAATCGGAGTTTCTGGCAAATATCAGCCATGAGATACGCACACCGATGAATGGCGTTCTGGGCATGGCGCAGGTGCTGGAAGAGACCGAGTTGACGGAAAATCAGCGCGAGAAACTGCGGTTGATCCGCGAGTCGGGTGATCTGCTGATGGCGATTATCGACGATGTGCTGGATCTGTCCCGGATCGAGGCGGGGCGGGTTGATCTGAACCCCGTGGCGCAGCCGTTGGT
Organism: Paracoccaceae bacterium; assembly: GCA_024636555.1. Lineage (GTDB taxonomy): Bacteria > Pseudomonadota > Alphaproteobacteria > Rhodobacterales > Rhodobacteraceae > Seohaeicola. The sequence continues at coordinate 2,679 of JAGXGW010000042.1, read as the reverse complement.
CACCGTGCTTGGCGATACTGTCGCGCTGTTCAGGGCGCGGGCGGACGAGCAGAACACCTGTCTGCACTTTATCTCCGATCCCGATGTGCCCGAGATAATGCTGTTCGATTCGGTGCGCGTTCGCCAATGTCTGGGCAATCTTGTCTCCAATGCTGTCAAATTCACGCAGAACGGCGAGGTCGAGGTCACCCTGTCGGCGCAACCCGCGGATTCCGGCATTTGGGCGGTCGAGATCAGCGTGAAGGATACCGGGATCGGGATCACCGCGGAGGGGCAGTCGCGCCTGTTCGAGGCGTTCTCGCAGGCCACCATCAAGACACTGAGCGATTACGGGGGGACCGGGTTGGGCCTCGCGATCTCGCGGCGGTTGGCGCGTGTCATGGGGGGCGACATCACTTTGTCGTCGGTTCCGGGCGAGGGGACGACCTTTGTCTTCCGCTTTCTTGCCAAGTCGGCCCCTGATGTGGCCGATGATCTGGCCGCCGCCGCAGCGATGTCAGAAGAGCCGAGCGGCGCGTTGCAGGGCCTGTCCATTCTCGTCGTCGATGACTGCGATATAAACCGCCTCGTCGCGCAAGGTCTGCTGGAACCGCTTGGGGTCGACTGCCATCTGGCCGAGAGTGGCGTAACAGCCTTGGATATACTCTCGCAGCATCCCGTTGATCTCGTGCTGATGGACATGCAAATGCCCGACATGGACGGCGAGGCGACGCTGCGCGCCATCAGGGCCTCGGGCAAGCAATGGGCCGCTGTACCGGTGGTCTCCCTGACAGCCAATGCGATGCAGGGCGAGCGGGAGGCCTGTCTGGCCATGGGAATGCAGGGCTATGTCACCAAGCCGGTGCGTCTGCCCGTGCTGCAAGCAGAGATATTGCACGCCCTGCAAGTGACGCAGCGTCTGGCGCGCAAGGTCGGCTGAGGCAGGCGGGCCGCTGGACGGCTCCGCTGCGGCAAAAACCGGCAGCCTGTCGCATGTGGTTGAGCTTCCCTCCCTTTTCGTCATTGTCCGGCGTCTTATGTAAGGAGCAAAGGAGCCGTGATGCTGCTGCGCTTGCAAGACGTGACGAAAACCTATCCCGGAGCCGAGGCACCGGTGCTGCGCGGTATCAGCTTTGATCTGGATGCCGGTGGAATGCTGGCCCTGACCGGAGAATCAGGGTCTGGCAAAAGCACGCTGCTGCATCTGATCGGCGGGCTGGACACGGCAGACCACGGGCTGGTCGAGGTGGATGACACGGACCTGACACCCTTGAACGATAGCGGGCGGGCCGCTTTGCGGCGTGGGGCTGTGGGGGTGATTTTCCAGCAGTTCAATCTTATCCCCTCGCTCACGGTTGCGGCGAATATCGCGTTTCAGGCGCGGCTGGCCGGACGGCACGACCGGGCGCGTGACCGCATACTGGCGCAGCGTTTGGGCCTTGAGGATCATCTGCACAAATACCCCGAACAATTGTCGGGCGGGCAACAGCAGCGTGTGGCCATCGCCCGCACCCTCTCGCCCCAGCCGAAACTGGTGCTGGCGGATGAGCCGACCGGCAATCTCGACGAGGCGACCGCCGATACCGTCCTGACCCTGCTGCGCGATCTGGTGGCCGAAACCGGTGCGGGGCTGATCCTTGTGACGCATTCCGAGCGGCTGGCCACGCGTCTGCCCCGCCGGTTGCACCTGCGGGCGGGACAACTGGCATGAACCGCGCGATCCTGTCGGCGCTGGCCTCCCACTGGCGGCGCAACCCGTTGCAATTGATCACGCTTTTGGCGGGATTGGCACTGGCCACCGCACTCTGGTCTGGAGTGCAGGCAATCAATGCCGAGGCGCGCTCCAGCTATGATGCAGCAGCCGCAACGCTGGGCGAGGGGCAATTCGCGCAGATCACTGCCCGCGACGGCAATGCGATCGGGCAAGCCGACTACATCGCGTTGCGCCGTGCGGGGTGGGACGTGTCGCCGGTAATCGAGGGGCGGCTAGAGGGCGTGCGCCTGATCGGGATAGAGCCGCTGAGCGCGCCGGGCGGGCTGGCGCCGGTGAGTGTGCAGGCGGGCGCGGATGTGGGCGCGTTCCTGTCCGGTGCGGGCCAGATCTTCGCGGCGGAGGCGACGCTGGCGCGTTTGCCCGCAACCGGCGCGCAGGGCATCATCGCGCCGGACATGGCCCCCAACACAGCCATCACGGATATCGGTCTGGCGCAACGCCTGCTGGCGCGTCCGGACCAGATCGACCGGCTGATCGTGGCCCCCGTCCAGCCCGTCACCCGCCGCCCGCTCGCCGAAGTGGCCCCCGGTCTCGTCCAGACCGCGCCGCAGGATGGCGGCGATGTGGCGCGGCTGACCGACAGTTTCCACCTGAACCTGACCGCCTTTGGCCTGCTGTCATTTGCCGTGGGCCTGTTCATCGTGCATGGCGCGATCGGTCTGGCCTTCGAGCAACGCCGCCCGATGGTGCGGACGCTGCGAGCTCTGGGCGCGCCGCTGCGGCAATTGATCATCCTGATGGCGGTGGAACTGGCCGCGCTGGCGCTGGTCGCCGGAGTGATCGGCGTGGGGTTGGGCTATCTTATCGCGGCGGCGTTGTTGCCCGATGTGGCGGCGACGTTGCGGGGGCTTTACGGGGCCGAGGTGGCCGGAAGCCTCAGCCTACGGCCGGGCTGGGCCGTGTCGGCGCTGGCGATGACCCTGGGC
>JAGXGW010000041.1 GCA_024636555.1 Paracoccaceae bacterium | reverse complement strand
TACCGGGGGGCGGCCCGGCGATGCGCGGCGGCGCTGCGCGCCTTGTTCCGCGCCTTCGCTCATCGACGCGACAGAGGGCATCGCAGGGCCGCGGTCGGGCGACCCAACGCATCAGTCAGGCAGTTTATCGTGCAGCATCATCCAGCCTCTGGCCGTGGCACTTGCGGCAACCAATCGCCCGGCCTGGGGGCGGCCGTGCGATGCCCGGGCCGCTGCGCGGCTGTTCCGGGCGAGGTGGCAGGCTGCAATGTTGGTCCGTCCCGCAGACCTGCCTGCCGCGCGGCATAGGCAGAGGCGCGGGAATCTTTCGCCAAGAGACGAACGCTAGTTGGTAAACACGTCCACGCGCGGCAATCCGGTCAGCGGTGCGTCCAGCATCCGCATGGCCGAGATCGACAGCCTGCTGCCACCGGAGGGAGGGCCGTCAATCGGGATCAGGTCAAGGTTGAGCCGCCGCCCCGTCGGACGATAGAGCACACTGCCGCGTTGCGGGCTGCTGACCAGCGGCGTTTCCATCCAGAACCCCGGACGCGCCGGATCGCCAAGCGAGGCGACCGTGGTGCCGATCGACCCGGCCGATGCGGTGGGCGGGGCCACGGCGGCCTGCCGCGCGTCTGCGCTGGCTACGTCGAAATCATCGACCGTGCGCGGCGCACCCGTCAACGGCGGGCGCGTGTTCGACGGTGCTGGCGCTGCCGCAGGCGTGGGTGCTGCGGTCTGACCGGCACTTTGCGGGAGCAGGGCGAACTCCGCACAGCCGGCCAAAAGCAGGGCTGTGACGGAAAGAGGCATGACAATCTTTTTCATGTTTCCAGCCTAAGCCTCAAACCACGAACGCGCAATCGCACAATCCCCCTTGCTCAGAGTTCCGCCGATCCTTACGTTTCCTGTATGGAGCATAGCATAATCCCCCAAGCAACAGCGCCGCTGATCGACCCGTTCCAAAGGGCCATCAACTATCTGCGGGTCTCGGTCACGGACCGCTGCGATTTCCGCTGCGTCTATTGTATGTCCGAAAACATGACCTTCCTGCCCAAGGCCCAGCTTCTGACGCTGGAGGAGTTGGACACGATGTGCTCGACCTTCATCGGTATGGGGGTGGAGAAATTGCGGATCACCGGCGGGGAGCCTCTGGTCCGCAAGGGGATCATGACCTTTTTCGATGCGATGACACGGCATCTGGACAGTGGGGCATTGCGCGAATTGACGCTGACGACCAATGGCAGCCAGCTTGAGAAATTCGCGCCTGATCTTGCGGCGGCGGGGGTGCGGCGGATCAATGTCTCGCTCGACACGTTGGATGATGCGAAATTCGCCGATATCACCCGCTGGGGCCGCCTGCCACAGGTACTGCGCGGGATCGATGCGGCGCAAAAGGCGGGGCTGCGGGTCAAGATCAACACCGTGGCGCTCAAGGGGTTCAACGAGGACGAGCTGTTTTCGCTGGCCGCATGGTGCGCCGAACGCGACATGGATCTGACCTTTATCGAGGTCATGCCGATGGGCGATATCGGCAACGAGGACCGGCTGGATCAATACTGGCCGCTCCGCGATCTGCGCGCCACGCTGGCCGCACGCTACACGCTGACCGATCTGGCCGAGCGCACGGGCGGGCCTGCGCGTTATGTGCGCCTTGAGGAGACGGGCCAGAAAATCGGGTTCATCACGCCGCTCACCCATAATTTCTGCGAAAGCTGCAACCGTGTGCGCCTGACCTGCACGGGCGAGCTTTACATGTGCCTTGGCCAAGAGGATATGGCCGACCTGCGCGCCCCCTTGCGGGCCAATCCGGGCGACACAGGCGCGCTGGAGCAGGCGATCCGTGCCGCGATCCAGCTGAAACCCAAGGGCCATGATTTCGATTACTCGCGGCAAGTGGTGGATGGCAAGATGTCCCGCCACATGAGCCATACGGGCGGATGATCCGGTAATGTCGGGCGGATACGCCCCTGTCCCGAAGCCGGGGCTGACGGCTCTGTTGCGGGTCTATCTGGGACTGACCGCCGTTGCCCCCGGCCTGTTGACGCGAATGGCGCGCAAGGGCCATGCGGCGCAGGGTGCCGCACCCGAGCGGCTGGCCGAGCGGGTGGGGCGCGCCTCTGCCGCGCGGCCCGAAGGCCCGCTGGTGTGGTTTCACGCCGCCTCTGTCGGAGAGGTGGCCTCCAGCCTTGATCTGGCGCGCGATCTGGAGCGCAAAACAGGCGCGCGGCTTTTGTTCACCACGACCACCGCAACGGGGGCAGAGACGCTGGCCCGCCGCCTGCCGCAGGCCGTCCACCAGTTCCAGCCGGTCGACACACCGGCGGCGGTGGGCGCTTTTCTGGATCACTGGCAGCCCGATCTGGCCTGTCTGATGGAGAATGATCTGTGGCCGCGCCTGATGATCGAGACGGACCGGCGCGCCATTCCACTTGCGGTGATCAATGCGCGCGCCTCGCGCAGCCGCAGCCGTGCCCCCCACGCCATTCGGGCGCTGCTGTCACGTGCCGCGCTGATCAGTACGCAGGATGCGGCCACCGCCGCGCAGATGCGCGGGCTTGGCCTTGATCCGGCGCGGATCATGGACACCGGCGATCTGAAGGCCGCCGCCAGCCCCCTGCCCGCCGATCCGGCCGCTTTGGAGAGGCTGCGTCAGGCCATCGGCACGCGCCCCGTCTGGGCTGCGGCCTCGACCCATCCCGGCGATGAGGGGGCCGTGATCGCGGCGCATCAGACCGCGCTGCAGACACATCCCGACCTGCTGCTGGTCCTGATCCCGCGCCATCCGGCGCGCGGGGCGGAACTGGGCCAGAGGCTCGGCCAAGCGGGTTTCAACATCGCCCAGCGCAGCACAGGCGCGCTGCCGGAGCCTGCCACGCAGGTCTATCTAGCCGATACATTGGGCGAGATGGGCCTGTTCTATCGCTTGGCGCCGCTGGTTTTTCTGGGCGGATCATTCGGCACCGAGGGCGGGCACAACCCCTATGAACCGGCGATGCTGGGGGCGGCAGTGCTGCACGGGCCGGGTGTTGCGAACTTCCGGCGAGCCTATGCGGGGCTGACGCAGGCGGGTGTCGCGCTGCGGGTTCTTGACGGGGCCGATCTGGGGCGGCAGGTCAGCCGGCTCACCGCAAGCCCCGTGCTGGAAGAGATGCGCGCCAATGCCGGCAGCCTGCTGGATGCGGGCGCGGATGCACGGCGCAAGTTGCTGGCGCGTCTTGTGCCATTGATGGAACGCAAAACGGCGCGCTGAGCGGCGCGCCGTTTCATTTCGTGACCCGCAAGGATCAGGCCGCAGGCATGCGCTGCTCCACAATGCCCGCCCACCAGCTACAGCCCACAGGTATCGCCTCGTCGTTGAAATTGTATTCTGGATGGTGCACCTGCGCGCTGGGGCCGTTGCCGACAAGGATATAGGCGCCGGGGCGTTCTTCCAGCATGAAGGCGAAATCCTCACCGCCCATGACCAGCGGCGCCTCGATCACATTGCCGCCCACGCCATGCGCCACCTCGCGGGCGAATTCGGTCTGCTCTACGGAATTGACCATGACCGGGTAGCCGCGATGGTAATCCACCTCAGCCACACCGCCATACATCGCCCCCGTGGCCGCCGCGATTTCCTTGATCCGGCGCTCGGCCATGTCGCGATTCTCGGTGCTCTGGGTCCGCACCGTGCCTTTGATATGCACCTTCTGCGGGATCACGTTGAACGCGTTCGAGGATGTCTGGAACGAGGTCACCGACACCACGATCTGGCTGACCGGATCGGCATTGCGGCTGGCGATGGTCTGCAACGACAGCACCAGTTGCGCGGCCATTACCGTGGTATCCACTGTTTCCTGCGGGCGCGCGGCATGGCCGCCCTTGCCCTCGAGATAGATATCGAACTGGTCGGTCGCGGCAAAGAACGGCCCAGAACGGATGGCGAAATGGCCCAACGGAAGGTTGGGCATGTTGTGCATGCCGTAGACTTCCTGAATGTTCCAGCGGTCCATCATGCCGTCCTCGCACATCTCGCGCCCGCCGCCGCCGCCTTCTTCGGCGGGCTGAAAGATCACGACCACCGTGCCGTCGAAATTGCGCGTCTCGGCCAGATATTTCGCCGCCCCCAGCAGCATGGCGGTATGCCCGTCATGGCCGCAGGCATGCATCGCGCCGGGCGTTTTGGAGGCATAGGGCAGCCCCGTCGCCTCGAGAATCGGCAGCGCATCCATATCGGCGCGCAGGCCGATGACCTTGCCCGATGTGTCTGTCCTGCCCTTGATCACCGCCACAACGCCGGTGCGCCCGATGCCGGTTGTCACCTCGTCACAGCCGAATTCCGCCAGCTTGTCCGCCACCAGCGCCGAGGTGCGATGCGTCTCGAACAGGATTTCGGGGTTCTCGTGCATGTCACGCCGCCAAGCGGTGACTTCATCCTGCATTTCTGCAAAGCGATTCTTGATCGGCATGGGTCTTCCTTTTCATTTCTGCATATCTGCCCGCCTGCGGCGCGGCATATGGGTCAAAGCCGTTCGAGCAGGTTGCGCATGAAGTCATGGCCTGCCTCGAACTGGGCTTTGGTGATATATTCGTCGGGCTGGTGCGCCTGTGCAATATCGCCGGGGCCGCAGACCACGGCGGAATATCCGCGCTCCTGAAACTGCCCTGCCTCGGTGCCGTAGCTGACCACATGGCCGCCATTGTCGCCGGTGATCGCGCGCACCAGCATCTCGGCCTCACCCTCGGTTTCGGGCTTCAGCGCGGGCACCTCGAACTTTTCGGTAATCTCGATGCGGGTGGACGGATGCACCGCCTGCATCTGCGCCTCGACCTGTCTGACGCGGGCAAGGTAGAGATCGCGCCAATCCGACAGATTGTCGCCCGGCACGGCGCGGAAATCCATTCCGAAGCGGCAATCCTTGGCGGTGATGTTATGTGCGGTCCCGCCCGAGATCACACCGACATGCGCCGTCGTCCATGGCGGATCGAACATCGCGGCCAGCGGGCCGGGGGTGCGGGCCATGTTCTCGGCATTCACCTGATTGGCCCATTCGATCAGCTTGGCCCCGTACATGATCGCATTGACGCCCGTATGCATGATCGAGCTGTGCACCTCGAAGCCCACGACATGCGTCCAGAACCCCTGCCCGCCCTTGTGACCTGTCACCGCCTTCATCATCGAAGGCTCGCCCACGATCACGGCCGAGGCTTTCGGCAGCACCTCCAGCATCCGGTCGATCATCGGCGGCGCACCGACGCATCCCACCTCCTCGTCATAGCTCAACGCCAGTTGCAGCGGGCGTTTGACGCCGCGATGCTGCGCCTCGACCAAAGCCCAGATCGACAGCGCATCGAACCCCTTCATGTCGCAGGTGCCGCGCCCGTAGTATTTGCCGTCGCGTTCCACAACCTTGAACGGATCATCGGCCCATGGCTGGCCATCCACCGGCACCACATCGGTATGGCCGGACAGGACAAGCCCGCCCTCCACATCCGGCCCGACATGGGCAAAAAGCGCGGCTTTCTCGTTATCCTCGTTATAATGACGATGCGCGGTGATGCCGTGGCTGTTGAGATAGTCCTCGACCCAATCCACCAGCGGCAGGTTGCTGTCACGGCTGACCGTGGGAAAGCTGACCAGCTTTTCCATCAGTTCGAAAGGTGTCAGTCTGGTTGTCATCTTGTCCCCGCTCCTGTCTTAATAACCGCTCTCCGTGGTCAGCACGAAATGGCCCTTTGACACCTCCATATAGGCCGAAGGCGCGGCTTCATAGGTCACCGGATGCATCGGCGAGGGGATCGGCTTGAAATTCAGGTCCCGCTCGGTCTTGCGCTTGCGCGGATCGGCGACGGGCACGGCCTTCATCAGGGCGCGGGTATAGGGGTGCTGCGGGTTCTCGAACACGGCCTGACGCGATCCCATCTCGACGATCCGGCCCAGATACATCACGCCCACGTCATGGCTGACACGCTCCACAACTGCCATATCATGGCTGATGAACAGAAACGACAGGCCCAGATCGGCCTGCAATTCCATCATCAGGTTCAGCACCTGCGCCTGCACCGACACATCCAGCGCCGAGACAGCCTCATCGGCGATGATCAGCTTGGGGTTCAGCGCAAGCGCACGGGCAATGGCGACCCGCTGGCGCTGCCCGCCGGACAGCTCGTGCGGATAGCGGCGCATGAAATTGCGCGGCAGATGCACACGGTCGAACAGGTCCGCGACCTTGTCTGTCAGCGCACTGCCCTGATGGGTGCCGAAATTCCGTAACGGCTCGGCCACCTGGTCGGAAAGCTGCATCTGCGGATTGAGGCTCGCGAACGGGTCCTGGAACACCATCTGCATGTCCTGCCGCGCGCGGCGCAGGGCGCGCTGGTCCAGCGCCATGATATCGGTGCCGTCCAGCATGATCTGGCCCGATTGCGGATCCACCAGCCGCAGGATTGAGCGCCCGCAGGTTGATTTGCCGCAACCGCTTTCGCCCACCAGTGACAGGGTGCGGCCCTTGTTGAGCGTGAAGGACACATCCTCGACCGCATGGACATTGGCCACCGTGCGCCGGAACAGCCCGCCGCGCACGGCAAAGCGCGTGGTCAGGTTCTTCACCGTCAGCAGCGGCGTATCGGTGCCGGGGATCGGCACGGCGGCGGGGCCTGTCGCACCCAGCAGGCGCATCGGTTCGGGCAAGGGCTTGCCCGTCATCTCGCCCAGCTTGGGCACGGCAGACAGCAGCGCCTTGGTGTAGTCATGCTGCGGATTCTCGAATATCTCGTGAACCGTCCCCTCCTCCACCTTGTTGCCACGATACATGACCACAACGCGGTCGGCCATCTGCGCCACCACCGCCATATCGTGCGTGATGAACATCACCGCCGTACCGGTCTCGCGCTTGAGCCGGTCGATGAGGGCCAGAATCTCGGCCTGAATGGTCACATCCAGCGCTGTGGTCGGCTCGTCTGCGATCAGCAGGCGCGGCTCGCAAGCAAGGGCCATTGCAATCACAACACGCTGACGCATCCCGCCGCTCAATTCATGCGGGTATTGCTGCAGGCGCCGCACAGGCTCGGGGATACGCACCTGCTGCAACAGATCGAGCGCGCGGGCCTCTGCCTCTTTTTTAGTCATCCCCTTGTGAAGCCGCAGCCCTTCGGTCAGCTGCCGCCCCACGGTAAAGACCGGGTTCAACGCCGTCATCGGCTCCTGAAAGATCATGCCGATCTCGTTGCCACGAATCGTCCGCATCAGATCCTGAGCGGTCTTGCCAAGGTCGACCTGCCCGCCGGTCTTGCGCTCGAACAGCAACCGCCCGCCTGCAATCGTGCCGCCGCCAAACTCCACCAGCCGCATCAGCGACAGGCTGGAAACCGACTTTCCAGAGCCGGATTCCCCAACAACACAGACGGTTTCGCCCGGATTGATGGTGAAGGACACATCCTCGACGCCCACCACTGGGCCATCCTTGGTCTGGAACTCCACCCGCAGATTTTCGATCCTCGCGATGGGCTGGTCCAGCATGTGTGCAATCCTGTGTCGGGGGTTTCGATCCCCGACGCTACAGACAGCGATCGGAGCCTGTCAAATCCCTTCGCACCGTCGCGCCCTTCACGCCGCGGAAGAGAAGGCAAACAAAACCTGTGCTTGATTTTTAAACTTAACCGGTCTGTGATGCAGGATATCAGGGGGCGTTCTCTTGCAAGCAGCACGGGAATCGGCCCTGAGGTACAGAACCGGCGAGGCGCCTTGGGGAAATCTGGCGCAAGAAGTCGGCACGTTGAAAAAACGAGAGGCACGCATGTGTCCAACATGGAGAGACAAATGACACTGAAAACAACTCTGCTTGGTGCAGTGGCGCTGGCTGCGATCGCTCCGGCGGCATTTGCCGAGCGTGGCGCGGATGGCCATGTCAACATCATCTACTGGCAGGCCCCGTCGATCCTGAACCCCTATCTGTCGGGCGGCACAAAGGACCTTGAATCGGCCTCGATGATCATCGAGCCGCTGGGCCGCTATGACGAGACAGGCGCGCTGGTGCCGTTTCTGGCCACGGAAATCCCCACAATCGAAAATGGCGGCGTCAGCGAGGATCTGACGTCGATCACGTGGAAGCTCAAGCCCGACCTGCTGTGGTCCGACGGCACGTCCGTCACGGCCAATGACGTGAAATTCACTGCCGAATATTGCATGCATCCCGAAGGCGGTTGCGCGCAAGCGGCCAAGTTCGAGGGCGTCTCGGCTGTCGAGGTGATCGACGATCTGACCGTCAAGGTGACGTTCAGTGAATCGAAGCCCAATCCCTACGGTCCCTTCATGGGGGCACAAGCCCCGATCATCCAGGCCGCGCAATTCGCGGATTGTCTGGGTGCGAAAGCACCCGAATGCACCGAGGCCAACTTCAACCCGATCGGAACCGGCCCCTTCCGCGTCACCGAATTCCGTCCCAATGACGTGATCTCGCTGGAAGCCAACCCCAACTACCGCGATCCGGCCAAGCCTGCCTTCGCCACGATGACCTTCAAAGGCGGCGGCGATGCCACAGCCGCAGGACGCGCCGTGCTGGAAACCGGCGAGTTCGACTATGCGTGGAACCTGCAGCTTGCCCCCGAGGTGATCGAGCAGATGCAGGCTGGCGGCAAAGGCCAGACCATCGCGGCTTTCGGTTCGCTGGTCGAGCGGATCATGGTCAACATGACCGACCCCTCCCCCTCGCTGCCCGAAGGCGAGCGTGCCACGGCGAAGCATCCGCACCCGTTCCTGACCGATCCTGCCGTGCGCGCGGCATTGTCGATGTCGATCGACCGCGAACTGCTGGTTGAAATCGGCTATGGTCAGGCAGGGCGTCCGACATGCAACCTCGTGCCCGCACCAGCGCTTTACGCGTCCGACAACACCGACTGTCTGACCCATGACATCGAAGGCGCGAATGCCATGCTGGACGAAGCCGGCTGGACCCGTGGCGCGGATGGCATCCGCGAGAAGGACGGCGTCCGCCTTTCGGTCCTGTTCCAGACGTCGACCAACGCGGTGCGTCAGGACTTCCAGGCCCTGATCAAGCAGTGGTGGGATGAAATCGGCGTGGAGACCGAACTGCGCAACGTCAGCGCCTCGGTCTTCTTTGGCGGCGATCCGGGCAGCCCCGATACGTTCCAGAAATTCTATGCGGATCTGGAAATGTATGCCAACAACTTCGATGGCACCGACCCCGAGGCCTATCTGGCTGCACAGACCTGCGACAAGGCCCCTCGCCCCGAAACACAGTGGCAGGGCGAGAACATCACCCGTTTCTGTGATCCGACCTATGACGCGATGGTGGCCGAACTGGGCCGCACGGGCGAGTTGGAAAAGCGCGGCGAGATTGCCCGCAAGCTGAACGACATGGTCACCAAGGAAAGCAATGTCATCATCCCGCTGGTGGATCGTGGCCGCGTCTCGGCCCATTCCAACACGCTGGGCGGTGTGGTGCTGAACACATGGGACAGCGAACTGTGGAACGTGGCCGACTGGTACCGGACCGAGTAACCACCTGACATCACGGCCTCGCCCCTTTGCCGGGGCGGGGCCGTTCGTTTTCCGGTAAACCTCACCGCGAGTCGCAAAGGCGCCGCCCATGTTGACCTTTACTATCCGGCGACTGGTCTTGGCCGTCCCGACCCTGTTGTTCATTGCCCTTGTGATCTTCAGCCTTCTACAACTCGCCCCCGGTGATCCGATGGCGCAGGTCCCGCTGACCGTGCCGCCCGAAGTCAAGGAACGGATGCGCGAGGCTCTGGGGCTCGGCGCTCCGGTGCATATCCAGTTCTTCAAATGGATTGTGCAATTTTTCTGGGTCGAGCCGCAGGTGTTGTTCGACAATATTTTCGGCACCAGCTTCTCCGAGGGCAAATTGCGCGTTCTGTCATGGCAGACCCGCAGCCCGGTCATGGATATCGTGGTGCAGCGCCTGCCGCAGACCCTGTGGGTCGTAGGCATGTCCTACGTGCTGGGGGTGATGATCGCCCTGCCGATCGGGATATACTCGGCCTACCGGCAATATTCGGCCTTCGACCAGATCGGCACATTCGTCTCGATGGTAGGCTTTTCAGTACCGACCTTCTTTACCGGCGTGCTGCTGATCGTGATCTTCTCGGTCAATCTGGGCTGGTTCCCGTCAATCTACGACACCACGCATAAGGTGACGGATTGGGAAAGTTTCATGTTCCAGCTGCGCCAGATGATCATGCCTGTCGCTGTGCTGGCGCTTTACAACGCGGCGCAGATCAGCCGCTTCATGCGCGCCTCGATGCTGGACAATCTCAATCAGGATTATGTCCGCACCGCGCGGGCCAAGGGACTGGGCGAGAAAACCGTGGTGCTGGTGCATGTGCTGCGCAATTCGATGATCCCCGTTGTCACCGTGATCGCGCTGGGTGTGCCGCAAGTGTTCGGCGGCGCGATCATCACCGAGCAGGTGTTCAAGGTGAACGGTCTGGGCCAGCTTCTGATCACCTCGATCGAGGCGAACGACCTGCCGATGGTGCAGACGCTGACCTTCATCTTCGCGCTGCTCATCGTTGTGTTCAACCTGATTGCAGATGTGCTTTACGGCATTCTGGACCTGAGGATCCGCTATGACTGAGTTGATCGACCAGCCGCTCCCCACGGCCCCGCCGCGCAGCCAGTGGCGTGATATCTGGGACCAGTTCAAAACCCACAAGGGCGCGCTGCTGGGTGGCATCGTCTTCCTGCTGATCGTGGCCTCGGTCTTTATCGGCCCGCTTTTCTGGCCCTATGACGCGACCTTTATCGACATCCGCTCGCGCAATCAGGGGCCAAGCTGGTCGCATCCTCTGGGCACGGACCAGTTGGGCCGCGATATGCTGGCGCGGATGATGGCAGGCGGGCAGACCTCGGTCTCGGTGGGGATCACCGCGATGCTGCTGGCGCTGATCCTCGGCAGTCTGATCGGTGTGCTGGCGGGCTTTTTCAAGAGCCTCGACAATATCCTGATGCGCCTGACAGACCTGTTTCTGGCGCTGCCCCTGCTGCCGCTCATCCTTGTGATGGTGCTGCTCTTCCGCGAACCACTGAACGCGGCTTTCGGACCGGAGACGGGAATTTTCATCCTGATCGTCACGGCCATCGGGATCACAAGCTGGATGCCCACGGCGCGGATCGTGCGCGGCGATGTGCTGACGCTGAAGGAGCGCGAATTCGTGCTGGCGGCGCGTTCTATCGGGACCACGAATTTCCGCATGATCACACGCCATGTGCTGCCCAACGTGATGTCGCCCATCATGGTCTCGGCCACGCTGGGCATCGCCAATGCGATCATTACCGAGAGCGCGCTGTCCTTTCTGGGCCTAGGCTTTCCACCCGATTTCCCGACATGGGGGCGGCTGCTGTTCGATGCGGTCGATTACATGCAACAGCATCCGCAGCGCGTGCTCTGGCCCGGTCTGGCGATCTCGCTGACCGTGCTGAGCGTCAACTATCTGGGTGACGGCCTGCGCGACGCGCTGGACCCGCGCATCAGGGGGCGCTGACAGGCGCGGCTATCCGGCAACCATTCCTTTGGTGCAAGCCGTTCCATCGCAGCTATCGCGGTGGGCGGCTTGATCACCGTCTGCTTAATGCAGGCTCTTCTGGACGCGCCGCACCAGCCACCAGACAAGCAACATCACCGGCACGATCAACGCCGCTGTCATCGTTCCCCGGCTGATATCCACGGCCTCTGCCACGGGATAGACCGCATAGGACATCAGCGAGACCGCATAATAGCTGATCGCGACGACGGACAGGCCTTCGACCGTTTTCTGGAGACGCAACTGCATATCCGCGCGTATGTTCATGCTTTCCAGCAAGGACTGGTTCTGCGCCGAGCGTTCCACATCCACCCTTGTGCGCAGCAACTCGCCTGCCCGCATGGCGCGGTCTGCCATCGCCGCCAGCCGCGCCTGTGACGCCTTGACCGTCCGCATCGCGGGATCATAGCGGCGCATCATGAATTCCCCGAAGGTCTGCCGCCCGTCAAAGCGCGCCTCACGCAGCACCTCGATCCGCTGGTGCACGATCGCCTCATAGGCGGCCGCCGCACCGAAGCGGAAGGAGGCACGGGCGACCTTGTTCTCCAGCATGGCAGAGACTTCCAGCAGCCCGGCCAGCGTTTGATCGGCCGGTTTCTCGTTGCGGCTCATATCATCCATCAACTGCGTCAGTTGCGCGTCAATCGAGGCGAGCGTGGAGGACATCGCCTTGACCTGTGCGAAGGCCAGCATCGACATGGACTTGTAGGTCTCGATCTCGCACAGCCGCTGCACCACGCGTCCCACGCGGCGCGCGCCGGTATCGGGGGAGACGAAGATCGCAAAGCGCATATGTCCAGCCGGATCGATGCGGAAATCCCCCGCGACAATGGCGGCATCGTCCAGCACGCGGCTGACCGCAAGGCTTTCCGGCACGAACCAGTCGGTCAGCTTTTCGATCACTTCGGCCTTGTCGCGCGACTCCTCCATCCGGATCAGCGCCGAGGTGACGCGCACGCCCGGTGCACGGGTCAGCCAGTCCGCCGGAAACACCTCGAAATCCGCCGGATCAAAGGCGCGACTGCCCAGCGTTTCGGTAAAGGCGGTGTAGGTCACAAATTCTGTATGGCTTTCCCACTTCAGCATATGCTTGCCGATCTGGCCGAAATAATGCGTGGCCCCCGGCTGTGGATGGGCGGCGCCGAAACGGTCCAGCAATTCGGTCAGATGCGCCAGATCCGCCGACCTGTCGCGGCTGGCGGCATCCTGTTCCTTCTTGATCGCCAGATAGAGCGCGGCACCGGGTGCCTCTACAGACGGGAAAGGACGGGCATGCAGTTCGTTTGCCAGTTCATAGCGCAACGGATGGTCTTGGATGGGCGACATGGGGCGACTCCTGAGTTGCGCTGATCGTATAAGCTAACCCGATCAATAAAAAGATAAAGTTGTTTTATTTCAGTTATTTACGGAACACGATGGTATACGACAGTGTATTTTCCGGGCAACCCCGTGTCACCATACGAAAAAAGGCGCCCCAAAGGGCGCCTTTTGCTGTCGCGAAAAAACAACGGATCAGATGATTTTGGTCAGCA
Source organism: Paracoccaceae bacterium (assembly GCA_024636555.1). GTDB lineage: Bacteria > Pseudomonadota > Alphaproteobacteria > Rhodobacterales > Rhodobacteraceae > Seohaeicola. The sequence goes on along the minus strand of JAGXGW010000041.1, from coordinate 2,306 downwards.
ACTCGTCCAGCGACTTCTTGGCATCACCGTAAAGCATCCGCGTGTTTTCCTTGAAGAACAGCGGGTTCTCGATACCGGAATAGCCTGTCCCCTGCCCGCGCTTGGACACGAAAACCTGCTTGGCTTTCCAGCATTCCAGCACCGGCATACCGGCGATGGGGCTGTTGGGATCGTCCTGTGCGGCGGGGTTCACGATGTCGTTCGACCCGATCACGATGGCCACATCCGTCGAGGGGAAATCATCGTTGATCTCGTCCATCTCCAGCACGATGTCGTAGGGCACCTTGGCCTCGGCCAGCAGCACGTTCATGTGGCCGGGCAGACGGCCCGCCACCGGATGGATGGCGAAGCGCACGGTCTTGCCCTTGGCGCGCAGGCGTTTGGTCAGTTCCGAGACGCTTTGCTGGGCCTGCGCCACCGCCATCCCGTAACCGGGGATGATGATGATGCTGTCGGCCTCGTCCAGCGCTGTGGCAACGCCGTCCACGTCAATGGCGATCTGCTCGCCCTCGACCGCCATCTGCTCGCCTGCCGGGCCACCGAAGCCGCCCAGTATGACGCTGATGAACGAACGGTTCATCGCCTTGCACATGATGTAGGACAAGATCGCACCGGACGAGCCGACCAGCGCCCCCACGACGATCAGCAGATCGTTGCCAAGGCTGAAACCGATGGCCGCTGCCGCCCAGCCGGAATAGCTGTTCAGCATCGAGACGACCACGGGCATATCCGCGCCGCCGATCCCCATGATCAGGTGGTAGCCGATGAACAGGGCCAGCAGCGCCAGCAGCACCAGTGTCCAGCTTCCGGCCTCGTTCATGTACATGATCGCGAACAGCAGCGAGAGCGCGGCGGCACCGGCGTTCAGCATATGCCCGCCGGGCAGCTTGTTGGCCGAAGTGTCAACCTTGCCTGCCAGCTTGCCATAGGCGATGACCGACCCGGTAAAGGTGACGGCACCGATCCAGATCCCCAGCAGCAGTTCGACCCGCAGGATGGAAATCTCGATCGCGGTCTTCTTGGCGATCAACTGGCCGAAGGACGACAGCTCGTTATAGACCGCAGCGGGCAAGCCGACCGCGCTATAGCCATCCGCCGCAACGGTCCCGAGGACCAACCCGTTCACCGCGTAGAAATCGGCGATGTTGTTGATCATGATATCGGCGTTGAAGCCCACAAACACCGCGGCCAGACCGACCAGCGAATGCATGATCGCGACAAGCTCCGGCATCTGGGTCATCTGCACGCGGGTGGCAAGCTGGTAGCCCACAGCCGCGCCAAGCGCGATCAGGACCAGCGAGGCGAGCCAGAGGCCCTGCCCCGGTCCGATCAGGGTGCCGATCACGGCGATCGCCATACCGACGATACCATACCAGACGGCACGTTTGGCGCTTTCCTGCCCGCTCAGCCCGCCCAGCGACAGGATGAACAGCACGGCGGCAACAGCATAAGCTGCGATAGTGAATCCGTATTCCATGATGCCCGCTCCTTAGGATTTCTGGAACATGGCGAGCATGCGCCGTGTCACGAGGAAGCCGCCGACAATATTGATCGAGGCCATGAAGATGCCCAAAGCCGCCAGCAAGGTGATCAGCATGGAGCTTGACCCGATCTGGATCAGCGCACCTAGAATCACGATGGACGAGATGGCATTGGTCACCGCCATCAGCGGCGTGTGCAGGCTGTGGGCGACGTTCCAGATCACCTGGAAGCCGATGAAGACCGACAGCAGGAACACGATGAAATGCTGCATGAAGCTGGCCGGTGCGACCAGACCGACGGCCAGAACAAGCGCCGCACCGATCCCCAGCAGCACCACCTGGTTGCGGGTCTGGGTCTTGAAATCGGCGATTTCCTTGGCGCGCTTTTCCTCGGCGGTCGGTTCCTTGACCTTTTCCTTGGGCTTTTGCACCGCAATCGCGTTGATCTTCGGCGGAGGCGGCGGGAAGGTGATATCCTTGGCGAAGGTCACTGTCGCGCCGCGGATCACGTCATCCTCCATGTTATGCACGATCTGTCCGTCCTTTGCGGGCGTCAGGTCGGTCATCATGTGGCGGATATTCGTCGCGTAGAGCGTCGAGGACTGCGCGGCCATCCGGCTGGGGAAATCGGTATAGCCGATGATCGTGACACCGTTGTCGGTCACGATCTTCTCGTCCATCACGGTCAACTTGCAGTTACCGCCCTTTTCCGCCGCCAGATCGACGATCACGGAGCCGGGCTTCATTGCCGCCACCATGTCGGGCGTCCACAGTTCGGGCGCCTCGCGGTTGGGGATCAGCGCGGTGGTGATCACGATATCCATC
>JAGXGW010000040.1 GCA_024636555.1 Paracoccaceae bacterium | reverse complement strand
GCCCTGAATACCGCCGACGATGGATTTCGCCAGCTCCACCAACCGATGCGAGATGCCGCCCGCCGACATCAGATTACCGGCAAGGATGAATAGCGGAATCGCCATCAGCGGAAAGCTGTCGATGCCGGTGAACATCCGTTGTGCGACCAGCAGCAGTGGCAGACTGCCCTGCACCTCGATCCCGATGACCGAGGCAAGGCCGATCGCCACGGCAATGGGCACACCGATCAGAAACAGGATCGCGAGCGAGAGACCAAGCGCCGCGTTCATTCCACAAGCTCCGTTTTTGTGACAACCGAGCTATGGCCAGAGGTCCATTCCCCCTGATAGCCACGGATTATGCAGGCGAGTATGGCAATGACGATGAAAACCGACCCGACGGGCAAGGCCGCGTAGACCCAGGCGATGGAGATATCAAGCGCCGACAGCTTCTGCCGTGCCACGCGCTCTGTCATGGCCCAACCCTGCCAGAACAGGATGGAGAAAAATAGGATCGACATCGCGTTCGACACCATGAACAGGGCAAAGCCGAGTCTGGGGGGCAGCGTCTGCTGGATCACCTCGACGGCGATCATCGAGCCATGCCGGAACGCAACCGCGACCCCCAGAAAGACCGACCAGATCATGGCAGAGCGCGTGATCACCTCGGACCACGTGGACGGGCTACCGAAAGCAAAGCGGGTGATGACCTGATACAGCGCCAAAGAGGCCGCGATCACCAGAAACCCGATGGACAGGCGCAGTGCCAGTCCGGTGGTGAAATCTTCAAACCTCAGAAAGGTGCGCATCCGGACCTCTGTCTTTCCTGTGCAAAAACCGGCGCAGAATTCTGCGCCGGCTGGTTATGTAGGAAGCGGGGTTATTCGACTGCTTTGATCCGCTCGACCATTTCTGTGCCATACTCATCCGTGTAGACGGAATAGGAGGCTTCGGCCAAAGCCGCAAAAGGCGCCTTGTCGATATCGGTGATCACTTCCATCCCGTTTTCCAGCAGCATTTCAACGCCTGCCTCTTCCAGACGGTTCACTTCGGCGCGGGTCGCGGCGGCAGAAGCCTTGGCGGCCTCATCGAACCATCCGCGCTGCTCGTCGGTCAGCCCATCCAACAGGATCGGCGAGGCCAGAACCGCGGCAGGCGAATAGACATGCCCGGTCAGCGAGACGTACTTCTGCACTTCCCAGAATTTCGACGCCGTGATCACGGTCACAGGGTTTTCCTGCCCGTCAACAACGCCCTGCTGCAACGCAGTGAAGAGTTCGGGAAATGCCATTGGCGTTGGGGAAGCACCCATGCCGGAGAATGCTGTCATATGGACGCGGTTTTCCATCGTGCGCAGTTTCAGGCCCTCCAGATCAGCCGGTGTGCGGACAGGACGCTGCGAGTTGGTGATGTGGCGGAACCCGTTTTCCGACCATGCCAGACCGACGATGTTGTTCTCGCCGATCTTTTCCAACAGTTCCTGACCGATCTCGCCATCCAGCACCGCGCGCGCATGATCATAGTCGCGGAACAGGAACGGCAGGTCGAGGGCGAAAACCTCGGGTACGAAGTTGCCCAGTGGTCCGGTCGAGGTGACGACAACGTCGATCGAGCCGATCTGCAGGCCCTCGATCATGTCACGTTCGCCGCCAAGCTGGCCTGCCGGGGCCTGCTCTCCGGTGAAAGTGCCGCCCGACAGTTCGGTCAGCGTGTCGATGAAGGCTTGCGCGCCGACACCGTAATGCGAGGACGGCGACAGCGCATGCCCTACGACAATGTTTTGCTGCGCCTGCGCGCCGGTAGCCAGAATTGCGGCCGTAAACAGGCCTGTAACGATATGTTTCATGATGCTCCTCCCATGAGCTTTGGTTATCTTTCGTGACTCATTCCGCCGCGATCCGGCTCATATGAGCCGTGACCAGATCGGCAAAATCCGTATCGGGTTGAAACCCGAGCGACAGCGCGCGCGGGGTGATGATTTGACCCGGCCAGCTTGACACGATCGCCTCGATCGCGGGATCAGGCGCGGAATTGATACGCGCGGCAACATCGGTGCCGGCCACCTTTGTCAGCGTGTCGATCATGGCGCCGACGGTGACGGTTACACCCGGCAGGGTCAGCGTGGTATCGGGGCCGATATCATCCTGCGCAAGTCCCGCGGCATGCAGCGTATAGGCCAGCGCCCGGTCGGGGGACGCCAGATGCAGGCGCAAATCCCGCCCCACGGGCAGGATCGCTGTCTTTCCGGCCAAAGGCTCGCGGATGATGCCGCTGGCAAAGCTGCTCGCCGCCTTGTTCGGCGCGCCGGGGCGGACAGAGATGGTCGGGAACCGCAGGCTACGCCCGAGGATGTAACCTTTACGCGTCGCATCCCGCACCAGCAATTCGCCCATCAGCTTTTGCGTGCCATAGGAAGAGCGCGGCGCAGGCAAGGTATCTTCGGTGATCGTGTCATTCGCCGCGCAGGAAAACACCGCGACGGAAGAGGAGAACAGGAACACAGGCGGCTTGGCCATCTTGCGGCAGGCGTTGATCAGATCGATCGTGGACTGCAGATTGACCGCCATCCCGAGATCGTAATCCGCCTCCGCCTGCCCCGAGACAACAGCGGCCAGATGGATCACCAGATCGGGCGCATCCTCGGCAATCCGGTCAAGAACCTCAGGATCGGACAGTGCTCCGGCAACGGCGTGCACCCTCCGGTTACGGCGCGCCAATGCGTCCAAAGGCGCTTCCGCGATATCGCTGGCAAGGATCGCGGCAATCCGGCGCTCGGTACCGTTCAAAAGCAGGCTGTCACGCGCCGCAAGCGCGTCCACTACCATCTGGCCGATAAAACCGGCCGCTCCCGTTACCAGAATGCGCAAATTCAGATCTCCTCCGGCCTTAAGGCTGTCATTGAATGACAGCGCTGTCAATCAATGGCAATGTCAAAGACGAATCGACATTCAGGGGCGGCGTGCCATGGCTTGCAGCACCTTGAAAACAGCGCAGAGAAAGGTGGGATAAAACGTTGCAGGGCGGAAAACCCCCAAGAAAACCAACGCTTTCGCAGGTTGCACAGATCGCCGGTGTCAGCGAGATCACCGCGTCTCGCGCTTTGCGCGACAGCGCTTCCGTGACGCAGGGAACCGCCCGCAAGGTGCAGGAGGCGGCAGCGCAACTGGGGTATCTGCGCAACCGTCTTGCCGGAGCCTTGGCGGGCGGGCCGTCGAATCAAGTGGGCGTCATCCTGCCCTCTCTCGCCAATATCGTCTTCGCCGATGTGCTCAAAGGGCTGGAGGACCATTTCGAGGATGCCGGCTTCCATCCAGTTCTGGGCATTTCAAACTACGATCCGCAGCGCGAGGAACGTCTGATCCGCGACCTCATGTCATGGCGGCCCGCAGGGTTGGTGATCGCACCCAGCAATAGCACCTCGGCCAGCCGCAAATTACTGGCAGGGGCGGGCTTTCCGGTGGTCGAGATCATGGACGTCGATATTGATCCGGTGGATATGTGCGTGGGAATATCGCATCACGGGGCCGGGGCGGAAATGGCGCGGCATCTGATTGAACGCGGCTACAAGCGTTTCGCCTATATCGGGCATGATATCGTCCGCGACCAACGCGCCCTGACGCGGCTCAACGGTTTTACAGCCACGTTGGAAGCAGCGGGGCAATCCCTTTCTGCAACGCTGACACTGGATGCGCCTTCCTCCGTCACGCTTGGGCGGAACGGTTTGGCGCAACTGCTCCGCGAGGCAGATCAGGCGCCTGACGTTGTTTACTTTTCCAATGATGACATGGCCGTTGGCGGGGTATTTCACTGCATGTCCGAGAACATCAGCCTGCCGGACCAGCTTGCCATCGCGGGTTTCAACGGGCTGGAGATCGGTCAGGCCTTGCCGGTGCCGCTGACAACAACAGGCTCGAACCGCGTCCGTATCGGGCAAAAGGCGGCGGGGGCGATCCTGCAAAGGCTCAAAGACGGAAATACAGCGCCCGCAGCGCAGAGCATCGACGTCGGATTCACACTGGTCCATGGCGGCACCGCCTAGGCAGAAGGCGGCAGCCGGCCTTGGCCTCTAGTCCTGCGTCAGGCTGGCAAGATACACCATGTCCGGCCCGAAAATGCGGTCACTATGCTCGGCCAGATAGATTTTCATCCAAGGCGTGAAACGCTCCGGGCGGCGGGCAACCTCGGCAACCAGATCCTGATAGTTGATCCAGCGCGTTTCCATCACCTCTTCAGGGTTCGGCGTGACTTTCAGCGTGTCATCGGCGCGGGCCAGATAGATATCAACCACCTCATGCTCGACAAGCCCCAAACCCACATCGGCGCGGTATTCCACATGATCGCGATGTTCGGGATGCAGGCCCGTGATGCCCAACTCCTCCCGCAACCGGCGGGTGGCGCAAATCTCGGGTGCTTCGTCCCAGTCGGGATGCGTGCAACAGGTGTTCGCCCAAAGTCCGGGCGTATGATATTTGCCCATCGCACGGCGCTGGATCAGCACATCCATGCCCCGAACCACAAAAACCGACACGGCCTTGTGGCGCAGCCCGCGCTGATGAACCTCAAGTTTGTCGACAGGGGTCAGAGTGCCCTCCACCCATGCCGGAATCATCATGTTCATACGCGGCTCGCGGGAATCAGGCGGGTAAGGTGGGCAAGGTTTTTCAACCCGATCTTCAGATGCGCCATCGGGCGCGCCCGCACCAGTTTCTTGTTCATATAGGCCTCAAAGGTCAGACGCTGCACATCAACGTCATGGCAGAGAGACACGAACCGTTCGCGTCGCTCGTCGGACCGATAGTAAGCATTCTGCATGGAGGCTAGAACCCTGAAAACCATCTTGTGATCTTTCATGAACAACTGACGCGCGAGTTTCAGGTCACGCACCCGCCCGGATGCAAGGCAGGCCGCCGCTGCAGTCGCGGCCACACGGCCCCCGACCATTGCGTAATAGATCCCCTCACCCGAGGAGGGGGCCACAACACCAGCCGCATCTCCGGCCAGCACCACATCACGGCCATTATCCCAGCGATCCAATGGCTTGAGCGGGATTGGCGCCCCTTCGCGGCGGATCGTCTTGCAATCTGTCAGGCCGGCAGCGGCCCGCAGATCGGCGGTCGCCTGTTTCAGATCGACACTGTCGATCTCGGTCCCCATGCCGACGCTGGCGCTTTTGCCATGCGGGAAAACCCAGCCATAGAAATCCGGCGAAATCGCACCGTCATAGATCACGTCACACCGTTCAGGATCATAGATCGCCGTTTTCGCGGGGGCCTCGATGATCTCGTGATAGGCCAGAACGTAAGGGATCTTGTCGCCGCCCGGCACTTCGGTCCGCCCCACCTTGGAGCGGGCACCGTCTGCGCCGATCACCAGTTTCGTGGTCAGGCGCGCCTCGGACCCGCTGGCCTTGTCGCGGTAGAGCACATGCGTGCCGCCCGCGTCGCGCTCGATCCGCAGGTAGGTGCCCGTCAACCTGACAGCACCGGCCTTCGCGGCACGCACCCGCAGGAACTCGTCGAAATGCTCGCGGTCGACCATGCCGACAAATCCGTTCTCGATCGGAATATCGACCTTGCGTCCGGTGGGCGAAATCATCCGCGCGGTGGTGATCTTGGCCACGATCTGCGCGTCGGGAATGTTGAAATCCGCGATCAGCCTCGGCGGAATCGCCCCGCCACAGGGCTTGATGCGCCCGTCCCTGTCCAGCATGGCAACCTTGAGGCCCGACCGCACCAGATCCTCGGCGGCAGTGGCGCCTGACGGGCCTGCGCCCACAACGACAACATCATACATTTTCATTCTCCCGGAACCAGTTGAGTGCCACCACGGCGGCTTTCCATTATACGTGTGGCCATATAGGCGGCCGCGAGAAACAGCAGCGCCTCGACAATAAATACCGCACCAAAGGCAGGCGCATCCTGTTGCAGAACCGCGCGTAAAACATCGACAAGCGCCGCGCCCAGCAAACCGCCAAAACCTGCGGCGATCGCCTGCGCCGCGCCCCATAGGCCCATCCGCGTACCCTCGCGCGCGCTGCGCCCCTCGCCCGCCAGCGCCATCATCGACCCGATGGCAGCGACCGCAAACATGCCGTTGAAAAATCCAAGCGCCACAACCACAGGCACCAGCGGCGCCCCCGGCCCGAGCGGTCCAATCAGCGTCAGCACACAAAGGCTGGCCGCCGACCCAAGACATCCGGCAACAACCCATGCCCGCAACGTGCCAAGGCGCAGACCTGTCGCCGCGATGCCAACGATCAGCATGCCCAGAAAGACGCCACCGTTCTGCGCGCCTGACAGAGAGGTCGATTGCCCCGGCGTGAAGGCGAAAACCAATCCGGCATAGGGCTCGAGGATCAGTTCCTGCATGAAATAGGCGGTCATCGACAGGAAGACGAACAGGGTGAACATGCGCGCCTTGGGCTCGGCCCAGACTTCGCGCAGTCCTTGGATAAACGGCATCCGGTCCGGTTCAGGCTGGGCGTCAACGCCGCGTTCAACCTGCCAGATCGCCAGAGTGGTGAGCACCACAGCGCCGATCGTGACAATGGCCACGATCTGCATCAGCCGCGCGTGGCTGTAGGGATCAAGATTGGCCCCGACAGTGCCAGCCGTCACCGCGATGCCGAAGATCATCATCAACCATGTGATCGTCGCCGCCGCCGCACGGCGGCGCGGGGCCGTCGCTGTCGCCAGCAAGGCCAGTAGCGAGGTGCCGGAGGCCCCTGCCCCCAGACCGATCATCGCATAGGCAAGGATCGACAGCATCAGACCGGACATGAAGCTGCTTTCCAGAACCGGAATGGCTGTTGCGGCCAGAAAGGCACCGGATGACAGGATCGCCATGCCACCGATAATCCAGCGCGTACGGTTGCCCGAGGTATCCGAGCGATAGCCCCAGTTGGGCCGCGTGATCTGGATACCGTAATGCAGCGCCACCAGAAAACCGGGCAGCAGCGCGGGCAAAGCCAGTTCCACCACCATCAGACGGTTCAGCGTCGACGTGGTCAGAACGACCACAGCGCCGATACACATCTGCACCAGACCAAGCCGGAGAATGGAGACCCAGGACAGCGTCACGGCAGAACCTCCAGCGTGCGGATGGCGAAGGCGGTGACCATCATACCGCCGACGTAAAGCGTGACGCCTGTGCCGTTATACCATGGCGCGCGCCCCTTGGGATCGGTCAGCAAGACACGCATGGCCCAGAGTTGCAGTGCCAGAACAGCAAGAATTGCGACCGCATGTACCGGCCTGTCCCACATCACCAGCAGGCCGATCACCACCACTTGCGGCAGCGCCATTACCCAGCAGGCGAGCTTTGCCGCCCGTTCCGGCCCCATCGTGACAGGCAGCGAGTTGACCCCCATCTGGCGGTCACCCTCAAGCGCCTTGAAATCGTTCAGTGTCATGATCCCATGCGCGCCGATCCCGTAGAGCAGCGCCACAATGACCACAGGAAGCGAGGGCGCGCCCGCGCTCAGGACCGCCGCTCCGGTAAACCACGGCAGGCTTTCATATGACAGGCCGACAAGCCCCGGACCCCACCAGCCCGATCGCTTCAGGCGCACGGGTTCGGCGGAATAGGCCCATGCGGCCAACACGCCCACTACCGTGGCCCCGAAACCCCAAGGCCCCAGTTGCCAGCCGACGATGAGCGACAGAACCGTCATCGCCAGCGCGATCCACAGACCCCAGCGACCGGGAATACGGCCTGACGGTATCGGGCGGTCCGGCTCGTTGATCGCGTCTACATGCCGGTCGCACCAGTCATTGGCGGCCTGACTCATGCCGCACACAATCGGTCCGGCAAGAATGATACCCAGAAGGACCAACCCCCACTGTCCGAAAGGTGACACACCGGACGAGATGACGCCGCACAGATAGGCCCACATCGGCGGGAACCACGTGATCGGCTTGATCAGGCGCAGCATGGCTGCGGGTTCGGGCAATGTGCGAATGTGTAAGGTTTGGTTTACAGTCATGTGTCAACCTTTGCATTACAATGCGAGTCGACGCAAGAAAAACTGCGGTGAGAAAATGCCTGAAAATCTGGCACATTGACGGGGATGTGTAATGCTGGGAAAGATCACGCAGGCAGATCCTCTGCCATGGCGTGCTCAGTCCTCGCCGTCCTTGTTGATAAGGCCGTATTTGCGGAGTTTGACGTAAAGGCTCTGGCGCGACAGCCCCAACATCTCGGCTGCAGCCACGCGGTTGTTGCGCGTCAGTGTGACAGCCGTCTCGATGCACATTTTCTCAACAACATCAGTTGTTTCGGCCACAATCTCTTTCAGCGAGGCTGAGCCGACAAGCTCCATCACGCTGTGTTGCGAGTTCTCATCGACCGAAGCGGCAGGCTTGCGCACCGCGTCCACACGGCTGACATCCCGCAACACAAAGGCGATGGCCGGGCTGCTACGGTCGTTCAGCCATGAGGTGGAAATCTCGATAGCAACCTTGCCGCCATAGTCGTTGACGAGTTGCGTTGCATACATCCGCATGTTTCCGGTGCGCTGCGCATTCTCGATGAGCACATTCAGGTCAATCTGCCCGCGCGCCAGAAAATCACCCAGACTGCGGCCCTTCACATCCGACATATGCGCCGCATCCGCCATGTTCAGGAAGCTGTCATTGGCAGAGGCGATAACGCCCTTGGCATCGGAAAAGACAACCGCATCCGCGCCGCTGTAATAGAGCGCCGAGAGGTTCTGGATCAGTTGATCATCGACCACGCGGGCATCCTCGTCCGGATCAAGACGACAGATCAGAACCCGCTCGCCGCCCGCACGAAACACGGTTGGCGTGAGGGTCACCCGTTTCCGGCTGCGCCGGGTCTGCACTTCGAGGTCGGAGACGGATTCCGAAATCGCCAGATTCACGAGCGATTCAACGAACTCGCCGCTGCGCTTGTCCTTGAATTCCTGCGCGAATGTCGCACCGGTGAGATCGTCACGCGACGCGCCCAGAAGGCTGGCTGCGGGATCGTTGATATCCTTGATCCTGCCCGTCCCGACCGAGACGAAAACAATCGCATCACGCGTCGTCGCGAGCAACAGGCGGTAGCGCGAATCAAATTCACGCCGTGCCTCATAGCCACGCTCCAGCGCCATTTGCGCCTGCACAAGATGCTGTTGTGTCTCTGCGATCAGGCGCAGATCACGCCCCAGCATCAGGATTTGCCCGTCTGTGCCGATCATGTGGAACGTATAGCGGATCGGAAATTCCCAGACCGCATTGTCGGAATGGTTCAACTCGACCGGGCGCATGTTCTCTTCGCCCTCGACGAACCGCGAAACCGCATTCTCGAACTTGGGCACGCTCTCAGGGGTCAGAAACTGCTGGATACGCCGCCCTTCCCAGTGGTCGAGATTGCCATAGGATGTGTCGTTGGAGTTGATCAGAACCGATTGCACCAGACAATCTCGCGAGATGACCAGCGCGATATCGGACGCTGCGGCCACGATGCTGCGCAGGAATTCAGGCTCTATCAGCGGAACCGATCCGCTGGACCAAAAATGGGATCCACCTTTTGTCATCTACTCGGCCACAAGTTTCTTTTCGACCGCGCGCGCGTCGCAAAGCTTGAGAGCAAGTTGCAGATCATTGGTTGCCAAATCCACACCCGTTAATGTCTGCGCGTCCGGAACCTGTGGCAAAATCAGTCCGCCAAGGACCAGCGGCGGCACATCGCGCATCGTTGCCTGAATGTGTTTAACGAATTGGCCAACGGTATCAAGAGCTTGTAGCCTCGCGCATGAAAACATGACGAGGTCATACCAGTCCTGCCGCATGGCTTTACGCACATCCAGCTGTGTTGCGCCGAAGATCAGCCTGACCGAATGGCCCGCATAGCGCAGACGCGCGGCAATTGTCGCGCATCCCAGCGTGTGCAGATCATCCTCGCAAATCACCAGCAAGATACCCAACTGCTGCGCGGTCGGCCGCCGTCCTGCCTCGATGGACCAGCCCGACGAGATCAGCCGAACGAGATCCTGCAAGCGCACGCTGGCGGTGCTGACCTGCGCGAAGCTCATATCGCTCTGGTTCCAGCGACAGCCCAGATGGCGTGCCGCCTCGGGGATGTAGCAGCTCACGATGTCCTCATAGGACAGCCGGGAAGAATGCAGCATGGCCAATACGGCCTCCGCATCGAATCCTTTGGGGTCGATTATGGCCGCCAGCAACCGGTCAATGATCGCATCACACAGCAAGGCATTCTCGGCTATGCTGCGTTCGTGCAGCACCGAGATGACTTTGCTCGCCAATGCGCCGACCTCAAAGATCCCTTTGGGCGCAGGGCCTTGTGCGGCTTTGGCAAGCCTATGATCGGGACGTCTGGACATCTGCCCTCCGCGAGCGGCACCAAGTCCATGTCTAGGCCCTATGGCCGCTCATCTGGACTCTTTGTAACCGCATTGTCGAGTTTTAAGGGCCTAATGTCAAAGATATTAGACAGTAACAGCGCACAAAGGAGGCCCAAATTAAACATGAATTTCTTACACCATTGAAAAGAAAGTATAATTTTCCAAAAGTCAAGCCTGGCTTACACTGCCTCACTCCTATGCGTGTTGTGTAAGTTTTAGTTGACACTTTTGTTCTGACACCGTTACTTTGGGTTTACGCAACCGAACGGGAGTCGGAAATGTCGCAACGCCTCGCAGGCAAATCAGACCGGGCTGGCCTCTACTCCGAGGCCGAGCGTACGCGTCGGGATGCGACTGTCTGGACCCTGGTTCAGGGCGTTCTTGCCCCCGTCCAGTTTCTGGTTTTCGTCGTCTCGCTCATCCTCGTGATCCGCTACCTGATGACAGGACTGGGATATGAGGCAGCGACCCTCTCGATCCTGATCAAAACCGGCTTTCTCTACCTCATCATGGTGACCGGCGCGATCTGGGAGAAAGTGGTCTTCGGACAGTATCTTTTCGCCCCTGCCTTCTTCTGGGAAGACGTGTTCAGCTTTGCCGTCATCGCGCTGCATTCTGCTTATATATGGGCACTTTACGCGGATGCGCTGGCACCTACGGATCTGATGATCCTCGCGCTGGCCGCCTATGCCGCCTATGTCATCAACGCGGGCCAGTTCCTGCTCAAACTGCGGGCCGCGCGCCTGCAGGCAGAGGGTGCCGCATGACCGTCAACCGTCCTATCCCCGCAACCACCGGATGCCGTGAAACACCTGTTCTGAAACAGCGCGGCCAGCGCGAGGTTTTCTGCGGCCTGACCGGCATCATCTGGCTGCACCGCAAGATGCAGGATGCGTTCTTTCTGGTGATCGGCTCACGCACCTGCGCGCACCTGTTGCAAAGCGCCGCTGGCGTCATGATCTTCGCCGAGCCCCGCTTCGGCACGGCGATTCTCGAAGAGACCGATCTGGCGGGCATGAAAGACGCGCAGGACGAGCTGGATTCGGTTGTCGCCAAGCTTCTGTCACGCCGGCCTGACATCAAACAGCTCTTCCTCGTCGGCTCTTGCCCGTCCGAAGTGATCAAGCTGGATCTGTCGCGCGCCGCCGAACGGATGACGCAAACCTACGCACCGCATGTCCGCGTGCTGAACTTCTCCGGCTCCGGCATCGAAACCACCTTTACCCAGGGCGAAGATGCCTGCCTTGCCTCGATGGTGCCCGTTCTGCCCAAATCCGAGGCGCGCGAGTTGATGCTCGTCGGCGCGCTGCCGGATGTGGTGGAACAGCAAGCGGTCAGCCTGCTGGAACAGATGGGAATTGGTCGGATCCGCGTCCTGCCGGCACATCGCGCGGCTGACCAGTTCGGTGTTGGCCCCAATACGGTTTTCGCGCTGCTGCAACCATTCCTTGGCGACACCCATGCCGCACTGGAACGTCGTGGCGCGCGTCATATCGCAGCGCCCTTCCCCTTTGGCGAGGAAGGCACAACTGCTTGGCTTGCCGCCATCGCAACCGAATTCGGTGTCTCGCAGGACGTGTTTGACCGCGTCACCGCCGCGCCGCGTGACCGTGCCCGCCGCGCTGTGGCACAAGCGTCCGAAGGGCTGCGCGGCAAATCGGTGTTCTTCTTCCCCGACAGCCAGTTGGAAATCCCGCTGGCGCGTTTCCTGACCCGCGAATGCGGCATGACCGCGATCGAAGTCGGCGCGCCCTATATCCATTACAACATCGTCGGCCCCGATCTGGACCTTTTGGCCGAAGGCCCGACGCTGAGCGAGGGGCAGGATGTAGATCTGCAACTCGACCGTTGCCGCGAAGCCCGCCCCGATCTGACCGTCTGCGGCCTTGGCCTTGCCAATCCGCTGGAGGCCGAAGGGCTTGCCACCAAATGGGCGATCGAGCTGGTCTTTACGCCGGTGCATTTCTACGAGCAGGCAGGCGATCTGGCAGGGCTGTTCTCGCGCCCGCTGCGCCGCCGTGGCCTTCTGAAGCTGGAGGCGGCGGAATGAAGCTGACCGTCTGGACATATGAAGGCCCGCCCCATGTCGGTGCGATGCGTGTCGCCACGGCGATGAAGGGCCTGCATTACGTATTGCATGCACCGCAAGGCGATACCTATGCGGATCTGCTCTTCACCATGATCGAGCGGCGCAACCACCGCCCGCCTGTCACCTATACGACCTTTCAGGCGCGTGATCTCGGCTCTGATACGGCGCAACTGTTTCAGGATGCCTGCCGTGATGCCTATGAGCGGTTCAAGCCCGAGGCGATTATTGTGGGGGCTTCCTGCACCGCGGAACTCATTCAGGACGATCCGGGCGGAATGGCCGAAACAATGGGTCTGCCCGTGCCGGTTATCGCGCTGGAATTGCCCAGCTACCAGCGCAAGGAAAACTTCGGCGCGGACGAGACATTGTTCCAGATCGTGCGCCATCTGGCCAAGCCTGTGGCCAAGACCGACCGCATCACCTGCAACCTGATCGGCCCCACCGCTCTGGGCTACCGTCACCGTGACGATATCGAGGAGCTGACAGGCCTGCTGTCTGACATGGGCGTGGACGTGAACGTCTGCGCGCCAATGGGCGCGACACCTTCCGACATCGCCCGCCTTGGGGCCGCGCATTTCAACGTGCTGATGTACCCCGAAACCGGCGAAAGCACCTGCCGCTGGATGGAGCGGGATCTGGGGCTTCCCTTCACCAAGACTGTTCCGATTGGCGTAGGTGCCACTCGTGATTTCATCGCCGAAGTCGCAGCACTTACGGGCCTGTCGCCCAAGATCGACGAAAGCCGTCTGCGCCTGCCGTGGTATTCGGCCTCGGTGGACAGCACTTACCTCACCGGCAAGCGCGTATTTCTGTTCGGCGACGGCACCCATGTCAAAGCCGCGGCCCGTATTGCGCGCGACGAGATGGGGTTCGAGGTTGTGGGCCTTGGTTGCTACAACCGCGAGATGGCGCGTGAGATCCGCGCCACGGCCAAGGAATTCGGCCTGACCGCCCTGATCACCGAGGATTACCTCGAAGTCGAAGCCGCCATCGAGGCGCTTTCGCCCGAAATGATCCTTGGCACCCAGATGGAGCGCCATATCGGCAAACGCCTCGGCATCCCATGCGCGGTTATTTCCGCCCCCGTCCATGTGCAGGATTTCCCCGCCCGCTACAGCCCGCAGATGGGCTTTGAAGGCGCGAATGTGATTTTCGACACATGGGTTCATCCGCTCGTCATGGGGCTGGAAGAGCACCTGCTGCATATGTTCCGCGAGGATTTCGAATTCCACGATGCCGCCGGTGCCAGCCATCACGGTGGCAAGGCCACCGCCGCGCCTGCGGCCGTGGCAGAACCTGTTCTGGCCGCAAACAGCGACACTGCCGCGCCACAATCCGGCGAAGTGATCTGGCTGTCGGATGCCGAGCGCGAATTGAAAAAAATCCCGTTCTTCGTGCGCGGCAAGGCGCGCCGCAACACCGAGACATTTGCCCAGCAAAAAGGCCTGCAGGAAATCAGCGTTGATACGCTCTACGAGGCAAAAGCACATTATGCGCGATGACCGAGTGATAAAAGGCCCGCTGCCGGGCTACAGGGTCGTGATCCTGACGCTGGACAGCCATGCGGCTGGCCCCTGCGCCCGCGCCTCCGAACGTCTTTCCCGCGATTTTCCCGGCCTTTCGCTGAGCGTCCATGCCGCAGCAGAATGGGGCGAAAGCCCCGATGCGCTGCTGGCCGCGAAACAGGCGATTGAAACCGGCGATATCGTCATCTCGAACCTGCTGTTCCTCGAGGAGCATATCAACGCGATCCTGCCCACACTCGAAGCCCGCCGCGACCATTGCGATGCGATGATCGGTGTGATTGCCGATGCGCAGATCGTCAAGCTGACCCGCATGGGCACGCTGGACATGTCCAAGCCCGCCTCCGGCGCGATGCAACTGATCAAGAAACTGCGCGGCACATCCAAGCCTTCCGCCGAGAGCGGCGAGAGCAAGATGAAGATGCTGCGCCGCCTGCCCCGTATTCTGCGGTTCATTCCCGGCAAGGCGCAGGATCTGCGCGCATGGTTCCTGATCATGCAATACTGGCTGGGCAGTTCCGACGACAATATCGAAGGCATGGTGCGCTTTCTGATCTCGCGCTACGGCCGTGTCGATCAGTGGCGCGGGTCCGAGGCGCCTGCCCCGCTGGAATATCCCGATTGCGGGCTGTACCACCCCGACCTCGCCGCCCGGATCACGACCAACGCCGCCGATCTGCCTGCGCCCAAAGCGCCTGTGGCCACAGTCGGTCTGCTGATGATGCGCAGCTATGTGCTGTCCTCCGATACAGCCCATTACGATGCCGTCATCCGTGCCTTCGAGGCGCGTGGCCTGCGCGTGATCCCTGCCTTTGCCGGTGGTTTGGACGGCCGCCCCGCGATTGATGCCTATTTCACCAAAGACGGTGTCGCACAGATTGACGCGCTGGTTTCCCTCACCGGTTTCTCGCTGGTCGGTGGCCCCGCCTATAACGACAACGACAATGCGGTGAAGGTGCTCAAGGCGCTGGATGTTCCTTACATTGCGGCGCATCCGCTGGAATTCCAGACATTGGGCCAGTGGGCCGGTTCAACGAGCGGTCTGGGACCGATCGAGACAACCATGCTGATCGCTCTGCCGGAACTGGACGGCGCGACAAATCCCTCTGTTTTCGCGGGCCGGCACGGGCAGGACGGTTGCGACGGTTGCGCCCATATGTGCCGCAACACCGCGACCGCCAAGCAGATGTCGCCCTGCATCGAACGGATCGAAAAACTGGCGCTGCGGGTCACCAAACAGGCCCTGCTCCGGCGCAGCAAGGCAGCCGAGCGCAAGCTGGCCATCGTTCTGTTCGGCTTTCCGCCCAATGCAGGGGCCGCTGGCACCGCCGCTTATCTCAGCGTGTTCGAGTCGCTGCACAACACGCTGCATGCGCTGGCGGCGCAGGGCTATGACCTGACACCGCCCGCCACCGTGGAAGAGCTGCGCGAGGTCGTGCTGCAAGGCTCCGCCCGCCAATACGGACAGGAGGCGAATGTCGCCGCCCATATCAGTGCCGACCAGATCGTCGCGCAAACCCCGTGGCTGTCCGAGATCGAGGCCGCATGGGGGCCTGCCCCCGGCCGTGTGCAAAGCGACGGGCGCGGCGTGTTCGTGCTGGGCGCGCAATTCGGCAATGTCTTCGTCGGCCTGCAACCCACCTTCGGCTATGAGGGCGACCCGATGCGCCTGCTGTTCGAGCGTGGCTTTGCCCCGACTCACGCTTTCACCACCTTCTATCTGTGGCTGCAAAACACCTTCAAGGCTGATGTGCTGCTGCATTTCGGCATGCATGGCGCGCTTGAATTCATGCCCGGCAAACAGGCGGGCGTCAGCGGCGCTTGCTGGCCGGACCGTCTGATCGGCGACATGCCGAATGTCTATCTCTACGCGTCCAACAACCCATCCGAAGCCACACTCGCCAAGCGCCGCACAGGTGCCGTGACGATCACGCATCTGACGCCGCCGCTGGCCGCCTCCGGTCTTTACAAGGGTCTGGCCGAACTCAAGGACAGCCTGACGCGCTGGCGCGCCATGGCCCCCGATGCCGATGCGCGCGACGAGTTGGAGTTGCTGATCGGCGAACAAGCCCGCGCCGTGGATATGAGCGAGGTTGCCCCCGCCGCTCTGTGGCTCAAGCTGCTGGAAACCGAAAACGCCCTTATCCCTGACGGCTTGCATGTGCTGGGCCGTCCGCTCAGTGATCTGGCGCGCGCCGAATACGTCCGCGTCATGGCCGATTGCGATGATGCGACCCGCGCGAAGGTCGAGGCCTTGCTGAAGCAGGATCACGAAATCCCTGCCCTGCTGCGTGCACTTGAGGGGCGCTACACCTCTCCCGTTGCTGGCGGCGATCTGATCCGCTCGCCCGAAGTGCTGCCCACGGGGCGCAATATCCACGCCTTCGATCCGTTCCGCATGCCTACAGAATTTGCCTGCCGCGAAGGCACGAAACAGGCACAATTGTTGCTGGATACGCATAAATCCCTGCCGCGGACCGTGGCGATGGTACTCTGGGGCAGCGACAATATCAAATCCGACGGCGGACCGATTGCACAGGCACTGGCCCTCATGGGTGCCAAGCCGCGCTTTGACAGCTTTGGCCGTCTGGCAGGCGCCGATCTGATCCCGCTCGCCGAACTGGGCCGCCCGCGCATTGATGTGGTCATGACGCTGTCCGGCATTTTCCGCGACCTGCTGCCCTTGCAGACCAAGATGCTGGCCGAGGCCGCCCTGCGCGCCGCCCAAGCCGACGAGCCGCTGGAGATGAACTTCATCCGCGCCCATGCACTGACCTATGCCGCAGACATGGGAACCGACATCGAAAGCGCCGCCCTGCGCGTCTTTTCCAACGCGGAAGGAGCATACGGCTCCAACGTCAACCAGTTGGTCGACAGCTCCGCCTTTGGCGACGAGGACGAGCTGGCCGATGCCTACGAGGCGCGCAAAAGCTTTGCCTACGGTGTCAACGGCAAGGCCACGCAGAACGCGGCGCTGCTGCAAAAGGCGCTCAAGGACGTGGATCTGGCCTATCAGAACCTCGAATCCGTCGAATTGGGTGTCACCACGGTGGACCATTATTTCGACACGCTCGGCGGGATCGCACGTGCGGTAAAACGCGCCCGTGGCGGTACGGAAGCAGCTGTCTATATCGGCGACCAGACACGGGGGGCGGGCAAGGTCCGCACGCTGCAGGAACAGGTCGCGCTCGAAACACGCTCCCGCGCGCTGAACCCCCGCTTTTTCGAGCCACTGCTGACGCATGGTGCCGAAGGTGTGCGCCAGATCGAGGCGCATGTGACCAATACAATGGGCTGGTCGGCCACCACCGGACAGGTGGAGCCTTGGGTCTACCAGCGTCTGAGCGAGACTTTCGTTCTGGACGAGGTGATGCGCAAGCGGCTCGCCGATCTGAACCCCGCCTCGTCCAGCCGCATGGCCAACCGCCTGCTGGAAGCCAGCGACCGCGCCTATTGGACACCCGATGCCGCAACATTGGCAGCGCTTCAGGCCGCTGCGGATCATTTGGAAGACCGGATGGAAGGGATTGCTGCGGAATGACACGGCACCTGACCCATCTGACGACATCGCCGTGGGGGCCAGCCCCCACACCCCCGGAATATTTCCGGCAAGAAGAAACAGGGCTTCGCGCCCAGTTTGAAAGGAGGCTCTCATGAGCCCACGCGACGAGTTTCCCAGCCTGCGCGGGTTGGATGGTGACGGATCGGTTCAGGTGCATCAGGATGCCGATACCAAGATCGAGGGGGCCAAGGTCTTTTCGGTCTATGGCAAGGGCGGGATCGGCAAATCGACCACGTCGAGCAACCTGTCGGCGGCCTTTTCCAAACTGGGCAAGCGCGTGTTGCAGATCGGATGCGATCCCAAACACGACAGTACCTTCACCCTGACCGGCACGCTGGTGCCGACGGTAATCGACATTCTCAAGGATGTGGACTTCCATTCGGAAGAACTGCGCCCCGAGGATTTCGTGTTCGAGGGCTACAACGGCGTCAAATGCGTCGAGGCGGGCGGACCGCCTGCGGGCACAGGTTGCGGCGGCTATGTTGTGGGCCAGACCGTGAAGCTGCTGAAACAGCACCACCTGCTGGAAGATACCGATGTGGTGATCTTCGACGTGCTCGGCGATGTGGTCTGCGGCGGTTTTGCAGCCCCCTTGCAGCATGCCGATCTGGCCGTGATCGTCACCGCCAACGATTTCGACAGCATCTATGCGATGAACCGGATCATCGCCGCGGTGCAGGCCAAGTCGAACAACTACAAGGTCCGTCTGGCGGGCTGCATCGCGAACCGCAGCAAGGATACCGACGAGGTGGACCGCTATTGCCGCACCGTGGGCTTCAACCGGATCGGCCATATGCCCGATGTCGATGCCTTGCGCCGCTCGCGTCTGAAGAAAAAGACCCTGTTCGAGATGCCCGATGACGAGGATATCGTCCAGTGCCGCGCCGAATACATGCGGCTGGCCGAGGCGCTGTACAACTCGACTGCCACACTGGCGCCTGCGCCGCTGCCGGATCGCGAAATCTTTGAGCTTCTTGGATTTGATTGATGAGCTATGACCGCACCTTAAGTCGGGTCGAGACCTATTTCGACAAGACGGCGACCCGCACTTGGGAGCGGCTGACCTCGGATGCGCCGGTGTCGCGCATCCGCGAAACCGTCCGGCGCGGGCGCGATGCGATGCGCGCGCGGATGCTGGCGCAACTGCCGGAGGATCTGCGCGGCGCGCGGGTTCTGGACGCCGGTTGTGGCGCGGGCCAGATGACGACGGAACTGGCCGCACGCGGTGCCGACGTGCTGGCCGTGGATATCTCGCCCTCGCTGGTCGAGATCGCGCGCAAGCGGTTGCCGATTGATCTGACGGGTCGCGTCACCTTTGCCTCCGGCGACATGCTGGCGGCAAAGCTGGGGCGGTTCGATCATGTGATGGCGATGGACAGCCTGATCTATTACGGCGATGCCGATATCCGCGACGCGCTGGAAACACTCGCGGGTCGCACGGCCGGTTCGGTTGTGTTCACCGTGGCCCCCCGCACAACCCTGCTGATGGGCATGTGGTACGCGGGCAAGCTTTTCCCCCGGTCTGACCGCTCTCCCGTGATGATCCCGCATTCCCCCGCCGCGTTGGCACACGGATTGCGCGGTGCTGGTCGTATCCGCGATCTGGGACGGATCACCTCGGGTTTCTACATCTCCCAAGCGTTGGAGTTCTCCAAGTGACACGCAATGCCCCCCGTTTCCTGACCCGGATGACAGCCAATATGCTGCCCTTTGCGGATGCGGCGAGCGAGGGGCTGCCGATGTCGCAACTGTTGCGGCTGTCGCTGTTTCAGGTCTCGGTCGGGATGGCCTCGGTCATGCTTTTGGGCACGCTGAACCGTGTGATGATCGTGGAGTTGAACCTTGCCGCGATGATCGTGGCCTTCATGATCGCATTGCCTGTCCTGATCGCGCCGTTCCGAGCGCTGCTGGGGTTCCGCTCGGATACCTATCGCAGCGCGATTGGCTGGAAGCGTATCCCTTACCTCTGGTTCGGCTCGCTGTGGCAGTTCGGCGGGCTAGCGGTGATGCCGTTTGCTCTGCTGGTGCTGGGCGGCGACGTTGTGCATCAGGTGCCCTTCGCTGGCGAGGTGCTGGCCGCTTTGGCCTTCCTGATGACAGGTTTGGGCCTGCATATGACCCAGACTGCCGGTCTCGCTTTGGCCAGTGACCGCGCCACGGACGAGACGCGTGCTCGCGTGGTGGCGCTGCTTTATGTGATGTTCCTGCTGGGCATGGGTGCCTCTGCGCTGATCATCGGGTTCCTGTTGCGTGATTTCACCAGTCTGACGCTGATCCGTGTAGTGCAGGGTGCCGCTGTCGTGGGTCTGGCGCTGAACATCCTCGCCTTGTGGAAGCAGGAACATGTCCGCCCGATGAGCAAGGAAGAGCGCGAGGCCCCGCGCCCCAAATTTGCCGACGCGTGGGCCGACCTGATGAAAGGTGGCACGGCAGGCCGCTTGCTGGCGGTGGTGTTTCTGGGCACGATTGCTTTCAACATGCAGGACGTTCTGCTGGAGCCCTATGGCGGTGAGATCCTCGGCCTGTCGGTCGCGGCCACCACAACGCTGACAGCCATGTGGGCCGCCGGTGCGCTTGCGGGCTTTGGCGTCGCCGCGCGGATGCTCGGCCGCAAGGCCAATCCCTACCGGATGGCGGGTGGCGGTATCCTTACCGGCATTATGGCCTTTTCCATCGTGATCTTCGCCGCTCCGATGAACTCGCCCACGATCTTTTTCGCCGGCGCGCTGATGATCGGCTTCGGTGCAGGGCTGTTCGCCGTCTCGACGCTGATGGCCGCCATGGCGATGCCCGCGCAGGGGCTGGCAGGGCGCGGACTGGCGCTTGGCGCCTGGGGCGCGGCACAGGCCACGGCGGCAGGATCTTCGATCGCTTTTGGCGGCGCGCTGCGCGACTGGGTCAATCACCTCGCTCTGAGCGGCAAGCTGGGCGAGGCGCTAAACAGCCCCGCCACCGGCTACTCCGTTGTCTATCATACTGAAATCGCAATTCTCTTCGTTACCCTGGTTGCTCTGGGTCCGCTGGTGCGGACCGTCTCGGCCAGTTCCAACCAACCCGACCATGGGCCGAAACCTATTGGTCTGGCCGATTTTCCAACCTGATCCAAGGCTCCCCTAGGAGGACAAGACCATGACAGCAACATTCTTCGGCGAATTCGACCTTGCCAGCCTGACCCTCTGGCTATTCTGGGGCTTTTTCGCCCTGCTGATCTTTTACATTCAGCGCGAGAACATGCGCGAAGGCTATCCGCTTGAGGATGACGACGGCAATGTCTCGGTCAATCAGGGTCTGTTCCCGGTGCCCGATGACAAGACCTTCAAATTGCCACATGGCCGTGGCGATGTGACCGTGCCAAGCGGCCAGACGCCTGAACGTAAAGACCTTGCCCTGCGCAAGACCGCCGCCGGAAACGGCTTTCCCTTCGAGCCGACGGGAGATCCGATGATCGACGGCGTCGGCCCTGCCTCGTGGGCACCGCGCCGCGATGTGCCGGAACTGGATGGCAAGGGGCACCCCAAGATCATTCCGATGGCCGCGACAAACCAATTCCACGTTTCAGCCGGACGCGATCCGCGCGGTCTGCCGGTGCAGGGTGGTGATCTGGAGATTGTCGGAACGATCGTGGACATGTGGATCGACGAGCCAGAGCAGCTTGTGCGCTATCTCGAGATCAAGCTGGACCCGGCTTGGGGCGAAGGCACCCGTCTGGTGCCGATGACCCTGGTCAAGATCAAATCCGACCGCGTCAAGATCCACTCGATCTTCGGCAAGCATTTCAAGAACGTGCCGACAACCGCATCCCCCCGGCAGGTCACCCTGCTCGAGGAAGACAAGATCTCGGGCTACTACGCAGGCGGCAAACTCTATGCCAGCCAGGACCGGCTTGAGCCGCAAATCTGATAGTTAGGAAAGGTCTTCACCATGTCCCACGACGATTTTGACCAAGAACCGATCAACGGTCTGCCGGAACTTCCGCCCGAAGGTGAAGTGATCCTGTGGCAGGGTCGTCCCGACTGGTGGGCCCTGACCAAGGAATCGCTCAACCTGTACTGGGTGATCGGCTATTTCGTGTTCCTCTTCGCATGGCGCTTCACCGTGATGAGCGATCAGTACACGCTGGCGCAGGCCCTCAGCGGATCGTTTCCATTCGTGATCCTCGGCGGCATCACCTGCGCCTTGCTGATCATCACCGCCTATGTGCAGGCCCGCGCGACGGTCTACACGATCACCAATCGCCGCGTGGCAATGCGGATCGGGGCCGCGCTGACGGTGACGCTCAACCTGCCCTATACGCAGATCGCCAACGCCACTCTCGATTTGCGTAAAGGCGGCACCGGCACGATCGCACTGGATTTGATCGGAGATAACAAGCTATCCTATCTGGTATGCTGGCCTCACGTCCGCCCTTGGGTCATGCGCCAGACCCAACCTGCACTACGCTGCATCCCCGATGCCGCGCATATCGCCGACATGCTGAGCGACGCGGCCGAAAAGCGCGTGTCCAGCCCGGTCATCGCCCGCAACCTGACACAGACGCCCCATGCGGGCACGGCTGTCGCGGCAGAATGAGGAGACGGCCATGACGATGCC
This sequence comes from Paracoccaceae bacterium, assembly GCA_024636555.1. Taxonomy (GTDB): domain Bacteria; phylum Pseudomonadota; class Alphaproteobacteria; order Rhodobacterales; family Rhodobacteraceae; genus Seohaeicola. The sequence goes on along the minus strand of JAGXGW010000040.1, from coordinate 50,574 downwards.
AGTTCACGCCTACAAAACAAGGCCAGAGGTCGATCTGATCCCGCGCTTTCTGGGGCGCAGTCTGACAGCGGTTGTTCTGATCACACTGGCGCTCGTGACGATGGCCAGCCTGACGGACCGCCCGCTGGAGGCCACACCCCCGGTGGAGGCGGTTGTCGCAGAGCGCATCATCACGCTGTCAGGGGACATGAGCGGTGCTGCCAACGTGATGGATGCCGATGGGCAGGTCATCGCGCAACTGTCGCCCGAACAGGGCGGCTTTATCTCGGGCGTCTACCGGGTACTGGTGCGCGAACGCACCAAGCACGGTGTGCCCGTTGACGGCCCCTTGCGGCTTGTCCGCACGGAAAATAACCGCATTGCAATCTATGACGACACGACCGGATGGAGAGCGGACCTCATGGGGTTCGGTCTCACAAACACCAGAGCCTTCGCCAGGCTGCTGGATTGATATCGCAAAGGGAACCGATATGGGACTACTGACAAAAGAGGTTGAACACGCCCCCTGCACAGTCGAAGTGAGCCACAGGTTCGAAAGCCTGCATGCCCACGTCAAATTCAACAACGGCGCCGTGATCCATCCGGGGGATGAGGTCAAGGTGCACGGGCCGCAGATCATGGCCCCCTACGGCGAGGTTGTGATCGAGGATCGCGAAGCCACGATCATCCGCGCCAGCAAACTAGAACGTCTCTGGACACGTCTGACGGGCGATTTCGAATTCATGGAATTGTGCGAATTCTCATTTTCCGAGGAGGCCAAGCTATGAATGTCCATTCCGCAGATGCCCTGACCGCCGAAGAGGCTCTGGCCACGCAAGAGGCCGCTCAGGAAAAGTTCGACAGCGAATCCGCCACGCAGGTCGCGATGCAGGACACGCTGCTGACACCGCGTTTCTACACCACAGATTTCGACGAGATGGATGCGATCGACGTGACCCCCGTCCGCAAGGAATGGGACAAGCTGATCGACCAGATGAAAAGCGATCCCAACCGCGGCCATTTCAAGAAGAACGAGAACTGGGACCATGTCGATTGGGACGGGATGGAGCCACAGCTGAAAAAGGAATTTCTCGATTTCCTGATCAGCTCCTGCACCGCCGAGTTTTCGGGGTGCGTGCTCTACAAGGAAATGAAGCGGCGCGGCAGCAATGCCGACATCACGGAACTGTTCCAGCTGATGGCGCGGGACGAGGCGCGGCATGCGGGTTTCATCAACGACGCTTTGCGCGAAGCGGGTGTTGCGGTGAACCTCGGCTTTCTGACGCAGAAGAAAAAATACACCTATTTCCGGCCAAAGTTCATCTATTACGCCACCTACCTCTCGGAAAAGATCGGCTATGCCCGTTACATCACGATCTTCCGCCATCTGGAGGCGCACCCCGAATTCCGGTTCCACCCGATCTTCAAATGGTTCGAGGAATGGTGCAACGACGAGTTCAGCCACGGCGAGGCCTTTGCCCTGCTGATGAAGACCGATCCGAAACTGACCAGCGGCATGAACGTGCTGTGGATCAAGTTCTTCCTCACGGCGGTCTATTCGACGATGTATGTCCGCGACCACCAGCGCCCCGCCTTCCACAAGGCGCTTGGTGTCGATCCCGACTGGTATGCCCATGAGGTGTTTACCAAGACCTCCGTGCTGTCGCAGCAGATCTTTCCGATCACGCTGGATATCGAGCACCCCCGCTGGCAACGCGGCCTGGTGCGGCTGCAAAAGGCAAATGCCGATCTGGCACAGGCCAAAACGCAGACCGGACTGGGCGCCGCGATCAACCGTCTGACCTCGCAAGCGCGTGCCGCTGCGGCCTTCGTGGCGCTGTTCACGATCCCGTCCAAGAAGCATACGGTGCCTGAAGTCACCCGGATGGAGCCTGCCTACTGATGCTCGATAACCCCTGGATCGCAGGCATCTTGGCCCTTTTTGTCTGGTGGTTTTCCACCGGGGTGATCCTGATGGCCGTGCGCTATGCCGACAGGCACGGCGCACGCGCCTGCAACATGGCGACGTGGGTGGCACTGCCCGTCTTCGGCCTGGGCCTTTGGGGCCTTTACGCAACATTCTCCGACACATCCGTATCCGGTGCCTATCTGGCCTTCCTGTCGGCCATTGCGGTCTGGGGCTGGATTGAACTGGCATTTCTCACCGGCATCATCACCGGCCCGAACCTGCACCATTGCCCTGACAAACTGCCGGAATGGGAGCGTTTCATCCGCGCATGGGGCACGATCGCCTATCACGAGATGCTGCTGGTCGCGGTGATGACCCTGATCCTGATCTCCGGTTGGGGTGCCGAGAATACCTTTGGCCTGTGGACCTTCGTGGTGCTGTTCTTCGCCCGCGTCTCGGCCAAGCTGAACCTCTTTTTCGGTGTGCCGAAGATCAATGTCGAATTCCTGCCCACCCCGCTGGCGCATCTGCCCAGCCATTTCCGCCTGTCGCGGCTGAACTGGGTGTTTCCCTTTTCCGTCACCGCCCTGACCTTCGCGACCGCCTGCTGGATGGAGCGGCTTTGGGCCATGAATACGCCCGGCGAAGTTGCCGGTTTCGCCCTGCTGACCGCCATCACCAGTCTTGCCCTGCTGGAGCATTGGCTGATGGTTTTGCCCCTTCCCGACGAAAAGCTCTGGCGCTGGATGCTGCCGGCGGCCAAAACTGCCCATCTGAAACCCGTACCGTTACGAAAAACCACAAGAAACGAGGACGCCCATGGACTTTGACACACTGTTCCAGAGCCAGCTTGACGCATTGAAAGCCGAAGGCAATTATCGCATCTTTGCCGAGCTTGAGCGTAAACGTGGGCAGTTCCCCCGCGCCATCAGCCACAGCGAGAATACACCCGAACAGGTCACTGTCTGGTGTTCCAACGATTATCTCGGCATGGGCCAGCACCCTGTGGTGATCGACGCGATGAAATCAGCGGTGGACAGTTTCGGCGCCGGTGCCGGTGGCACGCGCAACATCTCGGGCACCAATCACGCGCATCTGCTGCTGGAACGTGAACTGGCCGACCTGCACGGCAAGGAATCGGCGCTGCTGTTCACCTCCGGCTATGTCTCGAACTGGGCCGCTTTGAGCACGCTGGGATCGCGTCTGCCCGATTGCATCATCCTGTCGGACGAGTTGAACCATGCCAGCATGATCGAGGGCATCCGCCACAGCCGCGCCAAAAAAGTAATCTGGCGGCATAACGATCCCGCCGATCTGGATCGCAAACTCTCCGCTTTGCCCGCAAATGCACCCAAGATCGTGGCGTTTGAATCCGTCTATTCCATGGATGGCGATATTGCTCCGATCCGCGAGATCATCGAAGTGGCCGAAAAGCACGGCGCGATGACCTATCTGGACGAGGTCCATGCCGTCGGCATGTATGGCCCGCGCGGTGGCGGCGTGGCCGAGCGTGAGGGCCTGATGGACCGGATCACACTGATCGAGGGCACGCTTGGCAAAGCCTTCGGCGTCGTCGGCGGCTATATCACCGGCTCTGTCGCCCTGTGCGATTTCATCCGCTCGTTCGCCAGCGGCTTCATCTTCACCACGGCTTTGCCCCCGGCTGTCGCAGCGGCCGCGCAGGCCAGCATCGCGCATCTGAAAATCTCTGTCAGCGAGCGCGAGGCGCAGCAGCGTCAGGTGGCCCGCCTGCGCGCGATGCTCGACCGCGCCGGTATTCCACATCTGGAGAATGACAGCCATATCATCCCGGTGATGATCAAAGATCCGGTCAAATGCCGCCAGCTTGCGGACATCCTGATGCAGGATTTCGGGATCTATGTGCAGCCGATCAACTATCCGACTGTACCCAAGGGCACCGAGCGGCTGCGCTTCACGCCATCGCCCTATCACACGGATGCCGATATCGACCATCTGGTCGCCGCCCTCAGCACCCTGTGGAAACGCTGCGCTATCGCCCACGCGGTCGCCTGAGTCTCGCGCACACCACAAAAGGCAGTCGCGGACGTAAGCTCCTTACCGGATGTGCTCCGCCAAGAGCTCAACGGTGCAGCGGGAGTGAGCAAAGCCCTTGCGGATTTCTGCGAGGGCATTTTTTGGTGGCGCGGCAACTTTCTTGGAGACCACGATCAGGAATATCCCGCTTCTTTCTGATGGCGGATGGCGAGGATCGTCACCGCAGACTGGTCTATGCGATAACGAACGACGTAACCGCTGTCGCCGAAATCGATGAGCCATTCCCGGAATTCCTCAGGAAGATCATCGACCATTCGGCCGAGACGGGGGTGCGCGCCGAGTGTTCTCACGCCCAGCCGGATAGCTTCACCTGCCCGGCGCGCAGCGTCGTCACTTTTGGGCCGCAGGAAATCCCTCAACCTTTGCAGGTCCCGGACCGCCCGAGCGGCGAATATCACTTGTGGCATTCAGGGGCAGGACCTTCGTCTTCAGTTCCCCAGCTTGTCAGCCACAGATCGACCTCTTTCGCGGTCGCGTGCATTCCTTCTACCTGGAACTCTTCCCACGCCTCGAGCGTATCTCGGCGCAATGTCTCGCGCTTTTCTTCGCGCTCGACATATTGTGCGATAGCTTCCCGCATGATCCAGTGAGACGTGCGCTTGCGAGAGTCCGCAAGTTGCTGGACGCGTTCTTTCATGTCGTCATCAAGCTTGATGGATGTCGGAGAGGCCATTTGATACTCCACGTGGTAGGTAATACCTTTCGCTACTATATAGCGCGAACGGTCGCATGTCTACGCCGCCATGCTACGGAAGGGCGCCTGAATAAATTTTCGCCCGCTAAGCCCGCAGACTCGGCCCCTGCTCAGCGTAAAAAGCTCAGACCACCATGCCGCGGTTATAGCGGTTTTCCAGCAGCTTGAACGCCAGCGCGATCAGCCCCGCGATCATCATATAGATCAGCGCCAGCAGCAAAAGCGGCTCGTAGATGATGAACGTGTCCTGCCGCACCCTGCTGGCAACGGCGTAAATATCAATGACCGTGATTGTTGCGACCAGAGGCGTGGCCTTCATCTGCAACACCGTCTCTCCCCCCAAGGTCGGGATCGCACGCTGCAAGGCCTGCGGAAACCAGATGCGCCGGAAAATGGCGAAGCGACTCATCCCCATAGCGCGCGCGGCTTCCAGCTGTCCGGAAGGCACGGATTTGAACGCGCCGCGCATCACCTCGCCCTCGTAGCCTGCAAAACTCAGGCTCAGTGTCAGCAGGGCATAGGGCCAAGCCTGCCGCAGATAGGGCCACAACTCGCTTTCGCGGATCAGGGGAAATTGCGGAAACAGGCTGCCCAACCCGAAATAGATCAGCCAGAGTTGCAACAGCAGCGGCGTGCCACGGATCACAGTACAAAACGCCCGCGCAGGCGCCGCCAGACTCCGCGGCCCCGCTGCCTGCGCCAATCCCAGCGGCACAGCCAGCGCAAACCCGATCAGGCAACTCAGCGCCAGAAGCCACAAGGTGCGCCAAAGCCCCTGCGCCGCGAGATCCGCGTAGCGCGGAATCCAATGCCAGCGCATCGACATGGCCGCCCAGACGATGATGGCGACCGCCACGGCGATCATGATCAGGCGATGCGGCACGAAAACCTCTTGCGCGGCACGGGATAGCCAGCGGTTCATCGCGCCGCTTCCCCGCGCCGGTAGCGCGCCTCGATCCAGCCGAATATCCGCCCCGAGGCCAAAGTCATTATCAAATAAAGCGCGCCAGCCGCCAGAAAGAAGGTGAAATAGGCCCGTGTCGAGCCTGCTGCCTGCCGCGTCTCAAGCGTCAGCTCGGCAAAGCCCACAATCGCCAGCAAGGCCGTATCCTTGGTTGCGATGAGCTACAGGTTCGACAACCCCGGCAGCGCCAGCGGCAGCATCGCCGGAAAGGTCACGCGGCGAAAGGTCGTGACAGGCCCCATTCCGTAGGCGCGCGCCGCCTCTAGCTGGCCGCGCGGAACCGACTGGATTGCGCCGCGCAATACTTCCGTCGCATAGGCACCCTGCACCACCCCAAGCACCGCAATCCCCGCAATCACGCCGGAAATCTCGACAGGGCGCTGCCCCATCGCCCTTAGCAACTGGTTCAGCAGATCGGTGCCCGCGTAATACAGGATCAGGATCAGGATCAACTCCGGCACCGCCCGCACCACAACAGTGTAGACCGCCAGCAGATCACGCGTCACCGGCCCGCCGTTGAGCTTGCCGATGGCCCCGAATGTCCCAATCAGCAACCCCAGCGCAAAGGCACCGCCCGCGATCTGCAGACTGGCCAAAGCCCCGCGCAACAGATTGCCCCCCCAGCCCGGCGGCTGGAGGGACAGAAGTTTGACCGAGGTTTCCAACCCCGGCCACATGGCGAAAAGCCAGTCGAGCACCCGTTAAAGACCGGGCTCAGTTGCCGTAGATCGAGGTGGCAAAATAACGCTCCGTGATCTCTTCATAGGTGCCATCCTCAAGGATCGTGGCGATACCGCGATTGAGCGCCTCGCGCAGATCATCCTCGCCCTTGCGGACACCGGCCCCGACACCCGATCCAAGGATGGCCTCGTCATGGGCTACCGCGCCCTTGACCTCGCAGCACTGACCGGCCTCGGATGCAAGGAAATCATCCATCGCAAGGCTGTCGGCCTGTGTCGCGTCAATCCGGCCTGCGGCGAGATCCTGATTGGCTTCATCCTGTGTCTGATAGGTCCGCAACTCGGTTTCGGCCTCGAAATAGGTCTGGGCATAGGTCTGGTGGATAGTCGAGACCTGCACACCCAGAACCTTACCGGCCAGGCTCTCCGGGCTGGCATCCATTTCAATGTCGCGCTGCCCGACGATCACTGTCGGCGTGTTGTAATAGGGATCGGAAAAGTCGATCGTCTCCATCCGGTCCGCCGTGATCGACATCGACGTCATAATCGCGTCAATGCGGCCCGACAAGAGCGCGGGGATAATCCCGTCCCACGCGGTCGGAGTCAGTTCGCAATCAAGCTCAGCTGCCACGCAGACAGCCTCGATGATCTCGACCTCCCAGCCAACCCAGTTGCCTGCGGCATCGGGCGAGGTGAAAGGCGGATAGGGTTCGGCGGCGATCCCGATGCGCACCGTATCGGCCTGCGCCATACCCCCCGCTGCGATGAGGGCTGTTGTTGCCGCAAGGGCCAGTGTCTTCATTGTCATGATCTTCTCCTCTGTTGAGCATCCGGGCGCTGGCGGCACCTCTTGATCGTTGCGCGGCACCCGATTGGCGCTGCGACATATTAGGAGTTGTATCTGGCCAAAAACCTCGCAATTATGCAAGTGTATAATTTAAGCAGATCGTGAACATCATGCGCTTTGGTGCCGAAGACCGCTCTAAACCCCTTGCCCACGTCATCATGCGCGCCCCCGGTGCCGCCATGGCGCAGGCCGACCCGAAAGACTGGCATTACGGAGCGGGCTTTGATCCCGCCCGCGCCGAGACACAACATGCCGCACTGGCGAAGATCGTTCAGGACAGCGGCGCGGAAATCCACTGGTTGCCCTCCAGTGATGACGGCTTGTCGGATGCGATGTTCGTGCAAGACCCGTCTTTCGTGACCCGCCATGGCGCGGTCATCCTGAGGATGGGCAAAAAGCTGCGTCGGCCAGAGCCTGATCTGCATGCCGCTTTCTACAAAGCGCTGGATGTGCCGGTGATCGACCAGCTGACAGGAGAGGCCACTGTCGAATCCGGCGATTGCTTCTGGATGGACCCGCAGGTTCTGGCCGTGGGTCGGGGCGCGCGCACCAATCAGGCAGGCATTGTCCAACTGACAGAAATTCTGCGTCCGCATGGCATTACCGTGCAGGCCTATGACCTGCCGTGGTGGACCGGCCCGGAGGCCTGCCTGCATCTGATGTCGCTCGTCTCGCCGCTTGGCCCCGATATCGCGCTGATCCATGCGCCCCTGCTGCCCTATGCGCTTTGGGCCGAGATGACAGCGCGCGGCTGGACCTTGCTGCACGCGCCAGAAGACGAATTTCTGGCCTCCGGTGGCCTCAGCCTCAACGTGCTCGCGCTCGGCCCCCGCGATGTGGTGATGGTGGACGGTTTCCCGCAAACCCGCGCATTGATGGAGAAGGCCGGTTGCACCGTGCAGGTCTTTGAAGGTGACGCGTTGTGCATCGCTTGCGAAGGCGGGCCGACCTGCCTCACCCGGCCCGTGCTGCGCGCATGACGTCCCGGCGCGCCTATAAACGCGAGGGGGAGGAGGCCCGCCGCGCCGCGCTGATCGCGGCAACGCTGGACTGCATCGCCGAAGGCGGGCCACAAGCTGCGACCGTGCGTGCCATCGCGCTCAGGGCGGGCGTGACGCAAGGCCTGATCCGGCATTATTTTGCCACCAAAGAAGACCTGATCGCCGCAGCGCATGAAACCCTGATGTCCAGCCTGACTGCGGCGAGCGCCGCCCGGCTGGACGAATTGCCAGCCGATGCCTTGGCGCGCCTTGCCGGTTTCGTGGCCAATGCCGTCACCCCGCCCGTCGTCGATCCGCGCGCAATGTCCCTTTGGGCCGCGTCCATGCAACTGGTGCCGCGTGACAGTGCGATGCGCGCGGTGCACGAGACGACATACCTTGCATTCCGCGACCGGCTCGAACAGATGATCGCGGCAGCCCTGCAAGCTGCGGGAAAACCTGCCGACCCCGCCACAACGCGCCGCCTTGCCATTGCGGGCAATGCCTTGCTGGACGGGTTATGGATCGAGGCCTCGTTGCTGCCCGACCACTTTGCCAAAGACGATATGACATCCATCGCGACGAAGGCTTTTGAAAGCCTGCTCGATCTCAAATTTCCGGAGTAAGCCATGCAATACGCCCCTGTCACTAGTCGCCTTGCAGGGCTGGGTTCGGACAAATGGATACTCAGCGCCGCTGCCAACCGCCGCAGACAGACGGGGCAAGAGGTGATCAATCTCACCATCGGGGAGCCGGATGTCGCCACCTCCGACAGCCTGATCCGGACCGCGACGCAGGCCATGGCCGCAGGACGAACAGGCTATTCCAATGGACGCGGCGAGCCACAATTGTTGCAGGCACTGGCCGCCAAATACAGCACCCTGACCGGGCGGACGATCGGAACCGACCGTTTTCTTTGCCTGCCGGGCACACAAACCTCGCTTTATCTGACCTTCATGGCGCTGTGCGAACCGGGCTTCGAGGTGATCGTGGGCGACCCGATGTATGCCACCTATGAGGGGCTGATCCGCGCCTCGGGGGCCGCACCTGTTCCCGTCACCTTGCTGCCCCAGCATGGATTCCGCCTGCAAGCCGCCGATATCGAGGCAAAGATCACTCCTGCAACCCGCGCCATCCTGCTCAATACACCGCATAACCCAACCGGAGCGATCCTGCGCCCCGCCGATCTGGATGCGATCTGCGCTGTGGCCGAGGCGCATGATCTGTGGGTCATCTCGGACGAGGTTTATGGCGATCTGACGCATGGCAGCGCCGTTTTCACCTCGGCCCTGGCAAACCCGGCCCATGAGGCGCGGGTGATCACCGCCGCCTCGATCTCCAAATCCCACGCCGCCCCCGGCTTCCGTTCCGGCTGGCTCTGCGCGTCAGCCGCATTCTGTACCCATGCTCTGCCTTTGTCGGAAACCATGTTGTTCGGCTCGCAACCCTTTATTGCCGATATGACTGCCGCAGCCCTCTCCAGCCCGCCGGACGTGGCGCATGCGATGGCTGCACGCATGACGCAGCGCGCTGCCCTTATCCATGATGCGCTTGATGGCGTGGCGGGTCTGCATGTCCATCGCCCCGAGGCGGGGATGTTCGCCTTGCTCGATATCCGCGCGCTTTGCACCGACTCCCAGCGTTTCGCCCTCGCGCTGCTGGAGGCGACCGGCGTTGCCGTGATGCCCGGTGCCTCTTTCGGCGCAGGGCTGGAAGGCTGGTTGCGCCTCGCGCTTAATGCCAGCGATGCAGATACCGTCAAAGCCTGTGACCGGATCACGGATTTCGCGAAAGCGTGGCAGGGATGACCACTGTCGCGCAACAACTTGTCGGCTGGCTGAAATCTATGGGCGTGGATGTCATCTTCGGCATCCCCGGCGTGCATACAATCCAGCTTTACCGCGCACTGCCAGAGTCCGGCATCCGCCATATCACCCCCCGGAACGAGACAGGAGCAGGATTCATGGCCGATGGTTATGCGCGTGTCTCGGGCCGCTTCGGTGTGGCGCTTGTGATCACCGGACCGGGGCTGACCAATATCCTGACCCCGATGGCGCAAGCTCGTGCCGATTCCGTGCCGATGCTCGTCATCTCCGGCGTCAACCGGCGCGACACTCTGGGCAAGGGGCTTGGCTACCTGCACGAATTGCCCGACCAGCTGAGCCTGACCGCCGCGCTGGGTCCGGCCTTCCATCTGGATCAGCCAGAAGAACTGCCCACGCTAATCCAACAGGCAGAGCGCGCATTGACCACAGGACGCGGCACACCCGTGCACATCCAGATCCCGCTTGACCTGATGGCAGCAGAGGCCCCACCTTTCGTGGCCTTGTCCGAAGGAAAGGATGCGGGACCAGCCGGAATAGAACAAGCCAACTACCTGCTGAACACGGCAACCGCCCCCGTCATTCTTGCGGGAGGTGGATGCCGTCGTTCCGGCCCGGCCTTGCAAGCCCTTGCGGAACGCCTTGGCGCGCCCGTGATCCTGACCACAAATGCGCGGGGGCTGATGCATGACCATCCGATGGTCGTCCCCGCCTCCCCCAGCCTTGCGCCTGTGCGCGATCTCATCCGCAGCGCCGACCCGCTGATCGTGCTCGGCTCCGAACTGGGGCCAACCGATTGCGACATGTACGCAGACGGTGACTTTCCTCCGACGCGCGGTATGATCCGCGTGGATATCGACGGGGCACAACTCAACCGGCACCCCGCCGCGCTGACCCTGCAAGGCGATGTCGCGACGATTATGCCGTTGCTGTCCCGCGACGGCCCTGCCACCGATGGCCCAGACCGCGCCCATGCGACACGGCACGCCGCGCGCGCCGCCCTGCCAGCGGGATACGCGGCCGAAGTCGCGCTGCTGGAGCGTCTGCGGGATGCCTGCCCCGATGCCATCATGGTGGGCGATTCCACGCAGATCGTCTATGCGGGCAACCTCTATTACGATCATGACCGCGCGGGCGGATGGTTCAACGCTGCCACCGGATACGGCGCGCTGGGATATGCGACAGGTGCCGCCGTCGGGGCTGCACTTGCTGCACCACGGGCGCGGATCTTGTGCCTGATCGGGGATGGCGGGCTGATGTTCGCGCCGGGCGAACTGCTCACCGCTGCCGAGGAAAATCTCGATATTACCTTTATCGTCTTCAACAACCACGGCTTTGGCGAGATTGCCGAGGCGATGCGCGCCGCTGGCTCCGAGGTGCTGGGCTGCACCCCGCGCCCGCCGGATTTCGAGGCTTTCGCCCGCGCCTGCGGCCTGCCTTATACCCGTGCCACGCATGACACGGTGGACCCCACAGGCCCCGGCCCCAGACTAATCGAGGTGGATCTGCCCCGCGTCCGGTAACTCTCAGACCTTGGACTGTGCCAAGCCGCCCCTGATCCGGCCGGGTGGCGCGCCGAAACGCCGCCGGAACGCGCGTGAAAAACTGGTCGGGTCGATGAAACCACAGCGCAAGGCAACCTCCTGCACGGTATGGCGCGTATCCACCATCATCCGCCGCGCCGCTTGCAGCCGCAATTCCAGATAAGCCGCCGCAGGCCCCTGCCCCAACTCGCCCTGAAACAACTGCTCCATCCGGCGCAAGCCAAGCCCTTGCGCGCGGGCAATCGACTCCAGCGGCAAAGGGTCTTCCAGATGCGCGCCCATGATCTGCAAGGCAGCGGCCAGACGCGGATCGTTGGCAGGCGGCAAAATACCGGGCCGTTGCGGGCGCGCGCCATCAACCTGCGCTTCGTATTGGAACGAGGCCGCCACCTGCCCCGCCACCGCCGCGCCACAGCGCGCGCCGATCAGATGCAGCATCAGATCCGCCGCGGGAGAGGCCCCTCCGGCGGTGAAACGGTTGCGCGAGATGACGAAACGGTCCGGCACAACGTCAACAGCCGGATGGGCCTGTGCGAAATCCTCAAGGTCTTCCCAATGCACTGTGGCGCGGTGCCCGTCCAGCAGACCGGCGCGGGCCAACACCCAAGGCCCCGCATCCACAGCCCCAACCATACGAAACCGTCCGGCACAGCGCCGGATGCCTGCAATCAGGGGCCGCGTCGCAATCTCGGACTGGTTGTAGCCCGCGATCACGATCAGCACATCGGCCCCCTCCGCCGCCGCCAACGCCCCGCATGCGGAAAGTTCGATCCCGCAGGTAAGCGGCACCGCCGCGCCGTCAGGTGAGACGATCCGCCAGCGAAACCCCTCCCGTCCCAGATGCCGGTTGGCGTTGCGTAGCGGGTCAAGTACCGAGGCCACCTCGAGGATCGAGGCGCGCGGCAGCACAAGCACCGCGATCTCCAGCGGCGCATCGGATTGCGCAAAGACGGTTTCGTATTTTGCCATCTTCATTTCGTAAATCGCCAATGCTGGCGGTGCAAGCCTGTTAGCCTGCAGCCAACCAAGGGAGACAATCATGCCACTCACCATGAACCGCGAGGTTTTCATCACCTGTGCCGTCACCGGCTCCGGCGGGACGCAGGACGCCTCGCCCCATGTGCCACGCTCGCCGCAAGCCATCGCCGAATCCGCCATCGACGCGGCAAAGGCCGGAGCGGCCGTGGTGCATTGCCATGTCCGCGATCCCGAAACCGGCGCGCCCTCCCGCGATCCGGCGCTCTACCGCGAGGTGACGGAACGCATTCGCGATGCCGATATCGATGTGGTGCTGAACCTGACCGCTGGCATGGGCGGCGACATGATGTTCGACGGCACCGAAGCGATGAACCGGATGTCGCAACGCTCCGACATGGCGGGGGCTGCGGAACGTGTGCAGCATGTTGTCGATTGCCGTCCGGAAATCTGCACGCTGGATTGCGGCACGATGAATTTCGCCGAGGCCGATTATGTCATGGTCAACACCCCCGGCATGCTGCGCGACATGGCACAGCGCATGACCGATGCAGGCGTGCGGATCGAGATCGAGGCCTTAGATACCGGTCATCTGTGGTTTGCCAAAAAGCTGGTCGAGGAGGGCATCATCCCCGCGCCGGTTCTCGTGCAACTATGCATGGGCGTGCCATGGGGCGCGCCGGATGATCTCGACACGCTGATGGCGATGGTCAACAATGTGCCTGCTGACTGGCACTGGTCCGCATTCGCACTGGGGCGGCACGAGATGCCCTATGTCGCGGCCTCTGTTCTGGCGGGTGGCAATGTCCGCGTGGGGCTGGAGGATAACCTTTACCTCGAGAAAGGCGTGCTTGCCACGAACGCGCAACTGGTCGAGCGCGCCGTGACCATCATCGAGAGCATGGGCGCAAAGGTGATCGGCCCCGAAGCTGTGCGCAAGCGTCTGCAACTGGACAAGAGGGCACCGCTATGAAGGCAGCAATCATCGGCGGCGGCGTCATCGGCGGCGGTTGGGCCGCGCGCTTTCTGCTCAACGGCTGGGACGTCGCGGTCTTTGACCCCGATCCAGATGCCCCGCGCAAGGTTGATGCTGTCCTTTCCAACGCCCAAGCCTCCCTGCCCGCCCTGTCGGATACGCCCATGCCGGAGATGGGCATGCTCAGCTATGCCACCAGTCTGGCCGATGCCGTGCGGGACGCCGATTTCATTCAGGAATCCGTCTCGGAGCAACTTGACCTGAAACACCGCGTTTACGCCGAAATACAGCGGACAGCGCCGGATACGCCGATCGGCTCGTCAACATCCGGCTACAAACCCTCGCAATTGCAGGAAGGCGCTACCAATCCGGCCACGATCTTTGTCGCGCATCCGTTCAACCCCGTCTATCTGCTGCCACTTGTCGAGGTTGTTCCCAGCCCCGCCAGCGATGCGGCACTGATCGAATCCGTCAAGGAAACGTTGCGCGGGATCGGCATGTATCCCCTACATGTCCGCAAGGAGATCGACGCCCATATCGCCGACCGTTTCCTTGAGGCCGTCTGGCGCGAGGCGCTCTGGCTCGTCAAGGACGGCATCGCCACCACCGAGGAGATCGACGAGGCGATCCGCATGGGCTTTGGCCTGCGCTGGGGCCAGATGGGCCTGTTCGAGACCTATCGTATCGCGGGCGGCGAGGCCGGCATGAAGCACTTTCTGGCGCAGTTCGGCCCCTGCCTGACATGGCCATGGACCAAGCTGATGGATGTGCCGGAATTCAATGACGAGCTTGTCGATCTGATCGCGGGACAATCCGATGCACAATCCGGTCATCATACGATCCGCGAGCTGGAACGCATCCGCGACGGCAACCTCGTGGGCTTCCTGCGCACGCTGAAAGAACGCGACTGGGGCGCGGGGCGTGTGCTGAACGCGCATGATGCGCGCCGCCGCGAAACGCTTGTACAACCCGACGCAGCAGGCGCCCCGATGGTCATGGCGCATATGCAGGTGCTGCCCGGCTGGATCGACTACAACGGCCACATGACCGAAAGCCGCTACCTCTTTGCCTCCTCCGAGACCACCGACGCCTTCTTGCGCCACATCGGTGCCGGACTGGATTATGTCGAAGGCGGGCACAGCTATTATAGCGCCGAAAGCCATATCATGCATCTGGGCGAGGCCAAGCTGGGCGACCGTCTGACAGGTTCGATTCAGGTGCTATCCGCCGATGAGAAACGCCTGCACCTGTTCATCAGGATCGAGAGAGACGGCGCGCCGGTGGCAACAATCGAGCAGATGCTGCTGCATGTGGATATGAAAGCAGGCCGTGCCTGCCCGGCATCGCCTGACGTGCTGGCCCGCCTCATGCCGATCCGCGACGCCCATGCCGCCCTGCCCCGGCCCGAAACGACAGGTCGTCATGTCGGACAAAGGAAAAGCTGATGCATTTCGCCCTGACCGATGAACAGCGCATGATCGTGGACACCACCCGCGCCTTCGTCGAAACCGAGCTTTATCCCCATGAAGCCCTTGTGGAACGCACCGGCCATCTGCCCATGGAACTTATCCGAGAGATCCAGTCGAAGGCGATGGCGGCAGGTCTCTATGCCGCCAATATGCCCGAAGAGGTAGGGGGCGCAGGTCTCGATACGCTCAGTTGGCTGCTGTACGAACGCGAACTTGGCCGCGCGAATTACGCGCTGCACTGGACCTGCGTGGCGCGCCCCTCGAATATCCTGTTGGCAGGCACCGCCGCGCAGCGCGAGAAATACCTGACCCCCTGCCTGAAGGGCGAGACCTGGGATTGCCTCGCCATGACCGAACCGGGCGCAGGCTCCGACTTGCGCGGGATGCAGGCCACGGCGCGACCGGACGGTGACGACTGGGTGCTCAACGGCACCAAGCATTTCATCAGCCATGCCGATATTGCGGGCTTCACCATCGTTTTCATGGCGACCGGCGAAGAGGACACACCGCGCGGCAGGAAGAAGAAAATCACCGCCTTCTTCGTCGACAAGGGCACCAAAGGCTTCACCGTGCGCGACGGCTACCGCAATGTCAGCCACCGTGGCTATTCCAACGCGGTGCTGGATTTCGACGATTGTCGCATTCCGTCCGAGAATATTCTGGGTGAGGTCCACAAAGGCTTCGAGGTCGCCAATCAATGGCTGGGTGCCACGCGCCTGCAAGTCGCCGCCACCTGTCTTGGCCGCGCCGAACGCGCGCTGGATCACGCCGTCCGCTACGCCGCGGAGCGCCGCCAGTTCGGCCAGCAGATCGGCAAGTTTCAGGGTGTCAGCTTCAAACTGGCCGATATGGCAATGGAGTTGAAAGCCGCCGGGCTCCTGACGTGGGAAGCAGGCTGGAAACTGGATCAGGGCAGCGTGACCGATGCCGACATGGCCATGGCGAAACTCAAAGCCTCCGAAGTGCTGGCGATGGTCGCGGACGAGGCGATCCAGATCCATGGCGGCATGGGGCTGATGGACGAACTGCCTTTGGAGCGCATCTGGCGCGACGCCCGGGTCGAACGCATCTGGGAAGGCACCTCCGAAATCCAGCGCCATATCATCAGCCGCGAATTGCTGCGCCCGCATGAATAAGGGGGCCTTCCGCCCCCTCGGCCTGCGGCCTCACCCCCGAGGATATTTTTAAACAGATGAAACCGGATATTAATCTTGCGCCTGCATGATGAAAGAGCGGTACAGGGGGGGACCCCGATGACCGCAACAGGTGAAGTTTCCCTGCCTCGTTGGTTCGGGGCAGGGCGACACGCGCTTCTCACCTGTTCGCAAATATCCTGGGGGTCCGGGGGCAAGGCCCCCGCCTTTGCGCCGCTTCCGCCAGGGACTGCGTGATGGATCTGTCGCGGCTGATGCGCCCGCGCTCCATCGCGGTTCTGGGGTCCGGATGGGCCGGCAATGTCATTGGGCAGTGCCAGCGCATGGGTTTTGACGGATCGGTCTGGCCGGTCCATCCCACGCGGGACCAGATCGGCGGCCTACCCTGCTTTCCCAGTCTGGCTGACCTTCCCTCTCCGCCGGATGCCACTTTCATCGGCGTGAACCGTCACGCCAGCCTGGATGTCGTGCAGGAACTGTCCGCGATGGGTGCGGGCGGCGCGATCTGTTTTGCTTCCGGCTGGCGCGAGGCGGGGGAGAGCGGCCTTCAGGATCAACTCGTCGCCAATGCCGGTGCCATGCCAATCCTGGGGCCGAACTGCTACGGTCTGATCAACTATCTCGACGGCGCGCTGCTCTGGCCGGACCAGCATGGCGGGCGGCGGGTGGACCGCGGTGTGGCGCTGCTCAGCCAGTCCTCCAACATCGTCATCAATCTGACCATGCAGGCCCGCGGCCTGCCCATCGCTTATGTCGCCTGTCTGGGCAATGCGGCACAGGTCGGGCTGACCGCTTTGGCCGAGGCTCTGCTGGCGGATGAACGGGTCACCGCGCTGGGTCTCTATATCGAAGGGCTGGGCGATGCTGCGGCCTTTGCGACGCTGGCGCAAGCGGCGCGCACTGCGGGTAAGGGAATCGTTGCCATAAAATCCGGCAAGACGGAGGCCGCCCGTACAGCCGCCACGTCACATACCGCATCTCTGGCAGGTGGTGGTGCGGCCTCCTCCGCCTATCTGCGCCAAGCGGGTGTGGCCGAGGTCAACACACCTGCCGAACTGATCGAGACGTTGAAGATCCTGCATCTGCATGGCTCTGGCCTTGGCAAGCGGCTCTGTTCACTTTCCTGTTCCGGCGGCGAGGCCGGGCTTGTGGCAGATATGGCCGCACCATTCGGCCTGGACTTCCCGCCCCCGTCCGCAGCGCAATCCGCGCGGTTGGCAGAAATCCTCGGCCCGCTTGTCACCATCGCGAACCCTTTGGATTATCACACCTTCATCTGGGGAGACGGTCCACGGACAACCGATGTCTTTACCACCATGCTCGCGGGCTATGACGCAGGCGTCTTCATCATCGACCCGCCACGCCCGGACCGCTGCGACCCCGCGAGTTTCGAGCCTGCGCTGGAGGCGATCATCGCGGCGGGCAAAGCGACAGGCAAACCTGCCTTCCCCGTCGCCACGCTGCCGGAAAATTTTGACGAAAGCCGCGCCATCGCGCTGATGGATCAGGGCATCGCACCGCTGATGGGCCTCGAAACCGCGCTTGCCGCCCTGAAGGCCGCCCAGACCAGCCCTGCCAATGATGGGTGGCATCCGTGGCCCCCTCCGCAACAGAGAGCCTTGCATCTGGTGCCGGAGGACGAGGCCAAGGCATTGCTCGCTCAGGCTGGGATTACCGTGCCGCGCGGGTTTAGCGCCCCTGCCCTGCCAGAACTTTGCCGATTGGCCGAACCGCTGACCCCGCCCTTGGCGCTTAAAGGTCTGGGTTTCGCCCACAAGACCGAAGCCGGTGCCGTGCGGCTGAACCTAACTACTCTGATAGACCAACCGGACATACACGGTGCAACGGCCTACCTTGCCGAGGAAATGGTGACAGGCGCCCTCGCCGAACTTCTGGTTGGCGCACGTCGCGACCCCGTCTATGGTGCCACGCTGACGCTGGGCTTCGGAGGTGTTACAACCGAACTGCTGGCCGATACCGTCACGCTGGTGCTCCCCGTCACAGCCGTGGAAGTGGTGCAAGCGCTGCAAGGCCTGCGCCTTTGGCCTTTGCTGGACAGGTTTCGCGGTCGGCCCAAAGCGGATGTGCGGGCGGTGGTCGATGTGGTGCTCGCGGTGCAGAGCATGCTGGAAACAGGCGCCGACTTGGAAGAAATCGAAATCAACCCGCTTATGGTGCGCGAACAGGGCGCCGTTGCGGTGGATGCAGTGATCTGGAAGGAAACATGATGATGCAAATGCGAACCGAAGGCCCGATCCTGACACGGCGCGAGAACGCAGTTCTTGAGGTGACGTTGGACCGGCCCAAAGCTAATGCGATCGATCTGGCGACCAGCCGCATCATGGGCGAGGTGTTTCGCGATTTCCGTGATGATGACAGCCTGCGTGTGGCAATACTGCGCGCGCAGGGCGAGAAGTTCTTTTGCCCCGGCTGGGATCTGAAAGCCGCTGCTGATGGTGATGCCGTCGATGGCGATTACGGTGTGGGCGGCTTTGGCGGTCTACAGGAGCTTCCACATCTGAACAAACCGGTGATCGCGGCGGTCAATGGCATTTGTTGTGGCGGCGGGCTGGAACTGGCGCTGGGTTGCGATCTGATCCTGGCCTCGGAGAATGCCTCCTTCGCATTGCCGGAAATCCGCTCCGGTACCGTGGCAGATGCCGCCTCGATCAAACTTCCCAAGCGCATCCCCTATCATGTCGCGATGGATCTGCTGCTGACAGGCCGCTGGTTTGATGCGCAGGAAGCTCTGCATTGGGGCTTGGTGAAAGAGATTACGAGCGCTGAGGATCTGCTACCCAAGGCATGGGATCTTGCGAGACTGTTGGAAAGCGGCCCGCCACTTGTCTATGCCGCCATCAAGGAAGTTGTGCGCGAGGCCGAGGCAATGCGGTTTCAGGACGCGCTCAACCGTATCACAAAGCGTCAGTTCGCCAGCGTGGACAGGCTCTATTCCAGCGAGGATCAGTTGGAAGGTGCGCGCGCCTTTTCCGAGAAACGCGATCCTGTCTGGAAGGGCCGGTAGGAAGACCGGATCTCATTCTGCCTGATCGAAAATACCGGGCACCATGTCTTCCCAGAACGCGAAGATCTCCTGTGCATTGATGGCCGAGGCCCAGCCCAGCCGTACAAAGGCTTCTCGCCCGGTCTCGTCCTCAAGGTGCGACAGGAACAGCCGCTTGTCACTGTCGCGTTGCGTTGGATTGCGCGCCTCTGCGATCTCTCTCACGCGGGCCAGTTTACGCGCCCGTTCCTGCCGCGCTTGCGTGATCTCTGTCTCGCGGACTGCGGCCTCTTGTGCCGCCTTTGCCGCAGCATCCTGACGCTGCGCGAAGGCCTGTACCACCTCTGCGGAGGGAGGAATGACCGGCTTTGCGCGGTAATCGTCTCTGATCGCGGCGCTGAGATAACGCGCCGGATTCTCGACACCTTCTGATTCCGTCACCAGCCGCAGCTTCTCGCGAACATAATCCTCGCCATGCTCCGCGATCCATTGCCGGGCCAGACGGTCAGATACCCCCTGCCCTGTCACCGCAGAGTAAACCGCGCTGGTCCGCACACCCTCGCTATCGTCGATCTCGAACATCGCAAGTTGCGGGTTCTCCTTGATGAGAAACCTGATCTCGGTCACCGCGCGGCCTTCTTTACGCAATTGCGGTGTCAGGATGATATTCGAGGTCTTGTTCACCTCGGCGACTGCCGGCTTGATGATCTTGGCGTTCAGATGCTTGAAGGTCTCGTAATAGACACTGTCATCAACTCCCATCAGACGACGGAACAGATCCAGCCGCCACCAGCCTGTGCTGCCTGTCCGGACGAAGCGATAACAGTTTTCGTACAAGGCCAGTGCATGTCCGCTGGTGAAGCGCCGCTGGATATTCAGGTTGATCAGAGCGAAGACCTTTGGGTCATGCAGCTTTTCAGCCAGCGCAGGCGAATAGGCATATTCACACACGCCGCCTTTCAGCTTGGCATAGGACAAGAGCGCTGAAACACCCCATTCCTGTCTGCCCTTGTCATCCAGCATATCCCATTCAGCAACAGTCTCTGCAAGGCTTCTTAGAGCCTGTTTCAGGGTATCCATGTCATTGGAATTGTACCCGATCATCAGACACAGCGTACGTGCATCGATGCGATGCTTGGGTTGGGTAACCAGCGTGTCATAGGCATTGAGGAGCAGAACGTTCGACAGCTTGCGCTGCAAGAGCGACAGCTTGCCCGAGACGTGAATCGCAGCCACGTTCTTTTTGACCGATTCCCGCTTCAACGCCCCGCTTAGGGGAATCTTCGCGCTCTGTATCTTGCCCGCTAACGCCATTGTTTGCCCGCTCTTGTTTACACTCTTTCGGTGCGTGTCCGATTGTTGCAGAAAAAGCACCCGCGCTCAAGCCTGCTATGGGTGCCCGTATACGGGATGGTGCCAGGCAGACTGCAGTCCCGTAAACGGGTGCCCAAAGGACCCCGCAGACCATGAGTGACCACCAAAGCTCCATTCCGCGGACTTACATGAGCTTTTTCGCGACCGCATTAATCGAGATATAGAGACGATTTGGGCGGAATTAGACTCTCCTGCGAATCGGCACCCAAAAACCCGCATCCGGGTTCCTGCCCTCCCGACAACGGGTACCTTTCGTCCTGCGACCGGGTTCCCTTCATCCCGTAAGCAGGTGCCTGAACTCATGTAGTTACTTGATTTTAAATGTTTATTTCTGGCTAAAGATTCTATAGTTCTCTAAAGATTCTACAACTTGATCGGTCTGTATGTTAATTTCCTTTCATGGTTTCGCTGCAAAGATGTCGATTTGCGCGGCTTTGTCATTCCCTTGGCACGAGATGATTCACTTTCTTTAGCGAATGTGCGATTGTTCGCCTCACAGCACAGAAATCATGTGACATCGAGGCAGACAGCGACAATGACGAAAAAGCCCGACTCTTATATCCCACCCTATCAGAATCTTGATCCGCAACGTTCCGCTGCGAAACTGGGTGATCCCGTCGATACTGCGCGATTCGCCAAGGCGGCCGCTTTTTGCGAGCGTGGGCGGAGTGATCTGGCAAAACGCGGCTACTCGCCTGACGGGACCAAACGCCTGCGGAAGTTCTCTACTTGGGAAATCTGCCGCTACTTGCTGCCGATCGCGCCTGCCCATTTCCGCCGCGTGCTCAAAAATAATCCAGAGCTGCCGCAGGGGGAAGGTGCCAGCGGCTCCAAATGGTTCACGCTGGAAGAAGTGGTTTCGCTGCGAAACCATTTTGCTGCGGAAGGCATGGCCTCCAAGAAGTACCTGCCCTACCGGCCCAAGGGGTTGCCTGCCAAGGTCGCTGCCGTGGCAAATTTCAAAGGCGGTGTCGGTAAAACCTCCACAGCCGCGCATCTTGCGATGTCGGCGGCGCTGGATGGTTACAAGGTTCTTGTGATCGATCTCGACAGTCAGGGCTCCATGACGTCGATCATGGGCGGGAAGGTTGCGGACGAATGGACCACGGTGTTCCCGTTGCTGGCCAAGGATTACGCTCTGGCTGTTCAGGAGGAAAACCGTCTGCGCGAGGCGCGCGGCGAAGCCCCCCTGCCCCTCGATGAAACCCTGACCGAGGCTCTCACGGTTACGGCGGCTGATGTGATCCAGAATACGCATTGGCCCAATATCGACCTGATCGGCGCACAGCTGAACCTGTACTGGGCGGAGTTCCAGGTGCCTGTCTGGCGCATGGCGTTGCGAAACTGGCCGCTGTGGGATGCGCTGACACACTTTCTGGAGAATGAGGGTATCCTTGAGCAATATGATATCGTGCTGCTCGATACCCCTCCCGCACTTGGGTACCTGACCATCAATGCTCTGGCAGCTGCCGATATCCTGCTCGTGCCTTTGGGCGCGTCGTTTCTTGAGTTCGACAGTACGGGGCGGTTCTTCGATATGCTCTACTCCACGTTTGCCAGCATCGAAGAGGGTGAAAATTCCGCCCGCCGGCGCGCCGGTTTGCCGGAGATGAAATTCGAATGGGATGTGGTACGCGCGCTGATCACGCGTTTCGATGCCAATCAGCAAACCGATCTTGCCAATGTCATTCAGGCCTACTTCGGGGATTTCATGAATGCCTACCGTCAGGAGTTTACCGCTCTGGTAGGTCAGGCCGGCGAACAGGTGAATGGTATCTACGAGGCCGATTACCGCGATTTCAATCGCGACACCTATGCACGGGGCCGGGATGCGTTCGACAGGACATATGCGGAGTTCAAGGAGATTTTGATAGGTGCGTGGTGGCGCGATCAGGCAATGGCGGAGGCAGAGGCTGCTGAACAGGCAGGTTTAGCACCACAGGCCACAGAGCAGGAGGAACAGGCAGATGGCTAAGCGCAAACGTCTGGAGGCACCGAGCGCGGATGCGCTCAAAGACATCGAGGATGGTTTCGCGCGCGAAACCTCCGGCAATGGCGGGTTGGGGCCGATGCCTCCGATTGCCCAGATAGCAGGCGAGGCCGCGGCGGGGTCTTCCGCATTTGGTCCGGAGGAGCGGTTGAAGGCCGCGCGCGATTCAACCGATGCGGAACGCTACCGCAAAGCCTTGGCGGAGGGGCTGATCGTCGAGGAGATCAGGATCGCCGATATCCACTCCGAAGCCCTCGCACGCGACCGCGTCAATGTGGATGCCGAAGAGATGGAGGAATTGAAGGCGTCGATTCGCGCCCATGGATTGCGCCTGCCGATCGAGGTCTATCCCAATCCGCAGGGAGATCCGGATAGCCCTCGTTATGGTCTGATCTCGGGCTGGCGCCGGTTGATGGCGGTGCGCGCTTTGATGGTCGAGGCGCGGGGGGAGGCGTACACAAGGATCAAGGCGATCGTTCGCGTGCAGAGTGCGTCGGCGGAGGCCTATGTCGCGATGGTGGAAGAAAACGAGATCCGCAGCGATCTGAGCCAGTACGAGCGTGGTCGCATTGCGGTGATGGCTGCGGGGCAGGGGGCGTTCGGCTCTGTTGAAGAAGCTGTGAGCGCACTGTTCCACGCAGGGAGCAAGGCAAAGCGCTCAAAGATTCGGGCCTTTGCGGAGCTGCATGAAGAGTTGGGCGATTTACTGTCCCATGCACATGAGCTGTCGGAACGGCAGGGATTGCGGATCGTTGCAGCGATCCGTGCCGGTCTCACCACCGAGTTGCGGCGGGCCCTTGAAGCAGGCCAGATATCCGGTGACGCCAGCGACGCTGGAGGGGAGTGGGCGTTGCTGGAGCCGGTCGTCCTTGGTGTCGAGGCGCTGGAGAAGCCGTCGAAAGCACCCGGTCGACCCCGGAACAAGCCGATGCCATCTGCGGAAAGTGGCGGGGCTGTCGTGAGGCTCGCGAGCGGCATTTCGATGATGCACGCCACCGATCAGAGGGGGCATTCGATCCGGTTTGAGGGTGAGAGCGTCAACGCTGAATTGGTCGAGGCCCTAATGCAGGAAATTGAGCGATTTCTCAGTGTGAAGTAGCTGTCTGGCAGTGAATTGACTGTTTCTCGACAGCCGATTTCGGCAAGAAGGTTTCGCGCGCGAAACTTTCTTGTCCATTACAAACTGCCATCGTGATCCGCATAATTTTCAAGCCTTTGTCTCGTGTGGGTGTCCGAGACGAAGAAGATAGAGCCGTTGCTGATAAGGCTGTCTCGTTTCTTTAATTTGCAAAAAAATATGTCCGATAATGCAAACTTATTGGACATACCTTCCAGCACCAGGGTAGGGCGGATTTAGCGCGTAATACAGACCAGAAGCGCCGCCGCGTTCCTTTGCCTCGGCAAACCATTCGTTCTCAAATGACCAATAATTATAATATCCCGGATCACCGTCCGGGTCACTCCGAAGGGGCCGAAACTCTTGAAGATGTGGCGTTTTTGTCAGGTGCGGCGCTGAACGATCATCATGTTGTATTGATGCGCCGCGACGTCCCCCAAGCCTTGTAGCGCCACCGTCGCCGCATCACCCGTACAAAGCCTGAAATTCGTATACGGACACCTTGTAAGCCCATCTCCGGACCGAAAACGAGCGCTGTCGGAACAATATGACAGCGCTTCAGTTGTCGGGGTCATGAACTGGCCGGTTGTCATTCCGGCCTCCAAGGCAGACCAGAGGAGACATCCATGAAAGACGGAAGAACGCACCGCACGGTCCGCGCTGTAGCTTCAGCTGCGATACTGTGCCTTGGAACTGTGCCATCGTTTGCGCAACAGACAGACTTCACGCCGCCGGCAGATTTCACGCCTATTGTCGCCGAGCTCAGCTCGTCCGTGATCGGCATCCTTGCCCGCCGCCCCGCTGACATGCAGCCGGGCATGCCCGAAGGAGATCGGTTCAACAGGCCCAGCCCCTTCGGCGGAATGCCGGGCAGAGAGGCCCCGCAACGCGAGATTGCCGCTGGTGGGTCAGGCTTCATGATCAGTGAGGACGGTCATATCGTGACGAACAACCATGTCGTGGAAGGCGCGTCAGACATCCAGATATTGCTGGCGGACGGAACCACACGCGGCGGCGAACTTGTTGGCACGGACCCCGCCACCGATATCGCGGTCTTGCAGGTTTCCAATACAGAGGGCATCGGTATCGCACCTTGGGGCGACAGCGACGAGATGCAGCCAGGGGCGTGGACGATCGCCATCGGCAGCCCCTTCGGCCTTGGCGGTACAGTCACCGTCGGCGTGCTTTCGGCCACATCGCGTGTCATCGGTGCCGGGCCCTATGACGCCTTTCTCCAGACAGATGCCTCGATCAATTCAGGAAATTCCGGCGGGCCGCTCTTCAATACTTCAGGCGAGGTCATCGGCGTGAACACCGCGATCTTCTCGCCCGGAGGCGGCAATATCGGGATCGGCTTTGCTGTCCCGTCAAGTATTGCCGAAGATGTCGTGCAGCAGTTGATCGAGACCGGCGTCGTCGCACGCGGGTTCATCGGGGTGAGCCTGCAAGCTGTCGATGAAACTCTGGCGCGCGCGCTGGGGCTTGACGGCCCCGAGGGGGTCATCGTCACCTCGGTCGAGCCGGGAATGCCCGCGGATAACGCCGGCATAGAGGAGGGCGATGTGATCCTGTCCATCGACGGGGAGGCCGCAGAAAGTCCCCGCGGAATCTCGCTCGCCGTTGCCGGGACAGAACCGGGTACAGAACTGCCCGTTACCGTGTTCCGCGACGGCGGACGCATCGAGATCATGCTGACACCGGCCGAACGCGACACGGTACGCACCGCTTCGGCCGCCGATACCGAGAGGATGGAAAGCGGTCAAATGGGTCTGGCCGTCTCCCCGCTGCCGGAACTCGTCCGCCGCAACCTTGGATTGAGCCAAGGCGTAGGGATCATGGTACAGCGTGTCGAACCTGACAGCCCGGCCTCTGAGGCGGGTCTCATGCAGGGTGACGTGATCCTGCGTGCAGGAGACGAGGCTGTTGATTCCGCCGAGTCACTGTCGGATGCCTGGAACGCCGCTGGTCAAACAGAACGACCGTTGCTGCTACAGGTGAACCGGAACGGCAACACGCGTTTTGTGGCGGTCGAGCGATAAACGGCTTGCTGCCTTGGATCTGGCGATTTCGCAGAGCCCTCGGCGCAAGTCGGACGCCATCCCAACAGAACGAGGAGAAACCTCATGGCTGATACCGTTGCCGATTATATGCTGAAACGCCTGAAGGAATGGGGTGTCCGACGGATCTACGGGTACCCCGGCGACGGCATCAACGGTATCGTCGGCGCCATGAACACGGCACTCGGTGATGATCTGGAATTCATTCAGGTTCGGCACGAGGAGGAAGCGGCGTTCATGGCCTGTGCGCATGCCAAATGGACCGGCGAAGTCGGCGTGTGCCTCGCGACTTCAGGGCCGGGCGCGATCCACCTGCTGAACGGTCTTTATGACGCCAAACTGGATCATCAACCGGTCGTGGCGATTGTCGGACAGCAGGCCCGTGCCGCTCTTGGCGGGCATTATCAGCAGGAAATCGACATCGCCTCGTTGTTCAAGGATGTCGCAGGGGACTATGTCCATACATGCATGACCCCCGAGCAGATGCGCCACCTGCTCGACCGGGCATTGCGGATTGCCAAGGCAGAACGCACCGTCACCTGCATCATCATTCCCAATGACGTCCAAGAAGCACCACACAAGGAACCTGCGCGCGAACATGGCACGGTCCATTCGGGCATGGGCTATGCGCAACCGCGCATCGTTCCGGGAGAGGACAAGCTGCGCGAGGCGGCGGAAGTGCTGAACTCCGGCAGCAAGGTTGCGATGCTGGTCGGTGCCGGCGCGCTGAACGCGACCGATGAGGTGATCGAAACAGCTGAAACTTTGGGCGCGGGCGTCGCCAAGGCGCTGCTTGGGCGCGCGGCGGTTCCTGATGACCTGCCATTTGTCACCGGGCAGATCGGACTGTTGGGCACGCGGCCTTCATGGGACATGATGATGGGGTGCGACACCCTTCTCATGGTCGGCTCGAGTTTCCCCTATTCCGAGTTCCTGCCGAAGGAAGGTCAGGCCCGAGGCGTGCAGATCGACATCGATCCCAAGATGCTTTCCATCCGCTATCCCATGGAGGTCAATCTTGTCGGTGACACTGCATTGACGCTGCGGGCACTGTTGCCCCATCTCAAGCAAAAAACAGATCGCAGCTGGCGCGAGAGTCTCGAGAGCAAGATAACGAATTGGTGGGAAGGCGAACACGCGCGGGCCCACCTGTCTGCCGATCCGGTAAACCCGGAACTGCTGTTTTGGTCATGTTCCGAACGATTGCCGGACAATGCCATCGTTTCTGCCGATTCAGGCTCGTCAGCCAACTGGTTCGCGCGGGGCATGAAGTTCCGGCGTGGGCATATGGCCTCACTGTCAGGGACTCTGGCAACGATGTGCCCCGGCGTGCCATACACCACGGCGGCCAAGTTCTGCCACCCCGCCCGGGTCGCCATCGGCTTCGTCGGCGATGGTGCAATGCAAATGTTGGGTATGAGCAGCCTTATCACCGTGGCCAAGTACTGGAAGGATTGGACAGACCCGCGAATGATCATCTGCGTGCTGAACAATGGTGATCTGAATCAGGTGACTTGGGAACTGCGCGCCATGGGTGGATTTCCCAAGGTAGAGCAAACACAGAATATCCCGCAACTCGACTACGCCGCCTATGCCGAGCTTCTGGGGTTAAAAGGCATACGGGTTGAACGACCGGAACAGGTTGGCCCCGCATGGGACGCGGCGCTACAGGCCGACCGGCCGGTGGTGATAGATGCAATCGTCGATCCTAACGTGGCTTCGCTGCCGCCACACGTCACCTATTCTCAGGCAAAGAGCTTTGCCAGATCCGTGTTGAAAGGCGATCCGGACGGCTACGAGATCGTGAAGCAGTCCATCAAGCGGTCTTGGGCCTGATCCCGTGGCGGTCGCCGCCCTGATCAAGGCGGACGATGCCGGGACATTCCGCGTCGCCACCGAGCAGCCACTGTCGGATCCGCTGTCAAGCGTGCTGAAAGGGCAGGGCGCTTTCACGATACGTGAAACTGCGCCGCCCGAAGACAGGCAGCGCAGTTGCAAGATTTAACCGGGGCTCAGTCGTCCAGCACAAAAGTCACAGCCAGATTTACCTTGAAAGCGGTAATTCGGCCGTTGTCGATCATCACGTTCTGATCTTTCACCCAAGCGCTGGTGATACCACGCAGAGTCTTCGACGCCCGCTTGATACCTTGCCGGGTGGCGTCGTCGAAGCTTTCAGTCGATGTCGAGGAAATTTCGGTGACACGCGCTACAGACATAACGTTCTCCTTTCAATTGGGTTCGAGTCAAGAACAGAAGGGCGTGCGGATTGTTCCCGTAAAATCATCATCCGCCCTCGCGGAAGGATGGATAAAGCGTCATGCCGCCATCCACGAACAATGTTGTGCCGACGACATAATCGGACTCGTCCGAAGCAAGCCAGACGGCAGCCTTGGCGATGTCCGACGGCTCGCCAACGCGGCCATACGGGATCAGTGCAAGAAGTTCGTTTTTGGCCTCCCTGTCCTCCCAGTCATCGCGGTTGATGGCTGTCTTTATTGCCCCAGGGGCAATGGCATTGACACGGATTTTCTCGGATGAAAGCTCCTGCGCCATCGACTCCATCAACATCTTGATGCCGCCCTTGGCCGTCGCATAATTCGCGCGACCAGCCCAGGGAATGGCTTGGTGGACCGAGCTTGTGAAGATAATCTTTCCCAGTGCCGGAGATTTGGCCGGATCCAGACCTTGGCGACGAAACCGACGTACAGCTTCCTGTGCACATAAAAAATGGCCGGTCAGATTGACCCCGATGACCTTGTTCCAGTCTTCCAGGCTCAGTTCGGTAAAGGCGGCGTCGCGCTGGATCCCGGCATTCGCGACCAGAATGTCGACGCCGCCGAAATGGTGTTCGGCGGCAGCGAACAAGGAGGCGCAGCCCTCAGCCGTCGAGATATCGGCCTGCACAGCCTCGCCCCGCCCGCCGTTGTCGCGGATCTCACGGATGAGGCGCTCAGCCGCTTCCTGATCCGACAGATAGTTGACGATGACCGAAGAGCCTTGCGCGGCGAAGACCCGCGCGATGGCCTCGCCGATGCCGGAACTCGCGCCGGTCACGAGCGCGCGGGTATTCTTTAGCTGCAAGTGCTGCATGGCAGTCCTCGGTCTGGACGGGGTCGGCTCTGGACTTTCTGCCAGTGCCGACCTGTTGCAGAGCGCGTGACTGCGGGTCAGTCAGAGCTCGTGCCGGTTTCCGTCTCGGTGTCATCACCTTCTTCGGCGTCATCAGCGCCGGCTCCTGCACCGTTCGTCTGAGCACCGTCGACCGGTTCGCCGTCTGGTCCGTAATAAGTGACAAGATCACTTTCGAGAAGTTCATCCGTCAGGGTTTCGATCTCCTGCTGGCGCAGACGCTGTTCCACCTGCCCACGAACTTGATCGAGAGGGGGAAGCTCGGTTTCGGACGCTGATTGAAGCGTATCATATGCAGATTGGATATCTTCCTGTGTCACTCTGCTCTCAAGCTCGCGCTCCAGCCAGAACTGGACAAGCACATTCTCCCGCGCGGACTGGGCGGCTTCGTCGGCAAGAATCTGGACCGCAGGGTCTTCGGCAAGCTCTTGGGTTGCGTCCTGCTGAAGAATGAGCTGCCGTAGCACAAGCTGTTCGACAGCCATCGGGATCAGCAGTTCTGGCGGTTGCGCGCGGACCCCCTCTGGCAGCATCCCGACATGGGTCATGACATCGCTCGACCGGATATCGACCGAACCGACACGTGCCACGATGGCATTTTCTTCCCCACCTGCACCTTGCGCGTTTTGGTCCTGACTGGCTTCGGTCTCCTGCGCCGGCTGTTCATCCTGCGCATAGGCGGGAGCTGCGAGCAACGGAACGATCAGAGCGCTGATGAGGGCCAGCTTACTGGTAGCTGTTTGATATATCATTGTCGTGTTCTCCTTTGCGGTACGAACGTCAACAGACGGTCGCCTGATATGTTCCTGAACTTTGGAAAGCATTGGCTGCACGACGACCGTCCGTCTTGACCTGCCCGGTGATTTCACCCGCAGGGCTGCCGATTTCGATGCCGTCAATCGATCGGATGCAACGGTTCCTCGACCACGGTATTCGGTTCGTCGACAGTCTCCTGTGTCCAGAATCCGGACAGAACGAGGATAAGAACCAGCAGAACGAAGCCGATCGGAATCATTGCGTAAATCAGGCTTCGGGGCATGCCGCGGCTTGGTTTTGGGTCTTGGCTCACGCTCGTCTCCTTCATTGCTTCTGACAAACAACGCATCACCGGTCTGTGTTGTTCCGCATGGGTTGCACCGGACAAATGCCTTTGAGGTGAAACCAGAACTGATCCCGATGTGCTGACCGCTTGTGTGACGGGAATTGCGGAGCAGGAGGATGATCGGCGGGAACATTTGCGGCTTTGGCTTGTTCACCAAATTGATGAACGAACCTCAGGTGTGTCCCATGACAGTACAATCCTCTCCCCCTGGTAGCCACATTCTTGCAACAGAACGGTCGTATGGAAGAAGTACGCCTGCGTTACCGAGAGGAGGGGCAAAGCGTCTGGTTGTCGTGTCCAATCGCGTTGCGGATCTCAGTTCCTCGACCCAGACGGGGGGGCTGGCTGTCGGGCTGGCGGATGCGATCAACGACGAGGGAGGGCTTTGGTTCGGATGGGATGGCAACCGCGAGGGCAAAACCGGGGGGCCACTCAAGATCAGCCAGCACGGCGCGGTGACCAGTGTCGGGGTGCCCATCTCGCCGGATGATTTTGCAGATTATTATCTGGGCTTCTCAAACAGCGTTCTGTGGCCGCTGTTCCATTACCGGCTGGATCTTGTGAACATCACGGCAAAAGCGTTTGACGGTTATATGCGCGTGAACGAGATTTTTGCCCGCCAGTTGATGCCGCTCTTACGCCGCGATGATCTGATCTGGATCCATGATTATCATTTGATCCCGCTTGCCTCCATGCTGCGAAAGCTGGGCTGTCGGCAAAAGATCGGACATTTCCTGCACATCCCTTTTCCGGCACCTGAGCTTCTTGCCGCCGCCCCGCATCACCGTGAGCTTGTCGATGCGCTGCTGGACTACGATTTGCTGGGCTTCCAGACCCATACCGATGCGGGCAATCTGAAGTCTTATCTTGCCGCGCAGAGACCTGATGTGAAGGTGACAAAAGATCATATCCTCACAAGTGACAAGACCATCCGCGTCAACCGGTTTCCCATCGGGATCGACGTGGAGGACTTCAACGCGCTGGCCCGGGAGCCCGGGACCGACGCGGCATGTTTGCAGAATTCGCGGGTGTACAACCGGCGCAAGCGGATCATCGGCGTTGACCGGCTGGATTATTCCAAAGGGCTGCCGGAGCGCTTCAGAGCGTTTGACGCGTTCTTGCAGCGCTATCCGCAATTCACGAAGAAGGTCGGCTTTGTGCAGGTCGCTCCGCCCTCGCGGAGTGAGGTGGATGCCTATGCAGACATTCGTGTCGAACTGGAGCAACTCACAGGCTCTATCAACGGTCGGTTCGGGGATCTTGACTGGACTCCCGTGCAGTTTATCTGCCGGGCGCTGCCGCGCGATACGCTTGCCCCGTTGATGCGCCAGAGCGATGTCGGATTCGTGACGCCGTTGCGGGACGGGATGAACCTCGTTGCGAAGGAATATGTTGCGGCGCAGGATCCCGAAAATCCGGGTGTGCTGATCCTGTCGCAATTCGCAGGGGCTGCGGAGGAAATGCGAGAGGCTCTTATCGTCAACCCGTATGATCCCGAAGATATGGCGCAACAATTGCATCGCGCGCTCTCAATGCCTTTGAAAGAGCGCCGCGCGCGCCACGGGGCGTTGCTGGCGCATATCACACGCTTTGATGCAAAAAACTGGGCAGAGACATTTCTGTCAGCCCTGAAAGCGCCGGTCTCGGATAATAATACCCGTGTACCAGCAGATGCGCGGGAACCGGCAGAGGCAACTTAGGTCTCGGCACTGCCCGCATTGCATCAGCGATCTGGAACATCCTGGCGGACCCTTTGTTGTGAACGCATGCGCAACAAAAATGGAAGCAGGACTGATGACATCGCATTCCGATCAAGCCGCCACCGGTTCAACAGCCACCTCTGCCAAGGCACGCGCCGCCAAACGCCGTCGCGTGCCTTCCTATCCGCATCCGCCATTCCCCGAGCAGACACAGGAACTCCCCGGAAGTTTCGCCGAGATGGAACCGCAACCCGATCACGGTGAAACATCGTGGCAGGGTACGGCCCGACTGGAAGGGCAGGTGGCCCTGATCACGGGTGGTGATAGTGGAATAGGCCGCGCGGTGGCGATTGCCTATGCGCGCGAGGGCGCCGATGTCGCGATCAGCTATCTGAACGAAAACGAGGATGCGAAGGATACAGCACGGGTCATCATGGAGACAGGCCGCCGGTGCCTGCTGCTGCCCGGAGACGTGTCGGACGCCGAACATTGTCGAACCATCGTGGCGCGCGTCGTCGAGGAACTGGGTCATCTGGATATTCTGGTCAACAACGCGGCCCATCAGCAAAGCTTCGATGCGGTTGACGAGATCACGGATGCGGAGTGGGAGCGGACATTCGCTGTCAACATCCATGCGATGTTCTACCTGAGCAAAGCCGCTCTGCCGCATCTGGACGGAGGTGGCTGTATCATCAACACGGCATCAATCAATTCTGATCACCCGAACCCGTCTCTGTTGGCCTATGCCACGACCAAGGGCGCGATCCAGAATTTCACCGCAGGTCTTGCACAGTTTCTCGCGGATAAATCCATCAGGGTGAACTGCGTCGCTCCGGGGCCTGTCTGGACACCCCTGATCCCGGGAAGCTTTTCAGGTGAAACGGTCTCCGAGTTCGGGGCCAACTATCCGATGAAGCGTCCGGCACAACCGGTCGAACTGGCTTCGGCCTATGTGATGTTGGCAGAGCCGATGTCGAGCTATGTTTCCGGTGCCACGATTGCGGTGACAGGCGGCCAGCCGATGATTTGATCCGAAGATGAACGCGGCTGTTTTGCTCTGGACGGTCGCACCCCACCCGCGCAGGCCGATCCGGTTCTCTCAAGACCGACTGTCCTGCAAACACGACAATGGAGAATGTTATGTTAATCAGAAATCTTGTGATGGCAGCAGGCGCAGGGATTGGCCTCTATGCGTTGATCACCTCGATGGCACCGAAGATCGTACCCGTCCGCCGCGTAGACCGGCCGGATGACCACCCTGACCGCTTGGGGGAGATGAGAGACGATAAGCCTGCCTCTTGGGATATGGTGGATGAGCGGAGCGACGAATCTTTTCCTGCCAGTGATCCGCCGGGAACCTATTGAGCGGTCACTCGCTTTCAAGTCTCATCCAGGTTCCAGACGCATTGAAACCGTCGCGATCAGTCGCTTTCCTCGCTCAGCGACACAACGCCTACGGCAATCGAAAGAGTGCCGAAAGACAGCGCAGCCTGAGCCAGAAACAGCGCCGTGGGTCCGGCTGTCTGTGTTGCTTCCAGCAACGTGCCAAGCCCCGCGGTATCCAGCCGGATCACCAGGAGACCAAACAGGCATCCCATGACCGCGCCGTCGGCGAAGTGTTCGATCATGAAGCGTATGAGTCGCGGCATCGCCTGCCATTTTTGTGCAAACATCGCACAGGCTCCTTTCGTTGGTTGGGTGCCTTGTCATGATCAACCAGCGCCGAAACTGGATGTTCCCAAGTGCTTCGGGGCGCACTTTTTCGATCAGCTGAAAAATAAAGCCGCGTAGAAAAATTCGGGAACGACCCGGGGATGCCGGCGTTTGGTTCACGAGCGGTAGGCATGTGTCAACCGGACGCGATGGTATGGAGCACAGGGTCGGTTTTTCCGGTTTCACGCCTGACCCGGACGCGGTGTCTGTCCCCTGATCCCGTTCGGGACGCTTCTGTCCCATCCATGTCTGCCGCTCTCCCTTCAATACGAAGCATTCTGTCGGCAAAAGAAAAGGGCACCCCCGCCTTGACGGGAGTGCCCAGTTTTTCTGCGGTTGCGGTGATCCAAGCCGGAGCTTTGTATCAGTCGTTTTCCGTATCGACGATCAGTGTGACCTCTTTAGCATCACCCGGCTGAATTACGGCCGCGACGACATCGTCAGCGGCATAATCTTCATCCTCGAGCGCCGACATCAGCCTGTCGCGATCTTCAATGGCGGCGCGCAGGTCGCTGCGGCCTTCTTCCATGTCGCTGATCGCCTGATCCAGACCGTCCGCGCTGACGTGGTCGGAGTCTTTCAGCTCGGAAAGCTGGACGATTTTGACTTCGGCATCGTCAGACAGGTTGGAGAATTCCTCTTCCCAGTCCTTGTCACCGGCGTCCATGGTCAGGCTGGTGATCAGCAAGGTGCGTTCCATGTCGACATCGGTTGTTGTGGCACCGACGGGCAGGTCTGTGGCAGTTGTCGTGTCGGTTCCTGCCGAGGTATCGGCGCCCGATGTCGGGGGTGTCGTCTGGCCAAAAGCCATGGGAGACGTGGACGCCATCAGAAAGGCTGCGAGTACGAGTCCATTTGTCTTCGTCATGTTCATATCCTCAGATGTTTCCGAGGGCCTTGTGACCCTCTTTCGCACAAACATCATGATGTTGCGAAAGTTCCTGAACATCGGTACCGCAGGCCGGGTTCCGCTCAACTGGCTGAACCCTTCTCGCCACGACGTTCCAGGAGCAGTTTCTTCCCTCAAAGCCGATTATTTTTCGGTGTTATCGTTTAGCATTTTATTGAATGCCTCCCGGGTTTCGCGTTTGCGAAGCTGCTTCGTCAGAACCCTTTGCGCGACAAAGACGCGGCCATCCGCGCTTTTTTTGGCCTCGAATGTTTTGCTTGCGGCAAAGATCCTCTCGGCCTGACCGGATATTCCCACGACGGTAAGCGTGACTTCGTCGACCTCGTCGCTGTGCCAGTCTTCGGACAGGTGAATCCGTGCGCGGCTGACAAGATTTTCCACCGACCCGATATCCATTGTCTGACCGGGCTGCAGGGTTCCGCGATTGGTGCGCGAAAG
This sequence comes from Paracoccaceae bacterium, assembly GCA_024636555.1. Taxonomy (GTDB): domain Bacteria; phylum Pseudomonadota; class Alphaproteobacteria; order Rhodobacterales; family Rhodobacteraceae; genus Seohaeicola. The sequence continues at coordinate 15,970 of JAGXGW010000040.1, read as the reverse complement.
GGGATTTTCCACGTCTTCGGGGCGGATCTCGTCCTTGTCCGTGATCTGTGTCATCGAGCTCCGGTCATCACTGGAAAGCTCTGCGACAATTGCCTGAACATAGATGGCTTTCGCGCTAAGGTTGGTTACCAGACACCGCGAATGTGCACCTTCGGCAGCCCCGAGGTCGATATGCACGACGTTGCGTGACTGTCTTATATGGTTCACCGTGAAGAAATGCAGATAGGCCACCCAGATCAGCACCATTGCCGCGTTGAGCATCACGTTGAGGATGTGGGCGTATTCGGACAGAAACGAGATCATGCGGCCTCTGGGGCAAGCGGGTTTCGCAGGTCTTCAAAGGCAGGACCTGCATGACATGAAAATGGAAATCAGGACGGTCGCTGGTGCGGCTGGAAGCGAGGTTCAATCAGGCTGCGCAAGTGTGCGCAATGGCGGAATGGAAACACGATAGGCCGTATCCGCGCGCCATCACTCAAGTGGCACGGCTCTCTCTCCAGGAGACTGCTGTTCCGGCGCGGTTGGCTGTGCGCCGTCCAGAGTCTGAACGCCCTGATTGCCCCCGTCTACCCACCAGACCAGAACGATGATGACCAGTAAGGCCAAAGCGACAAAGCCGATCATAGCGCTTCTGGACTGTTTCCCGGAGCGGTTCACGTCGTATTCGGGTGGTCTGTTTTCCGGTGGTCTCATCGGTAATTCTCCATGCGTTGACTCAGCCAGGAGGCATGACCCAGTGAGAGGGGAACCAAAACAGGCCGGGTTTGTTCCGTCCTGAATTCCTTCGGGCGCGACCCATCGGCGGGAGATGTCTGATGGGATTGCGTGGTGGCGTTATGATGTTCGCACAGCGCGCCAGTGTGACAGAGTTGGCGTTGCGGTCTGGCGCATCACGGAACAAAAGCAGCTTGGGAGGCGTTTGGTTATCGTGTCCTGTCACTTGCGGAAACGGGCGCACAACTTGGCCCGCTGGGTCAAGAACGTTGATGGAGTAACCGATGTCTGATGACGATCCCAAGGAAAGCCCGCCGATGCAGCGCGTCAGATCGGATCTTGTGAACCATCACAAGCCGGATGCGCCATCTGACGTGCAACAGCCCATCTCTCCGGCGAGTCCCGCCAAACCTCCACCCATACCTGTTCCGGATGATGCGCTGGCCACCGATGTGCGGGCCTGTCTGGCGCAGGATGGCCGACTGGACAGCGCGATCATGAAGGTGACGGTGCGAGACGGGATCGTGACGGTTGAAGGCTCTGTCGGTCTGGAGTTCCAGCGAACGCTGGTGACCGCGTCGGTCAACGAGATACCCGGCGTTCTGAACGTCAGGAATCTGCTCAAGGTCCGGTAAGGCTCAGCAGTTTTTCTTCAGTGAAGCGCGCTGCGCGTTCAGTGCTTTTTGCAACTCGCTCGCGAGAGCGCGAAGTTCCGGCGAAACCGGCTCTTCTTCTATCTTGACGAGAAGTTGCTTCATTTGCTTGTCCAGCCTGTCAGTTTCGCGATCGTCATCGTTTTGCATTCGAACTCGTTCCCTCACCTGCCCGAAAGTCTGGTCCGTGCGCGTGTGCGCGGGAGAACCCGGCCCAATGAAGCAACACAGCGGCACCGTTTATGTGGGCTGCGGGCGTCGTCGAGACGGAGGGGGCTGTGAGATGATCCTGCATTATGCCGTTCCGTCCGATAGGTGCTTCATAAAACGCGCAGTTGTCTTGCCTGCGTCTCCCGAACAAACTTGACTGGTAGAGAGACACGCTTCGCTATGCGTTATAACCGGTTAACACAAATCGCTATATAGAGCGCGTGCGACATATGCAAAGTGTTTCGCGCTCAGCTATGTTCAGCTTCAGTGGAAATAGTGTTGTAAATAAGGAAAAAACGCAGGCGTTTCAGATATGTAGTTCTCACCAGAATGCATTTTCTGAAACCGCGCTTCATGCACATGAAATGATAACGGATACCATACGGCTCCGTTTGGATGTCTCCTGGCGATGTAACTGGGGAACGGACAAATGCGGGCAAGTCCGAAACAGGCCGAATTCAGGTTAGGCAAAGGCCCAGCTTGCAGCGGCGTGACCGATCTCGTCCTGAAAAATGATGCTCCATAGGCTGAGCGTTCCGCAGATGAACAGAACAAACTTCGGAGCGGCTCTGGCTTTTCGTTGACCTTCACCGGTCAGCACAGGGAGGGTCAGCAGAAGCAGCAACAGAATGATACTCGGTGCGATCAGCCAAGGCATTTGCTTGAACCCGTCCGCACCGGCTTCCGACAAGCTCCAGTAGACCGTGCCCGCAAAGGTCATCAGATAGACCCAGATGGCGATCACAGATTTCAGGAACAAAAAATAGCCTGTCAGGCACAGTCCAGCACCTGCGAGCATGGAGAACCAAGCGCCTGTGAGGATCATGAGCCAGACCCCCCCGACGAAAAAGGGAATGCCGATAACCAATACGGTGACGGCCAGAGCGATCACCACATATTCCGGCGCACGCCTACGCAAATGCTGTCCAAGGTGATGCATAGCTGTCCCTGTAAACTTTTTGTGTCTTTGCCTCGATAACATTACGAAACGGTGTTTCGTTCCCTCGGGTTGGGAAAATAGCCAAGATAAAAGTCTGAAACGCGCAAATCAGCCGCCGTGTTGCCTTTATGCATCCGCATTGCACCGCATCTTATCAAGGCGGCCTGCCGTGTTTGGGTCGTCGCTTGCCCAGCTACCGCTTGTCTTTCGGAGGCTTTTGCTTTTGCGGTATCATCTCCTCGAATTCTTCCGGTGTGTGAGCCGCGCCTTCGTGATCGCCCTGTGCGTTGTGCCGCTCCTCGGGCTCGTTGCGCTTTTCTTTGGCTTTCTTCGGCTGGTTGGGCATCTGGACTGTCCTTCAACTGGTCGCACGACTCGGCGTCTGCCTTAAGGCTTTGCCGACGAAACGCCTCGCCCATGGTCAGGAGCGCGCAGCACCGTGCGCTCGGGAAGCGCCTTCATGGCTCGGTTCGGTGAGGCGGCGGTTTCTCGTGGCTTCCAGCTTCGAGGCGGACGCGTTTGATTTCACCAGCCCGAAGATCGAGATTGCGAGAAGACAGCCGAATATGATGATCGCGAGGATTGTCGATCCAAACATGGCAGACCCTTTCTGTAGTGTGTTGCACGTTGAGACAAACACGAATGCCGCCCGATATGTTCCGGTTCCGGCGACGGTTTCCAACGGGTCCGATCGTGGTGCGCGTCATCGCTGGAAACGTGCGATGTGTTTGTGGAATTGGAACGATCCTTCATCTCGCGTGTTACGGTTTTGCAGGATCGCCCTCTCGGGTCGCTTCACCTTCAAACAGCGGAAGCAGGCCGATGGCGGAGATGTGAACGGGAATGTCCGTTCAACAGGGCTGAAAACCCGTTGAAATGGCATTAGCATAATGACTGGCGCGGGGTCACGAAAACCTCCGGCGCTTTATGTCGATGGAAAGGACTAAAAGATGGCTTGGAAGAAACCAATCGCGAAACTGATTGCCTGCGGCATGGAAATCAACATGTACGGTCCCGCCGAGGATGACCGGAACCCAGAAGATCTGTTCTGAACCGCCCGACGGCGAATGTTCATTCGTATACTAGGCGCGGGCGCAGGCGGCGGGCTGCCACAGTGGAACTGTGGTTGCAACATCTGCCATGCGGCCCGCGCCGGTCTTATCAGTCCGATGACCCAGTCGTCGGTTGCCGTGTCGGCTGATGGCACAGGGTGGGTACTTCTGAACGCCTCGCCTGATTTGCGCGTGCAAATGGAGGCAACAGGCGAATTGCATCCCACCGGGGTACGAACCTCGCCTTTGCGTGCGGTCGTTGTGACCAACGGCGATGTAGACCACATCGCAGGTCTGCTGACCCTGCGCGAGAAGACCGCGTTCGATCTCTTTGCGACTCCCGCAACGTTGAAGGTGTTGAGCGATAATCCCGTCTTCGGGGTGCTTGACCCTGATTGTGTGAAGAAAAAGACCGTCACTCTGGAAAAGCCGTTCTCGCCTGTCCTGGATCTTGAAATCACAGCTTATGCCGTGCCGGGCAAGGTGCCGCTTTATCTGGAGGGTTCAGCTTTTGATCTGGCGCAAACCAAAGAACTTGGCGAGCAAACAATCGCCCTGCGGATTGAGAGCGCGCGCGGCGTGTTTCATTACCTGCCCGGATGCGCCGACATTCCCGACTGGCTGTGTGAGCGGCTCTCCGACGCCGATCTGGTGCTTTTCGACGGCACAGTCTGGGCGGATGACGATATGTTGCAATCGAAAACCGGACAAAAAACCGGGGCGCGTATGGGGCATGTCGCCATGGCGGGCCCACAAGGCAGCCTTGCGCTGCTGGCCGGTCTGAGCAGTCGCCGGATTTATATCCACATCAACAATACAAATCCCGTTCTGCTGCCGGAAGCGCCGGAGCGCGCGCAGGTGATTGCAGCGGGATGGGAGCTTGCCCATGACGGCATGGAGGTCGCATTGTGACGGACCAATCCTTTTCGCGGGACACCCTCGAGGCGCGTTTGCGCCAGATCGGGGAGGAGCGCTATCACGACAAGCATCCGTTCCATCACCGGCTCCATACAGGTGAATGCACGATGGATCAGGTGCAGGCTTGGGTCATCAATCGCTGGTATTATCAGGCGTCGATCCCGATGAAAGATGCGGCCTTCATGTCGCGCTGCACCGATCCGCAACTCAGGCGGATCTGGCGCAGCCGGATTGAGGACCACGATGGCGGAACGGCCGAGGGTGGCGGCATAAGACGTTGGCTGAAGCTGGCCGAAGCCGTGGGCCTTGATCCCGACTACGTTGCCTCGGGGCAAGGGGTGATGCCCGCCACGCGGTTTGCCGTCGATGCTTATGTGCGCTTCGTGCGCGATGCGCCGCTGATTGCGGCAATGGCCTCCTCGCTGACCGAGATGTTCGCGCCGGCGATCCACACGCGGCGGATCGAAGGGCTGCTCGAACATTACGATTTCGCCACGACAGAGACGTTGGCCTATTTCAGCCAACGGCTGAACGAGGCACCGAAGGATGTGAACTTCACCCTGCACTGGGTGCTGGACCACGCCTTGACCCGTGCCGATCAGGAAGCGGCGATTGCCGCACTCACCTTCAAGACCGATGTGCTCTGGGCGCAGCTCGATGCGTTGTGGCATGGCTATGTCACGGGACAAGCCCCGCCCGGCGCATGGCAACCGGGAGAGGGGCAACTTGGATGACGGACACCCTGCTCACAGCGAAATCCGACCCTTTTGTAAGGCTGCCGCGCGGGGTGCGGCTGCATCATGATCGCGTGCGCGACATGCCGGTATTGTTGGGGCCTGAACGTGCCCTGATGCTGGACGAGATCGGCTTGGCAATCCTGACCGAGATAGGGCAGGGGCTGAAGATGTCGGTTCTGATCGAAAGGCTGGCGGAACGCTACGATGCGCCACGGGCCGAGATTTCAGGCGATGTGATCGGGTTTATAGAGGATTTGCAGGTGCAGCGACTGGTGGATTACGCCGATGCGTGATCTGCCGCTCCCACCTGCGCCGATCGCGCTTCTGGCGGAGCTGACGCATCGCTGCCCGCTGTCGTGCCCCTATTGTTCCAACCCGCTGGAAATGGTGGCGCGCGAGGGTGAGTTGGACACCGCGACCTGGGCGCGGGTGTTTGCCGAGGCCGCTGATCTCGGCGTGCTGCAATTACATCTATCGGGTGGCGAGCCTGTTGCGCGCCGCGATCTGCCGGAACTGGTGGAAGCAGCGCGGCAGGCCGGGCTTTATGTCAACCTCATCACGTCCGGCATAGGTCTGACGGAGGCCCGGCTCGATGCGCTGGAAGCCGCAGGGCTGGACCATGTCCAACTGTCCTTGCAGGGCGTGCGGTCGGGGATCGCTGACAGGATCGGCGGCTACAAGAGCGGGTTTGACCGCAAGCTGGAGGTTGCGAAGTCGATCACGGCGCGGGGTCTGCCGTTGACGCTCAACGCAGTCATGCACCGCCAGAATCTGGATGATCTGGCCGAGACGATATCCTTTGCCGTCGAACTCGGCGCGCGCAGGATCGAGATTGCCTGTGTGCAATTCTATGGCTGGGCGCTGACCAACAGGGCCGCGCTCTTGCCGACGCGCGAGCAGGTTGAAATGGCGAAGCGAACCGTCGCCCAAGCCGTGCAAACCTATCGCGGACGTCTGGCCATAGATTTCGTACCGCCGGATTATTATGCCGATTTCCCGAAAGCCTGCATGGGGGGGTGGGGCTCTACCGGGCTGAACGTGACGCCCGATGGAACCGTCTTGCCCTGCCATGCCGCCGCAACCATCCCGCATCTGGAGTTCCAACGCGTCACAGAGGCGCCTCTGGCCGAGATCTGGCAGCATGGCCCCGCGTTTCAGGCTTTTCGGGGGCATGACTGGATGCAGGAGCCGTGCCGGAGTTGCGCGCGGCGCGATATCGATCACGGTGGCTGCCGCTGTCAGGCGATGGCCCTGACCGGCGATGCCAGTGCGACCGATCCGGTGTGCCGCTATTCGCCGCAACGGCCCGCTGTCGATGCGCTGCTGGCCGAGATACCCGAGGCTGAAGCGCTGCCGGAGTTCACCTACCGCCGCTGATCCTTGCCCTTCCGGTCTTTTCATAAAGATTGGAACAAAAACGCCGTCTTCCGGTTTGCACTTGTGACAGAAGAGACGGGGGTGCACGTGGCCAAGGCGAAAGCGGAACAGGTGGCGGGTCAGAAAAAGACCAGCCGTCCAAAAACAAAATTGCGGGCGTCATCGGCGTCAGATCAGGCCGGCACGCCGCAGAGCGAGGCGCTTGAATCGCAAGAGCGGTTGTTGACCATGGCAGCCGCGCGACTGGTGATCGAGGGTATATCCCACGAGATCGACGGCGGGCGGTTTGCCGCAAAGGTTGTTTCTGGCCAGCCGGAGATATTCGAGGCCGATATCTTTTCGGACGGGCATGACGTCATTGCCGCTTCTTTCGTTCACCGCAAACGCGGGCAAGAGGATTTTTCCGAACAGCCGATGGCGTTTCTGGGCAACGACCGCTGGCAGGTGACGGCGGAATTCACAGAGCCGGGTGATCATGAATTCGCGTTTCTCGCGTGGCGCGATCTTTATGCGACATGGCGCAAGGAGATTGCAGCCAAGCATGCTGCCGGTCAGGATATCGCGCTGGAGCTGGAAGAGGGGCGGCGGCTCGTCGAAGCGGCCAACGGAAAGGATTCCCGCGCGACGCGCGAGGACAGGGCCGCATTCAGATCCATATTGAAGCAAGAGCGCGCCCTGTCGAAAACCGCTGACCAAGCCGCATGGATGGCGCATCTTGCCTCCAGCGAGGTGGCAACCCTGATGCAGCGCGCTGCGCCGCAGACGAACCTGACCGTCTCGCCCGTTTTGCCGCTTCAGGTGGACCGCAAAGCCGCCGCTTGCAGTGCATGGTACGAGCTGATGCCGCGCTCGCAATCGGGGGACCCTGACCGGCATGGCACATTCGATGATGTGATCGCGCGCTTGCCTTATGTAAAAGAACTGGGGTTCGACGTGCTGTATTTTCCGCCGATCCATCCGATTGGCCGGGTCAACCGCAAGGGAAAGAACAACAGTCTGACCGCCGGACCGGACGACCCCGGCAGCCCCTATGCCATCGGATCGGACGAGGGCGGGCATGATGCGATACATCCCGAACTGGGCACATTCGAGGATTTTCACCGTCTGGTAGAGGCTGCCCGTGAGCAGGGCTTGGAGATCGCCCTCGACTTTGCAATCCAGTGCGCGCCGGATCATCCGTGGATCACGCAGCACCCCGAATGGTTCGACTGGCGCCCCGATGGTAGCATCAAGTTCGCCGAGAACCCGCCGAAGAAATACGAGGACATCGTGAATGTCCATTTCTACCGCGATGCGCTGCCGGATCTCTGGTATGCCCTGCGGGATATCGTGCTGTTCTGGATTGATCACGGTGTGCGGATTTTCCGCGTGGATAACCCTCACACCAAGCCGTTCCCGTTCTGGGAATGGATGATCGCCGAGGTGCGCCAGCGCGATCCGGGCGTGATCTTTCTGGCAGAGGCGTTCACGCGGCCCAAGGTGATGAAGCGGCTGGCAAAGGTCGGGTTTTCGCAATCCTATTCCTATTTCACGTGGCGCAACGAAAAGCAGGAAATCACCGACTATCTGACGGAGTTGACCACGACGGACAGCCGCCATGTGATGCGGCCCAATTTCTTCGTCAACACGCCGGATATCAATCCGCGGTTTCTGCAAACCAGTGGCAGGCCGGGTTTCCGCACCCGTCTCGTGCTGGCAGCCACGCTTGGCGGCAACTACGGCATTTATAACGGTTACGAGATTTGCGAGGCCGCACCGGTTCCGGGCAAGGAGGAATACCTTGATTCCGAGAAATACCAGATGCGCGTCTGGGATATGGACCAGCCGGGACATATCAAGGATGACATCCGCCTGATGAACCGGCTCCGGCGCGCCCATCCCGCGTTGCAGCAATTCACGGACCTGCGCTTTTACCACGCGGATAACGCTCAGGTGCTCTCCTATGGAAAGCGGGCGGGCGACGATTTCGTTCTGATCCACGTGAACCTTGATCCGCGTAATCCGCAAAATTTTACCTTCGAGGTGCCGCTATGGGAGTTCGGCCTTCCCGATGATGCCTCGGTCGAGGTGCGCGATCTGATCAACGAAAACCGGTTCACCTGGCACGGCAAGGTGCAATGGCTGGAGCTTGATCCCCAGACCCGCCCTTATGCGATCTGGCAACTCTTGGCACCGGGAGTGCAGCGTCCATGAATATTTCCAACCTCAAGGGCGACAACGCCCAATTTGCCATGCGTGGGATCAACCGTGAACAGGCCGACTGGTACAAGGATGCGATTATCTACCAGTTGCATATCAAAGCGTTCATGGATTCGAACGGCGATGGCATCGGTGATTTCGCCGGATTGATGCAGCGGCTCGATTACGTGCAGGAACTGGGCGTCAACGCGATCTGGTTGCTGCCCTTCTACCCGTCGCCCCTGCGCGATGATGGCTACGATATCGCCGATTACCGTTCGATCAATCCGTCCTATGGCTCGATGAAAGACTTCAAGGCTTTCGTGGCCGAGGCCCACAAGCGCGGTATCAGGGTGATCACCGAACTGGTGATCAACCATACCTCCGACCAGCATCCGTGGTTCCAGAAAGCGCGCCAGGCCAAGCCCGGATCGGCGGCGCGGGACTGGTATGTCTGGTCTGATAATGACGACAAATGGCCGGAAACGCGGATCATCTTTCTGGATACCGAGAAATCCAACTGGGCATGGGACCCTGTCGCAGGAGCTTACTATTGGCACCGTTTCTATTCGCACCAGCCCGATCTGAACTTTGACAATCCGCGCGTGCTGGAAGAAGTGCTCAAGGTCATGCGGATGTGGCTGGGCATGGGCGTGGACGGTCTGCGTCTGGACGCCATTCCCTATCTGATCGAGCGGGACGGGACCAATAACGAGAACCTGCCCGAAACGCATGAGGTGCTCAAGGCGATCCGCGCCGATCTGGACGAGCATTTTCCGGACCGGATGCTGCTGGCCGAGGCGAACCAGTGGCCCGAAGATACGCGACCGTATTTCGGTGATGGTGACGAATGCCATATGGGTTTCCATTTCCCGCTGATGCCGCGCATGTACATGGCGCTGGCGCAGGCTGACCGGCATCCGATCACCGACATTATCCGACAGACCCCGGAGATTCCGGAGAATTGCCAGTGGGGCATATTTCTGAGGAACCATGACGAGCTGACGCTGGAAATGGTGACCTCGGAAGAACGTGATTATCTGTGGCAGACCTATGCGGCCGATACGCGGGCGCGGATCAATCTGGGCATCCGGCGCAGGCTTGCGCCCTTGATGCAGAACGACCGGCGCAAAATCCAGTTGCTCAACTCGCTGCTGCTGTCGATGCCGGGCACGCCGATCATCTATTACGGTGATGAAATCGGTATGGGTGACAATTACTATCTCGGCGACCGCGACGGCGTCCGCACCCCGATGCAATGGACGGGTGACCGTAATGCCGGTTTTTCCAGCGCCAAGCCGCAGCAACTTTATCTGCCCACGATCACGGATGCCGTTTACGGCCATCAGGTCATCAATGTCGAGGCGCAGGCCGAAGACCCGTCGTCCTTGCTCAACTGGATGCGGCGCATGATCACGGTGCGAAAGCAGCACCCTGCGTTCGGGCGCGGGGAGATGACACTGCTTTATCCGCGCAACCGCAAGATCCTTGCCTATCTGCGGGCCCACGAGGGGCAGGCCTATCTGTGCGTTGCAAACCTTTCGGACAGTGCGCAAGCCGTCGAGTTGGACCTGTCTTCGCATCGCGGGCTCGTGCCTGTCGAGCTGACGGGCCGGTCGGCTTTTCCGCCTGTTGGCGATCTGCCGTACATGCTCACGTTGCCAGCCTACGGCTTTTTCTGGTTCATTCTGTCTGGGGAGGAGGAAATGCCTTCATGGCATGATCAGATGCCGGACATCCTGCCGGAATTCATCACACTCACAAGCCGTGACGGGCGCGTGGATACCGCGTTGGCGGGGCGCGAGGGTACGGATTTCAAGAACGAAGTCTTGCCGCAATGGCTGCCGCGCCAACGATGGTTCGCGGCCAAGGATGCGGAACTCCACCATGTGACATTGGCCGCGCTGGGGGATCTTGGCAACGGCCAGCATGCGCTGGTTTCGGTCGAGGTCACACCGGGCGAGGGTGATCGCCAATCATACTTCCTGCCGATCTCGGCGCAGTGGGGTGACGAGAACCTGCGGCCCGGCGCGCCGAAACTGTCGTGGACGATGGCCAAAATCCGGCATACGGCGCGCGTCGGCGCGCTGATCGACGGAGCCTTCGACGAACACTTGCCACAGCTTCTGCTGGACGGGATGCGGAGTGACACGACAAAAGGCGATCTGGTCTTTAGCGGCACTGCTGCCCTGCGCGGGATCGAGGATCTCGGCGCGCCCCGTCAGCTTGGCGTGGACCAGTCCAACCTTTCGATCGCATTCTCGGACAAGGTCATCCTCAAGCTTTACCGCCGTCTGCGGGCTGGCGAGCAGCCTGATGTCGAGGTACCGCAATTTCTGACGCAGGTCGCTGGTTTCGAGCATACGCCACAGTATCTTGGCCATCTTTCGCATCAGGGCGAGGGGCAAACGATACTGGCGGCCGCGTTTGCCTTTGTGCCCAATCGCGGCGACGCATGGTCCGGTATCATCGACGCTCTGGCACTGGATCTGAACGAACATGAAACCTGGACGTCAACGGGCGAGGCGACGACGGAGCCGCAGGCATTCGGCTTCCCGCTTGCGATTGGTGCGCTGCTGGGCCAGCGCACGGCGGAACTGCACCATGCATTGGCCGCCGAAACTGACGTCCCCGCGTTCGCGACAGAGCCGCTCACGCAGGACCATCTGCGGCAATGGGCGCAGGATGCCGCCGCTGAAGCGGAAGCTTTGATGACCCGGCTGGAAAAGGCGGAACTGCCGGAAGAGGCGGCATCCCTCGCACGGTCCGTACTGGAAAAGCGCGGCGCGCTTGTCTCGCGCCTTCAGGCTGCGGGTGAACTTGCACCCTCCGGACATCTGTCGCGCATTCATGGCGACTATCATCTGGGTCAGGTTCTGCTGGCGCAGAACGATGTGGCGATCATCGACTTCGAGGGCGAGCCGACCCGCAGCCTTGACGAGCGGCGCGCGAAATTATCGCCCCTGCGGGATGTGGCCGGGATGTTGCGCTCCTTCGATTATGCGGCCTTGTCATTGGCGACGCGGAATCACACCGCGCCGGGCGTCATCAATACGCGCGCGCTGGACCGGCTTGAGGAATGGCGCAGCACGGTCAGGAAGGATTTCCAGACGCATTACTGGCAGCACGCCAAGGGCGCGCCGAACCTGCCGGATGACGCAGAGGTTTCCAGCCAGCTTCTGGACCTCTTTCTGCTGCAAAAGGCCGTTTACGAGGCCGATTACGAGCTTGGCAATCGCCCGGCTTGGATCGGGATACCTCTGAGGGGGATTCTTGACCTGTTGGAAGGTGAATCGTGATGAGCAATACAGGATTCTTTACCGATCAGTTGCCCGAAGGCCTTCAGGCCGCCGATATCGAGGCAATCCTGCGCGGCCATCATCACGACCCGTTCGCGGTGCTTGGCCCCCATGACGGCCAGTTGCGCGTTTTTGCGCCGAATGCCGCTGAAGTGTCGGTTGTCACAAAACGAAGCCGCAAGCCGCTGACCCGTTTGCACGGGGAAGGCTTCTTTTGCGGGCCGGCCCCGAAAGACGCCTACCGGCTGGAGATGCAGGCAGGCGATCACAAGTGGGAGATCGAAGACCCCTATCGTTTCTCTCCCGTGCTGGGAGAAATGGACGAACATTTGCTCGCCGAGGGCAGCCACCGACGGCTCTATGACAAACTCGGGGCGCATCCGGTGACGCATGAGGGCGTGAGCGGCGTGGCCTTTGCTCTGTGGGCACCGAATGCGCGCCGCGTCAGTGTCGTGGGCCATTTCAACGCGTGGGACGGTCGACGGCACCCGATGCGAAAACGTCACGGGCCGGGCATGTGGGAGCTGTTCATTCCCGGGCTGGCCGCTGGCGAGATCTATAAATACGAGATCGTCAGCGCTTACGGCGAGCGTTTGCCGCTCAAGGCCGATCCGGTCGGTTTTGCCCATGAGCAGACACCCGAGACCGCCTCGGTGATCCATGGCTTGCCTGAGCATGACTGGAACGATCAGCCGTGGATGTCCTCGCGTGCGACATTGCAGGACCGGCACGCCCCGATCTCCGTCTACGAGGTGCATCTTGGATCGTGGCGGCGCAGCGGCGAAGGTGACATGCTTGATTACGACACGATCGGTGATCTTCTGTTGCCCTATCTGGAGCAGATGGCCTTTACGCATGTCGAGTTTTTGCCGGTGACGGAACATCCCTTTACCGGCTCTTGGGGTTATCAGCCCATCGGACTTTTTGCGCCGACAAGCCGCTTCGGATCACCCGAAGCCTTCGCGCGGCTGGTGGACCGCCTGCATCAGGCGGGAATCGGGGTCATTCTGGATTGGGTGCCTGCGCATTTCCCGTCAGACGCGCATGGCCTTGCCCGCTTTGACGGCACCGCGCTTTACGAACATGAAGACCCGCGGCAGGGATTTCATCAGGACTGGAACACACTGATCTACAACTTCGGCCGCCGCGAGGTTGCGAACTTCTTGCAAGCCAGCGCGCTGTACTGGTTGGAGCGTTTCCATGTCGATGCGCTGCGTGTCGATGCCGTGGCCTCCATGCTCTATCTGGATTATTCGCGCCAGCCCGGCGAATGGGTGCCGAACCGCCATGGCGGCAACCAGAACCTCGAAGCGATCTCCTTTTTGCAGGACGTGAACGAGCGCGTGTCGGCGGATTATCCCGGCGCGATCACGATTGCCGAGGAATCCACCGCCTTTCCAAAGGTCAGCCGTCCGGTCGATGACGGGGGCTTGGGCTTTGCGTTCAAATGGAACATGGGCTGGATGCATGACACGCTGACCTATTTCCGGCGTGATCCCATCCATCGGCGTCATCATCAGCACGATCTGACATTCGGGCTGGACTATGCCTTTTCCGAGGATTTCGTGCTCCCCCTCAGCCATGACGAGGTGGTGCATGGCAAGGGATCACTGATCCGCCAGATGGCCGGGGATCGCTGGCAGAAGTTCGCAAACCTGCGCGCCTATTTCGGTTTCATGTGGACCCATCCGGGCAAGAAACTGTTGTTCATGGGCTGTGAATTCGCGCAGGAAAAGGAATGGAACCACGACCAGTCGCTGGACTGGCACCTGCTTGACGATTCCATGCATCAGGGTGTGCAGACGCTTGTCGGCGATCTCAACCGTCTTTACCGCGAACATTCCGCGCTGCACCGGCTGGATTGCGAGCCTGCGGGGTTCGAGTGGATCGACGCGAGCAATGCCGCGCAAAGCGTTCTGGTCTACATGCGGAAATCCGACGATGGCGCGCCGCCCGTTGTGGTGATCTGCAACCTCGCCCCTGTCGTGCATGAAGACTACCGTATCGGCGTGCCCCTGCCCGGCAGTTGGCGTGAGGCCCTGAACACCGATGCTGCCCGTTATGGCGGCTCGGATGCCGGAAATCCTGCATCCCTCGAAGCCGAAGCAACCCCCATGCACGGCCGGGATCATTCCCTGCGGCTGACGCTCCCACCCTTGGCCACGATCGTGATGATACCCGCATGAGCACGCAGGAGTACATTGTCAGTGAAGGCACACCGACGATTCTGGGGGCCACCTGGGACGGATCGGGGACGAATTTTGCGATCTTCTCGGCCAATGCGACAAAGGTGGAACTTTGCCTGTTCGACCGGCGTGGCAAACGGGAAATCGCCCGTATCCCCTTGCCGGAATATACTGACGAAATCTGGCATGGCTATCTGCCACAAGTGCGCCCCGGCCAGCTTTACGCCTACCGGGTTCACGGACCATATGATCCGGCCAACGGGCATCGCTTCAATCCCAACAAGCTGTTGCTTGATCCTTATGCGCTGGAGCTGCACGGCAATATCCGTTGGCACGACTCGGTCTTCGGCTACAAGATCGGCCATTCGCGCGCGGATATGTCCTTTGACCGGCGGGACAGCGCCAATGTAATGCCGAAATGCATCGTGGTTGATCCTGCGGTCACATGGGGTTCCGATCTTCGGCCAAATACGCCTTGGGCCGAAACCATCATCTACGAGGCGCATGTCAAAGGGATGACCGCGCTGCATCCGGGATTGCCGGACAATTTGCGCGGCAGCTTTGGCGGGCTGGCAGACCCTGATGTGATCGACCATCTGGTAAAGCTCGGGGTGACTGCCGTCGAACTCCTGCCGACACAGGCGTTTTTTGATGATCGCTACCTCATCGAGAAAGGGCTGACCAACTATTGGGGCTATAACACGATCGGCTTTTTCGCCCCCGCGATGCGGTATATCTCCTCCGGTTCGAACCTGCATGAGTTCAAGCTGATGGTGCGCCGCCTGCACGAGGCAGGCATCGAGGTGATCCTTGATGTGGTCTATAACCACACCGCCGAGGGCAACCAGCTTGGCCCGACCATGTCCTTTCGCGGGATCGACAACGCCAGCTACTATATTCTGGCCGACGATCCGCGCTATTACTTCGATACAACCGGCTGTGGCAACTCGCTGAACCTGACGCATCCGCGCGTGTTGCAGATGGTCATGGACAGCCTGCGCTACTGGGTCGAGGCCTGCCATGTTGACGGTTTCCGTTTTGATCTCGCCTCGACACTCGGGCGCAACAGGGAGAATTTTGACCCTGCAGCCACGTTTCTGGATGCTGTGCGGCAGGACCCTGTGCTGTCGCAGGTCAAGCTGATCGCGGAGCCTTGGGACACCGGCGAGAACGGCTACCAGCTTGGCAACTTCCCGCCCGGCTGGGCGGAATGGAACGACCAGTATCGCGACACTGTGCGCGCGTTCTGGAAGGGTGACCAGTCCATGTTGCCTGCCTTTGCCGCCAGCCTGACAGGCTCTGCCGAGCAGTTTGACAGGCGCGGGCGCAGGCCTTGGGCCAGCGTGAACTTCGTAACCGCGCATGACGGTTTCACGCTGATGGACACGGTCAGCTACAACGACAAACACAATGAGGCAAATCAGGAAGGCAACCGCGACGGCCACTCTCATAACCTGAGCTGGAATTGCGGTGTCGAGGGCGAGACCGACGATCCCGCCATTCTGGACCTGCGTGACAAGATGCGCCGCGCGATCATGGCGACGCTGTTGTTCTCGCAGGGTACACCGATGATCCTGATGGGTGACGAGATCGGCCGCTCGCAGGGCGGCAACAACAACAGCTATTGCCAGGATGACGGGATGAACTGGCTCGATCTGGCGGACCCGTCACCGCGCGATGCGGCATTTCAGGACTTTCTGCGAGAT
>JAGXGW010000039.1 GCA_024636555.1 Paracoccaceae bacterium | reverse complement strand
GATCTCTGCCGTGCTTAGCGCCTCGCGCAGGCCATCCTCGCCATGCAGGCAGCGGATGCCGGGCAGATCCTTGGGCGAGCGGCTCCATCCGGTGACATCGAACTTGAGGTAATTCAGCGCATCGCCGCATTCGGCGCCCAACTCTCCAAGGCCCAGGATCGTGACGCTACGCTGTTCGGCCAAGGGTGGAATATGGGTGCGCCATTTGCCATCCTGGCCATGGATATGCGCATCCATGCCAAGGTGGTGACGCAGCACATGGCCCGTCACCCATTCGACCATGCCGCGCGTCAGGCCGTGATCGACCATGCGTGCCAGGGGCATGTGCAGGGTCGGGTTGCCGATGATATTCTCGACCCCGGCCCAGAGGTTCATGGCCACCTTGCAGTTCTTGTAGGGTGTGAAATCCTGCACCGGGCCGTTAGGCGCCACCACCATGTAATCCACCTTTTCGGGCGCGATGTCGCGCGCAAGGTTGAAGTCGGTGATGCCCGTGCGCTCCAACGCGTGGCGCAATGGGCCTTCATATTGCGGCCAGCGGGGGTCTTGTGCGGCGAACAGGATCTGAATTGTCATGGATTACCTCGGCTTGTGTACATGTGCGCTTTGGACCATGCCGAAGCCGAGCATAAGGATCAACATGGCAGATCCACCATAGCTGACCAGAGGCAGGGGCACACCGACGACCGGCGCAAGGCCCATGACCATCGACATGTTGACCGCAAAGAAGAGAAAGAAGGTGGCCGCCACGCCCAGCGTCAACAGCGATGAGAAACGATCACGATTTGTCATCGCCGTACTAATGCAAAAGACGATTATCAGGGCATAAAGGCCCAGCAGCGATATCGCCCCCAGAAAGCCGAATTCCTCGGCCAGCGTGGTAAAGATGAAATCGGTGTGCTTCTCGGGCAGGAAGTTCAGCCGCGATTGAGTCCCTTGCATGAAGCCGCGCCCCGTCCATCCGCCCGAGCCGAGCGCGATCTTGGACTGGGTGATATGATACCCCGCGCCAAGCGGATCGGTCGATGGGTCCAGAAAGGTGTCAATGCGTCGAAACTGGTAATCGGCCAGCAACTGCCAATCGGTGCCGCGGCTCTTGAACACGGTGGTGATAAGGCCGATCCCGGCGGCGATCACACCGGTAAAATAAGCCCAATGAACCCCCGCCAGAAACATCATCCCGCCACCCGCTGTAATCAGCAGGATCGAGGTGCCGAGGTCGGGCTGCGTCAGCACCAGATAGACCGGGATGATAATCAGCACGACGGGGATCAGCACCCAAAGGGGCCGCGATGTCTTGTTCAGAGGTAGCCAGTCGTAATAGGCGGCCAGCAGCATCACGAGGGTGATCTTCATCACTTCCGAGGGTTGCAGCCGCATGAAGCCCAGATCAATCCAGCGCTGCGCGCCCATGCCGACGCTGCCAAAGAATTCCACCGCGACCAGCAACGCCAGAGATGCCGCATAGGCCAGCCCTGCAATATTTCGCCAGAACCAGATCGGCACCATCGCGACGATCAGCATGGCGGCGAAACCAACGCCGAACCGCTTCATCTGGGGGTCCATCCAAGGCGTGGGAGAGCCGCCCGCAACCGAATAGAGCATCAGGAATCCGACGCAGGCCACCGCTGCCAGCAGCACGGCGAGTGGCCAGTTGACATAGAGGATCTTGCGCAGGCCCGTCGGAACGCTTTTGACCGAGTAGTCCAGATAGCTCATGCGCGGTCGCTCGGCTTGGCGCCATGGTGCGGGCGCGCGTTGCGCAGATTGTCCTGCTGGGTCTTGATGCGGCCCCGGTCAGCGGCGGGATACGCCTCGAGCGGGGGGTCGCCGTCGTAAAGCGCCTGCAACGTGATGTCGCGCGCGATGGGCGCTGCGACGGACGAGCCGCCCCCACCATGCTCGACCACGACCGCGACGGCGATGCGCGGATTGTCGAAGGGCGCGTAGTCGACGAAAAGCGCATGATCGCGCCGCTCCCACGGCAGATCCTCGTTGCGACGCACGCCCTGCGCGCGCTCGGCGGCGGTGATGTTGCGCACCTGGCTGGTGCCGGTCTTGCCGGCCATGCGCATCCCCTCGGTCAAGATGCGGCTTCCATATGCGGTGCCACGCTTGTTGTTGGACACGTCATACATGGCGCGCCGCACGTTGCGCAGGTTGTTTTCGTTGATGCCCATGTCGTCGCCGTGGCCCGTCGGGGTCTCGACGCCGCCGACCGATTTGATCAGCCGAGGGGTGACCGCACGCCCGGTGGCGAGCCGCGCGGTCATGACTGCCAGTTGCAGCGGAGAGGTCAGCACGAAGCCCTGACCGATGGAGGCGTTTACGCTGTCGCCGATCACCCATTCGGCGCCGCGCGCACTGCGCTTCCAGTCCTTGGTCGGGATCAGGCCCTCGGCCACGCTGGTCATGGGCAGATCATGCGTCACGCCAAGACCGAGGCGCTGCGCCATGGCGCTGATCCGTTCGATGCCGGTGCGCAGCGCCATCTCATAGAAATAGACATCGCAGCTCTCGCGCAAGGCCGTGCTGAGGTCCATGTTGCCATGGCCCGCGCGCTTCCAGCAGTGAAAGCGCCGCCCGCTGACCTCAAGGTGTCCGGGGCAATAGACGGTGTCCTCGGCAGAGGCATCGCCATCCTCTAGCGCGGCGAGGGCGGTGACCATCTTGAATGTGGAGCCCGGTGGATACATGCCTTGAACCGCCTTGTTCGGCAGGGGGCGATATTTGTTCTCAAGCAGCGCGTTGTAAGCGCTCGTGGAGATGCCGCGCACGAAAAGGTTGCTGTCAAAGCCCGGGGTCGAAACAGAGGCAAGGATGTCGCCGCTTTCGCAATCCATGACGACGGCGGCGGCACTTTCGCCTTCCAGCCGCGCGTGGATGTAGGATTGCAGGTTGCTGTCCGTGGTGATCTGGATGTCGCGGCCCGCTTCGCCCTCTTGGCGGTCCAACTCGCGCATCACGCGACCGGCTGCGTTCTGTTCCACCCGCTTGGTGCCGGCCTTGCCACGCAACAGATCCTCCTGCATCGCCTCGAGCCCGACCTTGCCGATCTGGAACCGTGGAACCAAAAGCAACTGGTCCGGCACCTCGATCTTGCCAAGGTCATAGTCGCTGACGGGCCCGACATAACCCAACACATGGGCATATTCCTGATCCATCGGATACCGGCGCGACAGACCCACTTCGGGGCGCACACCGGGCAGGGCGGGGGCGTTGACGGCAACGCGGCTCAACTCTTCCCAGCTGACGCGGTCCGCGATGGTGACGGGGTGCACGCGCGAGCGGCGCATTTCCTCGCGGGCGCGCTCCAGCTCTTCGGGGTCAAGATGTATCAGGCGGCCCAGCCGCGCGATCGTATCCTCGACATCGCCTGCCTCCTCGCGCTCCAGCATGATGCGGTAGCTGGGCACGTTTTCGGCCACGACGAGGCCGTTGCGGTCAAAGATCTGTCCGCGCGCGGGCGGGATCAGCCGGATCTTGATCCGGTTTTCCTCGGCCAGCAGGCGGAACTGATCGGCCTGATCCACCTGTAGGTGACGCATGCGCCACGCCAGAAGGCCAAGAAACCCGGCCTGCCCCGCGCCCAGAATCAGGCCGCGCCGCGTGATGTGCCGCTGACTAGCCGCCGTGTTGCGCGTCTGACGCTTCATATACGACCCCTTATGCCGCCTTCGCTGGGCCGTGCCTTGCGCACTCCGAGAAGGAGTGACGAGACCATGACCACCAAGGGATAACATAGCACCGTCATCGCCATTTGCATCAAGCTGAGCCCCAGCGGCGCCTGCGGAACCAGCAAAATGGCCAAACTCAGCCGATAGATGATCGTGACGCCAAGCGCGGTGACGGCGACCATCAGCCATTCGGGTCCGAACCCCATGTCGCGCAGGCCCGGCGCGCGCGCCTTGAGCGCCTCACATGCCAGCACGATCAACGCGGCCCAAAGCCCCGGAGGCCGCTGAAACATCAGATCCGCGAGCAGGACCACCAGCGCGATCAGAAGCGGCGGCGCATACTGCGGTCGCCGCAGCACCCACGCAAAGGCGAGCGCCATGATGAGATCCGGCCCGGCCCATCCTGAGGGCAGCGTGCTGAGCGGCAGGATCCGGCAAAAGATCACCGCCGCGCAGAGTGCCGCAAAAAGGCCGCGCATGGCCCAGAGATGCGCGCGCGTCCTCTCACTCATTGGGGACGGTCCCCGTGTCGGGTGCTGCAAGGCCCCTGACTGCGGCTGCTGCATCCCCGCCCAAGAGGGGCGTGGGCATCGCGTCCGGTGCGATCAGATCGCCGGTGTCGTCGATACGCGTGCTCCCGTGATTGCGCAGCACGCGCAGGAACTCGAGCCGCTCGTAATCGGCGGCAAGGCGCAGGCGCAGGCGTCCGCCCGGATCCTGCGCGACCTGCCCGACCAGCAATCCCGATGGAAAAACGCCGCCATCGCCCGATGTGATCACCCGGTCGCCTGGCCGCACGCTGCCGGCGTCTTCGAGGAAGTCTATGGGTGGCGCTGCCGTATTGTCGCCCAGGATCAGCGCGCGCTGACCCGAGGGCTGTACCGTGACCGGGATCCGGCTGGACGTATCGGTCAAGAGGATCACGCGGGATGAATTCTGCCCGACCCCTGAAATGCGCCCGACAAGGCCGAGGCCGTCCATCGCCGCCCAGCCATCGACGATACCGTCACGCGCGCCCACGTTCAGCAGCACGGACTGGCGAAAGGGCGATCCGCTATCGGCGGAAACGACACCGGTGACATAGGTCAGGCGCGGATCGAGGCGCACGTTGTTCAGATCCAGCAAGCGCGCATTTTCCTGCTCCAGTTGCAGGGCAGCCTCTTTCCATGCCTGCATCTGTTGCAGCTCGCGGCGCAGCTCCTGATTTTGGCTGTAGATGCGCTGATAGCTTTGAAAATCGCGCAGGAGGTTGACGGTGCCGGTGACGGGGGCCATCGCCCAGTCCAGATTGGGCACGACTGCGTCTATGACGGCGGCGCGAAACCGCTCGACCCGCGGGCTGTCAATGCGCCACACTAGGAAAAGACCCAGAAGGCATACGAGCAGCACACCCAGAAACAGCCGCTTGAGCGGGCCTGCGTAATCGTCGGATTGTTTGCGATCCTTGGCCAAACGGGGGATCCCTGCGGTGAGAGGGGGCCGCGCCCCGGCCCCTAGGCTATAACGCCGCGAGGGCCCCTGCAATCTTGCGGGGGCCCGGTCGGCGCGGGCGCGCCTTTAGCTATCGTAGTCTATGGCGTGGCGCAGCTGTTTTTCAAATTCGAGCGCCTTGCCGGTGCCCAGAGCCACGCAATTCAGGCTTTCGTCTGCGATGCTCACGGCAAGGCCGGTCTGCTCGCGCAGAGCAAGGTCCAGATCGCCCAAGAGCGCCCCGCCCCCGGTCAGCATGACGCCCCGGTCGACGATATCGGCGGCCAGATCCGGCGGCGTCGCCTCGAGTGCGGTCATGACCGCCTCGCAGATCTGCTGGACCGGCTCCGCGAGTGCCTCGGCGACCTGTGCCTGACTGATTTCGGTTTCCTTGGGCACGCCGTTCAGCAGATCGCGGCCCCGGATCTTCATCGTCTCGCCGCGTCCGTCGTCGGGCATGCGGGCGGTGCCGATGGAGGTCTTGATCCGCTCGGCGGTGGCATCCCCGATCAGGAGGTTCTGCTGCCGGCGCAGGTAGTTGATGATTGCCTCGTCCATGCGGTCACCGCCGATGCGGATCGAGCGAGCATAGACGATGTCGCCGAGGCTGAGCACGGCAACTTCCGTGGTGCCGCCACCGATATCCACCACCATGTTGCCGGTGGGATCGGTGATGGGCATGCCCGCACCAATGGCCGCTGCAATCGGCTCGGCAATCAGACCCGCTCGCCGGGCGCCAGCGCTCAGCACCGATTGGCGGATGGCGCGCTTCTCGACGGGGGTTGCGCCATGGGGCACGCAAACGATGATCTTGGGCTTGGAAAATGTCGTGCGTTTGTGAACCTTGCGGATGAAATACTTGATCATCGCCTCTGCGGTGTCGAAATCGGCGATGACTCCCTCGCGCATGGGGCGGATGGCCTCGATGCTGCCGGGCGTGCGGCCCAGCATCAGCTTGGCATCCTCGCCCACGGCCAGCACCTTCCGCACGCCGTCCTTGACGTGGTAGGCTACGACCGAGGGTTCCGACAGGATGATCCCGCGACCCTTGACGTAGACCAGCGTATTGGCCGTGCCGAGGTCTATGGCCATGTCCGATGTGAACATTCCGGGAATTCTGCTCAATATGGACATGAAGTGTAGTGTCCTGTCTTTGGGTGCAAACGCGAAAAAGGCGACTCTGGGTCGCCGTTGTCCACTCTTATAGAGAGGGGCAGGGCGCGGTTAAAGGGTCTGTTTTGTGCGGCTCAGCATCAATTCGCCGGTAGCTGCCGGGTTGAGCGCGCAGGCGCGCCACGCTAGGCCTGTCGCAGGCCAGAGGGATCGGAGAGGCGCTTGTCATGTTTGTCGTCATTGGGCTGATCCTGGCCTTTGTCCTCATCCTGATCTTTTCCGACCGGCGGACCCGCAATTGCCGCTGGCGCGAGGACCACGGCCGCGACGAGGGCGATCGGCGCTATTATCGTTGTCTTACCTGCGGACATGAGACCTTTACCGCAACGGGCAAGCCGCCCAAGGTCTGTTTTGCGCGAACCCCGCCGCCTGAAAATTGAAAGGCCCGACACGTGAAAGGACCGCCATGACCCAGCCCGCCCCGAACGTGACTGCACCGCCGGATGCCGAGGCGCGCCGCGACGTGCCCCCGGTGATCTGCTATCCGACCGAAACGCTGCCGCAGCCTGATCTTGCGCTCTATGCTGCGGCGCGTCAGGGCGCTGTCAAGATCGCCGAAGTGCTGGCCCGGCCACGCGATGCCGCTTGTTTTCGCGCGCCTGCCGGGCATTTCTTTCGAATCACGTCTGTGGACGGGCCGCAGGTGGGCGACTTGAACCTCTGGAATGCCGACGATCTGGACGAGCGATTCTATTCGGGCAAAACCCGTGCCCTGCACGGCACGCATCTGACGCGCGGCCAGAGGATGTGGTCGTCGCTGCCGCATCTGCGGCCCATGGCGACGATCACCGCCGACACGCTGGAATGGTATGGCATCGACCAATATGGCGGGTCCGTCCATGACGTGATCGGCACGCGCTGCGATCCCTACACGG
>JAGXGW010000038.1 GCA_024636555.1 Paracoccaceae bacterium | reverse complement strand
CTTCCTCAATCAACTGCTGAAACCGCGCCCGCAGCGCATCCGGCAAAGGTGCTGACATGATCCATCCTCCCAAACAGGATGAATCACAGATCAACGCTCAAGGGAATCCCAACGATTCAGGTTTCGAGTCGGGCGCTTTAACGGACTTGCCGGATGATCTGCAAAGCGAACTGGCCGTGTTGTTCGGCTCCATGCGGCATGTCGACCGCGAGACGCTGGCAAATGTCGTGTCGGAATTCGCGGAAGAACTCGAACAGATCGCCCTGCTTTTTCCGCGCAGCCTGACCGGCGCTTTGTCCGCGCTGGACGGGCGCATCAGCCCGCAGACCGCCGCGCGATTACGCAAGGAAGCGGGCGTGCGGCAGGCCGGTGACCCGTGGGACCAGTTGCGCGCCATTCCCGCCGAGACTCTGTTGCCCTTTCTCACCTCCGAGGCGACAGAGGTTGCCGCCGTGATCCTGTCAAAGCTGGATGTGGCCAAATCCGCCGACTTGCTGGGCCGTCTGCCGGGGACCACGGCGCGGCGCATCGCCTATGCCATGTCGAAGACCGGCGCTGTCACCCCTGAAACGGTCTATCGCATCGGTCTGTCGCTTGCCCTGCAACTCGATTCCAGCCCCGACAGGGCCTTTGCCGATGATCCGGAAAAGCGTGTCGGCGCGATACTCAACCTGTCAACGGCCGAAATGCGCGACGACGTGCTGACCGGCCTTGATGAGGAGGATCAAACCTTTGCCGAAGGCGTGAGACGCGCAATTTTCACATTTGCGAACATCCCCGCACGTGTCGATCCGCGCGATGCGCCCAAGGTCATCCGCAATGTGGATCAGGGAGTTTTGGTCGAGGCGCTTGTTTATGCCACGGCGCAAGGCGGCGACATGGCATTGGGCGCCAATTTCATCCTCGAGAATATCTCGACGCGTCTGGCCGATGGCCTGCGCGAGGAAATGTCCCAGTCCGGCAAGGTCAAAGCCAAGGCAGGCGAGGCCGCGGTGACAGCCATCATCGTGGCGATTCGCGCCATGGAGGAAACCGGAGAGCTTGCGCTTCTCGCCCCCCAATCCGATCAGGAGGAGGAATAACAGGAAAGGCCGTTGATTTTGCTGTGGCTGCCTTGTCGCGCAGTTTGCCGCGCAGGTGGTGGACAGTCCTCGCGCGTCGGCCTAACCTGCTGTCATGACGGATATATCAGGACGCCGCTGGCATGACATGGGTGGGGATCAGGCTGGGCCTGTCCCGATGGAGGGGCATGACTTTGCCCTGTGGGAAAAACGCGTCGACGCGTTGATGGTGCTGTGTTCCTCGAAGGGACATTTCACCGTGGACGGGCTGCGCCGCGCGCTTGAGGATATGGGCGAGGCTGCTTTCGAGCAGCACAGCTATTACGAGCGCTGGATCGCGGCGATCAACCAGAATCTGGTCGAGGACGGCGTCTATACGCTGGAAGAACTCGCGACCCGTATGGAAGAGGTGGCGCAGCGCGGCACAACCTACGCCGAGGCGGCCCATGGTTGAGCGTGTCCGCATCCGCAACCTGATGCCGCCCGGCCATGTGCGCGCGCCCGCCTATCTGCGCGGCAAAACCGGCGTTGTGGAACGTCGCCTTGGCGCGTTCAGCAATCCCGAACAGCTTGCCTACGCCCTGCCCGCCGCGCCGAAACAGCTCTACCGCGTGCGGTTCACCATGGCAGAGCTTTGGGGTGACGCCGCCGAACGCCCAGAGGACACGGTGGATGCCGAGGTTTACGCCCATTGGCTGGAGGAGCTTCCTGACCATGCCACATGATCACCACGACCATGACCACAGCCATGACCACAGCCATGACGCGCTCAGCCCGTCGGGCCATCCTTACCGTCAGGATAACGACGCGCCGCTGACATACTGGCAGCGCATGGAAATCGCCGTGCGCGAACTGCTGATCGAGAAGGGTGTGACCACCGCCGCCGAGGTTGCGGCCCAGATCGACCTGATGGACAGCCGCAGCCCAGCCAACGGCGCCGCCGTGATCGCCCGCGCATGGACCGATCCCGCCTTCAAGTCGCGCCTGCTCGACGATGCGGCAGAGGCCAGCCGCGAGATGGGTTTCGATATCGGCCCGCTGCATCTGATCGCGGTCGAGAATACCGCGGACACCCACAACCTGATCGTCTGCACGCTGTGTTCGTGCTACCCGCGCAACCTGCTTGGCCTGCCACCCGACTGGTACAAAACCCGCGCCTATCGCAGCCGCGCCGTTCGCGAGCCGCGCGCTGTCCTGTCCGAATTCGGCGTCGCATTGCCGGATCATGTGAGCGTGCGTGTGCATGACAGCACCGCCGATATGCGCTACATCGTGCTGCCCGCCCGCCCCGCTGGCACGGATGATTTGTCTGAGACCGAACTGGCCGCATGGATCACGCGCGACAGTATGATCGGCACGGGCCTGCCCCGCGCGCCTGACGGCCTGTCCGCGACCAAGGCATGAAACCACCAAGCCCGAAGGCCACCGCCATCCTTTTGATGATCGGTGCGATTTTCTGCTTTTCGGTGATGGATGCCACGGCCAAGGCGCTTGCCCCGCGCATCGGCACCATTCCCGCCGTCTGGGCACGCTACGCCGGACAGGCGCTTGTTGTGCTGATACTCGTGGCCCCGCGCCTCAAAAGCGTGGCGCGCTCAAATTACCCGATGCTGCAACTTGCACGCTCGGTCCTGTTGATGTTCGGGACGCTGTTTTTCTTCTTCAGCGTCGCCAATATCGGCCTGACAGAGGCCACAGCGATCATGAATATCAATCCCGTCATCATCACGCTGGGGGCGGCGCTGTTTCTGGGCGAGAAAATCGGCCTGCGCCGCGTTCTGGGAATTGCGGCGGCTTTGATCGGTGCGATGATCATCATCCGTCCGGGATCGGATGTCTTCTCGCCCTATGCCGTGCTGCCCCTGATCGCGGCCTTTGCCTATTCCGCCTATAATATAACCACGCGTTTCGTGGGCCAGAACGAAGACCCGTGGACCTCCTTGCTCTACACAGCCCTGTTCGGGGCCGTGATCATGACCATCGCGGTGCCTTTCTACTGGCAACCGCTGGATCTGGTCTCGGCGGGGCTGATGTGCCTGATCGCGGTGTTCGGCACGATGTCGCAAATTCTGCTGATCCGCGCGCTCTCCATGGGCGAGGCGGGCATGCTCGCGCCATTCGCCTATAGCGGGCTGATCTTCGCGACCGTCTGGGGCGTCGTTTTCTTCAACGAATATCCGGACCGTTACACGGTCATCGGCGCGGTCATCATCGTGGTGGCGGGCGTCTATGTCTGGTACCGCGAAACCTTCGGCACCCGCGCCTCGCGCAGGCTTGTGGCCGCACAGGCAAAAACCGGTAATCCCGAGAGCTAGTATTCGCCGCCTGACACAAGATACTCTTTACCGACATGGAACTTTGCGCGGACCGTCAACGAGCCGCGCAGCGTCGGGCCGCGGTGGGGCGACGCTCCCTTTCGGTATGGCAATTTATGCCTGCCAAATCCGCCTGACCTTTAGACCTGCGACTGCATCTGCCAAATCGCCGTGCCGGGGGGCGGCCCGGCGATGCGCGGCGGCGATGCGCGCATTGTTCCGCGCGCACACGGACTTGAACGCCGGAAATACCCGCATCGCTGCCTTTCGCGACCGCATCGCTCGGGAACCTTTCCTCAGGTGGCCAAGACCAGCGACTATTGCAGATATGCAGCCGCGACGACAGCGCCGGCATTGCCCTTTTGCAGAATCACAACCCCGGGCGCGTCGCCCGTCACCTTGGTCTGCATCCGCAGCGGCTCTTTCGGGTCCCATTCGCCGATCGTCGTCCATTCGGAGACCACATTGGTGTAGGCCACCGTCTTGCCGGCATTCTCGCCGCGTTTGATCTCCACCGTCTGGTGTGGCGTGTAACGCGCAAGATAGATGATCACGGGACCGGTCAGTGTGGTAGGCGCCTCTGCCTGGATGCTCACCTGTCCGCCATCACCGAGGCTTACTGCCAGTTCCACGCCGCTGTCGCGCAAGGTATGGCGACGTATCAGAATCCCGACGTCTTCCTCATGTGTGCCGATGACATGGTCCTGCCCCGCGATGATCATCTGCGGCGTATAGACAGACCTCCGCCCGCCGGCTTTGGCATAGGCTTTCTGCCGCTTGGTAAAGGCGGGTTGGGCAAAGCTGTCTTTCCAGCCGATATAATCCCAGTAGTCGACATGCAGCGCCAGTGCGATAACATCGTCACGAGCACTCAATTCATGCAGGAACGCATCCGCTGGCGGGCAGGACGAACACCCCTGGGAGGTGAACAGTTCTACCAGAACCGGCTTTGTGTCCGCTGCCGCCAGCCCCGCGATCGCAATGAGACCACTGGACAAGCACCCCGTCACCCAAGCCTGAAACTGCCGCATGTTTTTTTCTTTCAAAAGTTCTCGCCATCCGGTTCTAGGCTTGATTGCGTCAACTGGCCAATCAAGGAATCGAGAGAGCTTTGAAACTGTGACCCTGCTGCACGGGTTTTTTTGTGTGCAATGGTATACATTTTGCCTGAGCCCCCTTGATCGAAACCGCGCGATAGGTCAAAAGCAGCCCAGCAATACCCCTTATTTCCTGATCAGAGGGAGGCCAGAGATGCCCATCACAGTCGGACAAGACAACGCCAAAACCCGCAAGACCCTGACGGTCGGCGGACAGAGTGTTTCCTATTACTCGATCCCGGCTGCACAAGCTGCGGGCCTGGGTGACTTCTCGCGTCTTCCCGCCGCGCTGAAAGTGGTGCTGGAAAACATGCTGCGCTTCGAGGATGGCGGCTTTACCGTCTCCGTCGATGACATCAAGGCTTTCGCCGCATGGGCCGATAACGGCGGGCAAAACCCGCGCGAGATCGCCTATCGCCCTGCCCGCGTCCTGATGCAGGATTTCACCGGCGTGCCCGCCGTGGTCGATCTGGCCGCAATGCGCGACGGGATCAAATCGCTGGGCGGTGACGCGCAAAAGATCAACCCGCTGAACCCCGTCGATCTGGTGATCGACCATTCGGTGATGATCGACGAATTCGGCAATCCGCGCGCTTTCCAGCTTAACGTGGACCGCGAATACGAGCGCAATATCGAGCGTTACACCTTCCTGAAATGGGGCCAGAAGGCGTTCAACAACTTCCGCGTCGTGCCGCCGGGCACCGGCATCTGCCATCAGGTCAACCTTGAATACCTGTCGCAGACCGTCTGGACCGATACCGACCAGCACGGCGACACCGTCGCCTATCCCGACACGCTGGTGGGCACGGACAGCCACACCACCATGGTCAACGGTCTGGCCGTTCTGGGCTGGGGCGTCGGCGGGATCGAGGCCGAGGCCGCGATGCTGGGCCAGCCGATCTCGATGCTGATTCCTGAAGTTGTCGGCTTCAAGATCACCGGCGCGATGATGGAAGGTGTCACCGCCACCGATCTGGTGCTCAAGGTCGTGCAGATGCTGCGCGCGCACGGCGTTGTCGGCAAGTTCGTCGAATTCTACGGCGAGGGTCTGGACAACATGCCGCTGGCCGACCGTGCCACCATCGCCAACATGGCCCCCGAATATGGTGCCACCTGCGGTTTCTTCCCGATCGACAACGAGACCCTGCGCTACTTGCGCCAGACGGGCCGCGACGAGGACCGCATCGCGCTTGTCGAAGCCTATGCCAAGGAAAACGGATTCTGGCGCAGTGACGATTATGCGCCGGTCTACACCTCGACCCTGCATCTGGATCTGGGAGAGGTTGTGCCCGCGATCTCCGGCCCGAAACGGCCACAGGATCACGTACCGCTGACCGAGGCCGCGCATGTGTTCGGTGACTATATCCGCGGTGTCCGCAAGATGCCCACCGTCCCCAAGCTCGAGAAAACCGACATGACCGAAGAGGGCGGCGCGCCCAACCCCGATCATGTGCCCGGCAATATCTCAGGCTTTTCCAGTGCTCAGGTCGAGGGCGAGGATTACAAACTGCATGACGGCTCTGTCGTGATCGCCTCCATCACCTCCTGCACCAACACGTCGAACCCCTATGTGATGATCGGGGCCGGTCTGGTGGCCCGCAAGGCGCGCGCGCTGGGACTGACGCGCAAGCCATGGGTCAAGACATCGCTGGCTCCCGGCTCGCAGGTCGTATCGGAATATCTCGAAGCGGCCAATCTGCAGGAAGACCTCGACGCGCTGGGATTCAACCTTGTCGGCTATGGCT
Source organism: Paracoccaceae bacterium (assembly GCA_024636555.1). Classification (GTDB taxonomy): domain Bacteria; phylum Pseudomonadota; class Alphaproteobacteria; order Rhodobacterales; family Rhodobacteraceae; genus Seohaeicola. Next base: position 13,979 of record JAGXGW010000038.1, on the reverse strand, counting down.
GCACCACCTGCATCGGCAACTCCGGACCGTTGCAGCCCGAGATTTCCAAGGCGATCAACGAGAACGATCTTGTGGCCGTGTCGGTCCTGTCGGGCAACCGCAATTTCGAGGGCCGTATCAGCCCCGATGTGCGCGCCAACTATCTGGCAAGCCCGCCGCTCGTGGTGGCCTATGCCATTGCCGGTGACATGAACATCGACATCACGAAAGACCCGATCGGCACCTCCAAGGATGGCAAGCCTGTCTATCTCAAGGATATCTGGCCCACCACGCAGGAGATCGCGGATCTGGTGGAAACCAGCGTCACACGCGAGGCGTTTATCAAGAAATACGCCGATGTCTTCAAAGGTGACGAGAAATGGCAAGCCGTCGAGACCACCGACAGCGAGACCTATGACTGGCCCGCCTCCTCGACCTATATCCAGAACCCGCCCTATTTCCGCGGCATGGATGCCGAGGCCGGCACGATCCATGACATCAAGGGCGCCCGCGTGCTGGCGCTGCTGGGCGACATGATCACCACCGACCACATCAGCCCCGCAGGCTCGTTCAAGGAAACCACGCCCGCAGGCAAGTATCTGATCGAACGACAGGTGCCGGTCCGCGAGTTCAACTCCTATGGCTCCCGGCGCGGCAACCACGAGGTGATGATGCGCGGCACCTTCGCCAATATCCGCATCAAGAACGAGATGCTGGACGGGGTCGAGGGCGGCTATACCAAGGGACCGGACGGCGCGCAGACCTCGATCTTCGACGCGGCGGCGGCCTATCAGGAAAACGGAACACCTCTGGTGATCTTCGGCGGGATCGAATACGGCGCAGGCTCCAGCCGCGACTGGGCGGCAAAGGGCACGGCGCTGCTGGGCGTCAAGGCCGTGATCGCGGAGAGCTTCGAGCGGATCCACCGCTCCAACCTCGTCGGCATGGGCGTCATTCCGTTCGAATTCACCGGCGGCGATACCCGCAAGTCGCTGGAATTGACCGGAGAAGAGACAGTCTCGATCACCGGTCTGGAAGGCGATCTCAAGCCGCTCTCGGATGTGCCATGCACGATCACCTATGCCGATGGCAAGACGCATGAGATCACGCTGAAATGCCGGATCGATACGGCGGTCGAGAAAGAATATGTCGAGAACGGCGGCGTGCTGCACTACGTGCTGCGCAACCTCGCCAAATCCGCCTGATCGCAGCGACCGCGCAAAAAAAAGCCCCGGTGCATCGCACCGGGGCTTTTTCATGAACGGCGCAAAACTCTCACAAGAGTTTTGCCAAGGAATTTCGCAGAAAATTCCTTGGGTCAGCGGCGCGGTCAGGTGCCTCCGCCGCGGGCGCGCTCGATGGCCGGATTGATCGTGGCATCCAGCACCCGCTGCGTGATCGGCCCGGCATGGCGCAACACCACCCTGCCCTCGCCGTCGATCACATAGGTTTCGGGCACGCCGTAAAGCCCCCAGTTCAGCGCCATGCGGCCCGATCCGTCCGCCCCCATCGCCGTATAGGGATTGCCGAGTTCCTCCAGAAAGCCCATCGCATTGTCGGGCTGGTCTTTGTAGTTCACCCCGTAAATCGTCAGGCCCGAGGCGGCCAATGCCTCCAGATGCGGATGCTCCACCCGGCAGGGTGCGCACCAGCTTGCCCAGAAGTTCACCAAGGTCACATCACCCTGACGCAGATCGGCATCGGTGAAAGGGGCCTCCGGGCCAAGCGCGTCCAGCGAGACGGCGGGTGCCTGCCGGTCCTGAAGGGCAGTCGGCAACTGGTCTGGGTCCTCGCGCGCCATGCCGAACCAGAACATCGCCGCCAATCCGGCAAAAATCAGCGGCGGCGCCACCATGAGGGGCGACACTCTAGCCATTGCGGCGGCTCCTTTGTTCCACATCATCCAGTTGCGCACGCACCTTGCGCGCCCGGATCACGCTGAAAGCGACCAAGGCCACCAGCAGCGCAATCGAGACAGCATAGGACGACAGCACCGCATCGGCGTATTTTCCAAGATCGGGCATCATCCCATCCTCTCCCGTGCCAGAAGCGCCCGCATCCGGCGGCCGCGAATTTCGGTTTGTGTGCGCAGGAACACCAGCGCGATGAACAACAGTGCAAATCCGGTCATGCTGACATACAGCGGCAACTTGTAGACCATGGATATCCGTTCGCCCGGAGCAACCGACAAGGACGCCCCCTGGTGCAATCCCTGGTTCCAGAAGTTCACGGCATAGCGGCTCAGCAGCGCGAAGACCGACCCCACCAGGCAAAGCACCGACGTCAGATCGGCGGCCGTGTCGTCATTCTCGATGGCGGCCCACAGCGCCATGTAGCCCAGATAGAACAGGAACAGGATCAGGAAAGACGTCAGGCGCGGGTCCCATGCCCACCATGTGCCCCACATCGGCTGGCCCCAGATCGCCCCCGTCGCCAGCGCAATCACGGTCATCACCGCACCGACGGGGGCAGCAGCCCGCGCCGCCAGCGCCGAGACATGGTGCCGCCGGATGATCCAGACCAGCGAGGCCACCAGCATCATCAGCCATGCATTGATCGCCATCAGGGCGGCGGGCACATGCAGATAGATGATCTTGACCGTCGATCCCTGCCGGAAATCGTCCGGTGTGAAGAAAAAGCCCCAGATCAGCCCGACGACCAGCGTCACCGCGGCCAGCACCGACATCCAGGGCAACAGCCTGTCCGTGGTCTGGATGAACTTTTTGGGGTTTGCATATTCCCAGATCGACGCCATATCCCGTTCCTATTCCATCGCCCGCCGGGCGCAAGTCACATCCCTGTCAGCGCAGGTTTACCCTTAAAACAGCGGCCGAGGCAAAAGGAAGCAGCGCGATGGTTCCAAAGGTGATGCCCGCCAGCATCGCCAGCGGCACCCCGAATTCCAATCCCTGCGCCCCGCGCCTTGCCACCTCTGCCCCAAAGATCAGCGTGGGCATGTAAAGCGGCAGCACCAGCAGGCTCAAGAGCAGCCCGCCACGTTTGAGCCCTACCGTCAGCGCCGCCCCGAAGGTGCCGATCACGCTGAGCGCGGGCGTGCCCAGTGCCAGCGACAGCGCGAGCGGCCCATAGCCCGCAGCTGGCAGGCTGAGAAGCAGCGCGAAGAGCGGCGAGGCGAGCACCAGCGGCACACCTGTGCTGAGCCAATGCGCCACCGCCTTGAGGGTGACCAGCGTCTCCATCGGCAAAGGTGCTGTGGCCAGCAGGTCGAGCGAGCCGTCTTCCCAGTCCAGCGCAAAGATGCGGTCCAGCGACAGCAGGCAGGACAATAGCGCACCCACCCACAAGATGCCGGGCGCAATCACCGCCAGAACCCCGTTGTCCGGCCCGACGCCGAAGGGGACCAGCACCACCACGATCAGGAAAAACGCAAGGCCAAGGCCAAAGCCACCCCCTGCCCTGACAGCCAACCGGATATCGCGGACCAGCAACGCCTTCACAGGAACGACCCGTCAAAATCGTCATGCGCCGGGGCCTTGGCGCGGTAGGGGGCCACGTCGAGCACCCGCGCCTCGGTCAGGCCCAAGTCAATATGCGTGGCCATCAACGCCATGCCGCCGCCCGCAAGATGCGCCCGCACCGCCTGCGCGAACAAGGCCACCGCCCCCGCATCTAGCGAGACCGTCGGCTCGTCCAGCACCCAGACCGGACGGCCCGTCACAACCATCCGCGCCAGCCCGAGCCTGCGTTTCTGGCCGGCCGACAGCGCCCCTGCCGCCCGCTCAGCCAAGGGGATCAGGTCGAATGCCGCCAAAGCCGCCGCGATATCGCCGGTGCCGAACACGGCCGCCCAGAACTCCAGATTCTCGCGCACGGTCAGCGTGGTCTTGATCCCGTCGGCATGTCCCGCATAGGCCATCGCCTCGCGCTCCAGCCCGATTTTGCCCGCAAGCGGCGGCTGCAAGCCAGCAACCGTCCGCAGGACGGTCGTTTTGCCCACGCCGTTGGGGCCACGCAGGATCAGCGCCTCGCCCGCGCGCAACGAAAAATCCAGCCCTTCCAGAACCGGAATACCCCCGCGTGCAACGCTCAGACCTGTGACGTTCAATTCCATGCGGATGCTCTATCTCATCCACTCATATTCGCAAAGGTGCAGATCACCGCATCCCCTCGCCCACAGGCAGGACAGCCGCAGCCACCCGCCGTCCTTCCGACAGCAGCACGTTATAGGTCCGGCAGGCGGCGGGCGAACTCATCACCTCCACCCCCAGCCCGACAGCCTCAAGCCGCTGGCGCAGGTCCAATGGCGCATGGGCGATATCCGTGCCCATCCCCAGAAAGATCACGTCAACCTGCCCCACCAATGCCTCCAACGCGGCGATATCCTCGACACCGCCCCATTGCACGGCACGGTCCTGCGTCACCAGCACCGGCCCCTCGATAACCTGCTGGCCGACACGGAAAAAACCCGGCCCGTATCCGTCTATCGGAACGGCACCGTCAAAATTCACCTCTGTCACCCGCATGATCGTCTCTCCATTCTCCGTGGTCTCAATCCCATAACGGCAAGCCGCTGATCGCCGCCGCTGCGATCATCATATAGGCCGCCGCACGGTACAGCCTTTCCTTCTCCGGCCGGAATATCGCAGCACCCACCATATTGGCCAGTATAACCGGCGGTGCAAGGAGCAGTCCGATGATGAGCGGCACCGCTTCCAGCCTGTCCTGCACGGCCAGCAATGCGATCAGGATGATATCGAAGGCGAAAAGATAGAGCAGGATATTGGCCCGCACCTGCGCGGCGCGTCGCGTGGAGGCGAGATAGAGCAGGATCACCGGCGGGCCGGGCACGCCGACCACACCGCCCAGAAAGCCGCTCAATGCGCCGGTCCCTGCCAGAACGGGCAGGCTCAGCCGCCCGCGATAGCGCAAGCCGGCCAGCAACAGGACCGGCAACAGCAGCGCCAGAATGGACACGGCGTAGCGGAACAGCTCGGGCCGCAGCGAGGCCAGCACCATCAGCCCCAGCGGCAAGGTCAACGCCATCGCCACCGTCAGGATCGCGACTTCCTTCATATCGCCGTCGCGTTTCGCGCGGGGCAGATTCGGGATCGGCCCGAACACATCCATGATCACCAACGCCGTCAGCGCCCAGATCGGCGGCATGAACTGGCCTGCAACCGGCATGAAGATCAGCGCCGTGCCGAAGCCGGAAAACCCGCGCGCAAGCCCTGCGAGGATGGTGCCTGCCAGCAGCCAGCCCAAACCGTCAAAGGCGAGGGCTGCGCTGAGGGCTTCAGGCATCTATGTTCGAGAATTGATTACCCGTATTCGCATTGGGTTTGGACCAGTCCCGCGTGACGCCCAGCTTCAGCAGCACCACAGAGGCCACGAAGATCGAGGAATAGGTCCCGATGACCACGCCCCAGATCATGGCAAAAACGAAGCCGCGGATCACGTCACCGCCCAGAATGAACAAAGCGATCAGCGCGATCAGCGTTGTGACGGATGTCATGATTGTCCGGCTCAGCGTCTCGTTGATCGAGATGTTCAGCACTTCGCGCAAGGGGCGTTTCTTGTATTTCCGCAGGTTCTCGCGCACGCGGTCAAAGACCACGACCGTGTCGTTCAGGCTGTAGCCCACAATCGTCAGGATGGCCGCGATAATCGCAAGGTCAAAGCGGATCTGAAGCTCCGAGAAGACCCCGATGGTCAGCACCACATCATGCACCAGCGCCACAATCGCCCCCAGGGCGAACTGCCATTCAAAGCGCAGCCAGATATAGACGACGACCGCCGTCATCGCCAGAAGCACGGCGATCACCGCCGTCATGATCAACTCACCGGACACTTTCGGGCCGACGGATTCCACCGAGATGAAACGGATATCGGGCACGACTTCCTGCAAGGCTCCCTCAACTGCGGCGATCAACTCGGGCGAGACGGATTCTTGTCCGTCCTGCGCCTGAATGCGCACCATGGCCACATTTTCCGTCGGGCCGAATGTCGGGTCGAAAACCTCGGTAATGCTGACATCGCCCAGATCCAGCGTATCCACCGCACCGCGGTAGACGCCGATATCGATTGGTTGTTCACTTTGCGTGCGGACCGTGGTGCCGCCGCGAAAGTCGATCCCGAAATTCAGGCCCTGGATGAAGAACGATACCAGCGCCAGTACCATCATGACGCCGGATATCCCGAGCCACAGGGTCGGACGGCCGAAAAAATCGAAACTTGTCGTTTGTGGAACCAGTCTCAGGCGCATCTCATACCTCGATTGTCTTGGGGCGGCGGCGTTCGAACCAGATCACGATGATCAGCCGCGTGACGAAAATGGCCGTGAAAACCGATGTAATAATACCCAGACCCAGCGTGATCGCAAAGCCGCGCACCGGACCGGAGCCCATGACATAGAGGATCACGGCCGTCATGAAGGTGGTGATATTGGCATCCACAATCGCGCTGAGGGCTTTTTCATACCCCAGTTCAATTGCGCGGGCCGGGCCTTTGGCGGTCTTCAACTCTTCCTTGATCCGCTCAAACACCAGCACGTTGGCATCCACCGCCATACCGATGGTCAGCACGATCCCGGCAATCCCCGGCAGGGTCAGCGTGGCCCCGATCAGCGACAGAAGGCCAAAGATCAGCCCGACGTTGATGATCAGCGCGATATTGGCGAAAACCCCGAACATGCCGTAGCTGAGGATCATATAGGTCAGAACCAGTACGCCCGCGATGATGCTGGCGATCCGGCCCGCCTCGATACTGTCAGCGCCCAGTTCGGGGCCGATTGTGCGCTCCTCAAGGAAGTTCAGCCCGGCAGGCAAGGCACCGGCCCGCAGCAGAATGGCAAGCTGGGTGCTTTCCTCGACCGAGAAACTGCCGGTGATGATGCCCGAGCCGCCCGGAATATGGCTCTGGATCACGGGGGCGCTGATAACCTCGTTATCCAGCACGATGGCAAAGGGATTGCCGATATTGTTGGCCGTATAGTTGCCGAACTGCCGCGCGCCGGTGGGGTTGAAGCGGAAATTCACCGCAGGTCGCCCGTTCTGGTCAAAGGCGGGCTGCGCATCCACCAGTTGCTCACCGGTCACGACAGGGGCCTGTTCCAGCACGTAGAACTGGCCCGGATCATCCAGCGAGGGCAGCAGTTCGTTTCCGGCACCTGCGGGCATGTCGGGATTTGATGTGCGCGTCACGACAGGCTGGAATGTCAGTTGCGCCGTTGTGCCGATGATCTCTTTGAGTTCCGCAGCAGAGCCGACGCCGGGCACCTGGATCATGATACGGTCTGCGCCCTGACGCTGGATCGTGGGCTCGCGGGTGCCGACCTCGTCGATCCGGCGGCGGATGATCTCCAGCGATTGCTGTACGGTGCGGTCGTCCGTCGCCTGACGTTCGGCCTCGGACAAGCGGACCACGATATCGGCGCCGTCCACGCTGACCTCGATGTCGTTGGACCCTGCTCCGGTCACGCTAGCGACAGGACGCCCGAGCCTGCGGACCAGTTCCGCCGCCTGCCCGGCCTGATCAGGGCGCTCGTTCAGCCGCACGCGCAACTCGTCGGGCGCGGAGTCCTGCAACCGGATCGTCCCTACAGCCGCCCGCTGCTCGCGCAGCAGATCGCGCACGTCCGGCCACATGGCCTGCAGGCGGGATTCGTAGACATCCGAGACCTGCACCTCGGCCAGCAGATGCGCGCCACCGCGCAGATCAAGCCCCAGATTGACCAGGAAGGACGGCAGATAGGACGGCCAGCGCGCGGCTTGCGCCTCAAGCGCGGGATCGGTGCTGCCTTCGGGCATCTGCTCCAACGCGACGCGGGCATCATTCGCCCCCTCGACACGTGGATAGAACGCATTCGGCAAGGCAAGTGCCAGTCCGATGGCCACGGTTGTCCAGATCAGAAACCGCTTCCAGAGATCAATTTGCAGCATGTCACCTGCCTTTAATGGTAAAGTGGCCCGTGGACTTTGTCGCGGGCTTTGTCGCGGGCCTCGTCGTGAGCCTCGTCTTTGGCCGTATCAGGCCCGCAACGCAATGTCGCAGGCCCGAGCGCCTCAGCTCGACGCGGCGGGCTCGGTCTTGGAGATGACCTGCGCGACGGTGGATTTCACAACCCGCACCCGGACGTTGTCTGCCAGTTCAACCTCGATCTCGTTGTCATCCTTGACCTTCGAAACCTTGCCGATGATCCCGCCCTGCGTGACGATCTGGTCACCGCGCCGCAAAGCCGCGACCATGGCCTGATGCTCTTTCAGCTTCTTTTGCTGCGGGCGGATCAACAGCAGGTACATGATCGCGAAGATCAGGATAAGGGGAATAAACTGCGCGAAAGCTTCCATTGGTCTGTCCTTGTCATGAAGCGTCAGGGGGCCGGCTGGCCCCCTTCGAATTGGCAGGGAACCTATGTCCCGACGCCCGCTTTTGCAAGGCAGGAAACAGCCTATCGGTCCGGCAGGCCACCGCACGGCCCAGCAGCTGGCAGCAGGGTCAATTCCCCCTTCTCTCGCAGCGGGGATTGCGGCATATGGGGCAAAGACCTGACAAGACCGGAGACAGCCATGCACGACATCCGCGCCATCCGCGACAATCCCGAGGCATTTGATGCCGCCCTTGCCCGTCGCGGCGCATCGCCCATGTCCGCCGACGTGCTGGCGCTCGACGAGGCGCGCCGCGCCCGCATCACCGCCGCCGAGACAGCGCAGGCCGAGCAGAACCGCGCCTCGAAGGACGTCGGCGCCGCCAAGGCCAGTGGCGATGATGCCGAATTCGAGCGTCTGCGCGCGCTGGTAGCCGAGAAAAAGGCCGAGGTCGCCGCGTTGCAGGCTGGTGCCAAGGAACTGGACCAGCAACTGACAGACCTGTTGATGACCCTGCCCAACAGCCCGCTCGAAGAGGTGCCGCAAGGGGCCGACGAGAGTGACAATGTCGAATTGCGCCGCTGGGGCAGCCCCCGCGCGCTGGATTTCAAGCCAGCGGAACATTACGAGATTGCAGGCGTCAAGCCCGGCATGGATTTCGAGACCGCCGCGAAACTCTCGGGCGCGCGCTTTGTCATGCTCAGGGGCGCGGTGGCCCGCCTGCACCGTGCGCTGGCGCAATTCATGCTCGACACCCATGTGACAGAGCACGGCCTGACCGAGATGATCACCCCCGTTCTGGTCAAGGACGAGGCGATGTACGGCACCAACCAGTTGCCCAAATTCGCCGAGGACAGCTATCGCACCACAAACGGCTGGTGGCTCATCCCCACCTCCGAGGTGACGCTGACCAACACCGTCGCGGGCGATGTGCTGGACGACGCCGCGCTGCCGCTGCGGATGACCGCCCATACCCTGTGCTTCCGCTCCGAGGCGGGATCGGCGGGCAAGGACACCTCCGGCATGTTGCGCCAGCACCAGTTCGAGAAGGTCGAGATGGTCTCGATCACGCGTCCCGAGGACAGCCTGTCCGAGCATGACCGCATGACCGGCTGCGCCGAGACGATCCTGCAAAAGCTGGGCCTGCCCTATCGCACTGTGGTGCTCTGCACTGGCGATATGGGATTTGGCGCACAGAAAACGCATGATATCGAAGTCTGGTTGCCGGGTCAGGACACCTACCGCGAGATTTCCAGCATCTCGGTCTGCGGCGATTTCCAGGCCCGCCGGATGAATGCGCGCTACAAGCCTGCGGACGGCGGCAAGCCCGCTTTCGTACACACGCTGAACGGCTCCGGCCTAGCGGTGGGGCGTTGCCTGATCGCTGTGCTGGAGAACGGCCAGCAGGCGGATGGATCGGTGGAGCTACCAGAGGTGCTGCACCCCTATCTGGGCGGCAAAACGCGGATCGCGGCCAGCGGCGCGCTTGCCTGACAAAACTGGCATGGCCGCGCTGTTATATCACCCGGCGCGGTCAGCCGTTGCGCGGCTTGAACAGCATTTCCCGGACATACCGCAAACTACCGGGGCGGTAGCCCCCCATGCGGATCACCCGCTGGCGCGCCGCCTCGGCCACATCGGCGGCCCTGCGCGGGCCTTCTCTGTCAGCTAAAAGCGCGCCGTAAAGGTTTGACCATCCACGCTTTTGCACCATCGCGCCGGCTTCGGCCACCGGATCAGCAGCAGCGGTGATTGCCTGAAGAGATGGACGGTCGAAATCCAGCCGCGCCATCTCGGCCCGCGCCCCTTCGGCGATCCAGCCCGCAGGATAGGCCGACAGCCCCGGCACCGGCCCGCTGCCCCCCACAACGCCATGCACGCCCGCAAACCACAATTGCTGATAGGGTCTGTCCGGGCCGGTCTGGCCGTTGTTCAACCCGTCCGGCCCGTCCAGATTACCCCAGAGCGCAGGCGGATAGAGCACGCGGCGCTCGTCTATGGCGACGGCATGGCGCGCCGACAGGACCAGATGCGACAGGTCCGTATCATGGAAGGCGTGGCGGTCATTCACCAGTTTTGCAAAAAGCCCCATGAACGAGGGCAGACCCAGCGCGCCCACCGTGTCCAGCACGCCCAGATAACGGATCTGCACCAGAATCGGAGCCTCGCCATGACGGTCCAGCTTGCCTTGCGCCAGACGCCATTCGATCTCTGCCTGCGAGGTGGCAACATCCGGCGACAGGTCCGCGCGCTGCGCCATCACCTGTGGCTTGTCGGGCGCCATCGCCCGCCCGCGTTTGCGATAAAGCGCCATCGCCTCGCCCACCCGGTGCACCTGATTGCGCGGCACGATGCCCGCCTTGCGGATCAGCCCCGCCAGCGACCGCGCCGTATAGGCCCCGCGCGAAAAGCCGAAGATAAAGATCTGGTCCCCCGGTTCGTAGCAGAACACCAGATTGCGGTAGGCCTCGATGATATTGTCCTCAAGTCCCCAGCCCAAAGCGCCGCCCAGAAACCTGTCGGTGCGGCGCGCCAGCCACGATGTGCCGCGCCCTGTGCCCACGCCCTGCTGGTAGAACACGATCTGTTTGATCCCGTCAGTGGCCGAGGGTGTGACCGCCTGCGCCAGCCGCAGGATCGAGGTGGGGCGATCGGCATCGGCACGGTTCCACGTGCCGTCGCAGAAAAACGCAATCCGTTTCATAACGATGAACCTTTTTAAAATACCTGACAGACGTGGCTCAAAAACCGTAGATTTTAAAATTGACCGCGGAGCCTTTGGCTTTGCAGCGGAGTTGTTTATATCAATCAGTAACATGACAAGCAAAAGGCGATCCGTCCAGATGTACCGAATACCCGCCCTTCTGACGCTTCTGGCCGCACTGGCTTTCGCGCTCTCGCCGCTTTTGTCCTCCGGTTTCAACGGGTTCGCGCCCGACCAGTTTCCTGTCCCGCAGGTTGATCCGCCGGTGCAGCCCGCCGGCTATGCCTTTGCGATCTGGGGCCTGATCTATCTGTGGCTGGTCGCAAGCGCCGTTTTCGGTATCTGGAACCGCGCCACCGATCCTGACTGGGAGCCGATGCGCCCTGCCCTCATCGTCAGTCTGGTGATCGGCGCAAGCTGGATTCCGGTGGCGCAACTCTCGCCGATCTGGGCCACGGTGCTGATCTGGGCGATGCTGGCGACAGCCTTGCTGGCGCTGATGCGCGCGGGACAGGCGGATCATTGGTGGCTGCGCGCGCCGATCGCGCTCTATGCCGGATGGCTCACGGCAGCCTCCTGCGTGGCGATCGGTCTGGTACTGGCGGGCTACGGCGTTCTGGGGGCGCAGGTTGCGGCATGGCTGGGTATCGTCCTCGCACTGGCGATCGCAATGGGCGTGCAAGCGCTGCGCCGCGATGCGCCCGCATATCCTGCTGGTGTCATCTGGGCCTTGATCGGCGTGGTGGTGTCCAACCTGCAGGGGCCGAACTGGTCAGTTCTGCTGCTGACCGTGCTGGGCATCGCCCTGCTGGGCTGGCGCATGGTGGTCAACATCCGCGCGCGGGAAACCTTTGTCTGAGCCCTCGCGTAGATGAACGCCGCGCGCTAACCTGTTGCGCGGCTTTCCTAAAATAAAAAACGACTAGAGTTCCCCACCTGACGAAAGGTTCCCGCGCCCAGCAGTTGCGGTGGCTACAGGCGTGATTGGGGACATTTCCGCCGTTCAAATCAGTCCACGCGCGGAACAAGGCGCGAAGCGCCGCCGCGCCGCCCCCCGGCACGGCGATTTGGCAGATGCAGGAACAGGTCTAGAGGTCAGGCGGATTTGGCAGGCATAAATTGCCAAACTGATATGTGGCATCGCCGCACCGCGGCCCGACGCTTTGACAGTCCGCACAGGGCTGCGAGCCGTCACAGAATACCTCGCGTCGGGTGGTGAACGCTAGAGCATATCGCGCTCTAACGCCGCCCCTTGCCCGGTGTCGGTGCCTTGCCCAGGTGCTTGGTCAGCGCGCCCGCATTGCGCTCTTTGCGGCCCTTGTAAGGGTTCTTGTCGCCCTGACCCCGCATATAAAGGCGGATCGGCGTGCCCGGCATGTCGAAATCCGTCCGCAACGCGTTGACCAGATAGCGCGAATAGCTGTCGGGCATCTTGTCGGGGTTCGAGCACATCACCACAAAGCCCGGTGGCCGCGTTTTGGCCTGCGTCATGTAGCGCAGCTTGATCCGCTTGCCGCTGGGCGCGGGCGGCGGATGCGCCTCCATCATGCCCGCCAGCCAGCGGTTGAGTTGTGCTGTCGTCACACGGCGGTTCCATGTGTCATAGGCCTTCTCGACCGCCTGGCGCAGACGGTCCAGCCCCTTGCCGGTCTTGGCCGACACGGTGACCAAAGGCGCGCCGCGCAACTGCGGCAAGAGCCGCTCGAAGGATTCGCGCAGCATGTTGATCTTGCCTTGCTTGTCGTCTTCGATGTCCCATTTGTTGACGGCCACAACCACGGCGCGGCCCTCGCGCTCGGCCAGATCGGCGATCCGCAGGTCTTGCTGCTCGAACGGAATGGCCGCATCCAGCAACACGATCACGACCTCGGCGAATTTCACCGCCCGCAGCCCGTCCGAGACGGACATTTTCTCGAGCTTGTCCTGAATCTTGGCCTTCTTCCGCATTCCGGCTGTATCCCAGATGCGGATCGGCATGTTCTCCCAGTCGATGGTCAGCGAGATCGCATCGCGGGTGATCCCGGCCTCCGGTCCCGTCAGCAGGCGCTCATCGCCCAGAATCTTGTTGATCAGCGTGGATTTGCCCGCATTCGGGCGGCCGACAACAGCGATCTGCATCGGCTTGTCGAGGGTGGGCCAACGCACGTGATAGGTGGATTCGTCATCCTCCTCGTTCAGCGTCACGTCGATTTCGGGCGCTTCCTCGTGGTCTGTCTTGGCAAGCTCGGCAAAGGCATCCGACAGCGGCATCAGCTGCGAATAAAGATCGTTCAGCCCTTCGCCATGCTCGGCCGACATGCGGATCGGCTCGCCCAGACCCAGACCGTAGGCCTCTATCACACCGGCATCGGCCAGACGGCCCTCGCCCTTGTTGGCGGCCAGAATAACGTGTTTGGCGCGTTTGCGCAGGATTTCGGCAAAGATTTCATCGGTCGGTGTCACACCGGCGCGGGCGTCGATCATGAACAGGCAGATATCGGCCATATCCACGGCGCGCTCGGTCAGCTTGCGCATCCGGCCTTGCAGGGATTCGTCCGTCGCCTCTTCCAGCCCTGCCGTGTCGATCACGGTGAACCGCAGATCGCCCAGCCGCGCATCGCCCTCGCGCAGGTCACGCGTGACACCGGGCTGGTCATCGACCAAGGCCAGACGCTTGCCAACCAGACGGTTGAACAATGTGGACTTTCCGACATTGGGTCGGCCAACGATGGCCAGCGTGAAACTCATGGGTCTGCAGCTCCGGGTAAGATCAAGCGGCTGCGATACACCATCGCAGGCTCAACGGAAAGCGTGCAATTGCCCCCGCGCACCGACAACATAGAGCGTACCACCTGCCACGATGGGCGAGGTTGTCGCCCCGCCCGGCACCTGAGCGCTATGCGTCATTGCGCCGGAAACAGGATCGAAGAAGCGCAGGAACCCGTCATTGGAGGCCACGACAAGCCGGTTACCCGCCATGACCGGGCCGTAAT
>JAGXGW010000006.1 GCA_024636555.1 Paracoccaceae bacterium | reverse complement strand
CCGCCTCTTGCGCATGGGCGCTGCGCAGGCCGCTGCGGTCGAGCGTGGTATTGGTGGCGATGATCGCGTCGACGCGCGCGGCGCGTGCGACCTCGGCGATGGCGGCCAGTTCATCGAGGGTCAGATCGGGCGCGATTTTCAGGAAGACTGGGATCGGGCGCGACAGCCATTGCCGTGCCTCCATCACGCCCGCCAGCAGGGCGGCGAGCGCTTCGGCCCCTTGCAGGTCGCGCAGTTTCTCGGTGTTGGGCGAGGAGACGTTGACGGTGGCGAAATCCAGATGCCGCCCGCAATGGGCCAGCACGCGGGCGAAATCCTCGGCCCTGTCGTCGCTGTCCTTGTTGGCGCCGAGATTGAGGCCGATCACGGCATCGCGGGGGCGGCGGGCAAGGCGCTTTTCCATCGCGTCCATGCCAAGGTTGTTGAAGCCGAAACGGTTGATGACGGCGCGGTCGTCGGTCAGCCGGAACAGGCGCGGGCGCGGATTGCCCGGCTGGGCGCAGGGCGTTGTCGCCCCCACTTCGATAAAGCCGAACCCGGCGCGTGACAGCGGGGTCAGCGCGTCCGCGTTCTTGTCGAAACCGGCCGCAAGACCCACCGGATTGGGCAGGCTGATACCCGCCAGCACGGTTTGCAGGCGCGGCGTGGTGTAGGGGCCGGGCTGCGGGACCAGACCGGAGGTGAGCGCACGTATCGCCAGTCCGTGGGCGGTTTCGGGGTCAAGGCGACGCAGGGCGCGCAGGCCGATGGATTCGATCAGGCTCATATCATCTCCGGCGGAAACTGGTGGAGGCCATCAGAGCGCGGCAATGGCCGGTGCCAGAGCACGTCATCAAGGCGCAACGGACGGTAAAGATGCGGGAAAAGCGCGCCCCCGCGGGACGGCTCCCACCGCAGCGCATCGCCCAAGGCGTCGCTGTCCAGCGCCAGAAGCACCAGATCATCCTCGCCAGCGAAATGCTTCGCCGCCGTTTCGCGCGCCTGCGCGGCGGTCGAGAAATGCACATAGCCGTCGGCGATATCGACGGGCGCGCCGGAAGTTGCCCCTTCGGCCTGCAACTGCGCCCATTCGGATGCGCGGAATATCTTGTAAATCAGCATCCAGATCACATGCCCCGCCGGACCTCGCCGGTCAAGGTCATTACGCCCGCCGCCCGCGCAGGCATGAAAGCGCCACCGGCGGCCCGATCAGCTTTACACATAGGCGACAGTAGGTAAGGGTTTGTTGCCACCCTTCCTGAGGAAAAATACATTCATGATCTTTCGTTCAGCCCCCACGCTGTTGGCGTTTTGCTTTTGCGCCACGATGGCTCAGGCTGACTATACGCTTCACATTCTGCATCTGAGCGATTTTTCCAGCCGGATCGAACCTGTCAACGCATTCGATTCGAACTGCGCGGCCAAGGACGCGGCTGAGGGCGCGTGCTTTGGCGGCGTGGCGCGAATTGCCGCGAAAGTTGCCGAACTGCGGGACGGTCTGCGGGCGCAAGGGCTCAATGTGATCGTGCTTGACGCGGGCGACCAGTTGCAAGGTAGTCTGCTGTATGCCGCCCATCGCGGCGCGGTCGAGGCGGAATTCATGCAGCGGATCGGCTTTGACGCCATGGCGCTGGGCGATCATGAATTCGATGACGGGCCGGAGGGACTTCGCAAGTTTCTGGACCTTGTGGAATTTCCCGTCATCTCCGGCAATCTGGATGTCAGCCGCACCAAAGCGCTGGCAGGACGTATCGCGCGCCATGTCGTGCTGGAGGTGGGGGGCGACAGGATCGGTCTTGTGGCGGCAGTGACGACCGACACGGCCGAGACATCCGGCCCCGGACCGGATGTGGTTTTTGCAGACACGGCTGCAAGCCTTGCGGCGGATGTCGCAGAACTTGAGGCGGAGGGCGTCAACAAGATCATCGCGCTGACGCATGTCGGTCTGGCGATGGACAGGGAACTGGCGGCGGACGTGGAAGGGATCGACGCCATTGTCGGCGGGCATTCCCGCACGCTGATGAGCAACAGCGCGGAAGGCGCGCTGGCCTATCCGCAGTTGGTGGGCGATGTGCCGGTGGCCCATGCCTATGCTTACGGCAAATACCTTGGTCATCTGGTGCTGCAATTCGATGCGGCGGGCAATGTCATATCGGGCCGTGGTGATACGATCCTGCTGGACGACAGCGTCATACCCGATCCGGTGATCGCTGCACGCGTCGCCGAACTGGCCGGACCTGTCGAGCAGATCAAGCAGCGGGTTGTGGCGGTGGTTGCCACCTTCGTTGACGGCGGCTGGCAGGCATGCCGCATGCAGGAATGCGAGATGGGCAACCTTGTGGCCGATGCGATGCTGGCCCATGCCCGGCGGCGCGGCGTCAGCATCGCGATCCAGAATGGCGGTGGTTTGCGTGCCAGCTTCCGGGCCGGCCCTGTGACGGTCGGCGAGGTTCTGGACGTTTTGCCGTTCCGGAACACGCTGTCCACGTTCAAGGCAAGGGGCAGCACTGTGCTGGCGGCACTGGAAAACGGCGTAAGCCAAGTCGACAGTGCGGCAGGTCGCTTTCCGCAGGTCGCGGGGATCCGGTTTGTCTACGATCCTGCAGCCGCGCCTGGCGGCCGGGTGGTCAGTGCCGAGGTCAGGGACGGCGACCGCTGGGTGCCGCTTGATCCCGACAGCACCTATAGCGTGGTGACCAACAACTACCTTCGCGGCGGTGGCGACGGCTATGTGATGTTCGGCACCGAGGGCAAGACCGCGCATGAGTACGGGCCGACCCTGGCGGATGTTGTGGCAAATTATCTGGCGGTCAATTCACCTTATCGCCCCTTTCTGGACGGCCGCATCAAGACGAAATAGACTGCACAGCCCTTGCGCGCTTTTTGCGGATGCGCCCGTCCGGGCGCTATGGCATGACGGGGCATGAGCCTTGCCCCTCCCTCCAACGATACTGTCCCGGCGCAGGCGGTTGGCCCGCACCGCGTGTTGATCGCGACCCTGTCGGTGTCGAATTTCGTCATCGGCATGGGGGCGTTCATGATCATCGGCCTGCTGGAACCGCTGGCCGAAGGGTTGCAGATTTCGACTGCGCGGGCTGGCACCGTGCTGACGACCTATGCTGTCACCTACGCGATCCTGTCGCCGATACTCGTCTCGGTGACCGGCGGAATCGGGCGCAGGCGGGTGCTGGCGGCAGGCTTGGCGCTGTTCGGGCTGGGTTGCGCGCTGCCGGTGCTCATACCCTCGGAGGTGGCGCTGCATATAAGCCGTATTCTGGCTGCGGCAGGTGCGGGGCTGTTCACGCCGGTGGCCGCCGCCGTGGCGGCGGGGCTCAGCGCGCCCGAGCGCCGCGCCAAGGCGTTGGCGGCGGTGTTTTTCGGCATGACGATGAGCCAGATCCTCGGGCTGCCGGTCGGCAGTTTCGTCGCCTATACATTCGGCTGGCGCGCGGCTTTTGCGGTGGTGCTTGTCTTGCTACTACCCTGTCTGTGGCTGGTCTGGACCATCGTGCCGCGCGGTCTGTCCTTTCAGCCGGTCACGCTGCGCGATCTGGGGCGGGTGATGCGGAACGGACGGCTGATGCTGGCCGCAGGCTTCACGACGAGCTTTCTGATGGCGGGCTATGTGGTGAACACCTTTCTGGCGCCCCTGCTGTCGCAGAATCTCGGCTGGGGCAGGGACGGTCTCACGCTGGCGCTGGGCGTCTGCGGAATCGGGGCGGTTCTCGGCAATATCATGGGCGGTGCGCTGAGTGACCGGATCGGTCCGGCGCGCACGCTGACGTTTCTCTGTCTGGCGCAACTGGTGGTTCTGCCGGGCTTCTCGCTGCTGCCGCTGGCGGGTGGCGATGCCGGGGCGCTGGCGGGGACATTGGCGATGGGGTTGCTGGTCCTGTGGTCGGTCTTCGGCTGGTCCTTCATGGCGGCGCAACAGGCGCGGCTGGTCACGCTGGCACCCGAGGCCACGCCGGTGATGCTGGCGCTGAATGCGGCGGGCGTTTACGTGGGTGCCGCCATCGGATCGGCTTTCGGGGGGCTGGTGCTGGCCGGGTTCGGCCTGTGGCCGCTGGGGCTGGTTGCGGGCGCCCTGATGCTGGTGGCGCTAGCGCATCTGCGGCTGTCAGTGCGCTTGAGCGACTGATCAGGGCGCGCGTCGCCTCTGGACGCCGATGCGGCTTTACGGCAATTTGCCCCCATGTGTGGACGCTTTGCCCTGACAATGCCCCATGACGCGATGGCCCGTCTGTTCGATGCGGTCACGGCGAATGACCTGCCGCCCGTGCCACGCTTCAACATCTGCCCGACACAACAGATCCATGTCGTCACGGCCGCTGACGGCGCAAGGCGGCTGGGCGCGATGCGCTGGGGCTTCCTGCCGCATTGGTACAAGACAATGTCGGACGGGCCGTTGCTGATCAACGCCCGCGCCAAGACTTTGGCCGAAAAGCCGGCGTTCCGCGCGGCGGCGCGGGCGCGGCGCTGTCTTGTGCCTGCCGACGGGTTTTACGAATGGACCAAGGATGCACAGGATGCGCGGCTGCCGTGGTATATCCGCCGTCGCGACGAGGCACCTTTGGTCATGGCGGGGCTCTGGCAGGACTGGGGGGGCGATGCCGCGCGGATCACCAGTTGTGCTATCGTTACTACCGCAGCCAGCGCCGATATCGCGCCCTTGCACCACCGGATGCCGCTGATCCTCGACCCGGCGGACTGGCCGCTCTGGCTGGGCGAGGCCGGGCATGGCGCGGCCACCCTGATGCGCCCCGGTCCTGAAGGACGGCTGGAGGCGTGGCGCGTCGATCCTGCGGTCAATTCAAACCGCGCCGAGGGCGCGGATCTGCGACAGCCGTTGCAGGCATAGTGTTCGCCACCTGACGCCTTGAAGCCTTGAAGCCTCCCGCGATCTGCGGCGCGACAACACCACGAAAAGGACCGGAGCCATTGCGGCCTGCCAAGCGTTGACCTCGGTAAACCAGCCGACCGGGACCAAAGATATGAGCGTGGGACAAGAGATCTGGACGACCCTCGTCGCGCAATTCTCTGACGTGCCGGATGTTGCCACGTTGACGATTGTGATTGTGCGGCTGACGCTGGCGGCCTTGCTGGGCGGCATCCTTGGCTTCGAGCGCGAGAGCAAGGGCCGCAGCGCGGGTTTGCGGACGCATATGCTGGTGGCGGTGGGTGCCGTGCTGTTCGTCATCGGGCCGTTGCAAGCCGGTATGCCGATCGAGGATATGTCGCGGGTTCTACAAGGGGTCGTGCAGGGGATCGGCTTTCTGGGGGCCGGTGCAATCATCGTGCGCACCGCGCGCCAGCAGGTCGAGGGTCTGACGACAGCGGCGAACATCTGGGTGACGGCAGCAATCGGCGTGATCGTCGGCCTTGGGCTGGAGACGACGGCGGTATTGTCCACACTGGTCGTGCTTGTGATCCTTGCCGTGGTGCCACGGATCTTGCCCAGTTTCGATAATGCGCCGGATCATGACAACAGCGCCGACGGAAGCGATGATCCCCGCCGTTAAGGCCGCGTGGGCTGCAGCCGACTGGACGATTACGCGGCCGTTTTGCTGTGGCTGTCCGCCCCTATGGCCCATCTTTGGCGGAACTGGACGTCCAGTCGCAGAATCTCAGGCAGTTCAGGCTCTCCGGGAGTCCGGAACAGCGTGCTTGTGGAAGGGGCCGAGGACCATGCGATCAGTGCCGGCGCGATCACCAGCGGCAAAAGAACGGGCGCGAGCCAGACCAGCAGATGCGGTGCCAGCCATGTCGCCAGCCCGCCGACAAGGATGCCCGTGATCACGATCCATCTGCTGGCGGTCCATGCCTCTTGCAGCGTCATCGTGCCGTCTCCGCGCGCCTGTGCGGGCCAGCCGCCGTCGCGTCCGGCCAGAACCTGAAAGACCGAACGGGTGTTGAACATCATGAAGACGGGCGCGGACAGGATCGAGAGCAGCAATTCCGCACCGACAGAACCGGTCGCGCGCCATGCCCCGCCAAAGCCGGCGCTGCGCGCGCACGCAACAGCGTCGATCAGGATCAGGAGCTTGGGCAGAAACAGCAGACCCAGAATACCAAGCGCGAGCGCGATGGCCTGCGAGGGTTGCGACACGGGCACGACAGGCCAGCGCCAGCCCTCGACGGGGAAATAGTCGGGCGGCGGCACGAACAGCGGCGCAAGGATCGAACAGAGCAGGAAGCTCAGCCAGATCACCGGCGCAAGATAGGCCAGAATTCCCTGCAAAAAGATGAAACGGCTCCACGGTTTCAGACCGGGTGCGAACAGCAGGCGGGCATGTTGCAGATTGCCCTGACACCAGCGACGGTCGCGCCGGGCATGCAGTACCATGTTTTCTGGGCCTTCCTCGTAGCTGCCGCCCAGATCGTCATCCACGCGCACATGCCAGCCAGCACGTGCGAGCAAAGCCGCCTCGACATAATCATGGCTCATGATGTGCCCGCCGAACGGGGGCTGACCCGACAATTCCGGCAGCCCACAGCTTTCGGCAAAGGCGCGGACACGCACGATGGCGTTATGGCCCCAGAAAGGCCCGGTGCGGCCCTGCATCATGGCCTGACCCCGACAGAAGATGGCCGAGTAGAAAGACGCGGCGAATTGCTGGGCACGACCAAAGCGCGAGCGTGCCTTCACGATCTGCGGCAGCGTCTGCAACAGGCCCAACCTTGGATCGGCCTCCATCCGGCGCGCCATTTCCACCATCGTGTCGCCTTCCATGAGGCTGTCGGCGTCCAGTATCACCGCAAGATCATAGGCAGCACCGGAGCGGGTGAAAAAATCCTGAATGTTTCCGGCCTTGCGCCCCTGATTGGTGCTGCGACGGCGATAGAATATCCGCCCTTCCGCTGCGGTGAGCCGCAACAGATGCTCAAAGGCCTGCGCCTCGGCTTTTGCCGCAACCTCGTCCCGTGTGTCCGACAGGATCGCGATGTGGAAACGCTCACCAAATCCGGTCTGGCGCAGGGACGCGTCCATTGCAGCGATGCGCGGGAAGGTATCGGCGGGGCTTTCGTTATAGATCGGGACCAGCACCGCGATGCGTGATGTGAGTGGGCCATCGTGACGGACAGCGGCGGGGGTCCGCGTCGTGAGCCCTGCAACGGCCTGCAACGCACCCCAGGCCAGCCAGAAGGTCGAGACCAGAATGAGCGAGGCGCGCAGGAAATCCATCACATCGAGGCCATCGGCCGCGCCGAAGCGCATGAACAGCACGAAGGCGCCACAGCCAATGAGGATGCTTCCGGTCAGCAGGACAAACCGGATCAGGGCCACTTTGGCCTCGGCGGGGGCTGCCATGCTTCAGGTCCTGCGGATGACGCGCCGGGTGGGGCGGAAAAAGGACAAAACGCCTGCCAGAAGGCTGCGCTGCGGTCGTTCCAGCACCTGTGTCGGCATCATCAGCGGCGCGTCTGGCGGGGCAATGTTCAAAGCGACGGTGACGTCCCAGCCCGCAAGCGTTGCGGCGTCGAACGCGCCTGAACGATTCACCCTGTCCGAAAAGGAAATATCCACGGGTGAAAGGTCGTTCATGATGCGTTGATCCACTGATAAAGCCATTTTTCGGAAAGCTTGCGATTATACCCTGCCAGATGAGCCGAGAGTTCCACGACAGCGTCCCGCTCGGCCCGCACATCAATGAACAGACGCCACACACCGTTTTCCGGCACAAATTGCAGCACGTTGCTTACAATTTCGCCGTTGGCGACATTCACAACCGGCGCGATTCCGGAATCTTGTTCAAGTCGGTCCAGAAGGCCGCCGCGAAAATCGACGACGAATTTGCGGAAATTCTCCTGCCCCTCGACACCGGCCACGCCACCATGCCCTGCGCGTGTGGTCACGACATGGGCCGTGTCGGCCTGCGGATTGACTGGCAGATCGCCCCAGTGCATCCGGTAGCTGAACTCCCGCGCGTCGCCCGCGCGCGCTTTTTCTTCCGGCACCCAGAAGGCGACGATATTGTCATTGGCCTCCAGAGCCGAGGGGATTTCGACAAGGCGCACATCGCCCCGCCCCCAGTCTCCGATCGGTTCGATATCCAGCGAGGGACGGCGATGGTAATCCGCCTCGGTATCCTGGAACGCCTCGAAATTGCGCTCGCGCTGGTGCAGGCCGAAACGGCGGGGGGCGGTTTCGGAAAAGTAGCTCCCCGTCAGCCGTGGCGGGTTGTTGAGCGGGCGCCAGACCGCTTCGCCGCTGGCGCGCAGGATATAAAGCCCGTCGCTATCATGGACCTTGGGGCGGAAATCGTCGAACTGGGTGTGGTTCTTTTCCGAGTAAAGATACATCGAGGTCAAAGGGGCCACGCCCAATTCGTCGACATCCTCACGGAAATAGAGCCTTGCGGTCACTTCGATCTCGGTATTGGCGCCGGGAAAGAAGACAAAGCGGTAAGCCCCTGTCACGCTGGGACTTTCCAGCGCGGCATAGACGGTGACCAATCCGGGGCCGTCCGCGCGCGCGATGTAGAAGCGCGAAAACCGCGGGAATTCCTCCGGTGTGGGGCGCGCTGTATTCAGCGCCAGCCCGCGTGCGGACAGCCCGTAGGCGGAGCCGCGTCCCAGGGCGCGGAAATAGCTGGCCCCGAGAAAGGCCACCATCTCGTCCATTACATCGGGACGGTTGAGTTGATGGTTCAGACGGAAGCCCGCCACGCCGGGCAGGGCCTCTGTCGTGGGCACACGTTCGGCCAGATCGTTGAGATATTCGAAATCCTCGGTCGAGAAGCGCATCTCCTGCGCCATCCCGCCTTCAACTTCGTACAGGATCACCGGGTCGGTGAACAACCAGCCCAAAGGAAAAGCGCCAAGTGCCAGCGCGCTTGTCTCGCTCGCCCACCGCATCTTGTCGTTGCGGAACCGGATCAGGCGGTAATCGTCGTAATCCAGATCCTTGGAAAAGCCGCTGACGGGCTGTGGTGCGCGATGCGGCGCGGCAGCCAGTTGCCGCATCTCATCGCTCAGCGTGTCGAACGAGAATTGCTGCGGTGCGGCGTCAGTTTCGGCGGCTGTTTCCTGCGCGGACAACCGCAAGGGGAAAGCGCTGGCCAAAGCAGCCGTGGCCGCAAGGAAGCGGCGGCGGGTCAGGGCGGTTACCGGGGCGGTTGAGGCGGACAATTCTGTTTAATCCTTTGGTGTTGCACGGCACTTTCATCGGTGCCGTGCGTCGCTGATATAGTGCTGCGGGCAGGGTCACGGCAAGTTACAGAATCGAAATAGCGCACAATGCGCGAGAAAAAGCCCATTGGCCGCATGCAGGGAAGCGCAAACCAGCCACCCGATAGATGCTGCGACTGCACGGTTATCCCTGAACCTGCCGGATGCACCGCATATCGCTGTGGCAACATGCGGTGCGCTGCGTCATATTCCCGTGCTGTATCCGGCAGGTTTTTTGGGCAATCCCTCGACCTTGTCACTATAGGGAAGCGGGACAGGCTGCGCATAGCCGCGCCGTGCCAGCCATGACAGCACCGGACCCGCCACGAAAAGCGAGGAGGCCGTGGCGATCACCACGCCGGCGATCATCGGCGCGGCAAAGCCCGCCACGGCAGGACCGCCCCAGATCGCCATCGGCAGCAGCGCTGCAATCGTCGTGCCGGAGGTGAACAGGCAGCGTCCCAGCACCTGATTGAGGCTGAGGTCGATGACGGCGGGCACCGGATCGCTTCTGCCCTCGCGCAGATGCTCGCGGATACGGTCATAAACGACGACCTTGTCATTGACCGAATAGCCGATGAGCGTGAGCAGAGCGACGATGGTGGTCAGGTTCACCTCCCATCCCATCAGGGCGATCAGGCCGAAGGTCTTGGTGATATCCAGAAACAGCACCGCAATCGCCCCAACGGCAAAATGCCATTCGAAACGCAACCATATATAGACAAGCATCGCCGCCACCGCGAGCGACAGGGCAAGGGCGCCGGCCCATGCCAGATCGGCGCTGAAGCTGGGACCGACCAGATCGATCTGGGCAAAGCTGGCCGCAGGCATCACGGCGGCGGCGGCGCGTTCAACGGCCGCGACCGTTTCGGCCCCCGCATCGCCCTGCACGCGGATGAGTACCTGCGTGGGATCGGCAAAGGCCTGAAGGCTCGCGTCACCCGCCACACCTGTGGCAAGCGCCGCGCGCATCTCGGCCAGAGGGACGGGGGCAGGGGCGGTCAGCACCATCTGGAGCCCGCCGGTAAAATCGATCCCGAGATTGGGGCCGGGCATGAACAGGGCACCGATCGCGCCCAGCGACAGCAAAGCCGACACCGCCAGGGCAAGCCGGCCCTGTCGCATGAAACCGAAACGGCCCGGTGCGCGCACGCGACCGATCAGCGGCGCGATGGGCAGATGCGTCACGCCGCGCCAGCGCAGCATCACTTCCATCATGGCGCGCATCAGTACGATGGCGGTAAACATCGAGATCACGATGCCAAGCCCCATGGTGACGGCAAACCCCCGGATCGCGCCTGCGCCGAACCAGAACAGCACCAGCATCGCCAGCAATGTCGTCAGGTTGGCATCCAAAATGGTGGCCCATGCGCGCTCGTAGCCTAACCGCAGGGCCTTCATTGCGGGGGTGCCTTTGGCGGTTTCCTCGCGGATGCGGCTGAAGATCAGGATGTTGCTGTCCACCGCAATGCCCAGACACAGGATAATGCCCGCGATTCCGGGCAGGGTCAGCGTCGCCCCCAGAAAGCCGAGCGCGCTGAGCGTCAGCATCACGTTCAGCCCCAGCACGGCGCTGGCCAGCAGGCCCCAGCCACCATAGAGCAGCACCATGATCCCGACGACAAGCGCCAGCCCCAAGGCTCCGGTCATCAGACCAAGCGCGATGGAATCGCTGCCCAAGGCGGCACCGACGCTGCGCTCCTCGATCACTTCGAGCGAGGCGGGCAGGGCACCGGAACTCAGCAGCACGGCAAGGGTCTGCGCCTCCTCGACAGTGAAATCGCCAGTGATCTGGCCCTGACCACCGGGGATGGCCTGCTGGATCACGGGGGCGGTCAGAACCTGACCGTCCAGCACCACGGCGAAGCGCTGGCCGACATTTTCGGCGGTGAGCGTGCCAAAGCTGATGGCTCCGGCGCGGTCAAAGCCGAAGCTGATCACCGGGCGTCCGGTCTGCTGGTCAAAGCCCTGCGAGGCGCGGTCCAGTCGCTCGCCCGAAAGGGCCACGTCATCGCGCACCAGAACCGTGCCGCTGCCGTCGCGCATCGGCAAGGCGGTGACGCCGGGCCCTTCTGCGGCGGCGACCAGATGGAAGCTCATCCTGGCGGTCGAGCCGAGCAGGTCGCGCAACTGGCCGGGGTTTTCCACACCGGGCATCTGCACCAGTATACGGTCTTGCCCGACACGGCTGATCACCGGCTCGGAGACGCCGACCTGATCGACGCGGTGACGGATCACCTCAAGGCTGTTATCGGCGGCCTCAGATGCGGCGCGGTCCAGCCCCGCCTCTGTCAGGGTCAGGCGCAGCGTGTCGTCCTCTTGTTCCAGCAGCACATCCGCAGCAAAGCCGGGCGTGACGGACCGGGCCAGCGCCTCTGCTACAACCGCCTGTATTTGCGCCGTGGCGGGCAGGATCAGGCTGTCGCTCTCTTGGGTGATCCGTTGTGGCGGCACTCCGGCCTCGCGCAGGGATGCCTGCACAAGCGCGCGGATATCGGCGCGCCGTGCATCGGCCAGCGCGTCTCTATCCACGGCCAGCAAAAGATGCGCGCCGCCTTGCAGGTCAAGGCCAAGCGAGACGGTTTGCCCCGTGGCCCAATCGGGCAGGCTGGCGCGCTGGGATTCGGACAGGAAATTGGGAATGGCCGTGGCGACTGCAAGCAGCAGAAGCACGGCATAGGTCAGCATGACCCATGGTGATCTTTTCATTGAAGATGGTCCTTGGAATGAGTGGTGTAAGAGGGTGAAGGCTCAGACCAAAGGGGGACCATGCGGGAAGGGGCGCAGATGCGCCTTTGCGGGACGGTGTATAGGAGTGGGGGAGCGCTGCGGTGTGATCGCTTGCGCGTACAGGGGCGCGGGCCGTACGGCAGGCGGCCATGCCGCATCGGTGCTGTCATCCTGCGGCAGGCCCGCCATGACCCGCGTTGCATCGGGCGGCACGATGGCAAGGCCGGGACCGGTCATCAGATGCGAGGCACCCGACGGCGTTGGCTCGCTGCGGGCCGTCGCCATATCTGCAAAGAGGTCAACGAACAGCAGCGCAAATGCGAGCAGCAGCCGCGTCAGGATCGTGGCCGCTCCGGTATGATGCAGAGGGCGCGCGCCCTTCATCCCTGTGCGGCCCATATGTAGAGGGCATAGGCGAGCACGAAGACCAGCCCGATGCCGCGCCCGATGCGCGGACGCAGCAGCAGCAACCCTGTCAGGATCGTCGAGACGGCGATCAGGATGGGCAGGTCGAACATCAAAAAGCGCGAGGCCACGGGGACGGGCGTGATCACCGCCGTCAGGCCAAGGATGCCCAGTATGTTGAAGATGTTGGAGCCGATGATATTGCCGATGGCGATTTCGGATTGTTTGCGCAGCGCCGCGATCAGCGATGTCGCCAATTCCGGCAGCGACGTGCCGACAGCGACGATGGTCAGGCCTATGAAGGCCTCGGACAGGCCGAAGTCACGCGCGATCGCCACTGCGCCATCGACCAGAAAGCGGGCCCCGACCATCAGCAGGACCAGGCCGCCGACGACCCAGACCAGCGACACGCCCGTGGAGGTCGGCGCGCCGTCGAGATCGTCAGCCGCGACGAGCTGGTTGCGCGATTGCCTGTAGGCCCAGACAAGATAGGCGATGAGAGCCGCGAAAAGGATCGCGCCGGCAGGTCTGCCCATCAGGCCCATCGCGAAGATCGGCACCAGGGCGAGCGCTGCTGCCATCATGACGGCGGTGTCACGGCGCAGCGTGTCACCCATAACGCGGATCGGCCAGACCATGGCGGAAATGCCGACGATCAGCAGGATGTTTGCAATATTCGATCCGACGACGTTGCCCAGGGCGATATCCGGCGCGCCGCGCCAAGCGGCACCGACGGAGACGAGAAGTTCGGGCGTGGAGGTTCCGAAGCCGACGACCGTCAGTCCTATCAGAAGCGGTGGCATTGCAAAGCGGCGCGCGATGCCGACACTGCCACGCACCAGCGCCTCGCCTCCCAGAAACAGCGCGACGATTCCGCCGAGCAGATAGATGTAGTCCAAGATGTTCATCCTTCGGATCGGAGCTTGTTCCCAGCGCCTCAGGTGTGGCTGCGGCTGATAGGGCACAAGAGCGGCCAGAAAATAATTCCCCGGGTTCCGGCTTGTGTGCCTGGGGCAGCGATATCTCCGCGCCCTCTTGACGCGGGGCGCAGGACCACCAAGCTTTGATGCTCATGTCGCGGCATTTATGCTCCATATCCCGTGGATCGAGACGCAACGCAGTGGCGGCCCGGCGACATGGCAAGGATCATGATGTACCTCGAAATCGGAATTGTTTTTCTTCTGACACTTATCAACGGGCTTTTGGCCATGTCCGAACTGGCCATCGTCTCTGCGCGGCCGGCGCGGTTGCGCCTGTTGGCGGATCGCGGCAGCAAAGGTGCTGCGATGGCGATCAAACTCGCCTCTGACCCCGGGCGGTTCCTGTCCAGTGTGCAGATCGGAATCACGCTGGTGGGCGTTCTGTCGGGTGCGTTCTCGGGTGCGACGCTGGGCGCGCGCCTGTCGGATGCGTTATTGGCGCAGGGACTGTCAGCGACCGTCGCGGTGCCGCTTGGTGTCGGATCGGTCGTGGTGGCGATCACCTATCTGTCGCTGATCGTGGGAGAGTTGGTCCCCAAACAGATCGCGCTGCGCGCGCCCGAGGCCGTGGCCGCGCGGGTAGCGCCCCTTATGAAGGGTGTAGCGACTGTCGCCGCGCCGCTGGTCTGGGTGCTGGACCGTTCGGGCAAGGCAATTCTACGGCTGCTGGGCCAGTCGGGCGGGCAGGGGCAGGCGACCAGCGACGAAGAGGTGCGTCTTATCATAGCCGAGGCGGAAAGTTCGGGTGCGATGGACCCTGCGGAACGCCAGATGATCGCGGGGGTGATGCGCATCGCGGACCGTTCCGCCCGGGGCCTGATGACACCGCGCAACGAGGTCGCGACGATCGATATCGCCAGCCGCAGCACCTCTATCGTGGCTGAGGTTGCGAGAACCGGTCGGTCCCGTCTGCCGGTATGGGAGGGCGAGACCGACAATATCATCGGTGTGCTGGTGGCGCGCGATCTGTTGCAACCGGCATTGCAGGAGATTCGGGTGGAGCTGCGCGACATGCTTCGGCCTGCGCCGGTCGTGCGGGACGGGCAGGGAGCCTTGGAGGTGATCGAACAGTTGCGGCGCTCTCCCGCGCATATGGTGATGGTCTATGACGAATACGGACATTTCGAGGGAATCATCACGGCGATGGACGTGCTTCAGGCGATCACAGGCGATTTCGCCGAGGATGGCGCGGTCGAGCCGAAGGTCGTGACCCGCGCCGATGGCAGTTTGCTGGTGGCGGGCTGGATGCCGGTGGACGAGTTCGCGGAGCTTTTGGCGCTGCAGATCGAACCCGAGCGCGACTATCAGACGGTGGCTGGAATGGTTCTGGACCGGATGGGGCGTCTGCCCCATGTCGGGGAATCGGTCGATATCGGCGCATGGCGGATCGAGGTCGTTGATCTGGACGGGCGCAGAATCGACAAACTGCTGGTGTCGCGCCGAATCTGAACGGGTGACCCCGGCGCGATTCGTCTTCCCGGGATGGATGCACAAGGAAGGTCCGGCACCTGCGAAATAGTTCCAAAGCCGCGCGGAAGGCCTAAACGCCCTGTGCTGCAAGGCTTTGGTGCCCTCTTGGACAGCAGCGGTCAAAAACATTCGCGATAATTTTCGCTATTCGTCGTTTTTCCTCTTGCGGGTTTGGCGGGTTATATCTAGATAGCCCCTCACGGCGACGCAGAGACGCGGCGCTGGGGACCGGACGGAACGAAGTGGCGGTGCTGCTGAGGGAGATCCGGGCGAGAATTTGGGGATAAGTTGGGCGGGCTGCGCTGACGATGTTTAGCGCTCTCGTGTGATTTTG
>JAGXGW010000037.1 GCA_024636555.1 Paracoccaceae bacterium | reverse complement strand
TTGAAGACACCATCGGGCAAGCCGGCTTCGGTATAAATTTCGGCCAGCTTCAGCGTCGTCAGCGGCGTGATTTCACTGGGTTTGAAAATCATCGCATTGCCGCAGGCCAGAGCGGGCGCGCCTTTCCAGCAGGCGATCTGGGTGGGATAGTTCCACGCGCCGATGCCGACGCACAGGCCCAAAGCCTCGCGCATCGTATAGGCCCAGTTCTCGCCCAGCGGGATATGCTCGCCCGTGAGGCTGGCGGCCAGACCGCCGAAATATTCCAGCGCATCCGCGCCGCTGGTGGCATCGACATAGAGCGTCTCGGACAAAGGCTTGCCGGTGTCATGGCTCTCAAGGATGCTGAGTTCGCGGTTGCGTTCGCGCATGATATCGGCGGCGCGGCGCAACACGCGGCCCCGCTGCACGCCGGGAAGGGCAGCCCATGCCGCCTGTGCTGTGCGCGCGCTCGTGATCGCCTCCTCGATCACGGCGGGCGTGGCCTCGTGCACCCGTGCGATCACCTTGCCGGTGGCGGGATAGATCACGTCAATGGGCGCGCCGGACGTGTCTTCGACATAGCGACCGTTCACGAAATGGCTGGCGGTGGGCTGTGTGGCATAGGGGGTCATTTTGAGTATTTCCGGAACAGTGAAAGGGCAAGGTCGGGCAGGATCGCGGGCGGGGTCATTCGCCGCGCGGGAAACGTTTGTTCTCTTCGAGAACATTCAGGTCCATGTGATTGCGCATGTAGCGTTCGGAGGCTTTTTGCAGCGGCTGGAAATCCCATGGGAAATAGCCACCCTCGCGCAGGGCCTCGTAGACGACCCAGCGGCGGGCCTGGGATTCCCGCACCTCGGCGTCATAGCGGGCCAGATCCCACCGCGCCTCCGACTTGGCGCGCAGACTGGCCAGCGTTCCCTGATGCGCGGGATCAGCGGCAAGATTGGTCAGCTCATGCGGGTCCGTGTCCAGATCGAACAGCATCTCGGGGTCCAGCGCGCAGCGGGTATATTTCCAGCGGCCGTACCGCAGGCAGACCAGCGGTGCATCCGAGGCCTCGGCGGCATATTCCATCGCCACCGGACTGGTGCGGTCAAAGCCGCGCGCCAAGGGCACAAGGCTTTCTCCGGTCGTCCACGGCATCACCTCGTCCATACTGACACCCGCCAAATCGCATAGCGTGGGGCAGATATCGATCGTGCTGACCGGCGCGTCGATCCGGCCTGCCGTCATCCCGGGGGCTGCAATCATCAGGGGAACGCGAGCCGCGCCTTCGTAAAAGCACATCTTGTACCACAGGCCCCGCTCGCCCAGCATATCACCGTGATCGCTGACAAACACCACAACGGCCTCTTGCCGCGTGGCGTCGAGCGTGGCGAAAATCTCGCCGATCTTGTCATCTAGATAGCTGATATTGGCGAAATAGGCGCGCCGGGCGCGGGTGACCATCTCGTCGGTCAGATCAAAGGAGCGCCAGTCATTGGCGTCAAAGATCCGCTTGGAATGGGGGTCTTGCGCTTCGTAGGGGATCGGTCCCACCTCGGGCATCAGATGGGTGCAATCCTCATAAAGATCCCAGTATTTGCGCCGCGCCACATACGGATCATGCGGGTGGGTGAAGCTGACCGTCAGACACCACGGCCGCGCATCGGCCCCGCGCACCAGATCATAGATCTTCTGCACCGCCTGATGGGCGACATCATCGTCATATTCCATCTGGTTGGAAATCTCGGCCACGCCCGCGCCGGTGACGCTGCCCATGTTGTGATACCACCAGTCGATCCGCTCGCCGGGTTTGCGGTAATCCGGCGTCCAGCCGAAATCGGCGGGGTAGATATCAGTGGTCAGCCGTTCCTCGAACCCGTGCAACTGGTCCGGTCCCACAAAATGCATCTTGCCTGACAGGCAGGTGTAATAGCCCGCGCGGCGCAAATGATGGGCATAGGTCGGAATGCTGGAGGCGAATTCCGCCGCATTGTCATAGACCCGCGTCGCACTGGGCAACTGGCCGGACATGAAACTCGCCCGCCCCGGCGCGCAAAGCGGCGAGGCGGTATAGGCGTTGGCGAACCGCGTGGAGCGCGCCGCCAGCGCCTTGAGATTGGGCGCATGCAGCCAGTCGGCAGGGCCATCGGGGAACAGCGTGCCGTTCAACTGATCGACCATCACGATCAGGATATTGGGCCGCGCGCGATCGTCTTTCATGTCGTTCCCCTTTGCAGTTCCAGTGTCAGGCACCCCATCACCGTGGCGACGGCCGCCGCCTCGTCGGGCTGGCCGTGGCCCTGCACGTTCTTGAGGCCCAGCGTCTGGCGCAGATAGACACCGTCGATCAGCGCCGCGATCCGGTCTGCCACGTCACTGGCCCGCGCGCCCACCAGCGGGCGCAGATCGTAGGTCAGATTCGAGCGCAGCCGCCACTGATAAACGGCAAGCAGGCGGCGCGCATCGTCCGAGGCCTGCGCCAGCACGTAGAAGTTCAGCCATGCCGCCACGACCTCGCGGCGGAAGTTGCTGCTGGCAAAGCTGGCGCGTACAATCGCCTCCAGCCGTTGCTCCGGCCCCTTCGCCATCGCCAGCGCCCCGCGCACGCCCGCCGCATAGACGGTCAGCGTGTGACGCATGGCGGCGAGAAAGATCTGCTCCTTCCCGCCAAAGTAGTGATGCGCCAGCGCCGAGGACATGCCGGCGCGCCGTGCGATCTGCGCCACGGTGACGTCGAGCGTCCCGCTGGAGCCGATCTCGGCAATTGTCGCTTCCACCAAAGCGGCGCGGCGTATAGGCTCCATCCCGAGCTTGGGCATGGTTTTCTCCAATAAACTTGCACCGGGACGCTAAATGATTTTTTATTGACTCGTCAATCAATAACGCACAAGAACCCTGCAAGGAGAATGATATGACCGTGAAAACTGCTCTCGTGGCCCCGATGACGGCACTGGCCCTGCTGGCGGCCGCGCCTGCCTTCGCGCAATGCGACAAGGTCACCTTCTCGGATGTCGGCTGGACCGATATCACCGCCACCACCGCCGCCACATCGGTCGTGCTGGAAGCGATCGGATATGACACGGAGACCAAAATCCTGTCGGTGCCCGTCACCTATATCTCGCTGTCGCGCGGCGATATCGACGTGTTTCTGGGCAACTGGATGCCCACGATGGAGGCCGATATCGCGCCCTACCGCGAAGATGGCACGGTCGAGACGATCCGCACCAACCTGACCGGCGCGAAATATACCCTCGCTGTGAACCGCGCCGCGGCCGATCTGGGGATCGCGGGTTTCGCGGATATCGCCACCCATGCGGATGCACTGGACAGCAAGATCTACGGGATCGAGGCGGGCAATGACGGCAACCGCCTGATCCTCGACATGATCGAGGCCGATGCGTTCGGCCTCTCGGGCTTCTGTGTAGCCGAAAGCTCCGAACAGGGGATGCTTGCACAGGTGACGCGCGCAGACCGGCGCGGCGAGCCGATCGTGTTCCTGGGATGGGAGCCGCATCCGATGAACGCAAATTTCGACATGACCTATCTGGAAGGCGGCGACGACTGGTTCGGCCCCGATCTGGGCGGTGCCGAGGTCCGCACCAATACCCGCGCCGGCTTTGCGGAGGAATGCCCCAATCTGGGCGCGTTCTTCGGCAATCTGGAATTCACCCTCGAGATGGAAAACGAGATCATGGGCGCGATCCTGGATGACAACACCGATCCGGCTGCCGCCGCCACCGCATGGCTGAGCGACAATCCCGAGGTGCTAGACGGCTGGCTCGACGGCGTCACCACCCGCGATGGCGCAGAAGCCCTGCCCGCCGCCCGCGCCGCACTCGGCCTGTAACCGGGCCTGCAAGCGGTTTGCCCGCATGATATTCCCGTTTCCGGCTGTCGCCGGGGGCGGGCCGCCCGACACAGAGCGGGAACAGCTTCGGACACGTTAGGGACAGATTGCCATGAACTGGCTGACCGACACGAAAATTCCCGTCGGGCTCTATGCCGACCGCGCGTTCACATGGCTCGAAATCAACGCCGCCTTTTTCTTCGACGGGCTGTCGGACGGGCTGGAGGCGCTGATCGACGGTATCCTGTGGGTGCTGCAAAGCCCGCATCCGCTGGTCGTGATCGCGGCTTTCGTGGCGCTGACCGTGCTGGTGCAGCGCAGCTGGAAACCCGCCGTCATCGTGGGGCTGGGGTTTTTGTTCATCGTCAATCAGGGCTACTGGATCCAGACAACCCAGTCGCTGACCCTTGTGCTGGCGGCCTGCGTGGTCTGTATGGGCGTGGGTGTGCCCATCGGCATCGCCGCAGCCCACCGCCCCCGCCTTTACCGCAGTCTGCGTCCGGTGCTGGACCTGATGCAGACCCTGCCGACCTTTGTCTATCTCATTCCGGCGATTGTGTTTTTCGGCATCGGCATGGTGCCCGGCCTGATCGCCACGGTGATCTTCGTGCTACCCGCGCCGATCCGGTTGACCCATCTTGGCATCACTGCCACGCCCACGGCGCTGCTGGAAGCCGCGCAGGCCTTTGGCGCCACCCCGCGCCAGACCCTGCTCAAGGTGGAACTGCCCTATGCCCTGCCGCAGATCATGGCGGGGCTGAACCAGACAATAATGCTGTCGCTGTCGATGGTCGTGATCGCCGCACTTGTCGGCGCGGACGGGCTGGGCGTGCCGGTGTTGCAGGCGCTCAACCGCGTCAATCCCGCGCTCGGGTTCGAATCGGGGCTGGTGATCGTGGTGCTGGCCATCCTGCTGGACCGGATGCTGAGGATCGAACGGAAATGAGCGCGGCTGTCACCTTCCACAATGTCTCGATCGTGTTCGGCGACAAACCCGCCAGCGCCCTGCCCCTGATGGATCAGGGGATGAGCCGTCCCGATGTGCAGCAAGCCTGCGGGCAGGTGCTGGGCGTGCATGATTGCTCGCTCTCGGTCAACGAGGGCGACATCCTCGTGCTGATGGGCCTGTCCGGCTCGGGCAAATCCACGCTGCTGCGCGCGGTCAACGGGCTCAACCCGGTGGTGCGCGGCCATGTCGAGGTGGCAACAGAGGCCGGTATGGTCGATGTGACCCATGCAAAAGGTGCAGCCCTGCGCCGCCTGCGGCAGAACAACGTGGCGATGGTGTTCCAGCAATTCGGCCTGCTGCCGTGGCGGAGCGTGCAGGAGAATGTCGGTCTGGGGCTGGAACTCGCGGGCGTACCACGGGCCGAGCGCGCAGAGCGCACCGCCGCACAGCTGGAGCTTGTCGGCCTGTCGGACTGGGCCACCCGCCGTGTGGGCGATCTGTCGGGCGGCATGCAGCAACGCGTGGGGCTGGCCCGCGCCTTTGCCACCGATGCGCCGATCCTGCTGATGGACGAGCCTTTCTCGGCCCTCGATCCGCTCATCCGCACGCGGTTGCAGGACGAGTTGCTTGACCTGCAGGCACGGCTGAAACGCACCATCATCTTCGTCAGCCATGATCTGGACGAGGCCTTCAAGATCGGCAACCATATCGCGATCATGGAGGGCGGGCGCATCGTCCAGAACGGCACGCCGCAGGAGATTTTCACCAATCC
Organism: Paracoccaceae bacterium; assembly: GCA_024636555.1. Classification (GTDB taxonomy): domain Bacteria; phylum Pseudomonadota; class Alphaproteobacteria; order Rhodobacterales; family Rhodobacteraceae; genus Seohaeicola. The sequence goes on along the minus strand of JAGXGW010000037.1, from coordinate 40,311 downwards.
GTCGACCGATTATGTCGCGGAATTCGTGGCCCATATGAACCCGCTGGGCGTGCTGCGCGCCGAAGATGTGATGCAACCGCTGCATGCAGGCGACGACGGCCCGGCCATTGCCGCCCACGCGCCCCTCTCCACCGTCATGCAAGCGCTGCAACAGCCGGGAAACACCGTGCTGATGGTGCGGGACGCGGCGGACCGACCGCTGGGCCGGATCACCAGCAGCGATGTGCTGGCAGGTTTGCTGAACCCGCGCGGCGCTACGTCACGGGTGGATTGAGCAGCGCGGGCGGTCTTTGGATATTTGAGGCAAGAAGAAACGCAAGGCGCGCACCGTCTGCCTCAGACCTTTGTCGCAGGCGCGGGCGGCGTGCGCAGATTGCGCTTCAGCACCGCCTCGCGCCATGTGATGAAGGTGACGGAGCCAAGGATCACAAACCCGCCGACGATCACCCAGATATCCAGCCCCTCGTCAAAAAAGAGCGCGCCCAGTGCCACCGCCCAGACCAGTTGCAGAAAGCTGACCGGCTGGGTGACGGTGACGGGGGCCGCCGCGAAGGCAAGTGTCATGGTGTAGTGCCCGGCCGTCGCCAGCAGCGCCACAAGGGTCAGGACAAGCAATGCCTCTCCGCTCGGCGTGACCCAGACCGCCAGCGCCATTGGTGCCAGCCCGATCGTCACCCAGAGCGACAGCATACCCACGACGATGGCGGCATTCGTCTCGTCGGTGAGCATCTTGGCGAGGATATAGGACGCGCCGAACACCAGCGCCGCGCCCAGCATGGCCAGATGGCCGGGTCCGATTTCGCGAAAGCCGGGCCGCAGGATGATCAGCGCACCGGCAAGCCCCATGATCACGGCGATGACGCGGCGCGCGGCCAGCCTCTCGCCCAGAAACAGCGCCGCACCCAGCGTGACATAGATCGGCGCGAGATAGTTCATCGCCGTGACATCGGCGATGGGAATGCGCGCCATCGCATAGAACCACAGCGCCACCCCGATGGCATGGGCCAGACCGCGCAGGGTGAACAACTGCCATTGGCGGCGCGACAGGCGCGTTGCCAGCATCGGGCGCACCAACGGGATCAGGAAGACAAAGCCGATCGCATATCGCAAAATCGCCGCCTCGGCTGCGGGGATGGCTGGCCCCAGATATTTCACGAGTGCCGTGACCCCTACAAAGAGAAGGCCGGTCACCACCATCCAGAAAACGCCCAGCACCGGACGCGCTGGCTTTTGGTCGATATGCATGCGGGCATGAAGTCATGAAGCCCGGGCAGCCGCAAGGGCCGGACACCGCTTTGTGCCGCTTTATTGCGCCACCATCGCGCCGCGGATCAGGCTGAACGCGATGGCCCACATCAACAACCCTACAGCGACATCCAGCACACGCCATGCTTGCGGACGGGCGAACAGCGGGGCCAGCCTGCGCGCGCCGAAACCCAGCGTGAAGAAAAACACGAAACTCGCGCTCATGGCGCCCATCGCAAAGCCGAGCCGGTTCTCGTATTGCGCGGCCACCGCTCCCAGCAGCACGACGGTATCCAGATAGACATGCGGATTGAGCCATGTCAGGGCCAGACAGGCCACCAGCACCGGCCCCAGAGCCTCGTCCCCCTGCCCCGTCACCGCAAGTACCGCACCGCCACGCCATGCCGAAACAAAAGCCCGCGCGCCGTAAGCCAGCAAAAACGCCGCACCACCCCAGCGCATCACCGGCTCGACCCACGGCGCGGCCGCGCTCAGACGGCCGAACCCGGCCACACCCGCCCCGATCAGGATTGCATCGCTGAGCGCGCAGGTCAGGCAGACCGCGAAGACATGGCTGCGCCGTATCCCCTGCCGCAGGACAAAGGCGTTCTGCGCGCCGATCGCCATGATCAACGACAGGCCGAGCGCAAATCCGGCACCGAATGTCTGCATCTACGCTCTGCTTCTGCTTGTTGAAAATATCCCGGGGGAGTCCGCAGGACGGGGGCAGCGCCCCCCCTCTGCCCCTCCGCCGGGCACAGGGGGTCTGCCGCTTACAACTGGCCCATCACCTCGTCACTGGCCTCGAAATTGGTGGTGACGCGCTGCACATCGTCGTCATCCTCCAGCGCGTCGACCAGCTTCATCAGCTTGGTCATGTTGTCCAGATCCATTTCCGTGGTGGTGGCGGGCTTCCAGACCAGCTTGGTGCTGTCGCTTTCGCCAAGCGCCGTCTCCAGCGCTGTTGCCACCTCGTTGAGGTCGGTATCGGCGCACCAGATCACATGCCCCTCCTCGCCGCTTTCGACATCCTCGGCCCCGGCCTCGATCGCGGCCATCAGCACGGTATCGGCATCGCCCACGGCTGCGGGATAGGTGATCTCGCCCTTGCGGTCGAACATGAAGGCCACCGATCCGGTCTCGCCCAGATTGCCGCCGTTCTTGGTGAAGGTCGAGCGCACGTTGGACGCGGTGCGGTTGCGGTTGTCGGTCATCGCCTCGACGATGATCGCGACGCCGTTGGGGCCGTAACCCTCGTAGCGGATTTCCTCGTAATTGTCGCCCTCACCGCCGACGGCTTTCTTGATGGCGCGCTCGATCACATCCTTGGGGCAGGATTGCGATTTCGCCTCTTTTACCGCCAGCCGCAAGCGCGGGTTTTTCTCGGGGTCGGGATCGCCCATTTTGGCGGCCACGGTAATTTCCTTGGACATTTTCGAGAAAAGCTTGGCCCGGACCGAATCCTGTCGGTTCTTGCGATGCTGGATATTTGCCCATTTTGAATGGCCGGCCATATGTGCCTCCGTGTCCTGCTATGTCTGCCTGTCCTGAGATCAGCGTCTCTATATGCCAGCAGGCGGGCGGGCCGCAAGGCCAGTCACCACGGGCGATGCAGGACAGCCGGCCGAACCCGTTACAAGGGCCAGATGAACGGGATCAACGCAGCCGAGAGCAGGCCCACGCTCAGGTTGAGCGGAACGCCGACGCGCAGGAAGTCGGTAAACCGGTACCCACCCGGTCCGTATACCAGCATATTGGTCTGGTATCCGATCGGCGTGGCGAAACTGGCCGAGGCCGCGACCATCACCGCCACAACAAGCGGGCGCGGATCAATCCCCATTGCCTGCGCCAACCCGATCGCAATGGGCGTGACAACCACCGCCACCGCGTTGTTCGACACCATCTCTGTCAGAATCGAGGTGAGCAGATAAATCGCCCAAATGATCAGGAAAGGAGGAAGATCTGTCAGCGCCGGGGCGACGCCCTGCACGATCAGGCTGACCGCGCCAGTATGTTCGAGGGCCGACCCGATGGCGAGCATCGCGAAGATCAGCGCCAGCAAGCGTCCTTCCACAAAGCTGAACGCCTCGTCCGCGTCGATACAGCGCGTCAACAGCACCACCGCCATCGCCAGCACCGCCAACGCAAGGATGGGCGCCACGCCCAGCCCCGCCAGCACCACAATCGCCAAAAGTGCGACGATGGCAACCGGTGCATGGCCACGCCGGAACGCCCGCGCCGAAGGGTGCGAGACATCGACCAGTTCCATATCGTCAGCCAGTCGCTGGATATCGGCCGGCGATCCCTCCAGCAGCAGCGTATCGCCGACGCGGACAACCAGTTCATCCAATTGCCCGCTGATGTTCTGGTTGCGCCGGTGCACGGCCAGCGGATAGACCCCGAAGCGTCGCCGCAAACGCATGGCCCCCAGAGACCGCCCCACCATTTTGCATCCCGGTGTGATCAAAGCCTCAACGGTCGAGGTTTCAACCGCTGACACCTGATCCACACGGCGCAGGGATTTGTCGCGCTGCAGGCCCAGCAGCTCTGTCATCTGGGTGCGCAGAACCACACGGTCGCCCACTTCCAGCATGACCCCTTGCAGATTGCGGCGCAGCGACTGATCTCCCCGGATCACATCCACCAGCCGCACGCCTTCGCGTTTGAACAGTTGCACACCGTTCACCTCGCGCCCGATCAGGTTGCTGTCGGGCGGGATCACCGCTTCGGTAAAGAACTTCATCCGGCTCTTGTCGGACAGCAGATTTGCCATGCTGTCACGATGCGGCAACAAAATCGGGCCGAATATCCGCAGGTAGATCATCCCCCAGACCACGAGGATCACAGCCAGCGGCGTCACCTCGAAAATGGTAAACCCCTCCATGCCCTGCGCCCGCGCCACCCCGTCGACCAACAGGTTGGTGGAGGTCCCGATCAAGGTCAGCGTCCCGCCAAGGATGGCCGCGTAACTCAGCGGAATCAGAAGCTTGCTTGCCGAAATCCCCATTGTCCGCGACAGTTGCACGAACACCGGCAGCATCACCACGACGACCGGCGTGTTGTTCATGATCGCGGATGCGACGATGACAAAGGTCAGCAGCATCACGATCGCGGTGCGCGGATGGGTCCGCGCGCGCCTGTCCGCGATGGATGTGAACGCGTCCAAAGCCCCGGTCCTGACCAAGGCCCCCATCACGATGAACATCGTGGCAATCGTCCAAGGCGCGGGGTTGGACATGACCTTCAGCGCACTTTCATAAGGCAAAAGGCCAAGCGCCAGCATCAGCGCCGCGCCCCCGATGGCCACCACCTCTGCGGGATAGATCTCCTTGATGAACAACACAAACATACCCAGCACAACGATCAGACACAAAATCGCCTCTACGTTCTGGGACAACTCGAAAAACGCCATTCTATTTCCTGATTTGGGGATTATGCGCGTCGGTCACCTTGGCCGATCACCGGCACCGGAGCAAGCGCCGCCTTTGGTCGCGGCTGCACAAGCGCCATGCCGGCCATCATCAGCGCCATCGCGACCCAGATCAGCGGGGCATAGCGTTCGCCTAGCAAAAGCATCGCCCAGATGACACCGAAACCTGTCACCAGATAGCTGACCTGCACCGCAAAAACCGCACCGGCGCGACCAACCAGCCAGACGAATGCCGTATAAACCAGCACATGCACCGTGGATGACCCGATCAGCGCCCATTCCGCCACGCCATAGGGCGCACGCGGGCTGATCCACTGCCCCGAGGCAAGCATCAGCGGCAGCGTCATCACCGCCCCGATGGCCGAGGCCCCCAGCAGCACCTGCACAGGGTCCAGCCCCGCGGTGCCCCAGCGGGAGACGTAATTGCCCTCGAATGCATAGCAAAGCGAGGCGATAACCGCGACCGGCACCCAGATCACCATCGCAGGGTCGGGCAGGCTTGCACCGGGCAGCACCAATAGCGTCACCCCGCCCAGCCCCAGCCCCAAACCGGCCAGCCGCCACAGGCGGAACCGCTCCAGCCCGAGGCCCAGCGCGATGGGAAAGGCCATCATCGGGATCAGCGACAGCAGGATCGACAGCACGCCGGAGGGCAGATGCACCGCCGCCTGATAGGAGGCCGTGTTGGGCAGCACCGTCCCGATCAAGGCGATCACGGCATAGACACGCAGCGCCGCGCATGTCAGGGGCAAGCGCCGCCCCGTGGCCAGCGCAATGACGGACATCAGCATCGCGCCGATCACCAGTTGCCAGAAAATCAGGCCGAAATGCCCGTGTCCGGTGCTTACCGCCAGCTTGGTCAGGGGCTGGGTGATCCCCCAGCCCGCACCCAACAGGACCAGCAGGCCGAACAGGGCCAGCGCCTCCCTGTGGTGCCATGCAGCAGCCGCCCGGCCCAGCCTCAGGGCCCCGTCATCTCGAGCCGCCCGCCCTGCCGGATCGCCCGCGCCTTGACCGCGCGTCCGGTCGCATCGTCGGTTTCGACATACAGGCCGGACAGGGTCGCCTCTCCGAGGGCGGGCGCGAAACGGCCCTTGGCCATACCCGTCACGAAACGGCGCAAAGGCTCGGCCTTGTCCATGCCGATCACGCTGTTGTAGTCGCCGCACATTCCGGCATCGGACTGATAGGCTGTCCCTGCGGGCAGGATCATCGTGTCGGAGGTGGGCACATGGGTATGGGTGCCGACAACCACGCTGGCGCGCCCGTCGCAGAAATGGCCCATGCCCATCTTCTCGCTGGTCGCCTCGCAATGCATGTCCACAAGCGTGGCCTGAACCGCACCGCCCAGCGGATGCGCGGCCAGCACCTGATCCACCGCCGAGAACGGATCGTCGAAGGCGCGCTTCATGAATACATTGCCCAGCACCTGCGTCACCAGAATCTTGCGCCCGCGCGCATCCGAGAACACCCTATGGCCGCGCCCCGGCGCGACCTTGGCAAAGTTCAGCGGCCGCAGGATGCGCGGTTCGGATTCGATAAATGTCAGCATGTCTTTCTGGTCGAAGGCATGATCGCCCAGCGTCAGGCAATCGGCCCCGGCAGCCAGCAGGACGCGCGCATGATCCGCCGTCAGCCCTGCCCCGCTGGAGGCGTTCTCGCCATTGACGACAACGAAATCCAGCTTCCATTCGGCCCGCAGGCGGGGAAGGTTCTCGGAAATGGCCTGCCGTCCGGCACGACCCATGACATCGCCTAAAAACAGTATTTTCATGACCGAAGGCCTAGGGCGATTGCGGTCCTGCGGCAAGACCCAAGCAGCCTGCGCCCACGAATATTTCGCGCGCCTGCTTCATCTTGCCTCAAACACTCAAACAGCAACGCCGCCACAGGCGATCACTTCGGCTTCCGTCACAATCAGATCGAGCGGCTGGTCCGTCGCCTCCAGAGGCAGCGCCTCGGCCTCCTGCGCGGCAAAGGCAAAGCCCACCGCCACCACCGGCCCGCGCGCGCGCAATGCCGCCAGCGTCCGGTCGTAGAACCCGCCGCCATAGCCAAGCCGCCCGCCGCGCCGGTCGAAGGCCACCAGCGGCACGATCAGCAGCTCGGGTTCCAGCCACGCCAGACTCCCCGGCACCTGTGCCCCGAATTCACCCGCCACCATCGCGCCATCCGGCGTCCAGCGGGCAAAGCGCAGCGCCATGCCCCTGCCCTCGATAACCGGCACGCAGACCGGGCCATGCGCCGCCATCCGCGTCATCGCCGCCAGCGGGCTGATCTCGGTCCGCATCGGCATATAGCCTGCCAGAACCTTGCCCCTGTGCGGCGTCAGCACGTCAGCCAGCAGCCCCGCGTGATCCGGTCCGATGGCATCGAAGGCCAGCTTGCGGCGCGCAAAGGCCGCCCGCCGCGCCTCGGCCTTGATCGCGATCAGGTCCATCTGTCCCCCTACATCAAGACGGCGGCGGCAAGGCCCAGAAAGGCGAAAAAGCCCACCACATCCGTCACTGTCGTGACAAACGGCCCGGAGGCCAGCGCCGGGTCGATCTTCAACCGCTCCAGCGCCATCGGAATCACGATCCCGCCCAGTGCTGCGGCAACCTGCGTCAGCAGCATCGCCACCCCGATCACCACCGCCAGCATCGGCACCCCGAACCAAAATCCCGCCACCAGGGCCATCAGAAAGCCGAAAACGACGCCGTTCAGCGCGCCTACGGCAACTTCGCGCCGGATCACCCGCGCCGCGTTCTGCCCGGTGAGGTCGCGCGTTGCGATCGCCCGCACCGCCACGGTCATCGTCTGCGTCCCCGCATTGCCGCCCATCGAGGCGACGATGGGCATCAGCACCGCCAGCGCGACCATCTGGTTGATCGTCTCGGCAAAGGCGTCGATCACCAGCGAGGCAAGGATCGCTGTCAACAGGTTCACGAAGAGCCAGACAGCACGGCCGCGCGCCGCTTCGAGGATCGTGTCAGACAGGCTCGCGTCCTCGCTCACACCCGCCATCCTGAGGATGTCTTCCTCATGCTCCTCGTCCAGCACCGCCATCGCATCGTCGATGGTGATGATCCCGACCAGTCTGCCGTGATCATCCACCACGGGGGCGGAAATCAGATGATACTGGTTGAAGGCATAGGCAACATCCCCGTCATATTGGGTGACGGGGATCGTATGGAACACCTCCTCGGTGATGTCGCGCAAAACCACGTCGCGACGCGAGCGCATGATCTTGCCCAGCGTGACATTGCCCACCGGATGCAGGCGCGGATCGACAAGGACCATATGATAGAACTGGTCCGGCAGATCCTCGGAATTGCGCAGGTAATCAATGGCCTCGCCCACGGTCCAGTGCTCAGGCGCCATCACCACCTCGCGCTGCATCAGGCGACCAGCGGAATATTCCGGATAGGTCATCGCCTGCTGCACGGCGACCCTGTCGGCATCTTCCAGCGCGTCCAGAATCGCACCCTGCTGCGGCGCGTCCAGATCCTCCAGCAGATCGACCACATCGTCGCTGTCCAACTCGCGCACCGCATCGGCCAGAACCTGCGGGTTCAGGATCGCGATCACATCCTCGCGGATGCTTTCGTCGAGTTCCGACAGGATATCCCCGTCGAATTCCAGCCCGTAAAGCTCGATCACCGCACGGCGATCATTGCTGTTGATCTGTTCCAGAAGGTCGGCGATGTCCGCAGGATGCAGCGGTTCCATCAGTTCGGTCAGCAGCGCCGCATCGCCCGCCTGGACCGCCTCAAGGATCGTCGCGATGGTGCGCCGGTCCAGATTGTAACGGCCGTCGGATTGAGTATCAGCGGGCCGGTCCATCAGATCTTCACCTTCTGCCATGTCACCCTCCTGTTCGCGTTGCGCCGTTCTTAGCGGAAAGCGGGTAGTGGAAACAATGCCTGCCGGTCCCCCTGCCTGGGCGAGAGCGATTTACCTCTGCGCCGTAGCGCCTTAGACTGGTCGCAAAAGGACATTCCATGACATCACAGACCCTGCTCTTGGGCCAGACCCTGCGCTTTAACGCCGATCCCTTTGCCACGGGGTCCGATGCCGCGCTGCATGACAGCCGGGGCGGCATTCTGATCGAAGGCGGAAAGATCGTGGCGGTTGGCGATGGGGCCGCATTGCGCGCCGCACATCCGCAGGCCCAAGTGACGGACCACGGCGCGGCGCTGTTGATGGCCGGATTTGTCGACGCGCATGTGCATTATCCCCAAACGGCCATTATCGCCAGTTGGGGCAAGCGCCTGATCGACTGGCTGAACCTCTATACCTTCCCCGAAGAGATGCGCTTTGCCGATCCGGCCTATGCCGCCGAGATTGCGGGCCGTTATCTGGACCTGACGCTGGCGCATGGCACCACGACGGTTTGCAGCTATGCCACGATCCATCCGGCCAGCGTGGACGCGTTCTTTCAGGCCGCCCAGACACGGGGCCAGAGGGTCGTTGCGGGCAAGACCTGCATGGACCGCAACGCGCCCGACGGCCTGCGCGACACGGCGCAATCGGCCTATGACGACAGCCGCGCCCTGCTGCGGAAATGGCATGGCGTGGACCGTCTGTCCTATGCGATCACGCCGCGGTTCTCGCCCACATCCAGCCCCGCGCAGCTTGACGCTTTGGGCGCGCTCTGGACAGAGCATCCCGACTGCCTGATGCAGACCCATCTGAGCGAACAGACCGACGAGATCGCATGGGTGCGCGATCTGTATCCGCAGGCGCGCGATTATCTCGATACCTACGAGACGCATGGCCTGCTGGGTCCGAACGGGCTTTACGGCCATGCAATCCATCTGGAACCGCGCGAAAAGGATCGCCTGCGCGAAGTTGATGCCGCTGTGGTGCATTGCCCGACCTCCAACACCTTCATCGGGTCCGGCCTGTTCGACATGGCCGGAATGATTGCGGCGGGGCAGCGCGTGGGGCTGGCGACGGATACCGGCGGCGGGTCCAGCTTTTCGATGCTGCGGACGATGGCGGCCGCCTACGAGATCGGCCAGCTACGCGGCACCCCGCTACATGCGGCACAGCTCTTGTGGCTGGCGACAGCAGGCTCGGCCCGTGCGCTGCGGATGCAAGACCGGATCGGCAATCTGGCGGCGGGGATGGAGGCCGATATCGTGGTGCTCGATCTCGCCTCGACCCCGGCCATCGCACAGCGCAGCGCGCGGGCCGATGATCTGTGGGAAGCCGTGTTTCCCACCATCATGATGGGCGACGACCGCGCCGTCAGGGCAACCTATGTCGCAGGCCAAAAGATGGATCGGCGGATGGATCAGCGTTGAGGTAAAGGCGCCCTCAGCGCAAGTCGCGCTCAATTGAATTCACCGGGCCGGGCGAACGCATTATGCTTCGCAAACGCTGCCTCGCCCAGCCCGCTGAATACTTCAATCTTGCGAAGCGCGACACGCTTCAGCAGGGGCGCCCCATCACCAGAACCCAGCTTCTGCCAACGGCGGCAAAGCCGTAATGCGTCACGTTGCGCGACAATGCATTGCGGCGGTGGCCGGGTGATTTGTACCAGCCCGACATTACTTTTGCCGGATCACGGAACCCCATGGCGATATTTTCGTTAACATGGCGATAGCAGAAACCGTGACGCTTGACGCGTTGGGCCACGGTGGAGCCATCCGTCCCGCGATGGGACATGAAATTATGGCGCGCCATGTCGGCGGCATGCGCCTGTGCTGCCGCTTTCAAAAGCTGGTGGGGCTGCACAGCATGCAGGCCGTGCGCGGCCCGCTGGGCATTCAACGCCTGATCGACGTAGGTGTCGGCACTGGCAAAGGCCGGTGACAACGGCGTCAAGACCATCGCAAGGATGGTCAAACATTTTCTGATCATGGTCCCTCCAGCAAGTCAGCGGATGTGAGCGCCACCACCGTGCAGGGTCACTTTGGTCAAATTAAGACGATTTGGCTATATGGATTGCCACAATTAAGCGAAAATCCACCCATTGGCGCAATTATTTTGCCAATTGTCGCGCAAGACGGCGCTGCGTCTCGACGATGCGCGGCAAATCAACGGTTGCAATCTGCCCGTCCCGCACAATGCGCCGCCCCTCGACAAACAGATCCCGCACCTTGACAGGCCCCGCCAGCAACAGCGCCGCCGGGTCCCAGCTTCCGGCGCTGTCCACACCCGACACGTCCCAGATGGCGATATCGGCGCGCTTGCCGGGGCTGAGCCGCCCGCAATCGGGCCGCCCCAGCACATCGGCACCGCCGCGCGTCGCGATTTCCAGCGCCTCGCGCGCACTCATCTTGTCGGCACCCTGCAACACGCGTTGCAACAGCATCGCCTGACGCGCCTCAAGCACAAGGTTGCCGCTGTCGTTGCTGGCTGACCCGTCCACCCCCAGCCCGACCGGAACGCCCGCATCCCGCATCGCCCGCACCGGCGCGATACCCGACCCCAGACGACAGTTGGAACAGGGACAATGCGCCACGCCGGTGCGTGTGCGGGCAAACAGGTCGATCTCGGCCCCGTCCAGCTTGACGCAATGCGCATGCCAGACATCAGCCCCCGTCCAGCCCAGATCCTCGGCATACTGGCCGGGACGGCAGCCGAATTGCGCCAGCGAATAGGCCACATCCTCGTCATTCTCGGCCAGATGGGTATGCAGCATCACGCCCTTGTCGCGCGCCAGCAGGGCTGCATCGCGCATCAACTCCCGACTGACCGAGAAGGGCGAACAGGGGGCCACGCCGACACGGCACATCGACCCCTCCGCCGGATCGTGGAACGCGTCGATGACGCGGATGCAATCGTTCAGGATATGCGCCTCGCGCTCGACCAGATCATCCGGCGGCAGGCCGCCCTTGCTTTGCCCGATGCTCATCGCGCCGCGCGTGGGATGAAAGCGCAGGCCCAGTTCGGCGGCGGCGTGGATCGTATCCTCCAGCCGCGATCCGTTGGGATAGAGATAGAGATGGTCCGACGACAGGGTACAGCCCGAAAGCGCCAGTTCGGCCAGACCCGTGAGGGCCGATATCCGCATCTCCTCCGGACTGAACCGCGCCCAGATCGGATAGAGCACCCTGAGCCAGCCGAACAGCAGCGCATCCTGCCCGCCGGGCACCGCCCGCGTCAGGCTCTGGTAGAGATGGTGATGCGTGTTCACCAGACCGGGCGTGACGACGCAGCCTGCCGCGCGCACCTGCTCTGCCTGCGGATGCCGCCGCGCCAGATCGGGGCCGATGGCGGCGATCACGCCGCCCCGGATCAGAATATCCGCGCCGCGCAATTCGTCGCGGGTCTCGTTCATGGTCAGGATGTGATCCGCATCGCGGATCAGGATGTCAGCTTGGGTCAAAAGGCGCCTCCGTGTGGGTCAGCGCCCCCTCATGAACTGGGCGCGCACCGGAAAGGGGCCAAGAGACGCACGCCTGTCAGGTGTAGCCTCCCTGCCCCGCTGCGATCAAGCCGGAACCTGTGACAGGAGCGCAAGCGCTGCGGCATGCTGCTCTGCCCCGGCAGCGGCCAGAACGCGCCCGCCGTGATGGGCTGGCCCGCCCTGCCAGTCGGTGACGATACCGCCCGCCGCCGTGATCACCGCGATAGGCGCATGGACATCGTAATTGCTCAGCCCCGCCTCGATGACCAGATCGATCTGCCCCGCCGCCAGCAACGCATAGGCGTAGCAATCCATGCCGTAGCGCACCAGTTGTACCCGGTCCGCGACGGCGCGGAAACCCGCAGCCTCGGCGGTGCTGCCAAGTTCGGGAAAGGTGGTGAACAGGATGCTGTCGCGCAGCGCACGTGTTCCGCGCACACCGAGTGTTGCATCCCCCAGCGGCCCACGCATCGCCGACTGACCGAACCCGCCCCAGAATCTCTCACCGATATAGGGCTGGTCGATGATCCCGAACAACGGCCCGTCCGCATCCGAGACCGCGATCAGCACGCCCCAGGTCGGGGCACCGGACAAAAACGCCCGCGTCCCGTCGATGGGATCGAGCACCCATGTCAGTTCCGAGCTTCCCGTGGTCAGCCCGAACTCCTCGCCGATAATGCTGTCCTGTGGGCGCTGGCGGGCCAGAATGTCACGCATGGCCTGTTCGGCGGCGCGATCCGCCTGCGTCACAGGATCGAACCCGCTTTCCAGCACCCCGCCAACCAACGTGACGCCCGCCAACTTGTTGTCAGCCAACAGCCCTGTGGCCCGGAACCACGGCAAAATGGCCCGCCGCGCCGCATCCGCCATAGCGTGGGCCGTGGCGATCAGCGCCGCCTGTTCGGTTGATGAAAGACTGGCCATGATATCCTCCGCCATTTGGCGTCTGGGTATCGCAGCCAGCCCCCTGTCTCAAGCCGCGTTTGTCTTAGAACGGATCTGTCTCAAGCCACGTCCGACAGAACGCGCGCCAGATCAAACAGGCGGCGGCGTTGCGTCTCGGGGATGGCGTAATAGGTCCGCACCAGATCCATCGCCTCACGGTCCCCCATCAGGTCGGTCGCGCCGGTCTGCGGGGCGGCACCGATCCGTGGAAGCTGCGCGCCCGCTGCCTCGTCTGTCGGGGTGTTCGCGGCAAGACCCTCGAAGAAAAAGCTGATCGTCACGCCGAGACTGTCGGCAATATCCCACAGGCGGGATGCGCTGACGCGGTTTGCACCGGTTTCGTATTTCTGGATTTGCTGGAACTTGATGCCGACCTGCGCGGCCAGCTGTTGTTGGGTCATACCCAGCAGCCAACGGCGGTGACGGATACGCTTTCCCACATGGACATCAACATGATGCGTCATAACTCGACCTCTCACTCAAAAAACAGGCAGCCTCCGGCAGATCACTGTCAAAAATTGACAGACCGGCACCAGCCCAAACTACGTACAACATCCTAACCGATACACTAAAAACTCAATTGGAAATAAACTATTTCCCTAGGCACATATTCGAAAGTGCCCGATTGTGCGAAAAAAGCCGCGCAGCGCCGTCAGACGCTAGGCGCGCGGGCAATTCGCTGGCATAAAAGCGCGGCTTCCCAGACCCTCAACCAGTCATATCCAGAGCGGAGACCAGATGCGCGCCTACCGAAAAACAAGCCCCGATGCCGACGCCACCGTGATGCAGATCGACATGCCCGCGCCCGGCCCCGGCCAGATCCGTGTAAAGATCGCCGCCTGCGGGTTGAATTTCGCCGATCTGCTGATGTTGAAAGGCCAGTATCAGGACACGCCCGCCACGCCCTTCACGCTGGGCATGGAGGTGGCCGGCACCGTGGACGCTCTGGGCGAGGGTGTGACGGGCCCCGCCATAGGCACGCCGGTCGCGGTCTTTGGCGGCAGTGGGGGGCTGGCCGAATACGGATGTTTCGATGCTGTCCGCGCAGTGCCCCTGCCGGATGCGATGCCGATGACCGATGCCGCCGCCTTCCTGATCGCCTATGGCACCTCGCATCTGGCGCTGGACCATCGCGCACGGATGCAACCGGGCGAGACGCTGCTGGTGCTGGGTGCCGCCGGAGGCGTGGGGCTGACGGCGGTGGAGATCGGCAAGCTGATGGGCGCGACTGTGATCGCCTGCGCGCGCGGGGCCGACAAGCTCGAGGCCGCGCGCCACGCCGGGGCCGATCATCTGATCGACGCCAAGACCGAGGATCTGCGCGCCGTGGTCAAATCTCTGGGCGGGGCCGATGTCGTCTATGACCCGGTCGGCGGCGAACAATGGCAGGCTGCATTCCGTGCCTGCAAACCCGAGGCGCGCCTGCTGCCCATCGGTTTCGCCAGTGGCGAAGTGCCGCAGATCCCCGCCAATCATTTGCTGGTCAAGAACCTGAGCGTCCTTGGCGTCTATTGGGGCGGCTATATGAAATTCTGCCCCGAGGCGGTGACCAACAGCCTGCGCGTACTGCTCGACTGGTATGCCGAAGGCCGTCTGCGCCCGCATGTCAGCCATGTCCTGCCGCTGGAGCGTGTGGCCGAGGGGCTGGAACTGCTGCGCTCCCGCGCCTCGACGGGCAAGGTGGTCATCACTATCTGACGCGGGTTGAGGCGGGCACACCCCGCCCCTTCACCTTGCGGCAAATACGCAATGACGCGCCCCGCAGCGGTGGGTTGCGCTCACCGCGTCCGGCAGGCCTGCCGCAGCAAATCGGCCGTTCCCCAAGGGGCCACCAAGCTGGCGTGACGACGTTTGGCGCATCATCGCGGGCAGTGTGCAGACAACGCGTCGAAATTATGTGTTTCCGTTCCGGAAAACCTTGAAAACGGGGGCAGAGTCCCCGATATTCACCTCAATACGTTCATCAAGAACGTGCGTGTCATTTATCGGAGGCTTCAATGGCTGAGTACAACACTTTCCGGACGGCGACGGCAGGCGTTCGCACCGCCCAGATTGACGAGGGTCTTCGTACCCACATGAACAAGGTCTACGCGACCATGTCCATCGGTATGCTGATCACGTTCGCTGTGGCTTGGGCCGTTGGCACAAGCCCGCAACTGCTGGCGATTTTCCGTGATCCGGTGACGCTGAGCCCGAACATTCTGGGCTGGATCGTCATGTTCGCACCGCTGGCAATGGTCTTTGGCTTCTCGGCCATGATCAACCGCTTCTCGGCGGCGGCAGCACAAACCTTCTTCTACGCCTTCGCGGCGGTGATGGGTCTGTCGATTTCGTGGATCTTCGTGGCCTTCACCGGCATGTCGATCGCGCAGGTCTTCCTGATCACGTCGATCGCCTTTGCGGGTCTGTCGCTCTATGGTTACACCACGAAGAAAGACATCTCCGGCTGGGGTACGTTCCTGATCATGGGCGTCATCGGCCTGATCGTGGCGATGATCGTCAATATGTTCCTCGGCTCGCCCGCAATCATGTTCGCGATCTCGGTGCTGGGTGTTCTGATCTTCGCCGGTCTGACCGCCTACGACACCCAGAACATCAAGAATACCTATGTCGCACATGCGGCGCATGGTGATCAGGAATGGCTGGCGAAAGCCGGGATCATGGGCGCACTGAGCCTGTACCTGAACTTCATCAACATGTTCATGATGCTGCTGAGCCTGTTCGGCAACCGCGAATAAGCGTCAATCCAACACTTCAATGCGAAAGGGCCGGTCTTGTGACCGGCCCTTTTCGTTTGGGGGACGGGGCGTTCCTGCACGGGTTGCGGGTGATCCATATAGGTGGGTGATCAGCAAGTCCCCCCGCGCGGATCAAAGGCGCATAGCGCCGCCGCGCGCTCGCCGACACGCCCCCCGGGGCGGCGATTGGCGGATGGTGCGGCAGCTATGATGGTACGATGTAGTTGCAAAGATAAACTGCTTCTCGCCGACCCTTTGGTCACCACCCCGCGTGTCGGCGAGCGCGCGGCTTGCATCTGATGCTGGCGAGGTACCGTGAGCAGGCAGTTGCCGGCACCGTTCCCGATCCCATCGGAGCCGCCATCCCGACAAACCGATCAGATATGCACCCCGAACAGACGGCCCACCGCCGCCGTGCCCAGCATCGCCGCACTGCCCCAGAACAGAACCCGCAGGATCGAAGGGCGCAGCGGCGCGCCGCCCATCCATGCGCCGGTTCCGCCAAGGATCACCAGCGCCAGCAGCGTCACCGAAGCGACCGTGCTGATCGTATAACCTTCAGGCGCAAGTGCCGCGCCGACCAGCGGCATGCCGGCCCCCAAGGCGAAACTCACCGAGGAGGCCCAAGCGGCCTGCAACGCATTGGCATTGCCCGTCAGCCCGTTCATCCCCAGTTCCTCGCGGGCATGGGCATCCAGCGCGTCATGATCGGTCAGCTGTTGCGCCACTTCCAGCGCCAGAACCGATGACACGCCCCGTGCCTCCAGCCCCTCGGCCAGTTCGGACAGTTCATAATCGGGATCGTCCAGCAGGGCGGTGCGCTCGCGGTCCAGATCGGCCTTTTCGATGTCCTGCTGGGTGGAGACAGACACATACTCCCCCGCCGCCATCGACAAGGCCCCTGCGGTCAATCCCGCCAGCCCTGCCAGCAACACGCCGCTGCGGTCCATGCCTGCGGCGGCGACACCGACAAGCAGGCTTGCGGTCGAGACGATCCCGTCATTGGCTCCAAGCACCGAGGCGCGCAGCCAGTTACTCCGGTTGATGAAATGGCCTTCTTTCGGCATCTGTTTTGGTCCTGCAACGCATTTGCAACTAGGCAGAAACGAAAAAGGCCACGCGCGCGGCGTGGCCCAATCGGGTCGACAAGGCAGATCGCTTACTTGATCTTGCCTTCCTTGTACTCCACATGCTTGCGCACAACGGGGTCATATTTCTTGATCACCATCTTCTCGGTCATGGTGCGGGCGTTCTTCTTGGTCACGTAAAAATGGCCCGTGCCCGCGGTCGAGTTCAGACGGATCTTGATTGTCGTCGGCTTCGCCATTGGTGTTCTCCTACGCCGGACGACGCTGCCGCCCGTGAAATTCCTAGAACCACGGCTTTTACCCGCGCGCGCACCAGAGTCAACAGACAAAGGCGGGGGACCTCGCGGTTTTTCATCCCCGCCCCTGCCAACCGGCCCAGAAACCGCCCGCGCGAGCCTGAGAAACAGCACGATTCACGCTGCGGTTCAGATTGCGGATCAGAGCGTGGGCCGTCCCATCGTCTCGTGCAGCGCGTCACGCTCCTCGTCCCCCATGCCCAGAGCCTGCGCAAGGTTGCGCAGATACGTCCGCTCGGCTTCGGTATCGACCTGCACCGCCATCAGAGCCGCCGCATAAACCTGCCCGCGCATCTGGTCGCTGGTGTCGCGGGCCAGCCCTGCCACATCCACGGGTGCGGCCAGTTCCGCCTCGACAAAGGCGATCTCCTCGTCGGTGGCGTCCCCCAGATGATCAAGGATCGCCTTGCGCTCGTCGGGATCGATCGCGCCATCGGCCTTGGCCGACTGGATCATGGCGCGGATCATCAGCTTGGCGTTATCCTCAGAGACCTTGCCCAAGGCAGTGCCTTCCGTCATGGCGGACATCATGCCGCCCAAACCCGCTGCCCCGGCGCCTGCCATCTGGGTCATCGACCCCAGCAACGTGCTGAAACCCGATTCGGTCGCCGTGGTCATCTCGGCGGCGCCTTTGCCGAAACGGTCGAACATGCTGCGCAACTGGTCCTGCTGGACCGGCAGGCCCATCTTCTGCGCCATCGCGCCGATGTCGTCGGCCATGCCGCCGGGCTCTCCGGCCTTGCGCAGCGCATCCTTGACGCCTGCGGTGCCACCCATATCCCTGACCTTCTGTACGCCCCTTGCCGCCGCGAAGCCGACAGCCAGCGTAGCCAATGTCTTGACGAAACTCATGTTGCAATTCCTCCCGCAGATGAATGGCCCCAGCATAGCGCAGAGTTTGCAGCGCGCATGCAAAAACTTGCCCCCGCAGGCCCAGCCCATCGGGCAGGATTTGGATATTTTCGGCAAGAAGAAGCGCGCGGAGGGCCTGTAAGCCGGATTCTGTCCAAGAGGTTGCCCTCTCTGGATGATCATTCATCTTGGAACCGTGTTACCACGGCCCCTCTAGCTGCCAACCCGGACCTCTGGGTCAAAGCCTGCCCTGCGGTGATATCGGCGAACCGATCAACCCGCGCGAGGTCCCTATTCGGCATTGCTCCTGGTGGGGCTTGCCGTGCCGGTCCTGTTGCCAGTCCCGCGGTGGGCTCTTACCCCACCGTTTCACCCTGACCATGCCGAGGCATGGCGGTCTGTTCTCTGTGGCGCTTTCCCTTGGGTTTCCCCAGCCGGGCGTTACCCGGCACCATTGCCTTGTGGAGTCCGGACTTTCCTCGGATCGATAGACCCCGATCCGCGATCATCCAGCCCTCCGCGCTCACGTGACTTAGGCGCTGGCGGGGGCGCGGTCAACGGGGAAGCGCGCGGCGATATCCGCGGCGATGGCGCGGTCCGTGGCATCAAGCGGCCCCCGCGCCTGCGGGCGAAAGCGCAGCCGGATCGCTGTCAGCACAGCGGTTTCGGGATCGTCGCAGCCTGCGGGCGGATGAAACCCCGCCTCTGCCGCATCTGTCAGGAAATCGCCGGTGCTGCGGGCGTGGCCCAGATCGGGCCAGATCGCCAGCCTTCGCCGTGCCAGCCGCCGCCAGTCAAAGCGGGGGCCGGGATCGCATTTGCGCAAAGGGGCCATGTCGGAGTGACCGATTACCCGTTCGGGCGGGATGGACCAGCGTGCCATGATCTGCGCCAGCAGGGTTTCCAGCGCATCCATCTGGGCCGCCGCAAAGGGGTGGTCGCCGCGATTGGCCAACTCGATTCCGATGGAGCGGGAGTTGACATCCGTCACGCTTCCCCACTGCCCGGCACCGGCATGCCAGGCGCGCTGCTCCTCATCCACCAGTTGCCAGATGTCACCGCGCGCACCGATCAGATAATGCGCCGAGACCTCGGCCTCCGGATCGCACAACCGGTCCAGCGCCGCAGCGGCGGTTTTCATGGCAGTATAATGCAGAACCACCATATCGGGCCGCGCGCCATTGCGGCGCGGGCCATGATTGGGAGAGCGGCATGTCAGGATCGTCACGATCCCGACCCCGGCTCAGTTCCGGACGGCGGCACGGAAAGGACGCGGATCCCAGCCGCAGGCAAAGCCGTCACCATCGGGATCGAGGGCAAGCCTGTCACGGCGCGGGCCGCCACGCTCCAGAAACTCCATCTGCGCCTGATCCGGCGAGGCATATTGCGCGCAGTTGCGTTCGTGGTTCTGGAAATTCAGCGAACTGCGGCGATAGAGCGAGACGCCTTTGGGATTGGTGGTCCGCAGCGCATATTCCACGATATTGGGGCGGTTGTCGCCGGTGCGGCGCGGCAGATCAGTGGGCGCGATCACCTGATATTGCGCGCGGTTGCGGGCAATCTGGGCCGCATCGCTCTCGATCGAGCGAAGCTCGGAGACCTCTTCGAAATCGTTCTCGCGGCTGATCCCTGACGCGTCGACGGCGACGGGGGCTGATCCGGTCAGGGGCGGCAAGCCGGCGGAGTTCGTCGGAGCACCGAGGGGCGCACTGGACGGCGCACGGCCCGCATTCAGCGCCGCTGCGGTCTCGGCCGCCAGACGCTCGGGCGAATCCGCGTCACCGAAAGCCCCGCCTGTCGCATCCAGAGGCGCGCTCGAAACGGTCGCGGGCGGCGACAGCGACTGGCCTCGCAACTGGCGCTCGCGCTCTGCCTGCCGCGCCTGATAATCGGAATAGTTATCGAAGCCCACACCGCTATCGGGCACGCGTGGCGCACAAGCTGACAAAGCCATGACAGCCACAAGCGTTAGTCCAAATTTGACGTTCATCATCTCAGCCTCAAACCCATCGAATTCAGCCAACCGCCGCGCGGAATGGAGGGTGGATTACCACCATTTATCAGGCTTTGCCACAAATCCCGCCGCCTGCTCGAGCGCATAGGCGGTGTTCAGAAGGTCGCCCTCTTCCCAAGGCCGCCCGATCAGTTGCAGCCCCAGTGGCAGCCCTTGGGAATCCATGCCCGCAGGCACGGCGATCCCGGGAAGTCCCGCCAGATTGACCGTCACGGTAAAGACGTCGTTCAGGTACATTTCCACCGGATCTGCATCCTTCATCTCGCCCAGACCGAAAGCCGCCGACGGGGTCGCAGGCGTCAGGATCGCGTCTATGCCGCTGGCAAATACCTCGTCAAAGTCGCGTTTGATCAGGGCCCGCACTTTGCGGGCACGATTGTAGTAAGCATCGTAGAAACCTGCCGACAGCACATAGGTTCCCACCATCACGCGGCGTTGTACCTCATGTCCGAAGCCTTCGGCACGGGTTTTTTCATACATTTCCGTGATCCCGTCGCCCTGCGAGATCTTCGCCCGGTGGCCGTAGCGCACCCCGTCATAACGCGCGAGGTTCGAGGAGGCCTCGGCGGGCGCGATCACATAATAGGCAGGCAGCGCGTATTTCGTATGCGGCAGGGAAATCTCGCGGATCTCGGCGCCTGCGGCTTTCAGCATGTCCGTGCCGTCGGCCCAGAGCTTCTCGATCTCGGCGGGCATCCCCTCCATCCGGTATTCGCGCGGGATGCCGATGACCTTGCCGCGAATGTCGCCCGTCAGCATCGCCTCGAAATCCGGCACGGCCAGATCGGCGGAGGTGCTGTCCTTGGGGTCATGCCCGCACATCGCGCCCAGCATGATGGCCGCGTCGCGCACTGTCTTCGTCATCGGACCCGCCTGATCCAGCGAGGAGGCGAAGGCGACAATGCCCCAGCGCGAGCACCGCCCGTAGGTCGGCTTGATCCCGACGATGCCGGTAAAAGCCGCAGGCTGGCGGATCGACCCGCCGGTATCGGTGCCGGTCGCGGCCAGACACAGATCGGCGGCGACGGCCGCAGCAGACCCGCCGGAGGAGCCGCCGGGCGTCAATTCGCGCCCGTCCACCTTCCACGGGTTGATGACATTGCCGTAAGCGCTGGTCTCGTTGGACGAGCCCATGGCGAATTCATCCATGTTCAGCTTGCCCAGCATGACGGTGCCCGCATCGAACAACTGCTGCGTCACGGTCGATTCGTATTCCGGCAAAAAGCCTTCGAGAATGCGGCTGGCCGCTTGGCTTGGCACACCCTTGGTGCAGAACAGATCCTTGACGCCGATCGGCAGACCGCACATCGCGGGCGCATCGCCCTGCGCCAGCCGCGCATCCGCCGCGCGCGCCTGCGCCAGCGCGGTCTCGGGCGTGTGGTGCACAAAGGCGTTGAGCGCCCCCGCCCCCTTGATCTCGGTCAGGCAGGCCTCGGTTAGCTCGACGCTGCTCACATCGCGCGCACGCAGTTTGTCGCGGGCCTCGGCAAGGGTCAGTCTGGTCAGATCGCTCATTATTCCACCACCTTCGGCACCGCGAAAAAGCCCTCGCGCGCGTCCGGCGCGTTCTTGAGGATCTGCGCCTGACGGTCGCCGTCATTCACCACATCCGCGCGCCGCTTCAGACGCATCGGCGTCACAGACGTCATCGGCTCGATCCCCTCCACATCCACCTCGTTGAGTTGCTCGATAAAGCCGAGGATGGTGTTGAACTCGGCGGCCAGCGCGGGCAGCGCCTCCGGGGCCACCTTGATGCGGGCCAGTTTCGCCACGCGGGCGGCGGTTTCGGGTTCGATCGACATGACGGATCTCCGGTTGTCAGACAGTTGTGATGCGTTTAGCGCTCAGGGGCTGCGCCCGCAAGCATATGCCTGCGGTAAACCTCGATCATCCAGCCCAGCATGACGGCGTTGAGGATATGCCACATGAAATGCGTGCCCAGCGGGATCGCCGCGCATAAAGGCTGGTCCAGCGTGCGGAAGGTCAGCGACACCACCAGTATCCCCGCCCCGATGAACAGCCCCCGCGCCACCTGAGGCAGGCGGCGGCGCAGCAGGACGGCATAGACCGCGATCAGCAGCGGCACCGGCGCATAGCCCGCCGAACTGCCCAGACCCGGCACCATCTGGAACAACGGCACCGTCAGCGCCGCATAGGGCACGAACAGCGCCGTCAGCCCCAGCGCCGCCCACAGGCCCAGCCCCCAGTAATGGCGGTTGGCCACAAACACATAGAGCAGCACGAACGCGGCAATCGGGATCACATCGGCCAAAGCCGACCAGACCTGCGCATGGGTGTGAAACAGCCACGAGCCCACCCCGATCACTGCCAGCACGATCACCAGCGCCCGCGCCAGCCTGCGCCCTGCCTGCATCCGCGCCACGCGCGGCCACAGCGCCGCCGCCGCGACCACGAAGGCCAGATTGGTCAGCGCATTGACCGGCTCGGCCCAATAGCTGGCATCCAGCCGCTCGCAGTAACTGTTGATCTGCTCTGTCCAGTCCATGCGCCCCGGTCCATCCCGCCGCCTCTGCTTCTTCTTGCCTCAAATATCCCTGCGCCACGCCTGTTCAAGCGCGCCGCCTGCTCTGGTCAATCCGGCCTGCCATGCTAGGCTGGCCTTCGGAACACAGCGAATGGAGGAACGACATGAAGATCATCTGGCTGGGCCACGGCTCTTTCCGCTTCGAGATCGCAGACAAGGTGCTGCTGCTGGACCCGTGGCTCTCGGGCAACCCGATGCTGCCCGAGGACCAGCACGAGGCCGCCACCGCTGGCGCCACCCATATCCTGCTGACCCACGGCCATTTCGACCATGTCGCCGATGTGCTGGATCTGGCGCGCAAGCATGGCGTTCCCGTCATCGGCCAGTATGACCTGATGAGCCATTGGGCCGAGCACGAGAAGATCGAGACGGTCGGTTTCAACAAGGGCGGCACGGTCGATCTCGACGGGATCAAGGTCACGATGGTGAACGCGCTGCATTCCTCGACCTTCGCCAGCCCCGACGGGCCGCGTATCGCAGGCACCGAATGCGGCTTTATCATCGAGGCGGAGGGGCATTCCATCTATGCCTCCGGCGATACCGATGTGATGTCGGATATGAAAATCTTTCACGATCTGCACAAGCCTGACATCGGCATCCTGTCAGCAGGCGGGCATTTCACCATGGACATGCGCCGCGCAGCCTATGCGGCCAAGACATTCTTCGATTTCAAGACGGTCATCCCCTGCCATTACCGCACCTTCCCGCTGCTGGAGCAATCGGCGCAGGTTCTGGTCGATGCCCTGCCCGGTGTCGATGTGATCGAGCCGCAGGTGATGCAGACCATCGAGATCTGATCCAATGAAAAACCCGGCGAAAGCGATCCGCCGGGTTTTCTTTTGCCGGATAGACGCTCTCAGGGCCGCAGATAGGCGTAACCGTCCTTTTGCAACTCCATCAGCCGCACAGCGCCCGAAGGGACGACATTCGCCTCGCTGACCAGAGGCACGTCTTTCTGCGATTTTTGCTTCATCGCTTCGACCGTGTTCAGGCAGGCGGAAAAGCTGATATTGTCCATCTCCAGCGACATCGCGGCGATACGGTCTTTCACCGGCGAGGTATCCGCGCGCAGCATGTGCAGGCCGGGGCCATAGGTAACAATCTCGATCACCACCTCTTCGCCCAGATCGCCGTAATGTTTGGCGATATTGGCAGCATTGTTCAGCGCCATGTTCATGGTGCTGACGTTTTCTTCATCCACATGGATCGCGACCTTGTGCTGCACCTCAGCGAGCGCCAGTTGCGCGCCAAGCACCAGCACGGCCAGTGTTGCCAGCAACCGCGTCACGGCGCGTATCGGGTTCATTGTCATCCATCATCCTCCCTGAGACATTTGGACCTGCAGCCTTGCAAAGCCCCATTCTTATGGCAAGACGTATTCACCAAATGGAATTGACAAACATTACCGCCGGTCTGCAAAGAACGTCCGCAGCAACGCCGCCGCCTCTTCTCCGCCAATCCCGTCATAGACCTCGGGCGCGTGATGGCATTGCGGATGGCTGAAAATGCGCGGGCCTTGGGCCACGCCGCCGCTTTTGGGGTCCGCTGCGCCATAGTAAAGCCGCGCGATGCGGGCGGCAGAAATCGCTTGCGCGCACATCGGGCAAGGCTCCAGCGTCACGTAAAGATCGCAGCCGGTCAGCCGTTCGGAGCCCAGCAGGCGGCAGCCCTCGCGGATCACCAGCATCTCGGCATGGGCGGTGGGGTCATGCAGTTCCCGCGTCCGGTTGCCCGCCTGCGCTAGGATTTGCCCTGCCGCATCCACCAGCACCGCGCCAACGGGCACCTCACCGCGCAGCGCAGCGGCGCGCGCCTCTTCCAGCGCGGTGGACATATGGCTGCGAAATGTCATCCTGCGTTCCTGCATGGCGATCCGTGCTTTCGCAAGACATGATTCTGGGCTACTGCGCCTCTATGACCCAAAAGCCAAAACAACCCGCCGCGGGAGCGGCAAAATCGACCGACGGTGATCGCATCGCCAAGGTTATCGCCCGCGCGGGTATCACAAGCCGCCGCGAGGCCGAAAAACTGATCGAGGCGGGCCGCGTCACCGTCAACGGCGAGGTGATCAGCCGCGCCGCGCTGAACGTCACGCCAGCCGACAAGATCGTGGTGAACGGCAAGCCGCTGGATGCGCCCGAACCGGCACGGCTGTGGCTTTACCACAAGCCCACAGGTCTGGTGACAACCACACGCGACGAACAGGGCCGCGCCACGATCTATGACGATCTGCCCGAGGATATGCCGCGCGTAATGTCTGTCGGGCGGCTCGACCTCAATTCCGAAGGGCTGCTGTTGCTCACCAATGACGGCGCGGTCAAACGCCAGCTCGAACTGCCCTCCACCGGCTGGCTGCGCAAATACCGTGTCCGCGTGAATGGCCGCGTGACCGAGCCGCAACTGGAGCCGCTGCGCAAGGGGATCACCGCCGAGGGGGAGGATTTCCAGCCGATGATCGTGACGCTGGACCGCCAGATCGGCGCAAACGCATGGCTAACCATCGGCTTGCGCGAAGGCAAGAACCGCGAGATCCGCCGCGCGATGGAGGCGGTGGGGCTGGTGGTGAACCGCCTGATCCGCGTGTCCTACGGCCCGTTCCAACTGGGCCAGCTGAAGCCCGGCGAGGTCGAGGAGATCAAACGCCGCGTGTTGCGCGACCAGCTAGGTTTGGACACGAAAGACAGCGAAGAAACACCAGATGCCGCAACAAAGCCGCGCAAGCTGGCCGTAAAACGCAACAAACCACGTGCGAACGCACCCAGCGAGGCTGATATTTTCGGCGAGCGCACGCCGCGTCCGGGCAGCAAATCCGGTGCGCGCGGTGCCAAACCGGCGCCGCGTCGCGGCCCCGCATCGGATGGCGAGCGCCCGACGGGTGGGCGCGGCCAGCCAGGCAAGCCGCTGGACAAGCCGCAGGGCGGGAAGTTTCAGGGCGAAAAGTTTCAGGGCGGCAAGGCTCCCGCTGGAAAATCGCAGTTCGGCCGCCCCGACAAAGCCGACAAACCGGCAAGCCCCGATAGCGCGGACCGCCCGAGACGCCCCGCCAAACCGCGCCCCAAGTCGACACGCAACTGACCTTTGTCGTCACGGCAGCTGTGCCGCCGCCAATGGCAGGCTGTTAATTCTGCATGACTTCCCTCTGGTAACCGGACCGATCATCACCTAACTTTTGAACAACGCGCGAAAAGGGAGCGATGAGGGCGAATGTCAGGAACAGGATTGCAGAAACTGTCCTTTGTCTTGCTGATCGTGCTGATCCTGTCGGTCGCGATTTCGGGTGGTGTCTGATGGCCCAGCGTTTCGGCGGCAAACACAGCCCCGGTGGCCCGTCCACGCCGCCACCTCCCAAAGGCAAATTTGAAGGCGCGCGGCGTACCCGTGCCGGCGGACGGATCAATCTGCTCTTTTTCGCGCCGCTGCCGTTGGTTTTTGCGGCCTTCGGCAGTGGTCCCACGGGTCTGGTGCTCAACCTCGTGGCGCTTGGCACCTTGCTGCTGGCCGCTTGGCTGACCCGTGAGGGGCTGATCGCGCAGGAAGCATATGAGGCGCGCAAAGTGGCGAAGCGTCCGGCCTTTCCGCGCAAGATCGCCGGCAGCCTGTTGACCGGACTTGGCCTCGGCATCGCCGGTTTCGCCGCCACCGGAGAGTTTTTTGCGCCCGTCGCCTACACGGTGGTCGGCGCGGTTCTGCATTTCATGTCCTTCGGTCCCGATCCGCTGCGCGACAAGGGCGTTGAGGGCATCGACAGCTTCCAGACAGACCGTGTCGCCCGCGCCGTGGACGAGGCGGAACGGCATCTGGCCGCGATGACAGCAGCGATGCAGCGCGCCGGTGACCGCCAGTTGATCGCACGGCTGGAGCGGTTCCAGACCGTGGCGCGCGATCTGTTCCGCACGGTCGAAAACGATCCGCGCGATCTGACGGCGGCCCGAAAATACCTCAGCGTGTATTTGCTGGGCGCGCGCGACGCGACGACCAAGTTCACCGAAATCTGGAGCCGCAACCGCGACCCGCAGGCGCGCGCCGATTACGAGGCGCTTTTGACCGATCTTGAGCAGAATTTCGCCGCACGTACGCAAAAACTGTTGCTTGATGACCGCAGTGACCTGACCGTGGAAATCGAGGTCTTGCGCGAAAGGCTGGATCGCGAAGGGGTGCGCCTGACAGAGTAAACCGACCCGACGACATTACCGTAACCGTTCCCGCGCGGCGCGCGCGGCACTTGTATATTGTAAATCGGCCCGCCCCTTCCGGATTTGAAGCGGGACACACCCACGAAAGGGAAATAAAATGTCCGACACGACACGCCGCAAGGCTCAGGAAGATCTCGCCATGGTCGAGGAAGTTACATCTGTGGTCCTGCCCGAGCCCGCACCGGCCAATGCCGTGGTCCCGCTGGAAGAGGCCGACGCCGGTGTGAGCGCTGAAATCAACCGCCGCATGGCCGAACTGGACATGGGGGACACCAATTCCATCGTCTCCTTCGGATCGCGCGCGCAGGCGGAATTGCAGACGATCAGTCAGGCCATGCTGCAGGACGTGCGCAACAAGGACGTCGGCCCGGCTGGTGACAGCTTGCGCAACATGGTCTCCACGATCCGGGGTTTTTCGGTCTCGGAACTCGACGTGCGCCGCGACCGGAGCTGGTGGGAAAAGCTTCTGGGCCGTGCGGCACCCTTCGCGCAATTCACCGCGCGTTTCGAACAGGTGCAGGGGCAGATCGACCGGGTTACCGACGAGTTGCTGAGCCACGAGCACAAGCTGCTGAAGGACATCAAATCGCTCGACTTGCTCTATGACAAGACGCTGGCCTTCTATAATGAACTGGCGCTCTATATCGCCGCCGGTGAGGCCAAGATCGCCGAACTGGACAAGACCACGATCCCCGCCAAGGAAGCCGAGGTGCAGGCCGCACCCGAACAGGCGCAGGTGATGAAGGCGCAGGAATTGCGCGATCTGCGCGCCGCGCGCGACGATCTGGAGCGCCGTGTCCATGATCTGAAACTGACGCGTCAGGTCACGATGCAATCCTTGCCCTCGATCCGTCTGGTGCAGGAAAACGACAAGAGCCTTGTGACCAAGATCAATTCGACCCTCGTGAACACCGTGCCTTTGTGGGAAACCCAACTGGCACAGGCCGTCACCATCCAGCGCAGCGTCGAGGCCGCCCACGCCGTGCGCGATGCCAATGACCTGACGAACGAGTTGCTCACCGCCAATGCCAAGAACCTGCGCGACAGCAACCGTGTCATCCGCGAGGAGATGGAGCGCGGCGTGTTCGATATCGAGGCGGTCAAGCAGGCCAATGCCGATCTGATCGCCACGATCAACGAAAGCCTGCAGATCGCGGATGAGGGCAAGGCGCGCCGCTCTGCGGCAGAGACCGAGCTGAAGAAGATGGAGGCCGAATTGCGCGACACCCTGTCATCCGCGAAAGCGCGCAAAACTGGTCTCGGCGATACCGCCGGCACAGCCGTTCCGGGGGCCTGAGACAGCATGCGCCAGATTGCAGGCAGGATGAGCTTGCTGGCTGGCGCGCTGCTGCTGGCCGGATGCGATACGCCCGTGGCGACAGATGTCACCCCGGATCGTGCGACGGCCCGTCCTCCGGCAAGCTCGGCCCCGCAGGTGCAGGCCGAACCGTCCGAGGCAAGCCGGGACCTTGCGCGCTACTACGGGCGGCTGGAGGCCGACCTTCTGGCAAAGGGTCTGCTCAGAACGGATGGCGGCGGGCGCGACACGCCTTTCGCCGTCCACGACCTTGTCCGCAATTTCGAGCTTATCGCCTTCTACGATGAATACGAACGTGGCGCGGGGATGAAACCGTCATCGGGCAAGCCGGTTCCGCTGCGCCGCTGGGCAAACCCGGTTGGCTTGGCGGTGGAATTCGGCACCGCCGTGCCACCGGCCCAACAGGCCGCCATTCTGCAGGAGATCAGCGGTTTCGCCTCTCGCCTGACCCGCATCACCGGCCATCCGGTGCGGATGGACGCGGCGCAACCGAATATGCATATCCTGATCGTCGGCGAGGATGACAACGCCCTGCTGCCCCAACGCGCGCGCCGGATCGTGCCCGGCATGAGTGCCAGTGCAATGTCCATCTTCCGCACGATGCCGCGCAATATCCACTGCTTCGTCATGGCCTTTTCCGGCGGCAACGGCGGTGATCCCCATACCTACCGTCAGGCCATCGTCGTGATCCGCGCGGAGCATCCCGAACTGATGCGACAATCCTGCATCCACGAGGAGATGGCGCAGGGCCTCGGCCTTGCCAATGACACGCCGCGCGCGCGCCCGTCGGTCTTCAACGATG
Organism: Paracoccaceae bacterium; assembly: GCA_024636555.1. Taxonomy (GTDB): domain Bacteria; phylum Pseudomonadota; class Alphaproteobacteria; order Rhodobacterales; family Rhodobacteraceae; genus Seohaeicola. Next base: position 11,503 of record JAGXGW010000037.1, on the reverse strand, counting down.
ATGACGAATTCGCCCTGCTGACCAACCATGATGAATTGCTGCTCAGGATGCTTTACGATCCGCGCCTGATACCCGGCATGACGCTGGAAGAAGCCCGCCCGATGATCAGGCAGATCGCCGAAGAGTTGATGCGCGGCGGCACCTGAGCCGCCGGTTTTGAACGATGTGAGACAAGGAGCACCTGATGCCCATTTTCGATTTCCTGCGTGGACAATTCATTGACGTCATCCATTGGACGGATGACAGCCGCAACACCATGGTCTGGCGGTTCGAGCGCGAGGGCCACGAGATCAAATACGGGGCCAAGCTGACCGTGCGCGAGGGGCAAGCGGCGGTTTTCATCCATGAAGGCCAGTTGGCCGATGTCTTCACCCCCGGCCTTTACATGCTGGAAACCAACAACATGCCGATCCTGACCAGTCTGCAGCACTGGGATCACGGCTTTAAATCGCCCTTCAAATCCGAGATCTATTTCGTCAACACGACGCGGTTCAACGATCTGAAATGGGGCACCAAGAACCCGATCATGGCACGCGATCCGGAATTCGGCCCTGTCCGGTTGCGCGCGTTCGGCACCTATTCGGTGCGCGTCTCCGATCCGGCCCGCTTCATGTCCGAGATCGTGGGCACGGACGGTCAGTTCACCTCCGACGAGATCAGTTTCCAGATCCGCAACGTGATCGTGCAGGAGGCCAGCCGTGTACTCGCCTCTTCGGGCATTCCGGTGCTGGACATGGCCGCCAACACTGCCGAACTGGGCAAGCTGGTCGCGGCCCAGATATCCGAGACGGTCACAGGCTACGGGCTGACCATACCGGAGCTGTATTTCGAGAATATCTCGCTGCCGCCCGCCGTCGAGGCCGCGCTGGACAAGCGCACCTCGATGGGGATCGCAGGCGATCTGGGCCGCTATACCCAGTATTCCGCCGCCGAGGCGATGACCTCCGCTGCCGATAACCCGTCGGGCGGGGGCGGCATGGGGGCCGGGCTTGGCATGGGGATGGGCATGGCAATGGCCAACCAGTTGGGCGGCCAGATGGCAGGGCAAGGCGCGCAGCCCGGACCATGGGGGCCAAGGCCCGAAGGCGCAGCACCCACACCGCCGCCGCCGCCCGTCGAGCATGTCTGGCACATCGCCGAGAACGGGCAGACCAAGGGGCCGTTCTCCAAGGCGTCGATGGGGCGCATGGCCTCGGACGGCTCGCTCGTGCGTGACACATTCGTCTGGACCCCCGGTCAGGACGGCTGGATGCGGGCCGAGGATGTCACCGAACTGGCGCAGTTGTTCACCGTTCTGCCGCCCCCACCGCCGCCAGCGGTATGATGCGATGACGGGCCTCTTACGGACGGCGTGCGCCGCGCCATGACGCTGGACAGTCCCAAAACGCTGGAAGAGCACCGCTTTCCCTGTGCGCAATGCGGTTCGGATTACCGGTTCGCCCCGGGCGAGGGTGCATTGCTGTGCGACCATTGCGGCCACCGCCAGCAGATCGCACCACCCGGCCCGTGGTCCGGCGCGCTCAAGGAGCTGGATTTCACGGCAGCACTGGCGCAGAATCTGCCCGCCTCCGAGATCGAGGAAACGCGGGTCTCGTCCTGCGAGAGTTGCGGCGCGCAAGTCGAGTTCGATCCGGCGGTGCATGCGCTGGAATGTCCGTTCTGCGCCTCGCCGCTGGTTGCCGATACCGGCCTGCACCGCCACATCAAACCGCGCGCCGTGCTGCCCTTCGCGCTGGACGAGGCCGCCGCAAAGCAGGCGATGAAGGATTGGCTGGGCAAGCTGTGGTTTGCCCCCAACGGCTTGCAGGATTACGCGCGCAAAGGCCGCCACATGACGGGTGTCTATGTGCCCTACTTCACCTTCGATGCCGATACGCAAAGCGACTATACCGGCGAGCGCGGAACGGTCTATTACCAGACGGTCACGGTGATGCGCGACGGCAAGCCCGTCCGCACCCAGGTGCCGCGGATCCGCTGGCGCGCTGTCTCGGGGCGGGTGCAGCGCTGGTTTGATGATGTGCTGGTGCTGGCCGCCACCTCGCTGCCCCTCAAGTATACCGAAGGGCTGGAGCCGTGGGACCTGTCGGCCCTGCAACCCTACCGCCCCGAGTTTCTGGCCGGATTCCGCGCCGAAGGCTACACCGTCGATCTTGAGGCGGGGTTCGGCATCGCGCGGCAGAAGATCGACCGCGTGATCGAACGCGATGTGCGTTTCGATATCGGCGGCGACCAGCAACGGATCGGCCATATCGACACGCAGGTCAGCAATGTGACCTTCAAACATATCCTGCTGCCGGTCTGGCTGGCCGCCTATAAATATCGCGGGCAGAGCTACCGTTTCGTCGTCAACGGCGAGACGGGCCGTGTGCAGGGCGAACGGCCTTGGTCCGCGTGGAAGATCGCCTTTGCCGTGATCCTCGGCGCGCTGGTGGCCGGTGCTGTCGGCTATGGCTTTGCCCTCAGTGAAGGAGTGATGTGATGAAAGACGACCCCGCCGCCACGCTGGATACGCTGCTTAAGACCCGTCATAGCTGCCGCGCCTTCCGCGCCGATCCGGTGCCCGATGCTGTGATTGAACAGATCACGACCAGTGCGGCACGGGTGCCGTCATGGTGCAACGCGCAACCGTGGCAGGTCATCGTGACCCGCGCGCCCGAGACCGACCGCTTCCGCGATGCGCTGTTTGCGGCTGCCACCAGCCAGCCGCCAAAGCCCGATCTGGAATGGCCGCGCCAATATGCCGGTGTCTACAAGGAGCGTCGCCGCACCTGCGGGTTCCAGCTTTACGACAGCCTCGGCATCCCCAAGGAAGACCGCGCCGCCACACAGGCGCAGATGCTGGAAAACTACCGCCTGTTCGGCGCGCCGCATGTCGCCATCATCACCACCGAGGCCGATCTTGGCCCCTACGGCGCGATGGATAGCGGCGGCTTCGTGTCCTTGTTCACGCTGGCCGCACAGGCGCGCGGTGTCGCCTCGATCCCGCAGGCGGCTGTCGCGGCACAGGCGCCTTTCCTGCGGGACTGGTTCGCCATCCCAGAGGAGCGCCACATCCTCTGCGCCATCTCGTTCGGCTATGCCGATCCCGACCATCCCGCCAACGCCTTTCGCACAGAGCGCGCGCCTTTGTCCGAAATCCTCGACTGGCGCGGCTGAGATGCGCGCCCTGATCCAGCGCGTCACCCGCGCCAGCGTCAGCGTGGACGGCACAATGATCGGGCAATGCGGCCCCGGTCTGCTGGTGCTGGTCTGCGCCATGCAGGGCGACACCGAAGCGCAGGCCGACCAGATGGCCGCCAAGATCGCCAAGCTGCGGATCTTCAAGGATGACGCGGGCCGGATGAACCGCTCCATCCTCGATACCGGCGGCGGCGCATTGGTGGTCAGCCAGTTCACGCTGGCGGCCGATACATCGCGCGGCAACCGTCCGGGATTTTCCGCCGCCGCCGCCCCTGACGAGGGCCGCCGCCTCTACCAGCATTTCGCGGCCAGCCTTGCCGCTTTGGGCATCCCCACCGAAACCGGCGAATTCGGCGCGGATATGGCCGTGGAGCTGGTCAACGACGGCCCCGTCACCATCTGGCTCGACCTTTAACGTCCACCAGACCCGGCTTCATCTTGCCGCAAATACTCGAATCCCGCCTCTGCCGGACATGCCCGCCGCGTTCAAACCGCAAAAGCCGCCTTATGGCTCGCGGAACGCCTCGCGCGATTTGTAGAGCGGTTTGAGCAGGTATTGCAGCACCGTCTTGCGACCCGTGTGCAACTCGACCGAGGCCTGCATCCCCGGCCTGATCTGGACCGAGGCCTGCCGCTCGGTCAGGTTCTTCATATCGACCCGCAGCGTTACGCGGTAATGTGCGGCCGCGTCCGCATCGCGGGTGCGCTCGTCCTTGAACGTGTCGGCCGAGATCACATCCACCCTGCCCTTGAGCGTGCCGAAGATCGTGTAATCATAGGCCGTCAGCTTGATCGTCGCCTCCTGACCGGGGCGGATGTTGGCGATATTCTCGGGGCGCACGCGGGCCTCGACGAGCAGTTCCTCGTCCAGCGGGATGATCTGCAACAACTCCTCGCCCGGACGCACAACGCCGCCGATCGTGGTGACCGAGACCGCCTTGACGATGCCGCGCATCGGGCTGGTGAGAACGGTCCGCGTCAACTGGTCCTGACTGGCGCGCAGGGTCTGGCGCAGGGTAGCCAGTTCGCGCAGGGTGCTGGCATAGGAATCGGCGCGTTCAAGCTCGGCCCCGGTGATGATCTCGTCATGCCGGATGCGCGCATCGGCATGGACCTTGCGGGCGCGGGTCACCTCGATCAGGGCGACGATCTTGCGCTCCAGCATGGATTCCATCATCCGCATTTCCTGACGGGCCTGTTCCAGCACCCGCTCCGCGCCCGCGATGCGGGCGCGCAGATCGGATTGGCGCGCCTCCAGCAAAGCCTGTTCCGAGGCGACCATGGCGGAGTTGCGTGCGGCGATATCGACCGGCACGGCAAAGGCGTCCTGCCCGGCCAGTTCCGCCTCAAGCCGCAGGCGGCGAATGTCCAATGCGGCGATCTGGTCCAGCAGGTCGTCGACGGCGGCGCGGAACTGTGTGCCCTGCAACCGCGCCAGCACATCGCCGCGCTGCACCATATCGCCTTCGCGGACCGTCAGCTCCGCCAGAATGCCGCCTTCGAGGTTCTGGATGATCTGGGGCCGCGAGGCCGAGATCATCTCGCCCTCGGCGCGCACGATCTCGTCGACAAAGGCCATGCTGGCCCAGATGATGAACAGCCAGACCGTGCCGGCACACAGCCAGATGGTCAGACTGGGCCCGCGCAGGCGCGCGTTCATCTGTGCGGCAAGGGTCAGGGCTGAAGGTGTCGCCATCGTCAAAGCCCCTCGCCTGCGGGCGCTGCCAGATGCGCCAACACCTGATCACGCGGGCCGTCCACTGCCATGCGTCCGTTCTGCAAGACAGTCACACGGCTGGTCAGCGACAGGATCGGCATCCGGTGCGTGGCAATCACCACGGTGCGCCCCTCGAACCAGCTTTCCAGCCGGCTGATCAATGTGGCCTCAAGGCGCTGGTCCAGTGCGGCTGTCGGCTCGTCCAGCAGGCAGACCGAGGGGTTTTGCAACCACAGCCGCGCCCAGCCCACCGACTGGCGCTGCCCGATCGACAGGCCCGCGCCACCATCGCCAAGTTCCAGATCAAGCCCCTTGGGGTGGCCTTTGACGAAGGGGCCAAGCCCCGCGAAATCCAGCGCCTGCATCAGCCGCTCGTCATCGCGTTCCAGCAGGTTGAAGGTCAGGTTGTCGCGCAAGCTGCCGGTGAAAAGCCGCACATCCTGCCCCAGATAGCCGACGGACCGGCGCAGATCGCGCGGCTCGATCTGGGCCAGTTCGGTGCCATCCACCAGCAAGCGCCCGCGTGTCGGCGCATAAAGCCCCGACAACAGCCGCAGGAAAGTGGATTTGCCCGACCCGTTGGCCCCCAGCACGGCCACCCGCTGCCCCGGCATGATCGCCAGCGCGGGAATATCCAGCACGGTGGCCCCGTCATCGCTGTAGCGGAATTGCGTCTCGCGCAGTTCGAACTGCCCCTCCAACCGCTCGCGGCGCAGATAACTGCGTTGCGCGTCACGGTCCTGCGGGGCGTCGGCGATCACCTCCAGCGCATCCAGTGCCGCGCGCACATTGCCCCAGCGCGCCATCGTGCTGGCCAACTGCGACAGCGGCGCAAGCGTGCGTCCGGTCAGGATACCGACCGCGATGATGGAGCCGACGGTGAACGCGCCCGCAAACACCAGATAGGCCCCAAGCACCACGGCGGCCACATAGGTCGCCTGCTGCACAGCCTGCGCCCAGATCGTCAGGGCGGAGGCCAGTTTGCGCTGCTCCGAGGATGTCAGCGCGGACATGGCTGTCAGCTCGGCCCAGTTGCGGCGCATCCGCTCCTCGCCGCGCAGGGTTTTCAGCGTGTCATGCTCGTAGATCACCTCTTGCAGCAGCCGTCCGGCGCGGGCCGAGGCGCCCTGCCCCTCCTCGGTCAGACGCATCATGCGGCGCTGCATCAGGGCACCGGGCAGCACCATGAGCACGCCGCCCAGCACCAGCACCCAGACGATATTACCGCCGATTGAGGCCACCAGCAGCAGGAATACGAAGATAAAGGGAATATCGGCCAGCGTGCCGACGGTCGCCGTTGTGAAGAACTCGCGCACCGCTCCGAAATCGCGCATGGCGTTGAATATCTGCGACGGGCTGCGGGCCTGTATGTCGGAGCGCGCGCCCAGAATACGCTCCATCAGCCGTGCCTGCACGGTCAGTTCGATCTGCCGCCCCGCCCCGTCCATCAGTTGCGCGCGCGCGACCTTGAGCACCGCCTCCATAATCAGCGCCAGCGCCGCCCCTGCCGCCAGCACCCACAGCGTCGCCTGCGACTGGTGCGGGATCACGCGGTCATAGACCTGAAGCGAGAACAGCGCGACCGAAACGGCCAGCAGATTGGCCACGAAAGAGCCCAGCATCACATCGACGAAGGGCCGCCGCAAGGCGGAGAACTCGCCCCAGAACCAATGCGCCGGTTTGGCCGCTGCGCCGTGGATCTGCGCCAGTTGCCCCAAAGGTGCCTCGGCGCGGACCACAATTCCGGCGAAATGCGGCGTGAACTCGGCCAGCGTCACCGCAACGCGCTTGTCAGGGCTGTCCGCGTCATAGATCGTCAGTTCCGCATCCTCTGCCGGATCCGACTGTCCCAGCACCAGCACCCACTGTCCGCCCCGCATGCTGGCCAGCGCGGGCCATTGATCCGGTGTTACGGTTGCGTCCCGCGCCGCATGTGCCAGCAATCCGCTGGCGGTCAATGCACTGACAAAATCCTCGGGCCGGGCTTGGGCCTCGGTTGCCCGCTCGGCCAGCAACGCCTCGACAACATCGCGCTGTAACACGGTGCGGCCCAACAGCCCGGCATATGCCGCCACCAGTTGCGCCCGCGCCTGAACACGCGGATCCGTTGATGCGCCCGCCTCTGCCCCGTCGGCGCTGCGATTACCCGCCGTGCCGTCGGAGCGTAACCGCGCGACCGGTACGGATTGCAGACGGTTGCGGATGGTGCTCAACGCCTGCCCTGCCGTCGATCCGGCTGCGTTCAGGACAGAGGCACCCGCCCCGCCCCGTAACGCCCCGCTCCGCAATGCATCGCCCAAGGCGCGCAATGTCTGGCCTGCCCCGCTCACAGCTTGTCCCCGTCAGCCAGAAGGCCCAAGGCGGCGGCGATCTGCACCTCGGTCAGCACAGCGCGATAGTGCAAAGACAAGGCCGCCTGCTGCTGACGCGCGAATTGCTCGTAAAGCCCGACAACATCCATCACCTGCCGCTGGCCTTCGTCGTACTGGATCTGGAACAGGTCCAGATTGGCCTTGGCGCGGCTGCTCAGACCGGCGGCTTCCTGCGCCTGTCGCGTCAAGGCGATGCGCTCCTGCTCCAGACGGCGCAGGCGGCGGTTTGTCTCCTCGCGGGCCTGATCGACCTTGCGACGTTCCCCTTCGGTCTCCGCCGCGATCGCGCGCAGATCATCGCCTGTACCAAACCCCAGCGGCCGTGCCATCCGCAGATCCACCGAAGGGTCAGGCGCGCCCCGCCCCAACGCTCCGGTTGCGGTCAGCCCCGGAAGGAAACCGGCCCGTTGAATCCGGGCGCTGGCTTCGGCGCGGCCCATCTCGGCCTCGGCCAGCCGGACGGCGAGCGGCACAGGCACGGGTGTCGGCAGGACCAGCGCCGAAAAAGCGGTGCGCGCGGGCAGGTTGTCAACCTGCACCCCCATCGCGGCGAGTTCCGCCAGCGCCGTTCTCGCCGCCTCGGTCTCTGTCTGCTGGCTGGCGCGGATCTCGGCCATCTTCTGCCGCAACACCTGAAGATCGGACCGGTCCGAGATACCGCCTGCAACGCGTTCGGACATGATCCATTCGAAATGTCCCATGTCCCGCTCTGACGCGGTGGCAAGCGCTGCCTTGTCCTGCGCCTCAAGGGCCGCGAGATACAGCGTCAGCGCCGTCAGCACCCGCTCGTTGCTGTCCTGCACCATTTCGACAGCGGCCACTTCGACGTCGGCCTGCGCGAAATCGCGTTCCGCCTGTTTGCGGCCATTGTCGAAGAGAACCTGCTCGACCACCAGCATCGCCACGACCGAACCCAGACTGCTCAGGCTGACCTGCGGCCCGACGCTGGGCAACCAGTTGCGCGATTGCGCCCGCGCCCGCAGCCTTGCGCTGCGCAACTCGGCCCCGGCGGCACGCGTCTCGTCCACCAAGACCTCGCCCGCGATACGCTCAAGAGCGCTGCCTTCCGGTAGGGCGCTGCGACGCGCCATCAGATCGGTCAGAACTTCGGAGACCGCAGCCCCTTGCACGCCGCCATCCAGCCCCTCGCCAAGCGGTGGTGCCGCGGGCATCAGCATCCGGCTGACGCCTGCGCCCTCGGTTTGCCCCAGACAGCCCGCCAAGGCCAGAATGACAGCGCAACCCAGCGCCGGGCGCAAGATGCGCCCGCCTGTTCGGGTGATACTGCCCTGCCTCATGCCAGTCCCTTGTCTCGATGTTTCCGCGCTGATCCGCGCTTGTTCCGAACCATCCGGCCCGGCCGGATGGTGCCGCATTTGCACAGGACTGCCTCAGTAGATCCGGATGTCCTCGTCGATGATCACCCGTGCCTCGCCCATGGTATAGACCGCGTAGTTGCGGCCCTCGATGACCTCGCTGCCGTCGCGCTCCGCGCCGGACAGGGTGACGGCATCATCCTCGCCACCGCGAATCGTGACGCTGCGCGCATCCGGCGACAGGGAAAGGATCTGTGCCTCCGTCAGGCTCAGGGTGCTGTCCTCGGCGAAGGTCAGATCAATCGTGTCGATCTGCAGGCCCGCAGCCAAGGGCGAAGACAGATCAATGACCGATGCGGACAATTCGTCAAAGGCAAGGAACGTGCCGCTCTGGTTGCCCGCCTGATCGGTGGCGGTGATGACCAGATGCGACCCGTCCGGCAGGGTTTGCCCGAAGTGGTGCAGGCTTTCGCCCAAGGGCACGATGTCGAAGCCGGTAGAGTTGGTGGGCACCAGCGCGCCGTCAGCCCGCAGTTCCGTCAGCGCAACATCATCTTCGGTCAGCGCAAGCGAGACACTGCGGATACCGGAGCTGTCGCGGGTATAGCTTTCGACGCGGGGATGGTCGGGCGCCTCGGTATCGATGGAGACTGTATGCGTCACAAAGCCGGTGTTGCCTGCCGCGTCCCGTGCATGCACCACAAGGTCCGCGGTGGAGTTGCTGCGCCCAATGCCCTCCGACGGGATCATGGCCTGCCATGTGCCGTCTGCCGCCACCGTGGCGGGATAACGCACCCCGCCGAATTCAACCTCGACGGTCGAGCGCTGCACGCCGGCCAACGGCGTCTCGACACGGCCTGTCACCATAACGCCTGCGTTCGCCTCGACGATATTGATGATATTGTCACCCGCAACAGGAGTGGTCAGTTCCAGCAGGTTCAGCTGCGTATCCACCCGCACAGGCTGCGACAGGCGCGCCGTATTGCCTGCGGCATCCGTTGCAACTGCGATCAGTTCGCTCGGATATTCACCACTGCGCACCGCGCCTTCCTCGAACCGGACGCTCCAGCGTCCGTCGGACAGCACATTCGCCTCGCGCTGAACACCGTCCAGCGTGACGACAACCCGCGAGCCCGCCTCGACCCGACCGGTGACGAAGAACCCCGTCTGCGCCTCGGCCCCGTTGATCACCCCGTCATCCGCAGCCCCTGTCGAGATGAAGGCGAAATCACGCACTTCGGTATCGTAGCGGACGTTGCGCGGCATGCTGCTGGATGTGTTGCGGGCCGCATCCGTGGCCGTTGCCACAACGCTCAGATCGCCCTGACCCTGCGGCAGATCCGCCGCCTCGAACCGCGCCTGCCAGTTGCCGAACGCATCCACCACCGCAGGCCGCGACACGCCACCAACCAGCACCGTCACGCTGTTCGATCCGGCATCCGTCGTGCCGCTGATCGTCACACCCTGCTCCCGCGCGGCCATGTTGATCAGCCCGTTCTGGCCGATATCGCCGGTGATGGCGACATCCACAACCGTATCCACACGCACATCCCGCGTGGCCGTGCTGACGTTGCCAGCCGCATCGCGCGCCGTGACAGAGAAGGTCGCATCATATTCGTCGCGGGCGAAATCATCGCCCTGAAACGCGACCGACCATGTACCGTCCGTGGAGGTCACCTGCCGCGTGACGGAGCCGAAACGCACCTCCACAACCGAGCCGGGCTGCGTGGTACCTTGCAGCACGACACCGCCATCGGCAGCGGCGGCGTTGATCAGATTGGCCTCGCCCAGCGGGGCGGGATCGATCTGCAGGAAATGCGCCGTATCGACATGGAAACCGCCGGTCTGCCTGCCGATATTGCCCGCCGCATCCGAGGTGGTCGCAGTGAGAGAGACATCATATTCGCCCTGACGCACCTCTCCTGGCTGGTAATCCACAAACCAGTTGCCATCGGCCTGCACGGTGACCGATTTGGTGATCGTCTGCACCCCGTCGTCATAGGTCAGGGTCAGGGTATTGCCCGGTGTCGAGGTGCCGGTCACGCGGACACCGCCCTGCGCCTCGGTCCCGTTCACCACGCCGTCGCCACCGACCGCTGCGGAATGGATCACGATCGGATCGGGGATCGTATCCAGCGCCACGCTGTCGGTATAGACAGCGCTGTTGCCGAAACCGTCCGTGGCGGTGACCGTCACATCCCGCGTCACCTCGCCGCCGGGCACTTCCTGCGGCGTGAAGGTGACAGACCAGTTGCCCGCAGAATCCACCGTATCCGTGCGGGTCACCCCGTCCACGGTGACGGCGATCAGTGCATCCGGCTCGCTGGTGCCCGCGATCCTGACACCGTCGTTATGCTCGTCGAGGTTGACGACATGACCGGTCGAGACCGTACCTTGTGTAAAGGTCAGTTCCGGCGGTGTCGTGTCGATCAGCACATTGGGACCGGTCAGATCAACCACGCTTCCATCTGGCTGGGTCACGATGACGACGACCGGATAGGTGCCGTCTTCGGGGAAGTTGTCACCCTCGAAAGTAGCCTGCCAGGCCCCCGTCCCGTCGGGTGTCGTCACCACGGTGATCGTGTCGATCGTGACCTCCACGCTGGCACCCGGCTCGGCGGTACCGCCGATCACGATGGTCTGGGCGTCACCGTCCGTCACCACGATCTCGCCCTGATCCACTGTCGGCAAACGCGGCCCATCTCCACCGCCACCTGTACCGCCGCCGCCACTATCGCCTTCACCTGCGGTGCCAGTCTCGGTGTTGCCGCCATTTCCGCCCGCCGCGCCCACCAGAAGCGATCCGGCGGCAAGTGCCGCAGCCCCGCCAGCTGCTCCCAGCGCACCGCCGCTTGCCAGCAAGCCGGCCCCCAGCATGCTGACCGTGTCATCCGCCGTCGCCGGCGCGATGACGGTGG
>JAGXGW010000036.1 GCA_024636555.1 Paracoccaceae bacterium | reverse complement strand
GGATTGACGGCGCAGGCGCCCGATCACACCGCAATTGCGGCGCAGGTAGAAGCCTGGACCCAGGACGCGCGGGCGCAACCCGCGACGCAAGACCTCGCCGTTCTTGCCGAGGCGCGACTCCAGATTTCCCGGGTGCAGGCCCATCAGGCTGATCTTCTCGAACAGCTTTGCGCGCTGCCCTCCCCCGCACAGCGTGCGGGATCTGACACAAGCAATGCGGGCAAGCGGGGTGACCTTGTTCTCACCTTCGTGCGCTCACTTCGTTACCTCGCGGAGGCGGAAGCCCGCAGACGCAAGGCCCTGCGCGACGTGGTAGACACTCTCGCTGAACAAAACCAAAAGGAGACGCAGTATGGAGTTCTTAAAGTCAAATGACGCTGGAACGTCGTTTCCCGAGTTTTGGCCTCAACCGCTACAGCCGCCAGAGTTGGAGGTATTCGCGCGCAAGTTTCACGAAACCTTTGACGGTGTGGCCGCGGCGCGGGAAGCTGGATATGACGATCCCGATCAGATCTGGCCAGAGCTCATTGCCACAGATCATGTAAAATCCCGTCTTCGTTACTTTCAGGCAAATGGCGGTGTCGAGGATCGCGATCCCGTTGTTGTATTCAACCAAATGTTCGAGCAGGCTTTTGCAAGTCTAGATAACATGGTCATAACGGATGTTATCACGGGAGAGCTGCGTATCGATTGGAATGGCGCGGCCAAGCAGATGCCAGTTCTCTTCGATGTTGACGAAACGATCGTGAATAATGGTGGCATTCCGCAGAAAACAACCAGGATGCGCAAGCATGCAAGCGCGGCAATGTTGCGGGCTTTGATCCAGGATAGCGAAAAGGTTGAAGCGAGAGCCAAGAGCAACAATGGGCTCTTCAGCCGAGAATCTCTGTTTGGACATTATTTGAAGGGGTTTCAGCAGGTGCCTGTCGTTCCCGATGACCCGGTCAGGCGGATGGCGCGAGCAAACCGGTCCGTGCCATTTGTACCAGTGGAAGAGGAGGAAGTAGAACCATAGGGGCAAGTCGGCGCGCATTGTGTCCGACGCGGCAACCTTTGTTTCCACTATCGAAACGATATCGGCCGACTGTTTTTCCGACTCAAACGCCTGATAATGCCTCACACCGGCCAGCGCTGCTGTATGTCAGTCCGCAGCGGGGCAGGAACCTGCTTGCTTTCCGGAACGTCTAAACCCGAAACATGTGTTGCGGCCTGCCCCCGCCGCCGCGCATCCTTGGCTACCGGAATGTGTTTGTACGCCTCATCTGATTTCGAAGCTTCCACCGCATTTCAACGCGCTGCGTCAAAATCAGTGCGCCTTTGTGCAAAACAGACGGTGATATCCCGCGCGCCTTATCGGAAAGATGACCCGCAACCATGCTAACTAAAATCACTGAACCCCACAAAGGCCTTAGGCGATGTTTAGCTTTGCCTGGGATACCGCAATGCGCAAGATCTAACTTGAGCACAAAACAATCTAAGGCTGTTTGTCTGGATTGTTTAGAAAGTAAATTTCCCGAAACGAACTGGAAACCATATCATGCTTATGAAACCGGGCCTTCCAACAAACGGGCAGCCGCGATGCTTCGTCGCGTGGCTAAACTTTTTAACGGCCTAGATGGCTGTCTACGGTGGGATACAGGCTTCCGTGCCGTTGGTAACCCAGGCAGTGCCCCAGGCCACGACGCGACGGCTTTGAACTGTCCCACCCAAGGCTCCGGCACAGGATCTGGCGCCATATCGGATGAAAAGTTGAAGGAATATGATCATGAAACAGACACGTCGCCAACATCTCGTTTTGCTTGGCGGAGCCCTCGCCGCTCCGATCGTCATGGCCGGCAAAGCTCGCGCCGAGGACGGCATTCATCAAGTGGAAATGCTGAATACCGATCCCGATGATCGCAAGCAACGCATGCTCTTCAAGCCGAACGTGCTGCGGGTAGAGGCCGGTGATACGGTAAAATTCGTCGCAACAGACCGCGGGCATAACGCCCAATCCATTGACGGCATGACACCCGAAGGGGCCGAAGGGTTCAAAGGCCGGATCAACGAGGAGTTCGAGGTCACCTTCGATGTCGAGGGAACCTATGGCTATCTTTGCCTGCCACACCAGACCATGGGCATGATTGGCTTTGTGCTTGTCGGCGATTTCACATCTAACCTCGATGATGTGCGCGCCGCGGCAGAGTCGCTGCGTGGCCGCGACACCCAGAGGCGCGTGGAAGAATATCTGGCAGAGATCGACGCGATCGCGCAAGAAGAAGGCCTTGTCTGACAGCAGGCCGGAACATGACCGTGTGGGCCGGGGCGATGAAACTCTCCGGCCCTTGCGCGTTGCGACGCGCCAGACCACACGCTGACTTGCGTTCCTGCGCACCCAAGATTTTTGCAAGACGATTTTTCCTGTTTTGTCCGCCGGACTTCGTCGCGGAAAAATCTCCCCCTTCTTTCAAAGGTTCTGTTTGGCGATGCGGAACCGGATGTCGCCAAATCGCCGCCTCTCCCCGTCTTGCGATCAGCAGATCAAGCGCGCTCCATGCGGATTTCCTGACCCGGTCAGGAACCATGCAAGATGTGGCGCGTTGCCACACAGAGCCGCCAAGAGCACTCAAATCATTGTGATAAACGGAGTTAAAAAATGGACGACGCAGGCATCGGCTGGATTGCAGCCATCATCATAGGCGGGATCGCAGGGTGGATCGCTTCCTCATTCATGAAATCGGACACCGGCATTTTCCTGAACATCATTCTGGGGATCATCGGCGCGGCGATTGCCAGTTTCCTGTTCGGCCTGCTCGGCGTCTCGTTCGGCGGCTGGATCGGCTACCTCATCGCGGGTATCGTGGGTGCGAGCATCCTGATCTGGGGCTACAGGGCGGTCAAACGCTGATCGGTCCTTGCCTTCTCAAGTGGCATGGATAATTCGACCTCAACCCGGGCCTGTCATCACATGATGCGCCCGGGGTTTTGCGTCTTAACAGTGCCGTTCAATCTCCGACCTGCCTGTTTTGCATGAAAAAACGGCGGGAAATGCATCCCGCCGCTCCCTGTCCCGGCTTTCTGGCGCCTGCTGGCGCCGCAGCCCACTACCCGCTTTATTACTCAGTCGGAGTTGGAACCTGCGGCTGTGGTGCCACCATCGGGTCACCGGACGGACTATTCAAAGGCGTCACTTCCGCTTCGGGAGAAAAGCCCGTTTCCGCTGGGTCATCATCCGTCCCTTCGACCTGCTCGCCTGTACGGCTGTCGATCTGGACGGGCGCGTCCTCGGGGCCATCGGATCTGCCGAATTCTGCTGCCAGCCACCAAATTATCAGGCCGACAACAAGAATACCCAAAACCGCAAAGCCGATCAGCGGGCCTTTGTGGCGTCGCTTCTGGCGCTCCATGTTGTTCTCTGAATGGCTCATGCATCTACCTCCTTGCATTCCGGAACACGTCAACGCGTGGGTTGTTCACATGCAAAACGCGGGGCTGCGCCCTTTAGTTCCGGCGGGTTGCGTTGATTCAACGATGTGAGAGCGGCGTTGCAACCGTTGCGACAGCCTGTCGCCCCCGTCCCATATACAGGAACCTATCCACAGGAGATGCGTTGGTCGGGACGAGCCATCCACTTGACACAACCATGAAAGGAGACCGACATGGAGTCCAACTTACTGATAGGATTTCCGATTTTCTTCACTTTGGGCGCAGTCATTGTATTCGCGCTTCGCAGCAAGAAGAAAACCGAAGACCGGCGGCACGATCCTGCGGCACATCGCGATGAAAACAAATCCAAGCTGGCCAAAGACGCGCCAGACCGCTGACACGGTTGGCCTGCTATCCGGGTCAGAGAGTTGCAGGTTGCCTGCACAACAGGCGCTTTTTGACGCGAGCAGATCACGACACGAAGTGAACGATTGACAACCGCCACAAGGCGCGTCTCCTTGCAGGATCAGACGAGCCGGATGCGTTACTTTTTTGGTCACACAGATACGGCAGGATGTTCCGACTAGATGTGGCGTTAACGAAGGGTCCGGTGGTTTGAGCATACAGATCATCAAACAGCTTCCGCTCAGACTTCACGTCGCTCACAAAAGCGATGTGCGCACCCAGTTTGCGGCCCTGTGCTACCGGATCACCAAGGACAAGCCGCAGATCCTTCTGGTCGCCAGCCGCGGATCGGGGCGCTGGATCGTGCCCAAGGGCTGGCCGATGGACGGGGTCACGCCCGCGCGCGCAGCCATGATCGAGGCGTGGGAAGAAGCCGGGATCGAGGGGCAAAGCCTCGATTTCTGCCTTGGCATGTTCTCCTATCTCAAATGCGTCGGCCCGGACATGCGGCTGCCCTGCGCCGTGATGGTCTATCCGGTGCGCGTCCGCAGCCTTGCCGCCGATTTCCCCGAGGCTGGCACAAGACAGCGCAAGTGGTTTTCCCGCAAAAAAGCCGCGCGGGCGGTGGCAGAGCCCGAACTGGCGCAGATCATCCGAAATTTCGATCCGCGCCTGCTGCGGCGCTGACTTGATTTGACCGACCCGCTCTATAAGTTGTAACCTCGAAACAGAAAAACAGCCGCGATCCAGCCATGCTTCCCGCTTCGGGCCAAAATGCAGGCCCACGCGCAGCAGACCGGGCAAGCAGCAGACTGGGCAAAATGATCCAATTCACCCTCAAATGCAGCAACAACCACCGGTTCGACAGCTGGTTCCAGTCCTCGGGGACCTATGACAAGCTGGAACGTGCCGGCATGATCACCTGCGCGGTCTGCGGCGACGCAACCGTAACCAAAGCCGTGATGGCCCCGCGCGTGGTCCACCAGCGCAGCGCCGAGCCTGCCGCCCCCCGAAGTGAGGCGAAGCCCGCCGAAGACAAGCAGGCCGATCCGGCAGCCGTACGTGCCCTTGCCGCGCTGAAGGCGCATATCGAATCAACCTCCGATTACGTCGGCACCAATTTCGTGCGCGAGGCGCGTGCCATGCATGAAGGATCTGCGCCCGCACGTGCCATCTACGGCGAGGCAAGACCCGAAGAGGCGCGTCGCCTGCTGGCCGAGGGCGTGCCGATCGCGGCCCTGCCCTTCGTGCCCAAACGCAACACCAACTGACACAGATCAAAAGGCGGATTCCGATGCATGTTGTTATTACAGGTGCCAGCCGCGGCATCGGACAGGCGCTTGCTGCGCGCTACACCGCCGCCGGACATCAGGTCACAGCCACCTCCCGCGCAGGCGGCAACGGGCTGTGGCCGCTCGATGTGACAGACAAGGCCGCGCATGAACGCCTTGCCGCAGAGTTGGGCGACAGCCCGGTGGACCTTTTGATCTGCAACGCGGGCATCTACACCGACAAGGGGCAGAGCCTCGATACTGGCTATGCCGTCCCGCTCTGGGAAGAGGGATTTGCCACCAATGTAACCGGGGTCTTTCTCTCGGTGCAGGCACTCTTGCCGCATCTGGCGCGCGCGTCCGAAGGCAAGATCGCGATCATCTCGTCCCAGATGGGCAGCGACACCCGCGCGCCCGGCGGCAGCTATATCTACCGCGCCTCCAAGGCCGCCGCGCTCAATCTGGGCCGCAATCTCGCAAGCGATCTCAAACCGCGCGGCATTGCCGTGGGTATCTATCATCCCGGCTGGGTGCAGACGGGTATGGGCGGGGCCGGTGCCGATCTGACAACCGAGGAATCCGCCGCGGGGCTGGTGGCCCGATTTGACGGGCTGTCCCTGTCCACGACCGGATGTTTCGAGACATGGGATGGCCGCGCCCATCCGTTCTGATCCGCAAGGCACGCAAAACAGCCTGCCGCGCGCCCTGTTTCTTCTTGCTTCAAATATCCATGCGCTTTGTGCGCCGCAGGGTGCGGCGCCGCAATGCGCTTGCGCGTGATAGATATTGCGCGTGGCACGGCAACGGATTACACGCGGGCGCAGCCTGCGACCAAGGACCAGTCATGCCCGTTCTCGTAATGAAATTCGGCGGCACTTCTGTCGCCAACCCCGACCGGATCAAACGCGCTGCCAAACGGGTGGGCGTCGAGGTCGCAAAGGGCTATGACGTGATCGTCATTGTCTCGGCCATGTCCGGCAAGACCAACGAGCTTGTGGGCTGGGTGCAGGAAATCTCGCCCTTCTACGATGCGCGCGAATATGATGCGGTTGTCTCCTCGGGCGAGAATGTCACGGCCGGGCTGATGGCGCTGACCTTGCAGGAAATGAATATCCCCGCGCGCAGCTGGCAGGGATGGCAGGTGCCGCTGATCACCAACTCCGCCCATTCCGCCGCCCGCATCGAGGATATTCCCCCCGCCAACATCACCGCCAAATTTGCGGAAGGCATGAAGGTCGCCGTTGTGGCCGGCTTTCAGGGGATCTCGCCCGAGGGCCGGATCACCACGCTGGGGCGTGGCGGCTCGGATACGACGGCGGTGGCTTTTGCCGCTGCCTTCGGGGCCGAGCGCTGCGATATCTACACCGATGTCGACGGTGTCTATACCACCGATCCGCGCGTCAGCCCCAAAGCGCGCAAACTGGACAGGATCGCGTTCGAGGAAATGCTCGAACTGGCCAGCCTTGGCGCGAAAGTGCTGCAAACCCGCTCGGTCGAACTGGCGATGCGCTACAACGTGAAGCTGCGCGTGCTCAGCTCGTTCGAGGAACCCACAGACACCGCAGGCACATTGGTCTGCGACGAGGAGCTTATCATGGAATCCAAAGCCGTCTCCGGTATCGCCTTCTCGCGCGACGAGGCCAAGATGACCCTTGTCACCATCGAGGACCGTCCCGGAATTGCCGCCTCGATCTTCGGGCCTTTGGCCGATGCGGGCGTCAACGTGGACATGATCGTGCAGAACGTGTCCGAAACCAACTATCAGGGCCATGCGGGCGGTGTGACCGATATGACCTTCTCCTGCCCGATCGACCAGATGAAGCGGGCCGAGAAGGCGCTGAACGAGGCGCGCGAGGCCGGACTGGTCAAGTTCGACCGGCTTGAAACGGATACAGCCGTGGCCAAGGTTTCGGTCGTGGGCATCGGGATGCGCAGCCATGCCGGTGTGGCCGCACGGATGTTCAAGACGCTCTCGGATGAGGGGATCAACATAAAGATCATTGCAACCTCCGAGATAAAGATTTCCGTGCTGATCGACAGGAAATACATGGAACTTGCCGTGCAAGCGCTGCATGATGCTTTCGAGTTGGAAAAACCGGCCTGAAGTCAGGTCTGGGGTGAGGTTTCACCGCATCCGGGCTGTTATTAGGCAGGCCGGAGCAGGCCAGATGATGACGGCAATGGGAACAAGGCAGGCCAGATGCCCGAGCAGACCGAATCCGAGAGCCGCAAACTGCTGCGCCGCTTGCGCGACGCGATGGCCGAGGACAGCGCCGGACAGGCGCGTCTGGACAAGATCACCTATCTGACCGCCGATTCCATGGGCACCGAAGTGTGCTCGGTCTATCTGTTCCGCGATCCCGAAACGCTGGAGCTGTGCGCGACCGAGGGCCTCAAGCCCGAGGCTGTTCACCAGACACGCATGAAGCTGGGCGAAGGTCTGGTGGGCCGCGTTGCCCGCTCCGGCAAGATCATCAACACCGCCAATGCCCCGCAGGAAAAGGGTTTCCGCTTCATGCCCGAGACGGGCGAGGAGATCTATTCCTCTTTCCTCGGTGTGCCGATCCAGCGTCTGGGCGAGAAACTGGGCGTTCTGGTGGTGCAGTCCAAACAGGCGCGCGAATTCTCGGGTGACGAGCTTTACGCGCTGGAAGTCGTGGCGATGGTTCTGGCCGAGATGACGGAACTGGGCGCTTTCCTCGGCGAGGGGGCGGCATTGTCGGCGCGGCACCAGCAGTCGGTCCTGATCCGTGGCACCACGGCGCAGGAAGGCGCGGCGGAGGGTCATGTCTGGCTGCACGAGCCGCGCGTGGTGATCACCAACCCGATTTCCGACGATCCGCAGAAAGAACTGGAGCGGCTGACCGAGGCGGTGGACAAGCTGCGTGTCAGCGTTGACCAGATGCTGGCCAATACCGGCGACAAGGAGCAGATGGAGGTGCTGGAGGCCTACCGGATGTTCGCCAATTCCAAAGGCTGGATGCGCCGGATGGAGGCGGATATCGCCCGTGGCCTGACCGCCGAAGCCGCGGTGGAGAAAGAACAATCCACTGCCCGCAACCGTATGGAACAGGTCACGGACGCCTACCTGCGCGAGCGTTTGCACGATCTGGACGATCTGTCCAACCGCCTGCTGCGTATCCTGACCGGACAGGGCAATGAAACAGGGGCGGAAATGCCATCCGATCCGATCCTTGTCGCGCGCAATATCGGCCCGGCCGAATTGCTGGATTATGGCCGCAGCCTGCGCGGTATCGTGCTGGAGGAAGGCTCTGTCGGCTCGCATGCGGCCATTGTGGCGCGCGCGCTGGCGATCCCGCTGGTGATCCGCGCGGGACGCATCACGACAGAGGCGCTCAACGGCAATCTGATCATGGTGGACGGCGATCAGGGCGTGGTGCACCTGCGCCCCGAAGACACCGTGGCCTCGGCCTTCCGCGACAAGATCGCGATGCAGGCGCAGGCACAGGAGCGGTATGCCTCGATCCGTGACAAGCCAGCCGAGACGTTGTGCGGACGTGTGATCAGCCTGCATATGAATGCGGGGCTGATGGCCGATCTGCCCAGCCTCGAAGGGTCGGGCGCGGAAGGTGTCGGGCTGTTCCGCACAGAATTGCAGTTCCTCGTGCGCAACAAGATGCCCAAAAGGTCCGAGCTTTCCGCACTCTATGCCCGCGTGCTGGATGCGGCAAAGGGCAAGCGCGTGGTGTTCCGCACGCTCGATATCGGCTCGGACAAGGTGCTGCCCTATATGAAGCCCAACGACGAGCCGAACCCCGCCTTGGGCTGGCGCGCCATTCGCGTCGGATTGGACAAGCCCGGCGTGATGCGGATGCAGTTGCAGGCGCTGATCCGCGCCGCACAGGGCCGCCCGATGACGATCATGTTCCCGTTCGTGGCGCAATACAGCGAATATCTTGCCGCCAAGGCCGAGATGGACAAGGCAATGGCGCGCGAGCGTATTCTGGGCCATCCTGTACCTGCCACGCTCGAAGTGGGCGCGATGCTGGAGACGCCCAGCCTTGCCTTCGCGCCACATGCGTTTTTCGAGGAGGTGCAGTTCCTGTCCATCGGCGGCAACGATCTCAAGCAGTTCTTCTTTGCCGCAGACCGCGAGAACGAACGGGTGCGCCGCCGCTATGACACGCTCAACGTCAGTTTCCTGACGTTTCTGGAGGATATCGTGGAGCGTTGCCGCGTCAGTTCCACCCCGCTCAGTTTTTGCGGCGAGGATGCAGGCCGTCCGGTCGAGGCTGTCTGTCTGGCGGCCATCGGGATGGAGACCCTGTCGATGCGCCCCGCGTCCATCGGGCCGGTCAAATCCATCCTGCGCCGCACCAACCTTGACGCATTGCGCGATGTGATCCACGCCGCGCGCGACCGCGGGGACGAAAGCGTGCGCCCCGCCGTGATGGAGTATCTCGCGCGTCAGGTCTGAGGCATCGGGCTGAGGGTCCGGCCCTTGCCCTTCAGCAAAAACCTGCGCCGCGAACATCCGGCACAGATTGTCCCGCGTTGCCAGTCACATGCGGAACGCCGTTGGCACACCGCCGCGGACAGGTCGTCATGGCCAACGGCCCGAACGGTGGGACCAGCGCCGCCCGATACCCTGTCAGATCCTGTCAGATCTTGCGCCCTGCCCCGTCCCAATAGGGTGCGCGCAGACGCGGCTTGAAGATCTTGCCGCTATCCTCCCGTGGCAGGGCGGTGTGGAAATCGACCACGCGGGGATATTTGAAGCGGGCCAGCTTACCGTCTAGAAAGGCCAGAACCTCGTCTTTATCCGGTGTCCAGCCCGGCATCGGCTCTATCGCGGCCACAATCCTTTCGCCGAATTCGGCATCCGGCGCGCCAAAGACCGCCGCATCGCGGATGTAGGGCGCGCGCATCAGGACCGCTTCGATCTCGGCGGGAAAGATATTCGCGCCACCCGAGATGATCATGTCTTTCTTGCGATCCGTGATAAACAGATAGCCCTCGGCGTCCAGCCAGCCCAGATCACCGACAGAGATATGCCCGTGCTTTTCCGCCGCCGCCCGCGCCGCCGGATCGTTGGAATACTCGAAACTGCCGAACACATCCATTCTGGCATGGATCTCGCCCACTTCGCCGGATGGCAGCGGGTTGCCATCGGCATCAAGCACCATCACCGTGCCGTCCATCTGCATCCGCCCCGCCGTGCCGGGCCTTGCCAGCGCCTCTTCGGACGAGACCAGCGTCATGAACCCGATCTCTGTCGCGCCGTAGCTCTCCCAGAAAACCGGACCCCACCAGTCGATCATCGCAACCTTGAGATCATGCGGCCAGGGCGAGCCGGTGGAGACGACGAATTCCACCGAGGAAAGATCATAGCGCGCCTTGACCGCCTCGGGCAGTTTGAGAAGGCGGCTCATCATTGTGGGGACCATGTAGATATGCGTGATACGGTCCTGCGCGATGCGCGACAAAAACGCCTCTGGCTCGAACTTCGGGGCCAGATGGACCGAGACGCCTTCGGTCGCCAAGGCCGCGCTGCTCAGAGTCGATGGCGCGGAATGATAGATCGGGGCCGCCGTGAAGAACCGCGATCCGGCGCGCAGGCCCATGAACTCATCCCCGAGCCGCCGCAAGACAGGCTCGAAATCGCGGCGCGGACCGGGCGACGCGCGGCGCACGCCCTTGGGCCGCCCGGTGGAGCCGGAGGTGTAGCGCATCAAGGGCCGCGTCGCGGACCGTGCGGACATCGGTGCGGCGGCCGTGGCCAAGGCGGACCATTCCGGCACATCCGCGCCCTGCTGTGCCGCCTGCGCGCTGATGTCATAGGCGGCGCAAAGCGCCGGCCCCGGCGTGACACCGATCACCTGCCGGCCCGCCAGCGCCGGTTGCAGCGCCGCGATCAGATCGCGGTGGATGATCACCGATCGCGCGCCGCTGTCATCGCAGATCGCCGCCACCTCCTCCGCTGCGCCGTGCCAGTTCAGCGCGACGATCACCACACCTGCACGGGCTGCGGCGCGCATCACCTCCAACTGCACGAGATCATTGCGCATGATCACCGCAACCGGCTCATCCTCGGCGATGCCCAGCGCGCGGAAGGCTGCGGCCCCCCTGGCGGCACGCTCCTCCAATGCCGCGCGGCTGACGCGTGTATCCTCGTCTCCGACCCAAGCCTCGGTCATCGCTGCTCCTCCCTCTCCTGCTCCGCTGTCCAGTCTTGGGCAATCGGGCGGGATGTTCCAGCCCTGATTGACATCGGCTTGCGCGGCCAGACGCCATCCGGACGCCAACCGCCTTGTGTGCTCGCATGACTTCGGGCATGAGAAACGGGCAACCCCCAAAGCAAGGGCACCGGGATGGATTACGGAAAACAAGGCGCGGACAAAACGGTCAAGAACATGCCGCGCCACAAGGAACACAACGAAAAGGGAACCGACAAGAACCCTTACGGCAAACCCGCCCCCAAGGCAGAGCTGCTGGCACGCATGAAAGCGGCGGCAGACGCGAAAAAGCAGGGCTGAACGCGCTGTCAGAACACGACAGGGCTGCGGTGATCGGCGAGGGCTGACAACACGCTCATCGCGGCCAGCGCCGAGCTGCGCGGCGCGCCGGGCAAGGTCTGGCCCGTGATCTCAAAACGCATCTGGCCGAAATCGCCCGTGGCGGTGATCTCGTGGATATTGCCCTGCGCTTGCGGGTCGGCGATCAGTCGCACCTCCGTCCGCTCGAACCCGACGCCTGCCAGCGCCACCGCCGCCGCGACATTGGCATTCTTGGGATAGAGCAAGGCCGCCTGCCGCGCGGAACCCTCGAAATGCGTGACAGGCCCGTTGAGCGGCCCACTCTGCTTTAGCACGTCATCCGCCCGCGATCCTGCCCATGCCTGCGGCGGTTTGCGTCCGGTATAGGTGACTTTATCGAGCCGCCCCATCCGTGCGGCGCGCAAGGCATCCAGCCCGCCGATCGCCCCGCTGCACAGGATCAGACGCGTCCGGCCGGTGCGGGCCGCATCTGTCAGCGCCTCCGCCAGTTCCGCATCGGCCAGCGCACCCAGCGAGAGGGTGACCAGCGGCACGCCCGCCCGCAGGATCGCCGCACCATGCGCCACCAGCCCCTGATGGCCCGCGCAATCCACCATGATATCGGGCAGATCGGCTGCGATCCGGTCGGTCAGCGCCACATCCCAACCCAGCGCATTGCGCGCCGCATCCGCGCGCCCCGAGCGGATTACCGCGAGCGCCAGACGTGCGCCGATGCCGGTGGCCCCCTGCGCCACATGCTGCGCGATGGCCCCCTGCCCGATCACCCCGATCCGCAGCATCGTGCCCTAACCCTCTGGCGAGCCGGCATAATCCTGGTCAGATACATGATCCAGCCATGTCACGGCGGACCCGTCCAGCGCTTCCTGCATGGCCAGATGCGTCATCGCATTGGCAGGGGCCGCACCGTGCCAATGCTTCTCGTCGGGCGCGAACCAGACCGTGTCGCCGGGACGGATATGGCGCACAGGCCCGCCCCAGCTTTGCGCAAGGCCAAGGCCCGACAGGACCAGCAGGGTCTGGCCCAAAGGATGGGTGTGCCACGCCGTGCGCGCCCCCGGTTCGAAGGTCACGCGGACCGCGCGCAGACGCGCCGGTTCAGGCGCGGTGACCACGGGTTCCATGCGCACATGGCCGGTGAAATAGGCCTCCTCGCCCCGCCCTGACGGGCGTGCTCCGTTCGGGGTGATATCCATCCGCGTTTCTCCTTCTGTTTGCAGCCCACCTTCCCGCAGGCGGACGCAGAGAACAAGCGCGGATCTGCGCGTCAGGCTCAACGGTCCTTGCGCGCAGGGCGGGCAAGCCGCAAGCGCAGGCGGTCGATCAGTTCGTCCTGCGATACATCCCCCTCGATCGCCAGTTTCCGCAGCCCGAAATGGACATGCGCGATTTCCTGATAATAGCTGGTGTAGGCATAATTCGTGGCCGCCCCCGCCACCGCCCCCAGAATTGGCACGGTCTGTGCAGCCAGTTTCTGGCCCAGAACGGTTGCCAGACGCGGCGCGACGCGCGCGATGAGACCCTGCACGGTCGGCCCCGCCACGGCAAGCCGCGTCGAGATGAAGGCCAGATCGGCCCCGTCATCGCGCGACAGCGGACCTGCGGCGGAAAAGACCTGCACACAGTCGAATTGCACATTCTGCGCCGCCGGATCGAAATCATATTCCGCAGCCACCCCCTGGATCGAGCGCAGCAGCACCGTCGTGGTGATCGGCAGTTCCGCCAGCGCCGAGGGCAAGCCGCCAAAGCCGCCCGCCGCCCCCATCGCCGTGGTCAGCGCCGTGTTCATCCAGCCCGGCTGGTCCCCGACAAGGCCGCGCGAGCCTTGCGCCGCGCGCATCGCCCAGTGCAAGGCCGCCTCGGTGCCATCGCCCAGCCGGTCGCGCACCGGTGCGGGCAGCCTGTCGATCAGCGACTCGGCCCGCGCCCCGATCAGGTTGAGCACCTGAATGCCCATGCCGCCCGCCTGTGCATAGCGATGCGCCAGACGGTCCAGTTCCACATCGACATCGACATTGATCAGGGAATTCGTGCTCATTGGGTCATCCTTGCTGCCTGTTTGCATAGATTGGATGGCGCGCACCCGCATTCAAGCGCTAACGGCGGCTTTCACGTATCCCAGCGGGTAACGCGGCCTTTGACGCCGGACCATGCCCCCTCGGTCAGCTCCTGCCCCAGCACGCGGTCGGGGTTGGTGGGCGGCGGCATCTCGACACCGTTCAGCTTCCAGAACCCGAAGCGGTTGTAATAGGGCGCGTCGCCCACCAGCAACACGCGGTCCCATCCCGCCTGCCGTGCGCGGTCAAGACTGCCCTGTATCAGCAGCGCGCCCAGCCCCTCGCCCTGCCGCGTCGGATGCACGGCCACCGGCCCCAGCAGAAGAGCGCTCTGCCCGCCCACGCGCACCGGCCAGAAGCGGATCGCGCCTGCCAGAATGCCGTCACGGTCCCGCGCGACAAGCGACAGTCCGGCCACAGGGGGAATATCGTCGCGCAAACGATAGGACGACAACGCCTCGCGCCCCGGCGCGAAGCACAGGTCGTAAAGCGCCTCGACCTCCCACCAATCAGCAGCGTTTTCCTCCGACAGTTGGAACACTTGGGGTCAGTCCTCGCGCGTCATGGCCAGTTTCCGGTGGAAACGCCCCTAGCATGGCGCTAGGTCAGGCACAAACCCAACTGCGCCCAAACAGCGCATGAGGCAGTAAAGCGCGCCGCATCACGGGCGCACCCTATCAAAAAGCGAGAGACTTGATGTTCTACCAGCCCAAAGACGGCCACGGCCTGCCACATAACCCGTTCAACGCCATCGTGACGCCGCGCCCCATCGGCTGGATCTCGTCGCGCGGCAAGGACGGGGTGGACAATCTCGCGCCCTATTCCTTTTTCAACGCCACCGCCTATACCCCGCCGCAGGTCATGTTCGCCTCGACAGGCACCAAGGCCGACCGCGACGGCACCAAGGATTCCGTCGCCAACATCATCGAGACGGGGGTGTTCTGCGTCAACATCGTGGAATTCGCCATGCGCGATGCGATGAATGCCTCGTCCAAGACGCTGGCCGCGAAGGATTCGGAATTCGACCACGCAAGGCTGGAGCGCGCGGAATGCGAGACGATTCCCTGCGCCCGCGTCGCCGCCGCCCCGGCCGCACTGGAATGCCGCCTGACGCAGATCGTCCAGCTGGAGGGCGAAGGCAACACCATGGTGCTGGGCGAAGTCACTGGCGTGCATATGCGCGACGACTGCCTCGTGGACGGCCTGTTCGACGTGACCACCTTCCGCCCGCTGACACGGCTGGGCTACCGCGACTATGCGGTGATTACGGAGCTGTTCTCGCTGACGCGGCCGGATGATTGAGGGCGGGTACGTGACACGGACGGAAGAAATCTAGCCAGCGGCGTAATGCGGACGTTCGCGGATGAACGCGACAGAGGGTATCGCAGGGCCGCGGTCGGGCGATCCGACGTCGCAAAGTGGCAGTTTATCGTGCAGCAACCTCCAGCCTCTGGCTGCGGCACTTGCGGCAGCCAATCGCCCGGCCGGGGGACGGCCGTGCGATGCCCGGGCCGCTGCGCGGCCGTTCCGGGCGGGGTGGCACGCCAAATGCCCCGCGCACCGTCCCCCTAGGAACCTCTCCTTTCCCGCAAGCAACCATCTCCAACCACCACTCCCCGCTTGCAGCCCCCTCCCGCTTGGCTAACGTGAGCCACGACGCAGGCAGTACGAGGGAAGATCATCCATGCAGAAGCGGATCGGGATTATCGGAGGCTCGGGCCTTTACCAGTTGGACAGCCTGGAACAATCCGAATGGGTGAGCGTCGCCACACCTTGGGGCCAACCCTCGGACCAGATTCTGACAGGCGTTCTGGATGGCGTGCCGATGGCCTTTCTGCCCCGCCACGGGCGCGGCCATGTCCATGCGCCCTCGGATGTGCCCTACCGCGCCAATATCGACGCGCTCAAGCGGTTGGGGGTGACCGATGTGATCAGCGTGAGCGCCTGCGGCTCGTTCCGCGCGGAATTCGCGCCGGGTGATTTCGTGATCGTGGACCAGTTCATCGACCGCACGCGGGACCGCACATCGAGCTTTTTCGGATCGGGCTGCGTGGCCCATGTCAGCCTTGCCCATCCGACCTGCCCGCGCCTGTCCGCCGCCTGCGCGCAAGCCGCCCGCGCGGAGGGTGTCACAGTGCACGAAGGCGGCACCTATCTGGCGATGGAAGGGCCGCAATTCTCCACGATGGCCGAAAGCCGGATGTACCGCGAGGTCTGGGGCTGCGACGTGATCGGCATGACCAATATGCCGGAGGCGAAACTCGCCCGCGAGGCAGAGCTTTGCTATGCCAGCGTCGCCATGGTGACCGATTACGATTGCTGGCATCCCGACCACGCGCAGGTCGACGTGGCGCAGGTGATTGCCACGCTTGGGGCCAATGCCGCCCATGCCCGCGCGCTGGTGGCGGGCCTGCCCGCGCTGCTCGGGGCCGACCGCGCCCTCTGCCCGCATGGCTGCGACCGCGCGCTGGACCATGCGATCATGACCGCCCCCAACAAACGCGATCCGGCCCTGCTGGCACGGCTCGATGCAGTCGCGGGCCGCGTATTGTGAGTTTCAGCCACCGGAGCGTTTCGCCATGAAAACCGTCAAGGATTACATCCGCACCATCGTCGATTTCCCGCATGAGGGGATCCTGTTCCGCGATGTGACCACGCTGTTCGCCGATCCGCGCGGGTTCCGCATGGCGGTGGACCAGATGCTGCACCCCTATGCAGGCCAGCGCATCGATGTCGTGGTCGGGCTGGAGGCGCGGGGCTTCATCCTTGGGGGCGCGATTGCGCATCAACTGGGCACAGGCTTCGTGCCGATCCGCAAGAAAGGCAAACTGCCGGGGCGGACCATCAGCCAGGAATACAAGCTGGAATATGGCGAGGCGATTGTCGAGATTCACGAGGATGCGTTGCAGGCCGGCCAGCGGGTGTTGATCGTCGATGACCTGCTCGCCACGGGCGGCACGGCGGAGGCGGGGATCAGGCTGGTAGAGCGGCTGGGTGGCGTGATCACCGGCTGCGCCTTCATCGTGGACCTGCCCGATCTGGGCGGGCGCAAACGGCTGGAGTCCTTGGGCATGGATGTGCACGCGCTCTGCGCCTTCGAGGGTCTGTAAGGGGGGCTGTCTGCCCCCCCGTCCCTACGGGCCTCCCCCCGAGGATATTTCGGGCAAGAAGAAGCTCAGACCTGCCGCAGCACCGCGCCGGGGTTGAGGATGCCCTGCGGATCGAAGGCATCCTTGATCTGCCGCATCAGGGCCAGCTTGACCGGATCGCCGTAGCGTTCCAGGTCGTCGATCTTGAGCCGCCCGATCCCGTGTTCGGCGCTGACCGATCCGCCCATCTCGTGCACCAGATCATGGAGCGCATGTTTGACGTGGTCGCGCTGGTTGAGATGGTCGGCGACCGAACGGCCCTTTTGCGGAAACACGTTGTAATGCAGGTTGCCGTCGCCCAGGTGGCCGAAGCAATTGATGCGGAAATCGCCGATTGCCGCGATCAGATCGTCGGCGCGGCGGATATACTCCGGCACCAGCCCGACGGGCAGCGAGATGTCATGGCTCGAGACCGATCCGACGCGGCGGTTCGCCTCGGGGATCTGCTCGCGCACCTCCCAGAGCTGGTAGCGCTGGGTCTCGTTCTGCGCGATGACGCCGTCACTCAGCAGTCCGGCCTCGAAGCCGCGCTCGAACAATGTCTCCAGCGCTGTGGCCGGATCAAGCCCCTGCGCCAGCCCGACATCGATGAGCACCATCCATTCCGGCGCCACGTCGAAGGGCTGACGGATATCGGGAAGGGTCTCGGTCAGAAAATGCAGCCCGTTCGCGTGGATCAACTCGAAGGCGCTGACACCCTCGCCCAGCATGTCACGCGCCATCGCCAGCAGGGTCAGGGCGGCAGCAGGGCTTTCGACGACCAGCATGGCGGTTCCCTCGCCGTTGGGCCGCGGCGCAAGCTTGAGGCTGGCCGCCGTGATCACGCCCAGCGTGCCCTCGGAGCCGATCATCAGGTTGCGCAGGTCATAGCCGGTGTTGTCCTTGCGCAGGCGCGACAACCCGTTCCAGATACGGCCATCGGCCAGCACCACCTCCAGCCCCAGACACAGATCGCGCGCATTGCCGTAGCGCAGGACGTTCACGCCGCCCGCGTTGGTTGCGAGGTTGCCGCCGATCCGCGCCGATCCCTTGGCCGCGATGCTGAGCGGGAACAGCCGGTTCACCGCCAGTGCCGCATCATGTATATCCGACAGGATCGCGCCCGCCTCGGCAATGAGCACGTTCTCCTCCGCATGGACTGCCCGGATCGCCGTCATCCGCTCAAGCGACAGCAACAACGGCGCCTGTCCGTCCGGCATGACCTGCCCGCCGACCAGCCCCGTCCCACCACCATAGGGCACCACGCCGATGCGGGCCGCATTGGCCGCGCGCAGCACTCTGGCGACCTGATCTGTGGTTTCGGGGGCGATCACCAGACCGGCATGGCCCGCCCAGCGGCCGCGCGGCTCCTCCAGATAGGCGGGTGCCACCTCGCGAAAAGCCTGCGCGGGCAGATGATCGCGCAACGCGCGGGCGAATTCGGGGGTGGCGGGGTTCAGCGTCATTGCACGGTTCTATCACGCCGCCGCGCGCCGTCCAGCCTGCGCGCGTTTCAATCCGCCTCGCGCAGCAGTTGCGGGCGCAGCACCACGATGGTGGGCTGGCGCGGCAGGCTGGCGAGCGAGAGCTCGATGCTGTGCGCGCCCTGCTCCATCACGGCAAACTCGCCGCGCATCCCGTCGACGAAGCGGGCCAGCGTCGCTTCGCCGAACCAATGCATCGGGATCACGACCGACGACCTGAGCCGCCCGATCACCCGCATCATTGTTTCCAGATCGAGGGTCAGCCCGCCATCCACCGGTGCCATTACCACGTCCAGCCGCCCGATGGCCGCATATTGCATCGGATCGGGTTCGTGATGCAGATGCCCCAGATGTCCGATGCACAATCCGGCCACTTCGAAGATGAAGATCGAGTTGCCCCGCTCTTCGACCCCGCCGAATGACCTGATATCGGTGGGCACATTGCGGATCAGCATCTCGCCCAGATCCAGATAATGCTCCACACCCTCGCCGAATTCCGCCCCCCAGCCGCGCAGCACATGCGGGATCGCCGGATCGGGATTTGCCGTCCAATGGGTGGAATGGGCGTGGTTCATCGTCACCACATCGGGGATCAGGTCGACATTGCCGATAAAGCCGGTGAAATCCGTCACCGCGTTCAAGCCGCCGCTGGTCTGCAGCAGAAAGGACGCGTGAGCGACATAGCTCAGCCGCACGGTATCCATTGGCAGCGGATCGCGGAAGCTGGCCAGATGAAGGTATTCCAGGCCGGGGGCGGATTCGGCGACCGCGATGCAATGGCTGGGGATGCGATCTTGGGCTTGGGCTGTGGTAGGCGCAAGCAGCGCGGTTACTGTCAAAACAAAGGGCAGTGTCAAATGTATCATGAGACCTCCTCCGGTTATATCTAGAATAGCGCGGGCCTAGGCCCTGACAACTGGCCCCCGTCATTTGGGACAGTGGATCACGCTCCGAAGCTGCGCCGCTCGACACTTAGGATGGCGCAGACCGCTCGGCTGTCAAACTCCAGCGACACCACAGCCACTGCATGTCGAAAAGGAGGCTCCAATTCCTGTCAGAGTCGGATTGTCAGCACCGCCGTGCCATCGGCCAGCCATATCACATCGACGTCTTCCGCAGGATGATCGATGGTTTTGGCAATATCCGATGCATTCACACCGATCAGAGCGCCTTCGCAACTGCGTGAGATCGCATCGCTGCCCATGTTCAGACGAAGTCGCAAACCCGGACTGATCACTTTGCAAATGTCTCGACCGATGTGACGGGCCCCAACCGCCGCTCTGCGTTCATTCCGATAAAAACCTGAACGCGGCGATCATTGCGAAAGATGCCCCGGCGCAACCCGAAAATCGCCATCACGGGGGCGGGTTCGGACGGAGAATTGTCAAGTGTACTGCCTATATTGCGCGCACCCATCGATGTCAGCACATGTTCGAGTTGATCAAAGGCCACACCCGTCAGGGCGGATCGCAATTTCGCCTCAAGTTCTGGAACGGTGTCGGTCACAGCGAGTTGTGGCAATGGGTCGGCCATGGCTTCTCCGGGTTTGGGCGCAAGAAGGGCCAGACAGGCCAAAAGCGTGACGGCAAAGTAATCGCGCCGGGTCACAGGCTCATCCCCGAACCGGGCGCATCGCCGCTGGGCTTGCTGCGCGGAAGGCCGACACGTTCGGCCAATGACATCGCAAAAGAGTTGCTGTTGGGACCTGTCGGCACATAGCGGATCCGGCGTGCATCAATCTCGGTCCCCGCAGCAATCAACGGGTTGTGCAGGTTTTCGTCTCTATCGCCAAGGGTTACAAATCGGTTGGTCGGCGAATATTCACCGCTGCGCCAATAATTCGCAAAATATGTGAACTTGAGATAACCCATGTCTGCAGGGTCTGTGAGATCGCCCTCGTGCCCCTCTTCAACAGACTTTGATGCATCGCTTTGCATGGCACCAAAGATTGGTCCCGCAAGACCCGGATCGCCGTTCCCTGATGGGAAAGCGCTATAGGTCGAGATGCTGTTTCCCGAACCGCCACGGTTCCAGCCCAGGACGAAAAGATGGTGCCACGAATAGACATAGGGAATAGCGCCCAACTGCCGGATGCCCATTTCATAACGCCATTCCGGGCATGTTGCACAGGTGCGCGACTGCCGATCCTCTTTATCGGCTGCCATGGTTCCCTCAGCGCTTGAGCCGGAGCCCGACCCCTCTGATCCACGACTGCCGCCTGATCCAGAGCCAGCACCGGCGCTGCCCCCATGCGAGGTGGCCGAACCTCCTTCGGAACTACCGCCTGCCCCGCGTGTGTCGCTGCTGCGTGACACGCCAGCTGCGTCCTGTGCATCGTCTGCTACTGATGATCCCATGACACTAGAACTCCACTTCACTGCGCAGAAGATGCGGTTTGATATCATGAATCAGGGAAAACATGCACTGTCCGTGTAGCACTTCCAGAAAAATCTCTGCCCCGGCTTGGGCGGGTGCGCAGCGTGTCGTGGGCCTGCCAGACCTGCGGTGCGATCCAGCGCGGTCCGCCATATGGGGCGTCATCCGATGCGCGATTGGCTGAGCGAAACTGCACGCCAGCGGCGCTGTATGCCATTATGTCCGCGTTGCGTTCCCGCAGAACTGTTGAAATGCCCACGCCTTGCGCCAAATCTGCCTGATTTTGCTGACCAAGGTCTAGTGGCGCAATCTGCGCGTCAATCAGGGACCGCCCGCCTTTGGTCAGGGTGGACTGCAAGATAGATTGAGCTTGGGCTTGGGTCTGCGCTTCGATGACCCAGTCTGATTGCGCTTGCTGCCCCTCATGGGACATGTACCGCGCATGGGCAAACCACAAAGCCATGCAACATTCCTTAACACACTCACTACACGCGGCCGACGGTCTTGTCTTCGAAAGTGTCTGTCAAGGACCCGAAGAAAGCATCGAGCATGGCACGTCTATATCAGCCGACATCGGTGCGCCCGCGCCGGTCTGCGCGCAGGGCGGCGTACAGCACATGGGTGCGCCAGCGCCCGCCGATCTGCAGATAGCTTTGGGCCACGCCCTCGTATTTGAAGCCGGATTTTTCCAGCAAGCCGCGCGAGGGGGCGTTTTCGGGCAGGCAGGCCGCCTCGATCCGGCTCAGATCCAGCCGCTGGAAGGCGTGATGCACGAGCGCCTCGATCGCCTCGCGCATGAAGCCCTGCCGCGCGTGGGTCTCCCCGATCCAGTAGCCAAGCGTGCCCGCCTGCGCCGGACCGCGCCGGATATTGTCCAGCGTGATCGCACCGAGAAACAGATTGTCTTCCCGCCTGATCAGGAACAGCGGCAGCGCCGAGCCGCTGTTGATCGAGCGCTGCGCCCAGTAGACCCGGTTGGTGAAGGCCTTGCGCGACAGATGGTCGGAGGCCCATGTCGGCTCCCACCGCGTCAGGAAACTCTCGCTGTCGCGGCGCAGGCTGGTCCAGTCGCGGAAATCGGCATGGGCGGGAGGGCGCAGGGTCAACCGCTCGGTTTCGATCCGGACTTTCCGGCGCCCCAACAGCATCAGGCGACGCGCCTGTCCTGAAAGCCCTGCCAGTCAGGGGCTGCCGAAATCGGTCCGTAAAGCGCCAGCGCCGACGGCGCGCTTGTAATCATCTGCGCGGCCATGGCGCGGACATCTGCCACGGTCACGGCATCAATCGACTCCACAACTTCCGACAGCGGCGGGATACGGCCCCAGACCTGCATCTGCCGCGCCAGCCGTTCGGCGCGGTTCGACGGGCTTTCCAGCCCCATCAAAAGCCCCGCTTTCATCTGCGCGCGCGCACGGGCCACCTCGGCCTCGCTCATGTCATCTGCCGCACGTTTCATCTCGTCCAGCGTGATCTCGGTCAACTCGCCCAGTTCGTCAGCCGATGTGCCGGCATAGATCGTCATCATGCCGGTGTCGGCATGGGCACCGGCCTGTGCGAAGATCGTGTAGCACAGGCCCCGCTTTTCACGCACTTCCTGAAACAGGCGGCTCGACATGCCGCCGCCAAGCGCAGAGGCGTAGATCTGCGCGGTGTAGATCGCGGGATCGGTATAGTCGGGGCTCTCGAAGGCCAGCGCCAGATGGGCCTGCTCGAGCTGCTTCTCGACGCGGTATTCCCCGCCGACGAAATGCGCGGGGTCGGGCTGCAGCAATTTGCCTTTGGGAAGCGCGCCGAAAATCGCCTCGGCCTCGGCCACGATCTTGTCGTGATCCACGGCACCTGCCGCCGACAGGATCATATTGCAGGGGCTGTAATGCTCGGCCACGAAACCTTGCAGGTCGGTGCGATTGAAGGCGCGGATACGCTCGGTCGCACCCAGAATGGTCCGCCCGAGCGCCTGTTCGGGATAGGCTTTCTCCTGCAGCCAGTCGAAGATCACATCATCGGGCGTATCCAGAGCCTGCCCGATTTCCTGCAGGATCACACCGCGTTCCACCTCGATCTCGCCGGGATCGAAGACAGGGTTCAGCACGATGTCCGACACCACATCCAGCGCCAGCGGCACATCGGCCTCCAGCACGCGGGCGTAATAGGCCGTGGCCTCGCGCGAGGTATAGGCGTTGATATAGCCGCCCACATCCTCGATCACCTCGGCGATTTCAAGCGCCGAGCGGCGTTTCGTGCCCTTGAAGGCCATATGCTCCAGAAAATGCGCGATACCGTTCTGTTCGATGCGCTCGTGCCGGCCACCGGACAGCACCCAGATACCGATGGCGGCCGATTGCAGCCCCTCCATCCGTTCGGTGACGATACGCAGGCCGTTTTCAAGAGTGTGGGTACGGACGGTCAATTGGCAATACGCTCTCTGATCAGGGATTCGATTTCGGCAAGGTCATTGCCGATGCGGGTAAGACGTTCGGGCCGGTCGTAAAGATCGGCCATGCGCGGCGGCAGCGGCGGGCGGATGCCCGTGGCCGCCTCGACCGCATCGGGAAATTTCGCGGGATGCGCGGTGGCCAGCGTGATCATCGGCACGGCAGGATCGCGCATCGCCTCGGCCACATGGACCCCGACAGCCGTATGCGGGCACAAAAGCTCGCCCGTCGTCTTGAGGGTGCGCCCGATGGTGGCGGCAGTCTCGTCCTCGGCGCAGCGGCCAGACTCGAAGGCCTCGCGCAGCGCCTGCAACGCGCCTTGGCTCACATGGAAACCGTCCGCTTTCAGCTCGTCCATCAGTTGCGCCACGGCGGCGCCGTCCTGATTGTAGGCATAGAACAAGGCCCGCTCGAAATTGGAGCTGACCTGAATATCCATCGACGGGCTGATCGAGGGGATCACGCCATCGGGGCGGTATTCGCCACCCGACAGGCAGCGGTGCAGAATATCGTTATGGTTGGTCGCCACCACCAGCCGGTCAATCGGCAGGCCCATCCGCTTGGCAATGTAGCCGGCGAAAATATCACCGAAATTGCCGGTAGGCACGGTGAAGCTGACCTTGCGATCCGGCGCGCCAAGGCTGACGGCGGAGGTGAAGTAATAGACGACCTGCGCCAGCACCCGCGCCCAGTTGATCGAATTGACCCCTGCCAGACGCACGCCGTCGCGGAAGGCGAAGTCGTTGAACATATCCTTCACGCGGGCTTGGGCATCATCGAAATACCCGTCGATGGCCAGCGCATGGACATTGGCCTCATTCGGTGTGGTCATCTGGCGGCGCTGCACCTCGGAGACGCGGCCGTGCGGGTAAAGGATGAATACGTCCACCGCATCCAGACCGCGAAAAGCCTCGATCGCCGCCGATCCGGTATCGCCGCTGGTCGCGCCCACGATGGTGACCCGCGTGCCGGAGCGGGCCAACGCTGTCTGGAACATCTGGCCGATCATCTGCATGGCGAAGTCTTTGAAGGCCAGCGTGGGGCCATGGAATAGCTCCAGCAGGTGATGGTTGCTGTCCAGTTGCACGAGTGGCGCGCGGGCGGCATGGCCGAACCCGGCATAGGCGCGCGCGATGATGCCCTCGAACTCCGCATCGGTGAAGGTCTCACCGATGAAAGGACGCATGATGCGGAAGGCCACCTGCTCGTAGGACAGCCCGCCGAGCGCGCGGATCTCCGCCTCGGTCAGCGTCGGGACGGTCTGCGGCAGGTAAAGCCCGCCATCACGGGCCAGCCCGCTCAGCATGGCCTGTTCGAAATCCAGCACGGGCGCACTGCCACGGGTCGAGAAATAATGCACTGTCATCAGCCTTTCGCAGGTTTGCGCATGCGCCACAGCAGGGTTGCCGTCATCACGACCCAGACAAGGGCCAGACCATACCACGTAACAGCATAGCCCAGATGATCGTTCGGAATGCCGGAGGTATCCACCGGCAAGGGTGTCAGGGCCGTTTGCGGCAAAGTCGTCTGGCGCGCCACGACCAGAACCGGCTCGGTATCCAGATGCGCAGCCAGACGCGGCAGGTCGCGGGCGAACCAGATATCGGCGGCGGGGTCCGGCTCCGGCGTATAGCTGTCCACCTCGTCTGGCCAATGCAGGTTGCCTGTCACGGTCACAGGCTCCGGCGCGGCGGGCGGTGTGGGCGACTGGATCGGCAGGAAGCCCAGATCGACCATGATGCGGCGGCCATCCACCTGCATCGGGCGGATGATGCGGTAGCCTGCGCCGATCTGCTTCTGGCTGACCAGAACGCGGATCGCGGGATCACCCATGGTGCCGGTCACCGCGACGGGCAGATAGCGGTCATCCACCATATCGGGGTTTGCGGGCAGATCGGCAGGGGCCGCCAGTATGCGCGCCTCGATATCGGCGAGAATCGTTTCCTTCCATTCCAGCCGCTGCATCTGCCACGTGCCAAGGCCGATCAGCACGACGGTGCCGAACAGTCCGAAGATCAGGGGGATGATGAGACGCGCCACTGCAAAGGCCTTTTTAACGTGGAAAGCGCGCGGAGCCCGCGCGCTTTGCTTTCTTTCGCTTTGTCCGCCGGATTTCAACCGCTAAAGCGCGCCGGCCGACTGCGGTGACGGATCAGCCGCCCCAGACATAGATGGCCGCGAACAGGAACAGCCAGACCACATCGACGAAGTGCCAGTACCATGCCGCCGCTTCGAAACCGGCGTGTTTCTCCTGGGTGAAATGGCCGCGTTGCAGGCGGATCAGGCAGACCAGCAGGAAAATCGTGCCGATGACGACGTGGAAACCGTGAAAACCCGTCGCCATGAAGAAGTTGGCACCATAGATGTTGCCCGCAAACCCAAAGGCCGCGTGGCTGTATTCATATGCCTGAAATCCGGTGAAGATCACACCGAGCACGATCGCGATGATCAGGCCCCATTTCATGTCCTCGCGGTTGTTCTCGTGCACCAGCGCATGGTGTGCCCATGTCGCGGCGGCCCCCGAGCACAGCAGGATCAGCGTATTGATCAGCGGCAGGTGCCACGGATCGAAAGTCTCGATCCCGACAGGCGGCCAGACCCCGTCCACGGCGGGGCTGAGCGGCCCCATCGGATACATCGCGTGTTTGAAGAAGCTCCAGAACCATGCCGCGAAGAACATCACTTCGGACATGATGAACAGGATGAAGCCGTAACGCAGGCCGATCCGGACCACGGGTGTATGATCGCCTGCATGGCTTTCGGCCACAACGTCGGCCCACCAGCCGAACGAGACGTAAAGCACCCAGACCAGACCGATCAGGAACATCCAGGGGCTGCCCTGGGACATCCACATCACCGCGCCATAGAGCATGACGAACGCACCGACCGAGGCCAGCAGGGGCCAAAGTGACGGGGCCAGAATGTGGTAATCGTGATTTTTCTCGTGCGCCATCTTTTTTCCCTCGTTGGAAGGCTTCTTAGTTCAGGGTGGTATCCGCGTCCGGCACCGCCGCGTCAAGGGCTGCTTGCTCGGCCGGAAGCTCGTTTTCATAGAAAGTATACGACAGGGTGATCTGTTTGACGTATTTGGCGTCGCGGTCGTTCACAATGGCCGGATCGACAAAGAACGTTACCGGCATCATCACCCGCTCGCCCGGTTGCAGGATTTGCTGCTCAAAGCAGAAACAGGCGATCTTGCTGAAAAATCCGCCAGCCTCGTAGGGCGTGACATTATAGCTGGCCGTGCCCGCGATGGGACGGTCTGTCGGGTTGTAAGCCTCGTAGAAGGCCAGCCCCGTCTCGCCGATCCGCACTTCCATCGTGCGTTCCACCGGTTTGAAATCCCACGGCATGCCGCGCTCTTTGGAGGCGTCGAAGCGCACGATAATGGTCTGGTCCAGAATCTCTTCGGGTGCCGCATCGGCGGTCATCGTGGTGCCACCGAACCCGGTGACGCGGCAGAACCAGTCATAGAATGGTACCGAGGCCCAGGCGAGGCTGCCCATGACAACCACAACACCCACGGTTTGGGCAACGGTTTTCGAAAGGGGGGACATGGGCATGCTCAGTCTCCTTGAACAGGGGCGCCTTGGGGTTGCGCGGGCGATTGCGCCGCGGCGGGCGCCGGATCTTGCGGCAGAACCGACGCACGCGGTGCGTGGTCAAAGCCCTGCATCACATTGCCGCCGGTCACTTTCGCCACAGTCAGGCCGAAAATGATCCCGATGAACCCGATCAGCACAACGGCAAGGCCAATATTGCGACCGGCGCGGCGGTTGTGCAGTTCATGTGTAGCGCGAAAGCTCATGCCCAGCCTCCCAATCCGTAGGGCCGCAACGCGGCTTCGGCCAGAAGCGCGCCGAAATGCAGGAAGAGATACAGCAACGACAGGCCGAAAAAGGATTTCTCGATCTTGTATTTGTCAGCCGCCGAGTCATCCTCGTCGCGCCGCCAGATCCGGAAAGCGCCCAGCAGGAACAATGCGTTCAGCACCAGCGCCACGGTCAGATAGACCGGCCCGCCGATGGAGGTGAAGGCGGTGCCCACGGCCAGAGGGGCCAGTAGAAGCGTATAGGCGAGGATATGGTTGCGCGTCACGCGGCGACCATGGGTGACGGTCAGCATCGGCACGCCAGCTTTTTCGTAATCGGCATTCATGAACAGTGCCAGCGCCCAGAAATGCGGCGGGGTCCATATGAATATGATGAGAAACATCAGCACCGATTCCAGCCCGATTCCGCCCGTCGCCACAGCCCAGCCGATCATCGGAGGGAAAGCGCCCGCCGCGCCACCGATCACGATGTTCTGCGGGGTCCAGCGTTTGAGCCACATCGTGTAGACCACGGCATAGAACAGGATCGTGAAGGCCAGCAGACCGGCCGCCACAAGATTGGACGCCAGCGCCAGCATCACAACCGCAAAGCCCGACAGGGCCACACCAATTCCCAGCGCCTCGCCCGGCGCAACCTTGCCCGCAGGTACAGGGCGCTTCGCGGTACGCTTCATCACCGCGTCGATATCGGCATCCCACCACATGTTCAGCGCACCCGAGGCACCTGCCCCGACCGCGATGAACAGGATCGAGGCGAAACCGACCATCGGATGTACGCCCATGGGCGCTGCGAGCAGTCCGACCAGCGCGGTGAAAACCACGAGCGACATCACACGCGGCTTGAGAAGGGCCACGAAATCACCAAAGCTCGCTTCGGGCTCGTGATGTGTCTGGGTCGTGATGCTTGCGTCAGTCATGTCAAGTCCCGTTCGGGTCAGTAGCTCGAAGGTCAGAACCTTCTGGCGGCACGAAACCCTCGGTTCCGGCCATTGGTGCGGAGCGGGCCTGAAAGTCCGCCCCACGCAGTTTGTGCAGGCGGCTTTACTCGACCGCCGCTACCTCCTGGTTTCGCGGCGTGCCGCCGTACTCCTCGATCGCCTCGTCCAGCCATGCGGCGTAAGCTTCCTCGCTGACGACCTTGACCGTGATGGGCATATAGGCGTGATCCTTGCCGCAAAGCTCGGAGCATTGGCCAAAATAGATACCCTCGCGCTCGGCTGCAAACCACAGTTGCGCGAGGCGACCGGGGATACCGTCCTGTTTCACACCGAAGGCGGGGATCGTCCAGCTGTGGATCACGTCGGCAGACGTGACCTGCATCACAACGACAGCACCGACCGGCACAACGACAGCAGTATCGGTGGCCAGCAGGTATTCGTCCTGGCTGTAGCCGTATTCCTCAAGGTCGTCACGGCCCAGCATAAAGCTTTCAAAGCCGAAATCATGGTCGGCATATTCATAGCCCCAGAACCACTGGTAACCGGTCACCTTGATGTTGATGTCCCCGACAGGAATTTCCTGCTGCTTGAACAGAATCGGCAGGGAAAAGGCACCGATGAAGAACAGGATCAGGATCGGCACGATCGTCCATGCGATCTCGACCGGCGTATTGTGGGTAAATGATCCGGGTGTCGGATTGGACCTGCGGTTGTAGCGCAGGATCACAAAAGCCAGCAGAGCGCAGACAAACACGGTAATGGCGGCGATGATGATCAGTACCATACCGTCCAGCCATTGCAGATCGCGCGCCAGTTCGGTCGCGGCTGGCTGGAACCCGATGCCGCCCGGCTTCGGTTTGCCGATGATCTCCAGGGCTTCCTGCGCAGAGGCGGGAACGGCGAAGAAAGCGGGAATAAGGGCCAGCAGGCCAGTCAGTCGATGCATGTGTCACCCTGATCGGTTGAGGTGTTTCTGGGTCTTTGGTCGGTTTCCATGATGTATGCCATAGAATCCCGTTGTTTTGTTGTCGCGAGAAACCATATTCTGACAGACAAAACAATAACGAGCCTTGCGGCAAACGGACGCGAATTTGATTTAGATCAGATGAACGCTCCGCGAAAGATACAGAAAGTCCCTCATGTCCGATAGTGAATTCCGCCCACTCGAAACCCGTATCGCCCCCGAAACCGCCCTTGCCCTGCTGCGTGAGGCGACGGCAGGCGCCGACGATGGAGAGCTGTTTTTCGAGCGTCGCCGCTCGGAAGCCTTGGTTTTCGACGACGGGCGCGTGAAAACCGCAAGCTATGATGCCTCGGAAGGATTCGGCCTGCGCGCGGTGCGCGGCGAGGTGACAGGCTATGCCCATTCCTCAGAGATTTCCGAGGCGGCCCTGCGCCGCGCTACCGGCACGGCACGTCTGGCCGTTGGAGAGGGTGGCGGCACATGGTCAGACGCGCCGCGTGCCACAAACCGGCGCCTCTATACAGATGCCGATCCGATCGCAGGGGCCAGTTTTCCGGTCAAGCTGGACACGCTGCGCGAGATCGACGCCTTCGCCCGCGGGCTGGACAGCCGCGTGGTCCAGGTCAGCGCCACCATCGCCGCCTCGATCCAGGAGATCGAGATCCTGCGCCCTGACGGCGTCTCGTTCCGGGACGTGCGCCCGATGACGCGGGTCAATGTCAGCGTGATCGT
Organism: Paracoccaceae bacterium; assembly: GCA_024636555.1. Taxonomy (GTDB): domain Bacteria; phylum Pseudomonadota; class Alphaproteobacteria; order Rhodobacterales; family Rhodobacteraceae; genus Seohaeicola. Next base: position 521 of record JAGXGW010000036.1, on the reverse strand, counting down.
CGATCAGGGCGGGCGGCGCGAAAGCGGCACGTCGGGCGGCGGCGGGCGCGTGGGTCTGGACGGTCTGCTCGACCCCGCCGACTGGCAGGCCAAGACGCGCGAGGCTTTGCGGATCGCGACTGTCAATCTCGAAGCCGTCCCCGCCCCTGCGGGCGTGATGGATGTGGTTCTCGGCCCCGGCTGGCCCGGCATCCTGCTGCACGAGGCCATCGGCCACGGGCTGGAGGGCGATTTCAACCGCAAGGGCACCTCGGCTTTCGCCGGGCTGATGGGGCAGCGCATCGCGGCCCCCGGCGTGACCGTGCTGGACGATGGCACTATCCCGGACAGGCGCGGTTCGATCAGCATCGACGACGAGGGCACGCCTTCCGCGAAAAACGTGCTGATCGAGGACGGTATCCTCGTCGGCTACTTGCAGGACCGGCAGAACGCGCGGCTGATGGGCGTGGCCCCCACCGGCAACGGACGGCGCGAGAGCTATGCCCATGCGCCGATGCCACGCATGACCAATACCTATATGC
>JAGXGW010000005.1 GCA_024636555.1 Paracoccaceae bacterium | reverse complement strand
CCGATGATCCTGATGGGTGACGAGATCGGCCGCTCGCAGGGCGGCAACAACAACAGCTATTGCCAGGATGACGGGATGAACTGGCTCGATCTGGCGGACCCGTCACCGCGCGATGCGGCATTTCAGGACTTTCTGCGAGATCTGATCGCCTTGCGGCGTTCGCGTGGGCTGCTGTCGCTGCAATCCTTTCTGCATAACGAAAAGCTGAAGGTGGAAGTGCACTGGCTCCGCCCCGATGGCGGCGACATGGAGAATGACGACTGGCACAACCCCGATGCACGTGCGGTGGGCATGCGGTTGCAAAACAGCACGCAAGGGCTGTTGTCATTCTTCAACAGTCATTTCGAGGATGTGGAATTCGATCTGCCGGAACCGGTCTTTGGTGAGGGTTGGGCTAGGCTGCTCGACAGTCACGAAGGCTCCCTACACCTGAAAAAAGCCCCTCGCGTGGAACAGGGGCGCATCACCATCAAAGCGCGCAGCGTTGTCGTCCTTGAGGATACGGCACAATGAAGCGAATGCTCGAAAAAAGCTGGGGTGCCGAACTGGTAGAGGGTGGCACCCGGTTCCGCCTTTGGGCTCCGGCGCAAAAGCGTCCTGTCCTGCGGTCTGACGGGACCGATCACTCGATGAACCCAGCAGGCGACGGATGGTTCGAAGTGACGGTTGAGGGCTTGGGCGCCGGTGCCAGCTATGCCTTTGCGCTGGATAGCGGACAGGTATTGCCCGATCCTGCATCGCGGGCGCAGGTGGGTGATGTGCATGGCCCGTCGCGTGTGATCGACCCGCAGGCTTTTGACTGGTCGCCTTGGGACGGGCGGGATTGGGAGGAAGCGGTTATTCTCGAAGTGCATATCGGCACTTTCACCTCTGAGGGCACATTCCGCGCGGCGATCGAAAAACTGCCGCATCTGGCCAAAACCGGCATCACCGCGCTGGAAATCATGCCGGTCGCTCAGTTCGCGGGCAACCGGGGCTGGGGTTACGACGGTGTTCTGCTCTATGCACCGCATCCGGCCTATGGCACGCCCGATGATTTGAAAGCGCTGATTGATGCGGCCCATCGTGAGGGACTGATGGTGCTGCTGGATGTGGTCTATAACCATTTCGGCCCTGACGGAAACTATCTGTCTGCCTATGCGCCCGCGTTCTTTGATCCGGACCGCCAGACACCATGGGGTGACGCGATCGCCTACGAGCGTGATCCCGTCCGGCGGTTTTTCATCGAGAATGCGCTGTACTGGCTGGAGGAGTTCCATCTGGACGGCCTGCGTCTGGATGCTGTTGATCACGTGCTTGACGCGTGTGATCCGGAAATTCTTGCAGACATCGCCCTGCACGTCCGCAAACGCTTCCCCGATGCCCATCTGACCACAGAGGATAACCGCAACATCACCCATCTTCACGCGCGCGACGAGAGCGGTAGGACACCCCTTTATACAGGCGAGTGGAATGACGATTTCCACAACGTCGCCCATGTCATCGCGACTGGCGAGACCGAGGGTTATTATGCGGATTTCGCCGAGGATCACTGGCCCAAATTCGGCCGCGCCTTGGCCGAGGGTTTTATCTGGCAGGGCGAGCATTCCGTCTATGCCGATGCACCACGCGGTGCGCCCTCCGCGCATCTGCCGCCTACTGCGTTTGTCGATTTTCTGCAAAACCATGACCAGACGGGCAACCGCGCCTTTGGCGAGCGGCTATTGACCCTGTCCTCGCCCGCCATGGTGCGGGCCTTGATGACCATACATCTGCTGTCGCCGCATATCCCCTTGCTCTTCATGGGCGAGGAATGGGGCGAAACACGGCCCTTTGCATTCTTCACCGACTTCGAGGGTGATCTGGCCCGCGCTGTGCGCGAAGGCCGCCGCCGTGAATTTGCCAGCTTCGCGGCTTTCGAACATGACAAGGAGCGGCAATCCATTCCGGATCCGAATGCGCCCGGCACGTTCGAGGCGTCGCGCATCGACTGGGCGCGTGCTGCTTCGGATGAGGGGCGCGATTGGCTCGACTTTACAAGTGGCCTACTGGCTTTGCGCCAGAGCCGGATCGTGCCGCATCTGAAAGGTGCCACTGGCCATGCAGGACGGGTGTTGCTGGCGGAGGAGGGGCTTGTCGCGGTAGACTGGCGCCTCAACGGGGCCATTCTGGCCCTGCGTGCGAACCTGTCCGAAACAGAGGCAAACCTGCCTGATGCAGCGGGTGACTGCATCTATGATAGTTCGCGCAGTGTCGCGCCGCATCGTGTATCCCTGTGGCTGGAGGGTGTGGCATGAGCCTGACAAAGCGCGCGCGCGCCTATGGGCTCCAGCCCACCTATACAGTGGTGGATGGCCCCGACCGGAAAGCCTCGCCCGAAACGCTGGAAGCGCTATTGCAGGCTTTCGGCGCGGACCGCGAAGACCCTCTGGACCAAGAGCCGCGTTTGGAGGCACCCGCAGGATCACAGTGCTTCCTGCCGGACGACGGGCGGTATTGGGGCATTGCATTGCAACTCTACCAGCTTCGCACCAGCCGCAACTGGGGAATTGGCGATTTTGCCGATCTTGAGCATCTGGCACGGACCGTTGCACCTTTGGGTGCCGACTTTCTCGGGCTGAACCCGCTGCATGCGATGTTTCTGGCTGCCCCCGCGCAATGCAGCCCGTTCTCGCCCTCCAACCGGCGGTTCCTGAACCCGCTCTACCTTGCTGTCGACAGGGTGCCGGGCTTTTTGCCCGATATGGTGGATGACGCCGAACTTGAGAGCCTGCGCGCAAGCGAACTGGTGGATTATCCCGGAGTTGCCGAAACCAAGCTGCGCGTGCTCCGTGCGATCTGGGATGCGGGCGCATCGCTGCCGGACAGTTTTGTGCAGGAGGGCGGTGCTCTTTTGCATCGCCACGCCCTGTTCGAAGCCTTGTCCGCCGAGATGGTCGCGCAGGGTCACGGCGCCGGCTGGATCGGCTGGCCGGAGGAATGGCGCGATATAGACGGCGCGAAGGTGCAGGATTTCGCGCAAAACCACGCGGATGACATCCGCTTTCATCAATGGCTGCAATACCTGTGCACCCAGCAGCTTCACGCTTTGCGAGCCTTATGCGGGCAGGTCGGTATGCGGATCGGCCTCTATCTTGATTTCGCGGTGGGCGAGGCGGCGGACGGGTCCGGCAGTTGGGGCAGTTCCGAAGTGCTTGGAAATGTCCGTATCGGCGCGCCGCCTGACTCTTTCAACGAGCAAGGGCAAGACTGGGGCCTTGCGCCGCTCTCGCCTTTGGTCATGGCCCGCGAAAACGCCGCCCCTTTCCGCAACCTGATCGCGGCTGCAACACGTCAGGCCGGTGCCTTGCGGATCGATCATGCGATGGGTTTGTGGCAGCTCTACCTGATACCCGAGGGGACCAATGCGGCGGATGGCACCTATGCGCGTTACCCGCTTCGACACATGCTGCATGCGCTCTCGGACGCATCGCTGGAGAACCGGACAGTTATCATCGGTGAGGATCTTGGCAATGTCCCTCCCGGATTTCAGGAGGTGATGACGGCCTGCAATATCCTGTCCTACCGCATCTTTTTCTTCGAACGGACGGCGGAGGGTTTTGTGCCGCCCGCCGACTATCCGCGCGAGGCTCTGGCCTGCCTGTCAACGCATGACCTGCCGACCTTTCGCGGATGGTGGCGCGGAGACGATATCGCGCTCCGCAAGCGCTTTGGCCTGATCGGCGAAAAGGGTGCGCGCAAGCAAGACAAGGCGCGCAAGGCCGAGCGGGCAGACCTCCTGGCTGATTTGCACAAAGCAGGGATGCTGACCGGGGCAGAGGCGCAACAGATCAATGCCAATGATGCGCCCTCGACGCTGATCACCGCGGTGCATGGCCATCTGGCGACAGCGCCCTCGCGCCTGTTCGCCGTAAGGCTCGAGGATCTGGCGGGAGAATTGAACCCTGTGAACATCCCCGCAACGGTCGAGGCATATCCCAACTGGCGCAGCAAGCTGGGGCTGCAACTGGACCAACTCACACAAACGCCGCTTTTCAACGACATCATCGCCGCGATTGCGGTCGCCCGTCCGAGGGCCGATGGATGAGTCTTGTCCGGGCGACCTACAGATTGCAGTTCACGGCGGACTTCCGTTTTGACGATGCTGCGGCTCTGGCGCCCTATCTTGCGGATCTGGGGATCAGCCATGCCTATGCCTCTCCCGTTTTTGCCGCGCGCCAAGGCAGCACCCACGGCTATGACATCACCGATTACAATCGTCTGAACCCCGCATTGGGCAGCGATGCGGAGTTTCGCGCGATGGTGCGGGTTTTGCGCGATCACGGGCTTGGGCTGATCCTTGATATCGTCCCCAATCATATGGGGATCGGCGGTGCGGATAATCTGTTTTGGGACAATGTGCTGGAATGGGGCGCAGACAGCCCTTTCGCGCATTGGTTCGATATTGATTGGCAGGCACCGGGCTTTGCAGGCAAGGTGCTGGTCCCGTTTCTTGGCAAGGCCTATGCCGAGGTGCTGGCCGAGGGCGCGCTGGAACTGCGGCTGGATCAGGCGGGTCGGCTGGCGATCTGGGCGCATGACACGCATCGCCTGCCGATCTGCCCGCGGGACTATGCCACTGTGCTGACGCAGGCTGGCTCCTCCCTTGCGCCGGAATTTGCCGCCATGACAGACGCAAATCCGCTGGATCTGCGTTGGTCTGACCTGCATGCACGTCTTGCCACAGAGGGCGCGGAACTGGCGGACTATCGTGATCATGCACGACTGGACGCGCTCATCAGCCGTCAACATTGGCGGGCGAGCAAGTTCAACCTGGATGCGGATGCGATCAATTACCGGCGCTTTTTCACCATCAGTGATCTCGCAGGCGTGCGTGTCGACTGCCCCGAGGTGTTCAAGCAGACCCATGCCCTCGTATTGTCGCTGGTTGCGGAGGGTCTGGTAGACGGTCTGCGTATCGACCATATCGACGGGCTGCGGGACCCAAAGGCCTATTGCCAGCGGTTGCGCGAGGCGGTGGGACAACGCGTCCCGATCTATGTCGAAAAGATCCTCGGACCGGCGGAGGCACTGCCTGCGGATTGGAAAAGCGACGGCACCACCGGCTATGAATTTGCCAATGAGGTTGTCACCCTGCTGGCCGATCCCGCAGGGACGGATGCGTTGACGGCGCTCTACCATGACTTCACCGGACAGCATGACGCGCCACAGCGCGTGGTGCATGACGGCAAGATGGCGGTTCTTTGTGGCCCGATGCGCGCCGAGCGGGAGGCCCTGTTGGTACGGTTTTCCGCCTTGGCCGGAAAAGTGCCTGAATGGGCCGATCTGGGGCAGGGGGCGATCCGCGAAGGCCTGATGCAGGTGATTGCCGCGCTGGATATCTATCGCCCCTATGCCGATGCCGACGGGATCGCGCCGGAAGGGCGCGCCCGTATCATGACGGCGCTAAAGACGGCGCGCAGGCAGACGCCGGAGCTTGACCCTGCGATCTGGGACATGCTGGCGGACGTGCTGACGCTGGATTTGCGCAAGCGCCTGCCTGACGCGGGCGCGGACATTCTGGAAGCCGCGATGCGCTTTCAGCAATTGTCCGGACCGGTCATGGCCAAGGGGCTGGAGGACCGTGCGCTCTACCGTTTTAACAGGCTGATCGCGCTGAACGAGGTCGGCTCCCATCCCGGCCAGTTCGGCTTGTCGGTTGCGGCGTTTCACGAGGCACAGGCGGCGCGTTTGAACAAGGCCCCGTACAACATGCTTGGCACGGCTTCGCATGATACCAAACGCGGCGAGGATGCGCGCATGCGGATCGTCGCCATCACCAGCCATTCGGGTCTTTGGCAACAGAAGGTGGCCGAATGGACGGCTTTGCTGCGCGATGAAAACGCGCCTGTCGATCCGAACGAGGAATATTTCCTTTACCAGCTTCTCATCGGTGTCTGGCCCCAGAACAATGCGGATGTGGCCGAACTGGAGCAGCGGGTCATTGCGGCCATGCTCAAATCCGTACGCGAGGCTGGGATGAACAGCCGCTGGGTGTTCGGGGACGCGGGTTATGAGGAGAACATATGCGCTTTCGTGCGCCGGGCGTTGGGATCATCCGCCTTTCGGGCATCCCTGACCGACTTCCTGCGTCGCATCGTACCGCAGGCCGAGGCGGGCAGCCTGATCCAGACCGCCCTGAAACTCACCGTGCCGGGTGTGCCTGACATCTATCAAGGTGCCGAGATGTGGGACCACAGCCTTGTCGATCCCGACAATCGCCGCCCTGTCGACTTTGCGCTCAGGGCGGGATTGCTGCCGGAACTGTCGGGTGGCCCTGTCTATGTGCCGGATCGTCCGGCAGACCATATCAAACTTGCGCTGATCGCCACTTTGCTCAGGCTGCGTGCGGATCATCCGGACTTGTTTACCGCCGGCAGCTACGCGCCGTTGCAAGCGCAAGGCGCGGCTGCGGCGGCCTTTCTGGGCTTCATGCGGCGCGCGGGGCCGAATCAGCTGATTGTTGCTGCCGCGCTGCATCCCGCCAGCGTCGAAGCGGCGGCCTGGAACGCCACCCGTATCCTTTTGCCCGAGGAGGCGCGCACCGGCTGGACCAATCTGATAAACGGGCAGGAGGTTGATCCGCGCGATCCGGCCGCATTGTTCCCCGACCTTCCGTTGGCGATCCTGCGACCCCGCTGATCGTTCCAGCATCGCGTGAACATTATGCGTTCGAGGAAAGACCGGACATCAACCGCTGCCCGCTATCCCCTCGCTTGCCAGAATCTCGCGGATCATGTTGCAAATCATTGTGGGCTGTTCCTCATGCGCCAGATGGCCCAGTCCCGGCAAGGCGATGTAGCGGGCGTTTGGCAATCGTTTGGCCGCTGCTTCGGACACGTCGGCAGGAACTGCCTTGTCGGCAGTGGCGGCAAGAAGAATTGTGCGGGTGCCAAGCGTGGGAAGATCGTCATTCAAACGATCCAGACGCCATTGCGACATCATCGTCAGGGTCGCCTCGACATGGCCCGTATCCTTGATCAGCCGCTCGTAAAGCTGCATTCCCTTTGCATCAAGATCAGAGCCTGTGGAGCGGATCAGAGACTGAATACGCCCCGGTCCCGAGACGGATTTCACGAACAGACCAGATGCCAGCGGATTGAGCGCCAGAACCTTTGCAAGGGCTGGAAAGAGCCACCCCGCAACGCCTTTGAAATTGCCCAAGGCAGCGTTCAGCCCGATCACGACGGGAGCTTGGTCTTGGGTGGTGCGGAGGCGTTGCGACAGGCGCAGCGCGATGGCGGCGCCTGCGGAATGGCCGATGATCGCGTCCGGCTGCCAGCCCTGCGCCTTGCACAGGCTGGCAATATCCTCTGCCATGTGATCCAGACCGCAGCGCTGCCGTACGCCCAGCTTCGTGAAACCCTGCCCCGGCAGGTCAATCGCGACGACATGGTGATCGCCTGCCAGATCCGGCAGGACATCGCGCCAGCTATGTGTCGCCCCTCCGGCCCCGTGAAGCAACAGCAGCGTCGGCCCGTTGCCTGCTTCCTGCACATGCCAGCGATGCGGACGCTGCGGCACAAGGCGTGACAGCTCCGCATTCGGCCATGTTGGAAGATCGCGACGCCAGTCCATCCAGCCTTATGCCTCCAGTGCTTTGGTGATCGCGCCGCTCAGCCGTCGGGCATCGGCGCGTGGCAATGGTACATAGGGCGCGTTCATTTGTGCCGCCAGATCGCGCAGGGCGTCCTGCGGGCGGTTGGACATATCCAGCACCAGTCCGGGAATGCCCTGCGCGCGCAGCAGTCTTGCCAGCGTTGTTGCATCCTGCGCGGCTTGCGTGCGATCTGCCATACCATCCAGCGTGATATTCGCCCGTCCATCGGTGAGCATCGCCACGGTCGGGCTAAGGCCGCGACTGCGGGCCTGCACCGCCAGTTCGCCCGCCGCTTTCAGCCCTGCGGCCAAGGGTGTGCCGCCGCCGCCGGGCAAGCTGGCCAGCCGCCGTTTGGTTTGCACCAGCGATCGTGTCGGCGGTAACAGGATTTCCGCGCCTAGACCGCGGAAAGCGATCAGCGCAACATGATCACGCCGCGCATAGGCTTCGGCGAGGAGCAGCTCAACCGCCCCTTTCGCCTCTCCCAGACGTGACATGGCCGCAGAGCCTGAGGCATCCACGACAAAGATCAGCAAGCGATCCGAGGTTTCCTCGTAACGTTTCAGCCGGATATCGGAGGGGCGGATCAGCAAGCCTTTCGCATCGGGCGAGGCTTTGCGCCGCATCGGCTGCCACGGAGCAGCGGCGCGCAGGGTTGCGACCAGATCAATGCGGGAGGTGCCGTCCAGCCGCCCGGGACGGGGAGGAAGAGGCCGACCACGGCGGTTGCCCTTGCGTTTCGATCCGGCCCCGCTTGACCCGCTGCTGCTGCGCGATGTGGTTGCAGGCACCATGCCGTCCAGCAGGTTGGCGGGCAGGAGGGCGCGGACCGCGTCGATCAGCAATTCGTCCGGCAGTTCGGTGCGATCACGGGTTTCGCTGTCTTGCAATTGGTCTTCCGGCGATGGTTCCGGTGGCTCCGGGGCTGGCGGTGTCGGCTCATCTTCGGCAGGCGCAATCGTTGCGCGCGACGGATAGACGAGGCTTGCGGCCAGCGCGAGGTCTTCCGCCGTGATCCGGTCACGCAGGTTTAACGCCGCGCTGGCCCTTGCTACGCGCAGCGCCAGAAGTGGGGCCCGCAGGCTGTCAATGCCGAAGCGCGCAGCGAGAGTGACAAGTACTGTCGCATCATCCGGCCCAGCGGTTACGGAAGGCAGCAGGCTGCGTGCATCGTCGAGATCAACCAGATCAAACGGGGTCGGATCAGCCTCACCCAACCCGATACCGTCGAGATCGACATGAAAGGCGAGACGCTCCGACAAGGCTGGCGGCGTGCGCTCCGCTTCCTCGGCGCCTTCATCCAGCATGATCAGGCAGTGCCCACGATCCGCATCGAGAACCTGCGCCAGCTTTGCTGCAAGATCAGCACCTGCACGCTCGGCCATAGCGATAACCAATGCGCCGGGGGCATGCGCAAGGCCTTGATTGATCACAAGCGTCTCGCCCGCCAGCGTCGCGGCAAGATCAATGCCGCCGAACAACTGCTCGTCCGAAATGGTCGGATGCAGCTTGCGCAGCGGCAGTGGCAGGGCTGGCAGCAATGCCAGAAAAGTCTGGCGTGCGGGGCCGGATCTTGCGCGCAGGCAAAGACCCTTCAAACCTGCGGGATCAACCGCCAGAAGGCGCAGCGCCTGACAGGCCGCATCCCATCTGTCGCTCCCCTCGCTCACCCCAGCACATCCGCAACGGTGCGGGCAACGCGCGCGCCTGATCCGGCCTCGTCCAGCGGGTCGCGGCGCAGACGGTGGCTGAGGGCCGAGGGCGCGATGTTACGCAAGTGGTCGCGGGTCAGGGTCGTATCCCCCTCGTAAGCGGCAAGCGCACGGGCGGTGCGCAGCAGCGTCAGTTCACCGCGCAGCCCGTCCGAGCCAAGCGCCATGCACAATTCGGCACAGTCGCGCAGAATAGGTTCCGGTGTGACGATTTTGGGCAGGCCTTCGCGCGCGGTCAGAATGCGCTTGCGGATTTTGGTGTCTGCGCTGCGCCAGCGCTTCATGAACGTCGCATTGTCGGACTCGAATGAATCGCGGCGGCGGATCACCTCGACACGCTCCTCGATATCGGTGGGCGAGCGGACCTCGACCGACAGGCCGAAGCGGTCCAGCAGTTGCGGACGCAACTCGCCTTCTTCGGGATTGCCGGAGCCGACCAGCACAAAGCGGGCGGGATGGCGGATCGACAGGCCCTCGCGCTCGACCACATTCTCGCCGGATTGGGCCACATCGAGCAGCAGGTCAACGATGTGATCCTCCAGCAGGTTCACCTCGTCGATATAAAGATAGCCGCGATTGGCACGGGCCAGCAGTCCGGGCTCAAAGGCTTTCTCGCCCCGCGTCAGGGCGCGTTCGATATCCAGCGCGCCGACCACGCGGTCTTCGGTGGCCCCAAGCGGCAGATCAATGACAGGTGTCGGGCGGGATATGACCTTTTTCGACCCTATTTCGGCCCACTCAGGACAATCGGCGACACGGGCGGAGTTCACGGGGCATCCCTCGACCGCCATGATCGGAGGCAGAAGCGCGGCCAGCGCACGCACCGCGGTGGATTTGCCTGTCCCGCGATCCCCGAACACGAGAACGCCGCCGATGCCCGGATCAATCGCGGTCAGGATCATCGCCTGTTTCATCGCGGTCTGGCCGACGATGGCGGAAAACGGGAAGGGAGATGTCATACAGGTCTTTCCAATTTGGTCAGCGGGCTGCCGCCCTCCCAACTGCCCGCGTCGCCAAGGACACGGAAGCGGGCGTAAAGTTCTTCGCGGAACCAGTTGCCCTCGCGCACCGCGCGGATGGCTTGGGCATGAGGTCCGTCCGCGCGGGCGAAGTCCGCCATGCTATCGGTATCGGGCCAGATCGAGAATGTCACCTGATGGAACAAAGGCACCTCGCCGATTCCGATCTTGAAGGTCACGTTCCGGTCCGATCCGATCATCTTGCTGATATCGGGCACTTTGCGCCAGAACTTCATGGCTACAGATGGTTTGATCGTTGCGCGGGTGAGCGCGGCGAGCGGGCCGGGGGAGGGGGCCTCGGTCACCTCGAAGGGGGCAACGCCCGACCAGACTCCGCGCGCCGATGTGGGTGAGAGGAAAACGGTCCAGCTTTCAGCCGCGCGGCGGCGGTAGCGCTGAAAGATTCGGGCCGTTCCGGTTTGCTCGCGCGCTGTTGCCTCGTCCGGCCACGTGGCCAGAATCGCGTAGACGGCTGTGTTCGGCACGGGGGTGAACCCTTCTCCCGTGCCGGAACCGCAAAGTTTCCAAAAGCCGATATGCGGCACGCGCCCCATCGCGAAACGTCCCGCACCCATCATGACAAACGCCCAGAGGCGATCTGTCGTGCTGGCAAAGCGGAAAAAGCTGAGGCTGACCGTCTGCATGGCCCTCTTTCTTGAAATGTGTCAATTTAGTCTGACATGACGCGATGGAATTGAAAAGAGACGAAGGTTCAGATTGTAAACTAAACTAGACATGTTACTGTCGAAGTATGATGACACGAGTCGATCCCCGTCTGGCTGACGAAGCCGCCCGCGCGCTTGCGCCACATGCCGTTGTAATCGGTGCAGGTATAGGCGGTCTCGCCTCGGCCATGAGGTTGGGCGCGCGCGGCTATCGCGTGACCGTGGTGGACAAGCTCGACATGCCCGGTGGGCGCGGGTCGTCCATCAGCCAGGGCGGCCACCGCTTCGATCTTGGACCGACGATTGTGACGGTGCCGCAGATCCTCAAGGAGTTGTGGGCGGTTTGCGGGCGCGATTTCCATGCCGAGGTTGATCTGAGGCCGATGGACCCGTTCTACGAGATTCGCTGGCCGGATGGCTCTACCTTCACGGCGCGGCAGGGCACTGCGGCGATGCGGGCCGAGGTTGCGCGCCTGTCGCCGACCGATCTGCCGGGCTACGACAAGTTCCTGAAAGACAGCGAAGACCGCTACTGGTTCGGATTCGAGGATCTGGGCCGACGTTCGATGCACAAGTTCATCGACCTGATCAAGGTCTTGCCGACGTTTGTAAAGATGCGGGCGGACCGCTCGGTCTATGCCCACGCGGCGCGCCGGGTCAAGGATGAGCGGTTGCGTATGGCGCTGTCTTTCCATCCGCTGTTCATCGGCGGTGATCCTTTCAATGTCACCTCAATGTATATCCTTGTCAGCCATCTGGAAAAGGAATTCGGTGTTCACTACGCGATGGGTGGCGTGGCTGCCATCGCGCAGGCCATGGCGCGTGTGATCGAAGATCAGAACGGTCTGTTGCGGCTACAAACAGAGGTGGACGAGATCGTCATCGAGAAGGGCCGCGCTGTTGGCGTCAAGCTGGGCAGCGGTGAACGGATCGATGCGGATATCGTCATTTCCAACGCCGATGCGGGCCATACCCATACGCGGCTGCTGCGCAACCATGCCGCCAAGAAATGGACCGACACGAAGCTGAAGAAGTCGCGGTGGTCGATGGGGCTTTATGTCTGGTATTTCGGCACCAAGGGCACCCGCGGAAAATGGGAGAATGTGGGGCACCACACCATCCTGAACGCGCCGCGCTACAAGGAACTGCTGAAGGACATCTTCATCAAGGGCAAGCTGGCCGATGACATGAGCCTTTATGTCCACCGTCCCAGCGTCACGGATCCGACTGCGGCCCCCGAGGGCGATGATACGTTCTATGTGCTCAGCCCGGTCCCGCATCTGGGACATGACAATCCTGTGGATTGGAAGACCGAGAGTGCGGCTTACCGCGACAAGATGATCAAGGTTCTGGAGGATCAGCTTTTGCCGGGCCTGACCGATCATCTCAGCGAGGAGCTGATCTTTACGCCAGAGAATTTCCGCGATCGTTACCTCAGCCCTTTCGGCTCTGGCTTCTCGATCGAGCCGCGTATCCTGCAAAGCGCTTATTTCCGCCCGCATAATGTCAGCGAGACTGTTCCCGGCCTGTTTCTTGTGGGCGCGGGCACCCATCCCGGCGCGGGGTTGCCCGGTGTGATCTCCAGTGCCGAGGTACTGGATCAACTGGTGCCTGATGCGCAGATGGTTCAGCAAAAGGTGTCACAGCATGATTGATCCCCGCGACTTGGCGCATTGCGAAGAGGCGATCCGCCACGGGTCGCTGTCATTCCATGCGGCTTCCCGGTTGTTACCCACCAAAGTGCGTGATCCGGCCTTGGCGCTCTATGCGTTTTGCCGTCTGGCCGATGATGCGGTGGATCTGCAGCCCCATAAGGCGCAGGCGGTCCTGTCGCTGCGGGACCGGCTGGAACTGGCCTATCAGAGCCGCCCGCTGAATGCGCCGGCAGACCGTGCCTTTGCCGCGATGGTTGCCGATTTCGAGATGCCGCGCGCCCTGCCGGAGGCATTGCTGGAAGGTCTGGCATGGGATGCGCTGGGGCGGCGCTATGCCACGGAATCCGAACTTTTCGATTACTGCGCGCGTGTGGCCGCCGCTGTCGGCGCCATGATGTGCGTACTGATGCGGGTGCGTTGCCCGGATGCGCTGGCGCGGGCCTGCGATCTGGGCGTTGCGATGCAGCTGACGAATATCGCCCGCGATGTGGGCGAGGATGCGATGGAAGGGCGGCTTTATCTGCCGACCGAATGGCTGGCCGAGGCCGGTCTCACGCCGGAACAGTTTCTGGAGAACCCGCGTCCGACCAAGGCGATCCGCCAGATGGTGCGCCGCCTGCTGGTGCAGGCCGACAGGCTTTATGCCCGCTCCGAGGCAGGGGTTTCGGGCTTGCCGCGCGCGGTGCGTCCGGGGATTTTTGCCGCCCGGTACATCTATGCCGGGATCGGTGAACAGGTGCAGAAGGCCGGATACGATTCCTTCACCACCCGCGCCCATACGTCGAAATCGCAGAAAATCGGCTGGCTTGGCCTGTCGGTTTTGCGCTCCGGTGCGACGATGGTGATGCCACGATCTGCACGGCTCTACGCCAAGCCGCTGGAGGAGGTCCAGTTTCTGGTCGATGCCGCCGCCCGCAGACCCTTGCAGGCCAGAAGCCGCCCCGAAGCTTTCATCAATGCACTCGCCCAACTTGAGATGCATAGCCGCAGACAAAAGGCGGCCTTGATTACAGGGGCAGAAACGCTTAGCTGACCAGCATGGATTGGCTGCTTTTTCTCATTTTCCTCGGTGCCTGCCTTGGTGCGGGCATGACCGGCGGGCTGTTTCAGCCCGGCGAATGGTACAGAAACCTCAACAAGCCGTCATGGACGCCGCCGGACTGGGTCTTTCCGGTCACGTGGTTCGTGCTCTACGCCTGCATGGCCACTGCCGGTGCGCGGGCCGCTGTGCTGCCTGACAGCCAGTATGCGATGGCTTTCTGGGCATTGCAGATTGCCTTGAACGGGTTGTGGACACCTGTGTTCTTCGGACTCAAGCAGATCCGTCTGGGCTTCGCTGTGGTCTCGGCCCTTTGGCTCGCCGTATTCGGGGCCATGATCGCGCTGTGGCAGGTAGACTGGATCGCCGGGCTGCTGTTCGCGCCCTATCTGCTTTGGGTCACGATTGCGGCCAGTCTCAACGCAGCCGTCTGGCGGTTGAACCCGCAGGTCGCCCGAGGGCAGTCGGCCTGATCAGTCTTTGAACGTCCAGTTGGCCCGCCGCGGAACGCGACAGGCCAGCATCGGCTTGAGCAACGGGCTGCGATACCGCACCAGATCCAAGGCTTCATGAACCCCGGTGGTTTCGACCCCGTCAAGTTGCGTTTTTACGGCGGAACGGCTGTAAAACGGGGCATCCAGCATGTTTTTGATCTGTCTTGGCTGATAGCCCGCATCGCCGCGCGTTTCCCGTGCCACAGCCCAGAGGCTTCGCCGCATCCGTGCCTTGGGCGGCAGGGGGATCGCCTCGGCTTGTCCTGCCGCGTCAAACCGGATGCCTGCGGCCAGTTCGCTGCCATCCAGCCGCGTTGCATCATAGAAACAGGTGCTGCCACCATTCGTGGGATAGCGGCCCCATGTCCAATAGGTGAAATCATCCTCCAGCGCGCGGGTGCCGAAATTGGCGTCGAAATAGCCATGGCCCTGCCATTGCCAGCCGGGGCTGTTCAACTCGACGCTGATCGTCGATGTCGGCGCAAACGGGCGCCAGACATGCGCGCCATCCGGGGTGAGGGGCAGTTCAACCGAGGTGATTGCCGAAGGAGTGACGCGGATCTGTCCTTTGACACGGCTGATGAGGGGAGGGCCGGAGATTTCGTCGATGTCGATGATGAGTTCATCGCCTTCCCAGCGCATCATCGAGGGGCCAACCTCCAGCCTTGACGCCGTCTGGCGCAGCGCATTGCGCCCCCTGTCGGTCATGGTGAAACGTCCACCGGGGCCGTAGGTGGCCACGTTGATGCAGCAATGATTGGCCGGATCGCGCCGCCCCGACCAGCGGTACCACGGCGAGAACACCGATCCGATGAAGCCGATCACGGAAACCGCCCGGCTGCCGTCGTCGCTTATCCCGTCGACATACCACCATGCGTAGCCATTGGGCGGGACGTCGAGGTTGAAGAAAGGTCGCTCAAGATCGCCGCGGCCGCGTGCTGTGCGGAGATCGTTGCCATCGGCACACCCGCCCCCGGATGTGTGCCGCCCCCCGCCAGATAGAGACCCCTGATCTGTGTGCGCGCCGTTGGGCGCTGAAAGGCCGCCATCATGCCGTGCGGGCTCTGGCCGTAAAGGGATCCGGTCGAGGCTGGAAACAGATGGTCGAACCCCTGTGGCGTGGTCAGCGCCTCCGGCCCCGGAAGTTGGTCGAAGGTCAGGCCGAAACGGGCGAGGGACTGGAATGTATGCGTCTGACATGCGGCAAAATCCTCGTAGGTCAGTTGGGTCGGGTTGGTGCCACTGGTCGGCGGAGCATTCGCGATGATCTCGAACCGTTCCACTGGCGGCAAGCTGGAGTGCTGGCCGCGATCTTCGGCGCAGATATAGAGCGTCGGGTCCTGCGGCGGTTGCCCCTGTTCCAGCGCGGCAAACTCGGCACGTGGGTCGGCACAGAAAAAGACGTTGTGATGGGCGAGGTCCGGGCCTGACGGCTTGGCAGCAAAGCTCCAGACCTGTGCGGACAGGCTGCGCGCCGCGCTGAGGGTGGCGGTAGCAACGCTGGTCACATCTGCGCCGAGCGCGCCTGTCGCCAGGGCGCGAGGGTCTCCGTTGAACAGGACTGTGCCCGCTGGAATCACCTCACCATCCGCCAGTTGCACAGCGCAAACTTGTCCGTTGCGTGCGTCAATCCGTGCGACGGGGGCATCAAAGCGGAACTGTACGCCGCGCGTGGTGGCCAGATCGGCAATGGCCCGGGCCAAGCGATGCATCCCGCCTTTGACACACCAGACGCCCGCTGCCTCTGCCTGCCAGATCAGCGCCAGTATTGCGGGCGAACGATAGGGCGAGCCGCCGACATAGGTGGCATAGCGCCCGAAAAGCTGCGCCAGACGCGGGTCGCTGAACTGGCGTGCCAGCATATCGGCAAGGCTGGATTGTGGAGCCATCGCAGGGATCAGCGCGGGATTCCGCATCACGTGGGCGGTGACGGCTGACAGGCTGGGCTCTGCTGCTTGCATCATCGGTGCATCGAACGCCTTGAACAGCTGTGCTGCGCGTTTGCTGAAGGCGATAAACTCCCGCTCGGCGCGTGCGCCTGCAAAAGCGCGGATCGCGGCGGCGCTGCCTGCGGGATCGGCGTGCAGGTCAAGACTGCTGCCATCGGGCCACCAGTGGCGCGCCAGAATATCCTGCGCGATCAGGGTGACATGATCCTCAAGCCGCGCGCCAGCTTCCGCAAAGAGCGCCTCAAACACAGGGCGCATCGTCAGAACCGTCGGCCCCGCATCAACCGGACCCGCATCTGACGGCACTGTGCGCATCTTGCCACCGGGGGCGCTGTGACGCTCCAGCACAAGGATCTCGCGCCCGGAATCGCGGGCGAAAGCCGACAGACGCAAGGCGGCCGCGAGGCCTGCAATGCCTGCGCCGACAATGACAATCCTGTCGTTGGAAAGTGCGTGTTGAACTCGCATTTTTCGTAAACCTCTTGTGTCGATTGTTGACTCGTCAGGGCGAAGTGTCCAGTATGATTTACACATTGGTGTCGGAATAAACTGACAGCTGGGTAAGAGGGCCGATGAAATGGGTTTGCACGCGCGTATTGATGCCGCAGTTTCACGAGCCATCGCAACTGGGCAGGGGGGTATCGCACCTGCAAGGCTGTCAGACGCCCTGGGATATGCCACGTCGCCGGGTGGTGCGCGGATCAGGCCGACAATCCTGATGTCCGTGGCTCTGGCCTGCGGGGATGACAAGCCTGCCCTGTCCGACGCTGCCGCCGCAGCCCTTGAGCTGATCCATTGCGCCAGCCTTGTCCATGACGATCTGCCCTGTTTCGACGATGCCGATACGCGGCGCGGCAAGCCCTCGGTTCACCGTGCGTTTTCAGAGCCTTTGGCGGTGCTGACGGGCGACAGCCTGATCGTGCTGGCCTTCGAGGTGCTGGCGCGCGAGGCCCGTCATGACCCGATGCGCTGCGCCGAACTGGTGCTGACGCTGGCGCGCCAGACCGGCATGCCGAACGGGATTTGTGCGGGCCAAGGTTGGGAGAGCGAGGCGCAAATCGATCTGTCGGCCTATCACCGCTCCAAAACCGGCGCGCTTTTTATCGCAGCCACCCAGATGGGGGCTGTTGCGGCGGGTCAGGAGGCCGAGCCGTGGTTCGAACTTGGCGCAAGGATTGGCGAGGCGTTTCAGGTCGCGGATGACTTGCGCGATACGCTTTATGATGCCGAAACCCTTGGTAAGCCGGTCGGTCAGGATGATCTGCACGGACGGCCCAATGCGGTTGCCGCTCTGGGTGTTGATGGTGCGATCCGGCGGTTGAAAGATATTCTGGGCGGCGCGATTGCTTCAATCCCGGCTTGCCCCGGCGAGGCGCAACTGGCTGAAATGGTTCGCAAACAGGCCGAGCGGCTCACGCCCGTGGCCCCGGCGCGCAGCACAAGGTGACAGTATGAGCGATGCGGCCACAGGCCAGAGAGATCTGCGCCCCAAGGGGCCGCGGCTGACAGGTTGGTTCCATCGCCTGATCGCCAAGCCTTCCTTTCAGACATGGGCCAGCAAGTTCCCTCTGACGCGCGGTATTGCGCGGCGCGAGGGGGCCGAGATGTTCGATCTGGTGGCTGGTTTTGTCCAGTCGCAGGTGCTGATGGCCGTGGTCGAGCTGCAGCTGTTGCACCGGTTGCTGGAAGCGCCGCGCGATGTGGCTGGCTTGGCCCGCGAGACACGGATCGCGCCCGACAGGATGGCGATTCTGTTGCAAGCCGCATCTGCTCTTGGCCTGATCCGGCGACAACGCGATGGCCGCTATGGCCTTGCCCGCAAGGGGGCCGCCCTTCTGGGTGTGCCGGGGCTTGAGGCGATGATCCTGCATCATCGCGCGTTCTACCGGGATCTGGAAGACCCTGTTGCTCTGTTGCGCGGCGAGGTCGAGACGGAACTGGCGGATTTCTGGCCCTATGTCTTTGGTGCGCGCGGCGCGGTCGATCCGGCAGTGACGCAGACCTATTCGGACCTGATGGCCGATAGTCAGGGATTGGTGGCGCAGGACACGTTGCGGATGGTGGATCTGTCCGATGTGAAATGCCTGCTGGATGTGGGCGGCGGCTCTGGCGCGTTTCTTCTCGCGGTGGCCGAGGCTTATCCGGGGCTGGACCTGAAACTCTTCGATCTTCCGGATGTGGTCCCCGCCGCCAAGGCGCGGTTGGCAGCCGCAGGGCAGGGGGACAGACTCTCGGTCCACGGCGGGACTTTTCGCAGCGATTCGTTGCCTGCGGGTGCAGATGCCATTTCGCTGGTCCGGGTGTTGTACGATCATGCTGACGACACCGTTCGGGAACTGCTGTCTAAAATATATGACACTCTTCCTGCGGGCGGACGACTGATCATTTCTGAACCGATGTCGGGTGGAGAAACACCCGAGCGGGCAGGGGATGTCTATTTTGCCTTTTATACGATGGCGATGCGGACAGGAAAAACCCGCTCTGCCACGGATATTGCGGCACTTTGTGCCGTTTGCGGCTTTGAGCGGATCAACACGCCCAAGGCGCGCCGCCCCTTTGTTACCTCTGTTGTCACCTGTGTGAAACCGACCTGACAAAGGCTTGGCCAGACTGTCAATTTATATTGACACTAAGGTCTGTAAGTTTAAACTGACATATAACGAAGCAACGCGGTCCGAGTCTTCCCGTCCGGATCTGCAGCCACAGGAGGGAGCCATGCAGACACAAGCAGTCCTTCTTAACGGTCCGCGCGACCTGTCTGTGGACACGCTGGCCCTGAACGATCCCGCTGCAGGTGATCTGGTGGTCGAGATCGCATATTCGGGCATCTCTACCGGAACCGAGAAGCTGTTCTGGTCCGGCCAGATGCCGCCCTTCCCCGGCATGGGCTATCCGCTGGTCCCCGGCTACGAGGCGGCGGGCGAGGTTGTCGAGGCGGGTGCCGATACCGGCTACAAGGTTGGCGATCATGTTTTTGTGCCGGGTGCGAGCTGCTACCGCGATGCGTTCGGCCTGTTCGGCGGTGCCGCGCGCCGCGTTGTCACCGCGGCGGATCGCGTGACCCGGATTGATGCAGGCCTTGGCGCTGAAAGCGCGCTGCTGGCTTTGGCCGCAACTGCGCGCCATGCGATGGCGGGTTTGGATAAGGCCGTGCCTGATCTGATCGTGGGTCACGGCGTTCTGGGCCGTTTGCTGGCGCGGCTGACCGTTGCCGCAGGTGCGCCTGCGCCGACCGTGTGGGAGGTCAACGCCGATCGCCGCACGGGCGCCGAAGGCTATCAGGTGATCGCCCCCGAGGACGATACGCGCCGCGATTACCGCGCCATCTATGATGCCTCGGGGAAAGGCGCTTTGCTCAACGAATTGGTCACTCGCATCCGCAAGGGCGGGGAGATCGTTCTGGCCGGTTTTTATACCGAGCCTCTCAGTTTTTCCTTCCCGCCCGCTTTCATGAAGGAAGCGCGGTTCCGCATCGCTGCGGAATGGGCGCGGGATGATCTTGTTGCAACCCGTGCGCTTGTCGAAAGCGGCGCACTGTCTCTGGCGGGGCTGATCACACATCAGGCCGCCGCCAAAGATGCCCCCGCAGCCTATCGTCAGGCTTTTGACGATCCGGCCTGCCTGAAAATGATACTGAACTGGAAGGACGCAGCGTGAAAGACGATGTACCGAATCTGAAGGACTTCGATCAGCGCCTGCGCGATGAAGCGCATGAGGAGCCGACGCTTGAGGTGCCGCAAGGCGAGCCCACCAGCAAGACGCAGATCATCGCGATCTACGGCAAGGGCGGCATCGGCAAAAGCTTCACGCTGGCCAACCTGTCCTGCATGATGGCCGAACAGGGCAAGCGCGTTTTGCTGATCGGCTGCGATCCGAAATCCGATACGACCTCGCTTTTGTTCAATGGCAGAGCTTGCCCTACCATCATCGAGACCTCCACCCGCAAGAAACTGGCGGGCGAAGAGGTCGCGATCGGCGATGTCTGCTATAAGCGCAACGGTGTGTTCGCGATGGAACTGGGCGGCCCCGAAGTGGGGCGCGGCTGCGGCGGGCGCGGGATCATCCACGGGTTCGAACTACTGGAAAAGCTAGGCTTCCATGACTGGGACTTCGACTATGTCCTGCTGGATTTCCTGGGCGATGTGGTCTGCGGCGGTTTCGGCCTGCCGATTGCCCGTGACATGGCGCAAAAGGTGATCCTCGTCGCCTCCAACGATCTGCAGTCGCTCTATGTCGCCAACAACGTCTGCTCGGCGGTGGAGTATTTCCGCAAGCTGGGTGGCAATGTCGGTGTCGCCGGTCTGGTGATCAACAAGGATGACCATTCGGGCGAGGCACAGGCCTTTGCCGCGGCGGTGAATATCCCCGTGCTGGCCGCGATCCCGCAAGATGACGACCTGCGCAAGAAATCCGCCAATTACCAGATTGTCGGCACGATGGAATCGCAATGGGGCAGCCTGTTTGCCGACCTGGCCGAAGCCGTCGGCGTGGCCCCGCCCGTCCGGCCCAAGCCGCTGGATCAGGACGGCTTGCTGGCCCTGTTCGATGCCAAGGATACCGGCGGCGATTACCAGTTGGTTCCCGCCACCGACATGGACATGCGCGGCAAACATGCAGCGCCGAAGCCCTCTTTGGAAGTGGTGTATGACGATGTTTGATCTGGACCAGCTCGCTCAATGGGATGCCCTGCTCAAGCGTATGGCAGTTCCCGCTCAACCGCAAAAGCAAGCCGAACAGAAGTCCGCATGAATGATGAAGTCACATATGACACCGCCGCTCAGGCTGATGTGATCCTCGGAAAGTCCGATCCGGTAAGCGATGCGCCCATGGCGGCGGCCCCCCAGGATGGGGCAGGCTGTCACGCCGGTGCCGCCACGATGGAGGCCGCTGCGCGTCAGGCCGGACAGTCCGAGATACTGGACCGTTACGCGGCTGACTATCCCAAAGGCCCGCATGACCAGCCGCAAAGCATGTGCCCCGCATTTGGCTCGCTGCGCGTGGGTCTGCGGATGCGGCGTGTGGCCACGATCCTGTCAGGCTCGGCCTGCTGCGTTTATGGCCTCACTTTTGTGTCGCATTTCTACGGCGCGCGGCGCTCGGTCGGATATGTGCCGTTCAACTCGGAATCGCTCGTAACGGGCAAACTGTTCGAGGATATCCGCGACGCGGTGCATGAACTGGCCGATCCTGATCAGTTCGATGCGGTTGTCGTGACAAACCTTTGTGTTCCCACAGCCAGCGGCGTGCCGCTGCGTCTGCTGCCCGAGGAAATCAACGGCGTGCGGATCGTGGGTATTGATGTGCCGGGGTTCGGTATCCCCACCCATGCCGAGGCCAAGGATGTTCTGGCTGGCGCGATGCTGAATTATGCCCGCAAGGAAATTCAGGCTGGCCCCGTGGCGGCCCCCGCCGGTGGCAAATCCGACCGTCCGACCGTGACCCTGCTGGGCGAAATGTTCCCTGCCGATCCGATGATGATCGGTGCGATGCTGGCCCCGATGGGTCTGGCGGTTGGTCCCGTTGTGCCCTGCCGCGAATGGCGCGAGCTTTATGCCGCACTCGATTGCGGCGCGGTGGCTGCGATCCACCCTTTCTATACGGCGGCAATCCGCGAGTTTCAGGCGGCGGGTCGCCCCGTTGTCGGATCGGCTCCTGTCGGCCATGACGGCACCGCCCGCTGGCTCGCCGCGATTGGCGAGGCGTTCAACCTGCCCGCTGACAAAGTGGCCGCCGCGCAGAATATGTTCCTGCCCGCGATCACGGCGGCCCTTGCCGGTGCGCCGATCAATGGCACAATCACGCTCAGCGGCTACGAGGGCAGCGAATTGCTGGTCGCCCGTCTGCTGATCGAAAGCGGCGCGAATGTGCCTTATGTCGGCACCGCCTGCCCGAAAACGCCCTGGTCCGCCGAGGATGCCGAGTGGCTGCGCGCCAAGGGCGTGACGGTGAAATTCCGCGCCTCATTGGAAGATGATTGCGCCGCGATGGAGGCGATCCGCCCGGATCTGGCCATCGGAACAACGCCGGTGGTGCAGAAGGCGAAAGAACTCGCGATCCCCGCGCTCTATTTCACCAACCTGATTTCCGCGCGTCCCTTGATGGGACCAGCCGGAGCAGGAGCGCTGGCCGAGGTGGTCAATGCCGCCATGGCGGGCAAGGCGCGTATGGAACATATGAAGGAATTCTTTGAGGGCGTCGGCACCGGCGACACCGCCGGAATCTGGGAGGGTAGCCCCAACCTGCGGCCCGATTTCCGCGCCTTGCACCAGAAGAAAATCGACAAAGCGGCACGCGCTGCCAAAGCGGCGGAGATGATCTAGTGGGCGTTATCGCAACATATACGCGCGCGCGCCGCAAGGTGGAGGGCCGGTCATGCTGATCCAGGACCACGACCGCGCGGGTGGATATTGGGGTGCGGTTTACGCCTTCTGTGCCGTCAAAGGCCTTCAAGTGGTGATCGACGGCCCAGTCGGTTGCGAGAACCTGCCGGTGACATCGGTGTTGCACTACACCGATGCTTTGCCGCCGCATGAGTTGCCGATCGTGGTGACTGGTTTGGGCGAATCCGAGATGGGATCGGGCACCGAGGAGGCGATGAAACGCGCCTGGGGCACGCTTGATCCGGCACTTCCGGCTGTTGTGGTCACAGGCTCCATTGCCGAGATGATCGGCGGCGGTGTCACGCCGCAGGGCACCAATATCCAGCGCTTCCTGCCGCGCACGATTGACGAGGACCAGTGGCAGAGCGCTGACCGCGCGATGACGTGGATCTTTACCGAGTTCGGGATGACCAAGGGCCGTATGCCGCCCGAGAAGAAACGCACTGAAGGCGATGCGCCGCGCGTCAATATCCTTGGGCCGATGTACGGCGTGTTCAACATGCCCTCCGATCTGGCCGAGATCCGGCGTCTCGTCGAGGGGATCGGAGCCGAGGTCAACATGGTCATGCCTTTGGGTGCCCATGTCGCGGAAATGCGCAATCTGGTGAATGCGGATGTGAACATCTGCATGTACCGCGAATTCGGGCGCGGCTTGTGCGAATGTCTGGGCAAGCCCTATCTGCAAGCGCCTATCGGTGTGGACAGCACCACGAAGTTCCTGCGCAAGCTGGGCGAGATGCTGGGGCTGGACCCTGAGCCCTTCATTGCGCGCGAGAAGCATTCCACGATCAAGCCGGTCTGGGATCTGTGGCGCAGCGTGACGCAGGATTTCTTTGCCACCGCCAGTTTTGCAGTTGTCGCGAACGAGACCTATGCCCGTGGTATCCGGCATTTCCTTGAGGGTGATCTTGGCTTTCCCTGTGCCTTTGCGGTGGCTCGCGTGGCCGGGTCCAAGACCAACAATGTCGAGGTCAAGGCGATGCTGCACCAGAAGCGGCCGCTGATCGTCTTGGGTAGCATCAATGAGAAGATGTATCTCGCCGAGATGAAGGGCGGGCACGGACCAAGCCCCGCGTTCATTCCGGCCTCGTTCCCCGGTGCCGCGATCCGGCGGCACACCGGCACGCCGATGATGGGCTATGCCGGGGCAACCTATCTTTTGCAGGAAGTGTGCAACGGTCTGTTCGATGCGTTGTTCCACATCCTGCCCCTCGCCAGCGTCATGGACGCGGCAGAGGCAACCCCGACGACCCTGCGCCGCGATTTCCCTTGGGACGCCGATGCGCAAGCAGCTCTTGACCGTATCGTGTCACGCCATCCGGTGCTGACACGGATTTCGGCGGCCAAGAGCCTGAGAGACGAGGCAGAGCGTTCCGCATTGGCCCAAGGGGCCGAACGCGTCGTGCTGGAAACTGTCGAGGCGCTCAATCCCGACCTTGCGCGATCCGCGCGAGCACCTGAGGTGAAAGGAAATCTGTCATGACAGATGCAACATCCAATACCCCGATGACCCGCAGCCACAAGCCGCCGCGGACCGAGTTCATGGTTTATTTTGGCGTGATCTTTCTGGCAACCCTGCCGCTGGCCACCCTGACCTGGGCGCTGGCGCTGCTGAAAGGTGGCCGCATTCCCGAAAAGGGCCCGATTGCCCGCGCCTGGAGCCAGGCCGGTATCATCACGCCCATGATTTTCTCGGCCTGACCCATGTGGATCGGTCTGCATAACGCCCCCAAGGGCGATACGGCAGACAGCCGAACACGAGATCTGTCCATTCGGAAGGATGGTCAGAGCCCGGCGGGGCGCTTGCACCCCAAAGGACCCGGCCGCGGGGAGCGCGGTCTCACCATTACATTCCGGAGGAAAGTTAATGGCTGATAGAACCGACCTGTCTTTCACAGGTCTCACAGACGAGCAGGCGCAAGAGTTGCACTCGGTCTATATGAGCGGGCTTTGGCTCTTCACAGCTGTCGCAGTTGTGGCTCACCTTGCCGTGTACATCTGGCGCCCCTGGCTCTGAGGAGAGATTGAACTATGGCTAAATTTTACAAGATCTGGCTGATCTTCGATCCGCGTCGTGTGTTCGTCGCACAAGGCGTCTTCCTCTTCCTGCTGGCAGCGATGATTCACCTCGTCCTGCTGAGCACAGAGCACTTCAACTGGTTCGAGCTGGCAGCCCAACGGGCAGCGATGTGATCCAATCCCTTTGATGGGAACGGATAACAACCAGTCGAGTGACACTAACCTAGCTGCGGGCACGTCAGGCGTGGCCTGCCCGCGGCAAACCGAAATTCATCGACGGCTTCAAGTCTGAACAGACGAGCCGCCAATCGCGGAGACAGAAGATGGCGTTGCTCAGCTTCGAAAGAAAGTATCGCGTCCGTGGTGGGACGCTTGTCGGCGGCGATCTGTTCGATTTCTGGGTCGGTCCTTTTTATGTGGGCTTCTTTGGGGTCACGACAGCATTTTTCGCTTTACTCGGCACTATACTGATTTTCTGGGGAGCGTCCCAGCAAGGGACATTTAACCCCTGGTTGATCAACATTGCACCGCCCGACCTCGCTTATGGTCTGGGCATGGCTCCCCTTATGGAGGGGGGGCTCTGGCAAATCATCACATTCTGCGCAACCGGCGCCTTCATCAGCTGGGCCCTGCGCGAGGTCGAGATCTGCCGCAAACTCGGGATGGGCTATCATGTGCCCGTCGGATTTGCTTTCGCTATCCTGGCCTATGTCACGCTGGTGATCTTCCGCCCGCTTCTGATGGGTGCATGGGGGCACGGATTTCCCTACGGAATATTCAGCCACCTCGATTGGGTCAGCAACACGGGCTACGCCTATCTGCACTTCCACTATAACCCGGCACATATGCTGGCTGTGACACTGTTTTTCACAACCACCATCGCGCTTGCGCTGCATGGCGGTCTGATCCTGAGTGCGGCCAACCCTGAAAAGGGCGAGGAAGCCAAAGGTCCGGATGACGAGGACTCGTTCTTCCGCGATTACATCGGCTATTCAGTCGGCACTCTGGGCATCCACCGTGTTGGTTACATACTTGCGCTGAACGCGGTGTTCTTCTCGGCCGTCTGCATCATCATCTCTGGCCCGGTCTGGACCAAAGGCTGGCCCGAATGGTGGAACTGGTGGCTCGAAATGCCGATTTGGCCCTCTCAGGTAGGAATGTAATCATGGCTGAGTATCAGAATATATTCACACAGGTTCAGGTGCGTGGTCCCATCGAATGGGGTACCGACAACGAATTCAACCTTGCCGAGGAACGGGTCGGGAAACCGGGTTTCAGTTCTCTATTCGGATGGATCGGTAACGCACAGCTTGGACCCGTCTACCTTGGCACATACGGTGTTGTTTCGATCGCTTGCCTGATCATCTGGTTCAACATCATCGGTATCTCGATGCTGTCCCAGGTGGGCTGGTCAATCCCTGAATTCCTGCGTCAGCTGTTCTGGCTGGCGCTGGAGCCGCCGGGGCCGGAATACGGGCTGCGGATGCCGCCGCTGAATGATGGTGGCTGGTTCATCATCGCGGGCTTCTTCTTTCTGGTGTCTCTGGGTGCTTGGTTCCTGCGGACCTACACGCTTGCCCAGAGCCACAAGATGGGCAAGCACCTGGCCTGGGCCTTTCTGGCGCTGGTATGGCTAATCGCGGTTCTTGGTCTGATCCGACCTGTACTGATGGGCAGCTGGTCCGAGGCTGTGCCTTATGGCATCTTCCCGCACCTTGACTGGACGACAGCCTTCTCGATCCGCTATGGCAACCTGTACTACAACCCGTTCCACTGCCTTTCGATTGTCTTCCTCTATGGCTCGGTCCTGCTGTTCGCGATGCATGGCGGCACCATTCTGGCCGTGACCCGCTTCGGTGGCGACCGCGAGTTGGAGCAGATCTATGATCGTGGCACGGCATCCGAGCGTGCGGCGCTGTTTTGGCGCTGGACCATGGGCTTCAACGCTACGATGGAAGGTATCCATCGATGGGCATGGTGGTTCGCAGTTCTGACACCGATAACCGGTGGTATAGGAATCCTGCTGACCGGCACCGTTGTGGACAACTGGTTCATCTGGGCACAAGAGCACAATTTCGCGCCCATGTATGACGGTTCTTACGGTTATGCCGATTACGGGTCTTATGAAGCCTTCATCGGACAGGAGAATTGATATGTTTCCCAAATGGTTTGGTGAATGGAACAAGAAAAACGCCAAAGATATCTACGGCCCCGCAATTCTTGTCGGGACCTTAGGAGGCGCGGTTTTCTTTGCCGCTCTGCTGGTGAGCTGGGGCCAACCCCTGGCCACCGACAGTCTGCAGACCGGACCACGCGGTACGGGCATGTCCGTGGCCGAGTTCAAGGCCGATCTGGCGCGGCCCGATCCTGCGATCATCGAGATCATCCAGAGCGATCCGCTTCCGCCCGAGCCGGGTGAAGAGCTTGCGGGTGACATCTATGAAAACGTGCAGGTTCTGGGCGATCTGACGGATGCCAACTTCAACCGTCTGATGGCTGCGATGACGCAATGGGTTTCTCCCGATCAGGGCTGTGCCTATTGCCATGGTGATGGCGGCGTGGAGACCTATGGCGAGGACTTGCTCTATACCAAGATCGTCGCGCGCCGGATGATCCAGATGACCCAGAACATCAACGAGAACTGGGACGGTCATGTGAATGCCAACAAAGAAGTCGGCGTGACCTGCATGACCTGCCATCGCGGTCAGAACGTGCCGCAGAACATCTGGTTCAAGGTCGGGCCGGTGAATGAATCGATGGCCGGCTGGAGTGCAATCCAGAACCGCGCCACGAATATCAGCCAGTCTACCTCTTTGCCGTCGGATGCCTTGGAGAAATACCTGCTGGAATACGAGCAGATCAACGTCCACGATCTGGAGAGCCGTGTCGAAAGCCTGCCGGGTGATCCGCGTATCCAAGAGACAGAGCGGACCTATTCGTTGATGAACTACTTCTCAAATGCGCTGGGGGTGAACTGTGTCTTCTGTCACAATTCGCGTGCCTTCTATGATGTGGGCCAGGTAACGCCGCAATGGGCCACGGCATCGCTTGGCATCGCCATGGTGCAGGAGTTGAACAACGACTACCTCGTGCCGTTGCAAGACCAGTATCCCGAGCATCGTCTTGGTCCGGTCTTCGGTGATGCGCCGAAAGCAGCCTGCAAGACCTGCCATCAGGGCTATCAGCAACCGCTGCAGGGCACCAATGTGATCGCGGACTGGCCGGAACTGGCCACCTCGGGCGCGCCGGTTTACGAATAAGGGCGGGGCGGACGTCCCTCCGCCCTCTCCTTAGCCTTGTTCGGAAAGCGTTGTTCGCTCCACGCGATCCGGGCACGGGGCTTCAACACCCCGGTTCCCTTCCTGTTGGCTACAGGACCAGGGCGCCACACCGGGGACACCTGGTGTGGCGTCTTTTGTTTCAAGAGCGGGAGGCTCTGATGACCCAATCCCATGACAAGACCGATACCCCCCTTCTGGATCGCGTCACCGGACCTGCTGATCTCAAACGGTTCTCCGATGCGGAACTGGCGCAGCTCAGCCACGAGTTGCGATCCGAGGTGATCCGGTCGGTCGCGCAGACGGGCGGGCATCTGGGGTCATCGCTGGGTGTGGTGGAACTGACCGTTGCGATCCATGCGGTCTTCAACACGCCGATGGATAAACTCGTCTGGGATGTGGGGCATCAATGCTATCCGCATAAAATCCTAACAGGGCGGCGTGACCGCATGACGACGCTGCGCCAGCGCGACGGGCTGTCAGGCTTCACCAAGCGCAGCGAGTCCGAGTTCGATCCGTTCGGCGCGGCGCATAGCTCTACCTCCATTTCGGCGGCTTTGGGTTTTGCCGTGGGGCGCGACATGGGACAGCCGACAGGTGACGCGATCGCCGTGATCGGCGATGGATCGATCAGTGCAGGCATGGCCTATGAGGCGATGAACAACGCGGGACACGAGGGGCGGCGGCTCATTGTGATCTTGAACGACAACGAGATGAGCATCGCGCCGCCGGTGGGGGCGATGTCATCCTACCTCTCGCGGCTTTATGCCAATGAACCGCTGGCCGCCCTGCGCCAGATGGCCGAAGGGTTCGAGGCCGCCTTGCCCGCCCCGATGCGCGAAGGTGCCAAACGCGCGCGCCAGCTTGTGACCGGACAGCCCGCGAGCGGCACGCTGTTCGAGGAGTTGGGGTTCACCTATATCGGTCCGATCAACGGCCATGACATGGAGCAGCTTTTGCCCGTTTTGCGCGCTGCAAGGGCAAGGGCCACGGGGCCGGTATTGATCCATTGCTGCACCGTCAAGGGCAAGGGCTATGCGCCCGCCGAAGCCTCACGCGACAAATACCACGGGGTGGCAAAGTTCGATGTGCCCTCTGGCGCGCAGGTCAAATCCAAGCCGAACGCGCCCAGCTATACGGCGGTGTTCGGGCAGGCCCTCACCGATATTGCCGCGCGCGATCCCAAGGTTGTCGCCGTCACCGCCGCGATGCCGGATGGCACCGGGCTTGATATCATGGCGAAACGCTTTCCCGCGCGGGTCTTTGATGTCGGCATTGCCGAACAACACGGCGTGACTTTCGCCGCAGGGATGTCCGCGAGCGGTTTGCGCCCCTTTTGCGCGATCTATTCGACCTTCCTGCAAAGAGGGTACGACCAGATCGTGCATGATGTGGCGCTGCCGGGCCTGCCCGTGCGCTTCGCGATTGACCGGGCCGGATTGGTCGGTGCTGACGGCGCCACCCACGCGGGGGCGTTTGACGTGGCCTATCTGTCGAACCTGCCGGGCTTTACGGTGATGGCGGCGGCGGATGAGGCGGAGCTTGTGCATATGGTTGCGACCGCCGCCGCGCATGACGAAGGGCCGATTGCCTTTCGCTATCCGCGCGGCTCTGGCACCGGCGTTGTCCTGCCAGATGTGGGACAGGTTTTGCAAATCGGTAAGGGCAGGGTGATCCGGGAGGGCAGCGATCTGGCGATCCTGAGCCTTGGTGCGCATCTCGCGGAATGCGAGGCGGCCGTGGAACTGCTGGCTGCCGAAGGCGTCTCGGTCACGCTGGCCGATGCCCGTTTTGCCAAGCCGCTTGATTTGGACCTTCTCTTGCAGCTTGCCCGCAACCACAGCGCGCTGATCACGGTAGAGCAGGGCGCGCGCGGTGGCTTTGGCGCGATGGTGCTGCATGAACTGGCCGCAGCAGGTGTGTTTGACCGTGGCCTTGCCATACGAACGCTGACATTGCCGGACCGTTTCATTGATCAGGCCAGCCCTGACGAGATGTATCTGGATGCCGGCCTGACACGGCATGATATCGCTGCAAGTGCGATGCAGGCCCTTGGCCGCGACCGCAAAATTCTGGGGTTCCAGCGCGCCTGAGCGTTACACGACAAGCACGGGCAGTTTCGACAAGCCGGTGACCTTGTGCGACACGGATCCAAGCAGGAACGTTTCCACCGAGCCAAGGCCACGGGCGCCGATTACGATCAGATCGGCCTCGTGCTCGTTGGCAAAGGCGACAATCGTGCGGGATGGCTGACCCGCGCGGGTGAAGGCTCTGACGGAGGGTAGACCTTCGGCAAGGGCAACGCTTTTGGCATAGAACGCCACTTCCTTGGCATAGTCTCTGAGCGCCTGATCCGGGCTGCCCTGAACGATTTTGGTACGCACCATCGACAAGGATGCCTCTGTCATCGCGTGGTGACGATAGACGGTCAGAATCTCCACCTCAGCTTCGCATAGACGGGCCAGATCAATGCCTTGGCGCAGTGCGGCTTCGGCTCCTTTCGAGCCGTCAAAGGGGATCAGGATACGCTTGTACATGTCCACTTTCCCTACTTGTCAAATGCGAGATCCCGCAGGAAAAGCGCGATCTGCGGGAAGAAGATCAATGCCACGGAGACGCAGAACAGGATCGCGAAGAACGGTGGCGTGCCACGGATCACCTCGATATAGGGCCGCTTGAACACGGCAATCGCGGTGAAGATATCGCAGCCGAAGGGCGGGGTGGCAGATCCGATGGCCACCTGCAGCACGATCAGCGTACCCACATGCACGGGGTCCAGCCCCACGGCATTCACCACCGGCGCAAAGATCGGTACCAGCACGAGGATGACGACGATCGGGTCCACGAACATACAGCCGATGAAAAACGCGATGGAGATGACGACCAGCACCCCGATCTGCCCCATCGCGTCAATGCCGATGCCCGACAGGATCGCCTGCGGGATCTGGGCAAACGAGATGACCCACGAGAACGCCGCCCCGGCCGCCACCAGAATGAACACGACGGCGGTGATCAGGCCGGTGGACTTGGCCGTCTCGTAAAGATCGCGCAAGGTCATCTCGCGGAAAATGAACATCTCCAGGATGATGGCGTAGAGCACACAGGCCGCGGCCGCTTCGGTTGGCGAGAAGATACCGCCGTAGATACCGCCGACTATGATGACCGGAAAGCCGAGGGGCCACAGCGCACGTTGCAACGCCAGCAGGCGGTCGCCCCAACCGCTTTTGGGTTCAGTGGGGACATTGTTGCGGACAGCATAGATCCACGCATAGATCGAGAACAGAAAAAGGATCAGCAGGCCCGGCCCGATCCCCGCGATGAAGAGTTCTGCAATCGAGGTGTTGGACACCACGCCGTAGATGATCATGCCGATGGAGGGCGGGATCAGGAATGCGATGTCGGAGGCATTCACGATCAAGGCAAGAACATAGCTGTCCTTGTATCCGGCCTTGAGCATGCGCGGACGCAACGGCGAGCCGATCGCGACCACCGTGGCCTGCGTAGAGCCTGACACAGCCCCGAACATGGTGCAGGCCGAGGCGGTTGCCATTGCCAGCCCACCGCGCAAGTGCCCGATGAAGGCCATCACAAGATCGATCAGCCGGCCTGCAGACTGTCCGCGTGTCATGATGTCGGCGGCGAAGATGAACATCGGCACAGCGATCAGCGAGGCGGGCCGGATGCCTGCCATCATCTGCTGCACCATGGTCTCCATCTGACCAAATCCGTTGAACAACGTGTAGAAACCGACAGCCGCCCCGGCCATCAGCGGGATCATCATCGGGAACCCCATCAGCAGGAGCACGACCATGATTGAAAAGATTGTCCATCCCATCGGTCAGACCTCGTCTTCGGCGCTGTCATATCCTTCCAGCACCCCGGTTGAGAGATAGATATCACGCTCGATGATGTTCTTGATCGCGGTCAGCAGATATTGGGCGCCTGTCATGAAAAAGCCGACCGGCACCCAGACGAGTGTCCACCAGACGGGAATGCTCAAGGCGGGCAACACGCGGCCCCGGCCTGCCTGCGTCTGGATATAGTGGAAAGAATACCACGCCAGCCCCAGCATCACGATACCGGAGACGATACTGATCAGGATCATCATGATCTTGCGCCAGCGGGACGACAACGTATCGAAAATAGCGGACATACGAATATGCCGACCATGCCGCGCCGCATAGGAAATGCCCGCAAAGGTAATCAGAATGATCAAAATACTGTTGAGTTCTTCCGAAAAGAAAAGCGAGTTCTGGAAGACAAAGCGCCCGACCACGTTCGCAATCGTGTTGATCGCCATCAACAGAACGCCGGTTGCAAGCAAGACGGCCTCTATGCGGGCTATCCCGTTGTCGATCCAGCCCAATGCGCCGGGAAGGGTGCTGTAATAAGCACCGACAGCCCCCTCATCCGTGCCTGTTGTGGCTGTCTGGCTTTGCAGCTGTGACTTAGGAAACTCGCTCACACGCAGTCACTCCCGTCTTGCAGTTTATCCCCTTCAGGAGATCGTGCGTTCAAGGTGGCGACCCGATCTGCACCGGATCGCCGCAATCCTAGATGACCGGATCAGTCGGCAACGGCTTCCAGATCTGCCTTCATCTGCTCCAGAATTTCCTGACCGCGCTCACCTGTCATTTCAATGAAGGCGGCCTCAACGCGCTCCGCCGATTCCTGAAAAGGAGTACGCTGCTCGTCCGTCAGTCGCGTCACCGTCATGGAAGGCTTGGCTTCGAGAATCGCCTCCAGCGCGCTTTCCGTCAGACCCTCCTGATATTCAAGAATATGGTTGAACGCCACGTCGACCGCATCGTTCACGAGCGTCTGGTCCTCCTCGGACAGCCCATCGAAGAAGTCGCTGTTTGCCATCAGGGCGGTGGTGAAATTGTTGTGCCCTGTGAAGGTGATGTGATCGGTGACCTCATACATCTTCGTGGATTCGACGAAGAACATGGGGTTCTCCTGCCCCTGAATGATGTTGGTCTGAAGCCCGCCATAAACCTCGCCCCATGGCAGCGGCGTGGGCGTGGCCCCGAAGGCGCGGTAGCTTTCGACCAAAAGCGGGTTGGTCATGACGCGCACCCTGACATCGTTGAGATCTTCGGGCGTTGTAAACGGCTCTTTGGTGGTGATCACCACTTCGCCTTCGGGATACATCGTCAGCAGTTCAAGACCCTGTTCTGCGTAAAGATCGGGAAACATCTCGTTGATCGCGACAGAGGTACGGAAAAATTCGTTCAGCTGTTCTTGGTTCTGCGGCAGCAGATAGGGCACGAAGAACACCTGCGCCTCGGGGATCAAAGCACCGGTAAAGCCAGGGCTCTGGTTGACGAACTGCAGGATGCCCGCTTGGGCCTGCTCCATGATATCCGCCGATTCACCCAAGGTGCCATATGGAAAAAGCTGCACCTCGTGATCGGAATTGGCTTCGATCTCCTCTTTGAACTTCTGGGCAAATACGCCCTGCACCTCGTCCAGCGCTTCTTCGAACGCGTAGCGCCAAGTGTCTGCCTGCGCCGCCGTCATGCTGGCGACAAGAGCACCAACGGCGACGGTGCCTGTGAATAAGCTTTTAAGGTTTGTCATGGGTTCCTCTCTTTCAGTGCTGTCCGGAAAGCGGGAAGGCCGCTATCCGGCTTGAGCGTCCTATTTCGCAAGGCTAGATCGCGAGGATCGAGAGCATGGCGGAACGCTAATAGTTTGAGTAACAAACTAATTTCCGGGTCCTAGTAAAAGTCATTATGGAAAGAAAGTCAAATTTGGCTGCGTAAATGGCCAAAAATGGGACCGTGAAAACGCCTCAAAGGCGACAAAAGCCTTCAGCGAGAAGCTGTTAAGGTTCGGTTGTTTCAGGAGTTTCCCTATTAGTTCGTGGGTCAGGTCTATTAACGCAAAAATCATGTCTCGATCATTGCTAAGTGGTTGGAATCCTTGCCAGCACGGGTGACAGAGGGCAGTGCACCTGATCATCAAAAACGAACAATAACGAACATAAAAGACTTTCCTTTTGAGATGCGCGGTTGCATATAGAGAGGTATACTCCGGACGTTATGGGTGATGCGTGTGACCGTTTTGCAAACACAGGACTGTGTCGATCTTTTCATCGTCGGCGGCGGCATCAATGGCTGTGGCATCGCGCGTGATGCGGTGGGCCGGGGGCTGTCTGTCAGGCTGGTGGAGATGAACGATCTGGCCTCTGCAACCTCCTCGGCCTCCACCAAACTGTTCCATGGCGGGCTGCGCTATCTGGAATATTTCGAGTTCCGTCTCGTGCGGGAAGCCTTGCTGGAGCGGGAAACGCTTCTCAAGGCGATGCCGCATATCAGCTGGCCGATGCGTTTCGTGCTGCCCTATCATAAAGACATGCGGTTCGAGGCGGAAACGCCGGCCTCCCGTTTGCTCAGTATCGTGATGCCATGGATGAAAGGGCGGCGACCGGATTGGATGATCCGGCTCGGCCTGTTTCTCTACGACAGTCTGGGCGGCCGGCAGATCCTGCCCGGTACCCGAAAGATCAGCTTGCTGGGCACGGCCGAGGGAGCGCCCTTGCAAGAGCGGTTTCAGACCGCCTTTGAATATTCCGATTGCTGGATCGAGGATTCGCGGCTGGTCGTTCTCAACGCCCGCGATGCGGTGGCCCGCGGCGCAGAGATCATGGTGGATACGAAACTTATCGCGGCAGAGCGTGTGGGTGACCTGTGGCACATCACCACCCAGGATAAGGAAACCGGCGAGACGCAGACCCATAAAGCGCGGATGCTGATCAACGCGGCGGGCCCTTGGGTGGGCGATATCATTGCCACCAAGCTGCGCAGCAATTCCAGCGACGGTGTGCGGTTGGTGCGCGGCTCGCATATCGTGACGCGGCGGCTTTACGAGCACGACAAATGCTATTTCTTTCAGGGCGAGGATGGCCGCATCATCTTTTCCATTCCCTACGAGACGGATTTCACCCTGATCGGCACAACGGATGCAGAGCATGATGACCCGTCACACGCGCCTGTCTGCACGCCAGCGGAACAGACCTATCTGCTAGATTTCGCCAATCACTACTTCAGACAGCAACTGACCGATGCCGATGTGGTCTGGACCTATTCCGGAGTCCGCCCGCTTTATGATGACGGTGCCAAAAGCGCCACGGCGGCAACACGTGATTACACACTCAAGCTGGACAAGGCGGGCGGCGCGCCGGTTCTCAATGTCTTTGGCGGCAAGATCACCACCTATCGTCGGCTGGCGGAATCCGTGCTGGAGAAAGTGGGCACGATATTTGCCGATCTGCCGGGACCGTGGACAGCCGGTGTTGCCCTGCCCGGCGGGGATTTCCCGGTGGACGGTGTTGCCGATCTGGTGGCACGGTTGCAAAAGGCGGCACCCTTTCTGACGCCGCGTGACGCGTTGCGTCTGGTCCGCGCCTACGGGACCGAGGCGTTCGAGGTTATCGGTCCTGCCGGATCGATGGCTGATATGGGCCAAGACTTCGGTGCTGGGCTGACCGCGCGCGAGGTGCGTTGGCTGATGACGCAGGAATTTGCACGTCGTGCCGACGATGTTGTCTGGCGGCGCAGCAAGCTCGGGTTGAGGATGCAGGCGGAACAGATCGCGGCCCTGGATCACTGGATGCTCCGGCAGCATGGCGGTGCCTCCGCAGCGGCGGAATAGCGTATCTTGCTGTTGGCGGTGCAGCCGGTAGGGTGGAGCAGGGGGCGCTGTCCCTTTCGATGCGGGCAAGGGGGGAAGTCATGCCTTATATTCTGGCCATAGATCAGGGCACCACGTCCAGCCGCGCAATCCTTTTCGATGGTGATATGCGTGTGGCGGCGATGGCGCAGGAAACGTTCCCGCAACATTACCCTGCCTCTGGCTGGGTGGAACATGACCCCTCCGACCTGTGGACAACAACGGCCGCCACATGTCGTGCCGCGATGGAGAAAGCGGGCATCAAGGCGGGCGAGATTGCCGGTATCGGCATCACCAACCAGCGCGAGACAACGCTGATCTGGGACAGGAAGACCGGCAAACCCATCCATAACGCAATCGTCTGGCAGGATCGGCGCACCGCAGCCCTGTGCCAGAAGCTCCGGGATGACGGCCAGGAGCCAACGGTGACGAACCGGACAGGTCTGCTGCTCGATCCGTATTTCAGCGGCACCAAAGTGGCTTGGTTGCTCGACCACGTCGACGGCGCGCGTGCGCGGGCCGAAGCCGGAGAGTTAGCCTTCGGCACGGTAGACAGTTGGCTGATCTGGAATCTGACAGGCGGCAAGGGCCATGTGACGGATGCAACGAATGCGGCGCGAACGTTGCTCTATGACATCCGCAAAGGGCGCTGGTCTAAATCCATGTGCGATATGCTGGGCATCCCGATGAGCCTGCTTCCCGAGGTGCGCGACTGCGCGGCCGATTTCGGTATGGCGCGGGCGGATCTGTTTGGGGGCGAGATCCCGATCCTCGGGGTTGCAGGAGATCAGCAAGCCGCCACAATCGGACAGGCCTGTTTCCAGCCGGGAATGGTGAAATCGACCTATGGCACCGGGTGTTTTGCCTTGCTGAATACCGGAGGGGAACCTGTGGCTTCGAAAAACCGGTTGCTGACAACGATCGCATATCAACTCGACGGCCAGCCGACCTATGCGTTGGAAGGGTCGATCTTTATCGCGGGCGCCGTCGTTCAATGGCTACGCGATGGGTTGAAAATCATCCGAGAAGCGCATGAAACACAACCCTTGGCAGAACAAGCTGACCCAACGCAGAATGTGATCCTTGTTCCCGCCTTCACCGGACTCGGTGCACCGTATTGGAACCCCGATTGCAGGGGCGCCATATTCGGGCTGACCCGCAATTCAGGGCCGGCGGAACTCGCCCGCGCTGCGCTGCAAAGCGTGGCTTTCCAAACGCGTGATCTTTTGGAGGCGATGCATGCAGACTGGACCCCCGAGGCGGGCGGTCCTGTTTTGCGCGTAGATGGCGGGATGAGTGCCTCTGATTGGGCCATGCAGTTTCTGTCGGACATCATAGGTGCGCCTGTTGATCGTCCGGCGGTGTTGGAGACAACGGCGATGGGTGCGGCTTGGCTCGCAGGCATGCACGTGGGCATTTATCCTGGCCAGGATGAATTTGCCGCGAATTGGGCGCTGGAAAGGCGCTTCGAGCCAGATATGCCGGTCACAGAACGCGATGCCAGCTATTCCGCCTGGACACGCGCCGTGCAGGCAACCTTGCGGTTTTAACTTGGCTTTATCGAATCGACCGGGCACGGCATACCGCTGTGAACGGTACGATTGTTAAAAATACGGGAACAAACCGTCTTATCGCGGCTGATTGTTCAGATCAAATAAACAACGCAGGATTGACTGACGGTGAAGAAGGAAAATTTTAGGTAGATCACGATAGGTTGATATTTATCTTCAGTTGGCCAGAATCTTGCCACATAATCTTGGCCGGAACGCTCACGCTGGTGATCGTGCGAGAAGGTTCCACCTATCCAAAAATAATTTTGAAGGATCTTACTGTCCCAATTTGAGCGACAGTAAGATCGGTGACGCCTTATAGGCTAGGCGTAAGGATACAATAAGTCGAAAATCTGTCCTTTTTCAACCTGTTAAAGATTGTAGATCGAAAAAGTAATCATGACGAGAGCCACTGCTTCGCAGGGCGGCCCGCCTTAGAACCTGAGGTTGATCACTGATGCAGAACGAACGCGTCCGCCTTGATTTTGCCCTAAAGATGACTGGATCAGATTGACCCAGCATTCAAAAAAAGGCTAAATTGTGTCACACGAGAGTGCGGTTCTGAGTGCAGTTGTAATTTTCGAAGATATCGAAGTTTGCGGTCTTTCGGGATCCGAGCACAGAGTGACACCTTACAACAGAACCACCTTCGCATCGTGCTGCCAGATGAGGCGAAGGTTCAGGGGTTAAGGCCATAAAAACAATTATCGAACGCCGCAGAGCTATGACTCTGCGCACGGTAGAGGTTTGTCCTTGCCTCGGTTTTTTACACTCCCTGTAGCCGCAAAGTCGATTTCACCTCTTCGCGGTGCGTATTCAGCACCCGCTCATTTGGGGGAATGGGACTATGGCCTATGATATGAGTGCGGACTCGGTCCGAGCGCGCGCTGCAAGAAATGTACTTACCTCGAAATCTCCTCTCCAAGGTGCAGAACGGATTGTTCTTTATCCCACTTTGGGCAAACGCCTGTTTGATCTGGCGTTTGTCATTCTGACAGCTATTCCTGTCATTCTTGTCCTGGCAACTTTGGCCACCCTTGTTGCAACTGACGGCCGCGCGCCTTTTTATGTCCAGAAACGTCTCGGGCGACATGGTCGCGTTTTCCGGATGTACAAGCTGCGATCCATGGTGAAGGACGCAGACTCAGTTCTGGAATCCTATCTGGACAGCAATGCAGATGCGCGCCGTGAATGGGATCGTAACCAGAAACTCAGGGATGATCCGCGCATAACCTGGGTTGGGCGATTGATCCGCAAAACCTCGCTGGACGAGCTGCCGCAGTTTCTGAACGTGCTGAAAGGCGATATGTCCGTCGTGGGTCCGCGTCCGATGATGTGCGACCAACGCGACCTTTATCCCGGCACCGAGTATTACGAGATGCGTCCCGGCATTACCGGCACATGGCAAATCTCGGTCCGCAACGAAAGCAGCTTTGAGGAGCGGGCGGCATACGACCGCGACTATTTTCTTCGTCTGTCGCTCGTGACCGATCTGAGGATCGTTATGCGCACGGTCGGTGTTGTTGTACGCGCCACTGGTCACTGACAGGTTTTAGTAGTTGCACCTTGCTTTGATAAGCGCTGTGCAGCCACATTTCTGCCAGAGGTGGAAAATAGGTAATGGAAGTCATTGCAGAGATGGAAGAACTGTTGCCGACATGACTGGAATTGAAAGGGACGGATCGACGTGACGCCAAACGGGTTTGCCTATCTGGTGTTGGCGATTTGGCCGCTCGTCAGCATCGCATTGTTCCGCACCCAGCCTGTTGGTCGCGCGATCATTGCGAGCTTTCTGATCTCCTATCTGTTCCTTCCTCCTCAACCTACAGGGTTCAATTTGCCGTTGGTTCCGGAGTTGAACAAATATACGCTGCCTGCGGTAACGGCCTTTCTGATCTGCTTTTTCATGTATGGGCGAAAGATGCGGATTCTGCCGGAGTCCATGCTGGCGCGGGTGCTCATCGTCATATTCGTCTTCAGCCCGATCCTGACGGCAATGACCAACGGAGAGGCCGTTTTCTTTGGCCGCTTCATGATTCCGCCGCTCGGGTTGAAGGAGGGACTGTCGATGGTGGTCGGTCAGGCCATCACCATTGTTCCATTCATACTGGCGATGAACTTTTTGCGGAGCGAACAGGATCTGCGTGACCTGTTACTGGCCCTGCTGATCGGGGGTTTGGTTTACTCGCTGCCGATGCTGTTCGAGGTCCGCATGAGTCCTCAGTTGAACACATGGATTTACGGATTCTTCCAGCACAGCTTCGGTCAGATGATGCGTGGCGGTGGGTTCCGACCAATTGTATTTCTTTATCACGCCTTGTGGGTTGCGTTCTTTTGCTTCACGGCTGTTGTCGCAGCGTTCACTCTGTATCGACATGAAAAGACAAACAGGCGAAAATCGGCAAAGTACATTTGGTCCGGACTGTATCTTTTCGCTGTTCTTGTATTGTGCAAATCACTTGGATCCTTGTTGCTTGCGCTCCTTCTTGTGCCGGCAGTCCTTTTGTTTAGCGCCCGACTTCATTTGCGGCTGGCTGCATTGATGGTTGTGATCGCATTTTCCTACCCTGTTCTGAAAGGCAATCAACTCGTTCCAGAAAGAGCACTGATCGAACAAGCCTATGCAATCAGCCCGGACCGCGCGCAGTCCTTGCAGTTTCGCCTGATGCATGAGGCTATCCTGCTTGATCGTGCCGCCGAAAAACCTCTGTTTGGGTGGGGTTCTTTCGGTCGACCCTTGCTGCATGACACGAATGGACGGCTGATTTCGATTCCGGATGGTCGCTGGGTAATTACACTAGGCACATATGGATGGGTTGGCTACATCGCCGAGTTTGGCCTTCTCGCCTTGCCTCTGCTGTTGTTGCTCTCCAGAACGAAGGGGGTCCGTTCGTCCCGCATTCCGCCTCTTCTTGGAGGCATTGCGTTGATTTTGGGCGCGAATATGTTCGATATGTTACCGAATGCGACCCTGACGCCGCTCACATGGCTGATGTCAGGGGCGCTGTTGGGATATTGTCAGTCTTTGATCGCGGTCAGGACAAAGCAAAGAGCGCAATTGCATGCTGCAATTTGACGTTGTGTCGGGGGCGCGTAAGGACATGATTACTTTATATGGCATCCTCTGGTGCTTCTGTCGCGCCTGCAATTTTTCATTCCTCGTCTTGAGACGATGTAGCAACCTGGCTGTGCTTTGTTTCGTCTTGCTTTTGCCTGCCGATGCCAAGGCGACGGACGGCGGTGCCCGGGCCGCGCTCGAAGACCCGGCACTGGCCATGGGGCTCGCTGGAATTGCGGACTGGTCCACACAGCATCCCTTCATCGATATCATGAAAACCTCGCGGTCCTGGACTGGGCATCTCACGGGGAGGTTCGGCGGTTTCGAGGCTGATGCTCTCAAAGAAGGCGGATATGTCGACGATGAAGGATGGCCGCGGGCTGTGCCGCGCGGGGTCGAAGCGCTTGAGGCCTTCGTTTTGACGGAACAGCCCGCCGAGGGGCAGAGCGTCGCTGGCCGGTATGTCCTGAGCTATGAGGGCACCGGGCGCGTTCAGGTCACCGGGCCCGTATCAAACCTGCGCTACAAGGACGGCAACATCCATTTCACTTTCACGCCTTCGGACCGGCTGGTCGGCGTCAGAGTTAACCGGATTGATCCGGCGGGCACCGGCGATCATGTGCGCAACATCCGGATCGTGCGCGAGGAGCATCTGCAGCTGGACGCGCTCGGGTATCGCTTCAACCCCGACTGGTTGGAGAAGATCAGGGATGTCCGCGTTCTGCGTTTCATGGACTGGATGGCGACAAACAACTCCGATCAGGTCACGTGGGCTGACCGTCCGCGGATCGAGGATGCGACGTTCACGACGCACGGTGTGCCGGTTGAAGTCATGGTTGAGCTTGCCAATGAAGTGGGTGCGGATGCTTGGTTTACCCTGCCGCATATGGCGGATGACGACTATGTCAGGCAATTCGCCAGCTATGTGCGTGATCATCTGAACCCCGATCTCAAAGCCTATGTCGAGTATTCGAACGAAGTGTGGAATTGGCAATTCGCGCAGGCGACATGGGCGGCGGAACAAGCCAAGGCGCGTTGGGGTGGGGACGTCGGCGATGGCTGGGTCCAGTTTGCCGGGCTACGAGCGGCGCAGATGGCGCAGATCTGGACCGAAGTATTCGGGGCAGATGCGGATGAACGGCTGGTTCGGGTGATCTCGACACATACAGGCTGGCTGGGACTGGAAGAAGGGTTGCTGAACGCACCAAACTGGCAGGCCGAAGATCGTGCGAACCGTCCGCCCTTGGAATCCTTCGATGCCTATGCGGTTACCGGATATTTCGGGGTCGGCGGCGATGCAGATGACTCCGCGAACAGGATTCTCGGGTGGCTTGATCAGGGTGAAGGTTATGCCACGGAACGGTTGCTTGAAGACTTGCGCAACGACTCTGTCGCCACGCTGATCGACCGTTACTTTCCCTACCATGCCGACGTGGCAAAGATGCACGGTCTTGATCTGATCATGTATGAAGGCGGAACGCATGTTGTGGGACTGGCCAACTGGACGCAAAACCAGCGCCTGACAGACTTTTATACCGGATTCAATTATACCGAGGGTGTTGCGGAACTTTACCGGGAAGTTTTTGCGGGCTGGCACGCCGCGGGGGGCACTTTGTTCAACGCCTTTGTGGATGTCAGCAAACCGAGCCGCTGGGGTAGCTGGGGCCATCTGCGACATTTGGATGATATGAACCCGCGCTGGCAGACCTTGATGGAGTATAACAGGTCGATGCCTGTCGATTGGGAAAGCAGGAAGCCGGGTACTTTCAGCCACGGTGCGATAAGACACGCTCCTGTTGAGGGAGGGCGCGTCGAAGCGCAGCATCCGCGCGATGTTCTGCTTGGCGGGCCGGGCGATGATATTCTGGTGGCAACGGGGTGTTGTCCGCGCATCCATGGTGGAGATGGCCGCAATGTCGCAATCCTGCCGGATAGGGCAGCGGATTATGTATTGTCGCGCGAGGGCGATGTGTTGTCCGTGAAAACGGACGAAGGCGAGGGCCGGTTGGTGAATATCGACGAGATTCGTTTCTCCGCAGGACAGAGCGACGAGATTCTGTTCATCTCGGACATAATGCGGGAACGTGCTGAGTAATTTAGAAAAGCACTGTGCATGTCGCAGCAACAGTATCCTCTTTGGCGACTGATTGGTCTGCCTGCGTCGCGGTTGGCTGCCACATTATTGCCAATATGTTGTCTCCCGTGGCACAATAGTCGCGTTAAGTGTTATTATTATGTGTTTTTGCAATCCACGGCGTCCTTTTCGAGGGCCGTGCACGAGTTTTGTCACATATTTCAGGAAGATAGCCGTGCTGAGTGTCATCATTCCCGCCAACAATGAAGAGGCATTGTTGGGTGCCTGCCTCGATTCACTGCTCGCCTCGGATTCAACCTACTGTGCAATCGAAGTCATTGTCGTTGCCAACGGATGTACCGACCGCACAGCCGCTTTGGCGCGGAGCTACAAGGCGCAGGCAGAGGCGCGCGGCTGGACATTGAAGGTGCTGGATCTGGCCGAAGGTGGCAAAATGAATGCGCTGAATGCAGGCGACGCGGCGGCCGGTTTGCCATGGCGCGCCTATCTGGATGCAGACGTAACAGTTGCACCCGCCCTGCTGGATCAATTGTGCCGCGCGCTCGACGGGCCGAAAGCTGTCTATGCCAGCGGCTCATTGCGGATCACGGCCCAAGGCTGGGTGAGCCGCGCTTATGCTGCAACCTATCGACAGGTTCCTTTCATGGCGCGCGGCGTGCCGGGATGCGGATTATTCGCCGTCAATGCAGCAGGGCGCGCGCGCTGGGACAGGTTCCCCGATATCATTTCCGACGACACATTCGTGCGCTTGTTGTTCAAACCCGAAGAGCGGGTTGCGGTGCGCGCAGCTTACAATTGGCCCGTTGTAGAAGGCTTCGGCGCGCTGGTGCGCGTCAGGCGCCGTCAGGACAGAGGGGCGAGACAAGTTGCCGCCCTGTATCCTCATTTGATGGCGCATGAGGACAAGGCCGCCTTGGGTCTCGGTGGTATGCTGATGCTTTTTGCCCGTAATCCTGTCGGGTTTGCTGTCTATAGCAGTGTGGCTGTTGCCGTGCGGACAGGCGAACGCCAGCGCGGCACCGGAATATCCCAGGTTGAAGTGGCGGATTGGAGCCGGGGACGGTGAGTTACGCGGCCACCATCAACAGCCGCATGCGCGGTGCGCTGACCAGCGGCAGCCTGACCGCCCGGGTGATGCGATCCTCGGGCCTGACCGTGATTGGCTTCGGGTTTTCGCAAGTTCTGCGCCTTGCGTCAAACCTACTGCTGACCCGGCTGCTGTTTCCCGAAGCTTTCGGGCTCATGGCTCTGGTCATGGTGTTCATGATCGGGTTGCATATGTTCTCCGATTTCGGAATTGGGCCAGCGGTGATGCGCAGCGAGCGCGGTGACGAACCAGCCTTTCT
Organism: Paracoccaceae bacterium; assembly: GCA_024636555.1. Lineage (GTDB taxonomy): Bacteria > Pseudomonadota > Alphaproteobacteria > Rhodobacterales > Rhodobacteraceae > Seohaeicola. The sequence continues at coordinate 33,664 of JAGXGW010000005.1, read as the reverse complement.
GGATACGGTCTGGACCGTGCAGATCATTCGGGGCATGGCGCTTTTCGTGATCGGTTGCCTGCTGGCGGCGCCGGTTGCGGCCTTTTATGGTGAGCCAATTCTGTTCTGGATGTTGATTGTCGCTTCGGGCCAGCTTCTCTTGCTGGGTCTCATGCCGACCCGGCGCGAGACGGCAAACCGGCATCTTTCGCTTGGCAAGCTCACAGTGCTGGAAATGGTGACCCAAGTCATCTCGCTTGTCGTGATTGTCGGTCTGGCTCTGGCCCTGCAATCGGTCTGGGCTTTGGTGATCGGGACCCTTATCGGAACCTGCATCCAGGTTTTGATCATGTCATCATTCCTGCCTGGTCACCGCAACAGCCTGCACTGGGACAGGGCGGCCGCACACGAAGTGATCCACTTCGGTAAATGGATCTTCCTGAGCACGATTTTCGGCTTTTTTCTGGCACAGGGCGACAAGCTGATATTGGGCAAGTTTCTGGCGCTGGATGTGTTCGGCGTTTATAACATCGGGTTCTTTCTTGGCAGCTTTCCTTTGATGCTCGGCTCGGTTGTGATTACCCGTATGCTGATTCCGATATACCGGTCATGCCCTCCACTGGAGTCGCGCGAAAATTTCCGCAAGCTGCGCGGAATGCGGATGATTGCGACTGCGGCCCTGTTTGTTGCATTGGGCGCAGTCGCTTTTTGCGGTGTCTGGCTGGTAGATCTTCTGTATGATGATCGCTACGTACATGCAGGGCCGATCGTTGTGCTGATCGCCTGCATCCAGATACCGTTGGTTATCGGTCTGACGTATGATCACGCCGCACTGGCCGCCGGAGATTCGAAACGTTTCTTTTTCGTTTCTGCGACGAAAGCGATCCTTTTGATCGTGGGCCTGCTCCTCGGGACGCAACTTGGCGGGCTCATCGGGGCGTTGATCGGACAGGCTGTGGCCACGCTGGCGGCCTATCCCGCATTGGTGTGGCTCTCTGTCCGGCTTGGTGTCTGGGATCCGCTTCACGATCTGGGGTTTGCCGTGGTGGGCGTGATCCTTGCCGTGTCAGCGATCTGGTGGAATTGGGCGGCAATCGTCGCTTTGGGATCTGTCTAGTCGCAGGTCTGGAACAAGACGAGATGGACGTGTTTGTCCTTCTTGGGCGGTGAATTTGACAGGGTTTCGTCGGATTCTCACCGCATTTGGCGGCTAACCCCGCCTTGGTGCCGGTAACGAGTGTTGCAATACTTTTGGATTGGAGCAGCCGGCCATGATCGCTGAGAATGATATCGCTATTGTCGGCATGGCCGCACATCTTCCGGGTGCGGGCGATGTGCAAACCTATTGGCGGAACCTGCGGGACGGTATCCGCGCGATCAGGAAGCTCTCCGAGGATGAGTTGCTGGCGGCGGGCGAGGCGCGGCATGTCATGGCGCGGCCTGACTACGTGCCCTATGCCGCCCCGCTTGACCGGTTCGACCATTTCGATGCGGAATTCTTCGGGTTCAGCCCCAAGGATGCGGCCATCATGGACCCGCAGCACCGCCAGTTTCTGGAGGTGATCTGGGAAGCGCTGGAAAACGCCGGCCATATGCCCGAGGATTTTCCCGGCCCCGTCGGTGTGTTCGGTGGCTGCGGGATGGGGAGCTACTTCTACTTCAACATCTGCTCCAACCCCGAACTGGTGCAGGATGTGGGCATGTTCCTGCTGCGCCATACCGGCAATGACAAGGATTTTTTGACCACCCGCGCCAGCCATGTTTTCAACCTGACAGGCCCCAGCGTGAATGTGCAGACCGCATGCTCCACTTCTCTGGTGGCGGTGCATTATGCGGTGCAGTCGCTGCTGATGGGCGAATCCGACATGGCGATCGCGGGCGGTGTCACGATCGAACTGCCGCAGAACCGTGGCTATATCTATAAAGACGGCGAGATCCTGTCGCCTGACGGTGAATGTCACGCCTTCGACCATCGCGCACAGGGCACTGTGTTCGGCTCGGGCGCAGGTGCGGTTGTGTTGCGTCGTCTGTCGGATGCGATCGCGGATGGCGATCATATCTGGGGCGTCATCAAGGGGACCGCAATCAACAATGACGGCGCGTCAAAGGCTGGATATCTGGCGCCTTCCGTCGATGGCCAGTCCGCCGCGATTGTCGAGGCGCAGGCGGTGGCGGGCGTGGCCCCTGATACCGTGGGCTATATCGAATGCCATGGCACCGGCACCTATCTGGGCGATCCCATTGAGGTGGCCGCGCTGACCGAAGCGTTCCAGCAGGGCGGAGCACAGGGCGAGGGCTTCTGCCGGATCGGATCAGTCAAGACGAACATCGGCCATCTGGATACCGCAGCCGGTGTCGCAAGCCTGATCAAGACCACGCTGGCGCTGCATCACGGACAGATCCCGCCCTCGCTTGGCTACGAGAAACCCAACCCCGTGATCGGGTTCGAGGGCAGCCCCTTTGTGGTGAACGACCGGCTGACAGACTGGCCGCGCGGGGATGTGCCGCGCCGTGCAGGGGTAAACTCGCTCGGTGTGGGCGGCACCAACGCCCATGTCGTGCTGGAAGAGGCCCCACAGGTTGCGGCATCGGGGCAAAGCGATTTCCCGTTCCAGCCGCTTGTGATCTCGGCCCGCAGCAAGGCCGCACTGGACGCCGCCGCGCAAAGGCTGGCGGATCATCTGGAGGCGCGTCCCGATCAGCCGCTGGCCGATGTCGCCTTTACCCTGCGCCACGGGCGGCGCGCTTTCGAGCAGCGCCGTGTGATTGTTGCAGGCAGCCATGCCGAGGCGGCGGCGACGCTGCGGGCGAATGATCCGCGCCGTGTGTTCAACCACAAGCCTGTCGGCGATGCGCCCGATGTGGTGTTCATGTTCCCCGGCGGTGGTGCGCAATATGCCGGCATGGCGCGGGATCTCTACGAGACAGAGCCGGTTTTTCGCGACTGGATGGATCGCGGGCTGGACGTGTTGCAAGCCAAGCTGGATTACGACATCCGCAAGGTTTGGCTACCCGAACCCGGGCAGGAAGCCGCAGCGGATACGCGTCTCAAACAGCCTTCGGTGCAATTGCCGCTGATCATGATCGTGGAATATGCGCTGGCGCAACTGTGGATGAGTTGGGGCGTGAAGCCTGCCGCTTTGGTCGGTCATTCGATGGGCGAGAACACCGCCGCTTGCGTGGCAGGCATCATGCGCTTCGAGGATTGCATCGGGTTAGTGCATCTGCGCGGCACGTTGTTCGATACGGTGCCTGCTGGCGGGATGCTGTCGGTCGGGCTGGCGGCGGAGGATTTGCGCCCGCTTCTCGGCGATGATCTGGACCTTGGCGCGGTCAACGGCCCGGCGCTCAGCGTAGCCTCCGGCCCGCAAGCCGCGCTGGATCGTCTGCAAGAACAGTTGCAGGCCCGCGAGGTCGAGTTCCAGCGCATCCCCATCGATATCGCCGCCCATTCGCGGATGCTCGAGCCGATCCTGCAACGCTTTGGCGATTACCTGCGCTCCATCCCGCTCAGCGCGCCGAATATACCGGTCATGTCGAATCGCACCGGCGAGCGTCTGACCGATGCACAGGCTACCGACCCTGAGTATTGGGTCGCACATCTGCGCGGCACTGTGCATTTCGCGGATTGCATCGCAACGCTGGCCGCTGAAACGCCCAAAGGGCAGGGTCGGGTGTTCCTTGAGGTTGGCCCCGGCAAGGGGCTGGGCTCTTTGGCGGGACAGCATGCGAATGTGACACCAAACGCCGTGATAGGCTCTTTGCGCCATGTGCAGGACAAGGTGGCCGATGACGCCTATTTCATGGCGATGCTGGCGCGCATGTGGGCGGCTGGCGTCACCATCGACTGGGATCAGGTCTGGGGTGGCGTACCGCGCAACCGTGTGCCGCTGCCGGGCTATGCCTTCCAACGCAGCCGTTATTTCATCGAACCCGGCAAAGGCGCGCAAAGTCAGGCCGAGGCAGATCTGTGGCCGTTGCGCTCTGACAATCTGGAAAGCTGGGGCTACCGCCCTGCATGGGTGCCGCGTCTGGCCGAATGCGATGTGGATCCGGATGATCTGGCAAGCCTGCCTGCCGAGGATTGGCTGGTATTCGAGGATGATGCCGGGCTTGGGGCCGCGCTCACGGCGAAACTGCGCGCAGCGAACCAGCGCGTGATTACCGTGCGCCCCGCCGATGCCTTCGCCCGGGCTGGCGACGATGGCTATCTGCTGGCCCCCGAACAGGGACGGCCCGGCTATGACCTGCTGATCCGCGATCTTGTGGAGCGGGGCCGGATGCCCTCCCGCATCGCGCATCTGTGGCAGGTCACCAAAAGCCGCAGCTTCCGCCCCGGTAGCAGCTTTTTCCACCGCACGCAGGAGCAGGGGTTCTATAGCTTGCTGTTTCTGGCGCAGGCATTGGCCGAGGAGAACGCTGTCGCGCATATCAGCGTGATCACTTCGGACGCCGCACAGGTCCGCAAGGAGGCGCTGAGCGATCCGGACAAGTCCACCATCATGGGCCCGGCGCGGGTGATCCCGCGCGAGGTGCCGGGGATGACCTGCGCGGTGCTGGATATCCGCCTGCCCGCGCAAAGCAAGAAACGCGGCGAGGGTTATGCTGAACTGGCAGCACGCGTGATGGAGGATCTGCTGGCAGCTCCTGCCAATACAGTGGCCGCCTTGCGCGGCGAGAAACGCTTTGCGCTGGAGTTCAAGCATGTACCGCTCGCCGAAGTGGCGGACGAGGCGCTGCCGCTCCGCGAGGATGGTGTGACGCTGATCACAGGTGGCTTTGGTGGCATCGGTCTGAGCATTGCAGGCGCGCTCATCGCGCGGGGGCAAAGGCGTGTCGTGCTGATGGCGCGCTCTGCGCTGCCGCCGCGCGCGAGATGGGAGGCGCTCACCCGCTCTTCGCTGAGCGACGCGACCGTGCAGCGCATCCGCGCCGTGCAGGCGTTGGAGGCGCAGGGCGGCGAGGTTCTGGTGCTTCAGGCCGATGTCAGCAATATCGAGGATATGCGCGAGGCGGTGTCTCAGGCCGAAGCCGCTTTTGGCAAGGTGACGGCCGTGATCCATGCCGCAGGGGTCATCCACGATGCGCCGCTCCTGACCAAATCCCTGACCGAGATCGAGGATGTCTTTACGCCCAAGATCCACGGGACCAAAGTGTTGGAGGAGCTGTTCCCCGATGGCGCGCTCGATTGGCTGGTGCTGTTTTCCTCCTCCTCCACCGTCACAGCGCCTGTGGGGCAGGTCGATTACGTGGCGGCGAATGAATATCTGAACGCCTATGCCAAGTCGCGCTCGGGCGGCAAAACGCGGGTGCTGGCGATCGACTGGGGTATCTGGTCGGGTGTCGGCATGGCCGCCGATGCGATGGCTGCAAGGCTGGCGGGCGACGCCACGCCTGCCCGTACGGACGCGCCCGAAGACACGCCGATGCTGTCGCAGATCACGCTTGACGAGGGCGGGCACCGCCTTTTCCTCAAGACGTTGGACGCAAAGGCAGACTGGGTGCTGAACGAGCATCGCACCAAGGCGGGCGATGCCGTGATGCCCGGTACAGGTTACCTGCAACTGGCCGCGCAAGCGCTGAATGCACAGGGCGAGTTGGGTGGCTTCGAGATACGCGATCTCTATTTCCTGTCGCCTCTGCAGGTAGCCGACGGCACACCGCTTGAAATGCGGGTACGTCTGCCACGCGCCGATGCGGGCTACAGCTTCGAGGTGCAAAGCGCGCAGGCGGGGGGCGTGGTCACCCATGCCGAAGCCGAATTGTCATTGCTGCCGCTCAGCCCGCCTGAGGCTCTGGACCTCACCGCGATTGCCGCAAGATGCGCTGCACCGCAAGAGGCGGGTGACGCAGGCTTTATCGCCTCGCCGCAAGAGGCACATCTGGCGTTCGGTCCGCGTTGGCGGGTGATCCGCAGCATGGCCTTTGGGGCGGCAGAGGGGCTGGCGTGGCTGTCGCTGCCCGATACCCATGCCGATGATCTTGACGCTGGCTGGCATCTGCATCCCGGCCTGATGGATCTGGCGACGGGCTGGGCGATGGGGCTGATTGCGGGCTATCGGCCCGATCACCTCTGGGTGCCGGTGTCTTACGGCGCGGTGCGGGTGCACCGCCCCCTGCCTGCGCGCGTGGCAAGCTGGGTGCGCAGCCGCCCTGGCAATAGCGCCGACGGCCCCTCCGCCACGTTCGATGTGGTGATCGCGGCCCCTGACGGTACTGTCTGTATCGAGGTCGAGGGGTTCAGCATCCGTCGTCTGGACGATACAGCGGCCTTTGGCCGCGCCGCCGCACCTGTGGCGCAGGGCGCGCCTGCCTCCAGCGGCCCGCGCCCGCTATCGCCTGCCGAGGAGCGTCTGCGCCATATGTTGACGCAAGGCATCCGCCCCGATGAAGGGGCGGCGGCATTCTTGCGCGCTTTGGCCTCCAACCAATCTCAGATCATCGTTTCGTCCATCGATCTGACCGCTCTGATCCGGCAGACCGATACCGCCGAAGCTGCTGCCGATACGGGCGGGCAAAGCTTCGAGCGGCCCAAGCTCGACAGTGATTTCGTGGCACCTGAGACAGAGGTGGAAAAGCGTCTGGCCGGTTTCTGGCAAGAGCTTCTGGGGCTCGACAGCGTCGGGGTGGAGGATAGTTTCTTCGATCTCGGCGGGCATTCCCTGATCGCGGTGCGCCTGTTCGCCAAGGTCCGCAAGGCGTTTCAGGTTGATTTCCCGATCTCGGTGCTGTTCGAGGCGCCGACCATCCGCAAATGCGCCGCCCTGATCGAGGAACGCGGCGTTGTGCCCGGAGCCGAGAGCGCAACCGACACCGCAACACCCGCAACGCCGCAGCGCCGCTTTACCCATGTGGTGCCGATGCACAGTGGTGAGGGCGGGACGAAAACGCCGTTCTTCCTTGTGGCGGGCATGTTTGGCAACATTCTGAATCTGCGCCATCTGGCGCATCTGCTGGGCACCGACAGGCCTTTCTATGGTTTGCAGGCCCGCGGGCTTTACGGGGATCAGGAGCCGCACCGCGATCTGGTGCAGGCCGCGCGTGATTACATCACCGAGATGCGACAGGTGCAGCCGCATGGCCCCTATATGCTGGGCGGCTTTTCAGGCGGCGGCATCACCGCGCTGGAGATCGCGCGGCAGTTGACCACGTCGGGGGATGAGGTGTCCGCCCTTGTGATGCTGGACACACCCCTGCCGGTGCGCCGGGCGCTGACACTGCGGGACAGGCTGGCGATCCAGATGCAGGAATTGCGGACAGGCGGTATCGGGTATCCGGCACGCTGGCTGACGCGCCGCATTGCGTGGGAGTTTGAAAAGCGCCGCGCCATGACCGATGATTTCGAAGAGCCCGCCGCACAGTTCCACAATGCGGCGATTGAAGCGGCCTTTATCGAGAGCGTCACCTCCTACAGGCTGGCACCTTGGGATGGCCCGTTGATGCTGTTCCGCCCGCCGCTGGTGGGTAAATGGCAGGTCGCCCCGGATCGTTGGGTCAGCGCGCAGCGCGAATATGTCCTGCACGACAATGACTGGGCGGGCTGGGCACCACGGGTCGAGGTGCAGGAAGTGCCCGGCGATCACGATTCGATGGTGCTGGAACCGAATGTGCGGGTGCTCGCCGCCCGTATGCGCCGCGTGATCGAAGCTGCGGAACGCCGTAGCGCACCCCCTTCCTTGCGTGCGGTCGCTGGCCGCGATGTGCCGCGTGAAGCGGCGGAGTGACTGAATTGACTGATATGACCGCCCCACGATTACTGACTGTCCTGTTGAACTGGCGTACCGCCCCGATGACCCTGCGCGCGGCAACGGCGGGCCTTGGCGCGATGGCCGAGTTACGCGAGGCGTTTCCGGATGCGCGCACCGATCTGGTGATCGTGGACAATGACAGCGGTGACGGCAGTTTCAAGATGCTGCGCGATGCGGCCCTTGAACGGGGCTGGACCGAAGGCGGCGCGGTGCGGGTGATCCAGTCAGGCCATAACGGTGGCTTTGGCGCAGGCAACAACGTCGGCATTCGCGCGGGCATGGCGGATGGCGAGCCGCCCGATCTGGTCTATCTGCTGAACTCCGACGCCTTTCCCGAACCCGGTGCCCTGCTGGCGATGGTGCGGGCATTGCAGGCTGATCCGCAGGCGGGGATCGCGGGCAGTTTCATCTATGGCGAAGACGCCGTGCCGCATGAAACCGCGTTCCGTTTTCCCGGCGTTCTGTCGGAATTCGAGGAAAGCGCCTGTACCGGACCGATCAGCCGCATCCTGTCGCGCTACCGTGTGCCGCTGGAGATCCCGCAGGTCACAACCCGCGTGGATTGGCTGGCCGGAGCCAGCATGATGATCCGCCGCGAGGTGCTGGACCGTATCGGCCTGTTCGACGAGGGGTTCTTTCTCTATTTCGAGGAAACCGATCTGTGCCACCGTGCGGCACGCGAAGGGTTTCACACGCTCTATGTGCCGCAAAGCCGCGTGATGCATATCGGCTCGGTCTCTACCGGCATGAAAAGCTGGGCCGAAGTGCCGGAATACTGGTTCGATTCCCGCCTGCGCTACTTCACCAAATCCCATGGCGCGACCTATGCGCTGATGTGCAGCGCCGCGCGTATTCTGGGGGCCGGCGTGCAGTTGTTGCGCCGTCCCGCCAAGCGGCAGCAGAACAAAGGCCAGTTGCGGCGCATTCTGGATCACCACCGCCGGACGATCAGGTCCGGCGCCGGGCACAAACAGGGGTCCCGGCACGGCCCCGCGAGGTTGCGCGATATGAAAGGCAAATCATAATGTCCACTTTTTCAGCTGTATTGATTGGTAGTGAATCCCTGACGCTCAACTGCGGGCAGGTCTTGCTGGATGCGGGCCATCACCTGACAGCCGTTGTCACGCGCTGTCCGCATGTCCGCGCATGGGCCGAAGGGGCAGGCTTGCAAGTCGAGGCACCCGGACCTGATCTGGCCGTGCGGTTGCAGCGCGAGCATTTCGACTGGCTGCTGAGCATTGCAAATCTCGATCTGTTGCCTGCGGCCCTGCTGGACCTGCCGCGCAAGGGCTCCGTCAACTTTCATGACGGGCCCTTGCCGCGCTATGCTGGGCTGAACGCGCCGGTTTGGGCCATGATCAACGGCGAGGCGCAGCACGGTATCACATGGCATCTGATCGGTGGCGGGGTGGATGAGGGCGATATCCTGCTCCAGCGGATGTTCGATATCGCGCCGGATGATACCGCCCTGACCCTCAACAGCCGTTGCTTTGCAGAGGCGATCGACAGCTTTCCCGCTGTGGTGGACCTGCTGGCAAAAGGCGCGCCGGAAAGGCAGAAACAGGACCTCGCGCAACGCAGCTATGTCGGGCTGCATGACCGTCCACCACTGGCCGGGCGGCTGGACTTCACGCAACCTGCCGATCTTCTGGCGCGTCTGGTGTTGGCGCTGGATCATGGTGATCACGCCAATCCGCTCTGCCTGCCCAAGGTGATGACCCCTCATGGTCTTTTGGCCGTGCAGGGTGCCTCTGTGGTGCCGGGCGGGGCAGGGGCCTTGCCGGGAACCGTATTGCAAGCCGAGGCTGATGCGCTGGTTGTGGTCACCGCGACAGGTCCGCTGAAGCTCTGGGGGTTCACCGATCTGGCTGGCGCGCCTGTGGCGCATGGCGTTCAGGCGGGGCAGGTTCTCCCCGCGCTGGCGGAGGGTGAGCGCGCGGCGCTGGAGGGGGCTTTTACCCCGCGTGTGCGGGCTGAAACCTACTGGCGCAACAGGCTGGACAGATTGGAACCTGCTGCGCTGGACCTTGTGCAAGACACGCAAGCGACCGGCGAGATCGTCCATGATGTTGATATCCCCGATGATCTGGGGGCCGAAGGGATCATGGCCGCGCTGGCGGTGCTGGTCGCACGACTGTCAGACCGCGACCATATCGACCTCGCATGGCGCGACGCAGGGCTGACCGATCCGGTGCTGGCGGGATATGTGGCAGACTGGGCACCGCTGCGGATCACACGCACGGCAGCGCTTGCGACAGCGGTTGAGGGCTTCGGTACCGATCTTGCGCGCGCGCGCGCCAGCGGTGGCTTCATGGCCGACTTGCCGGGGCGTCTGGCTAAGAAAGGCGCACTTGAGGTGCCCGCTGTGGGACTGGCAGAGGGCGAGATGGCGCGGATCGAAGGCACGGTGCTGACGCTAGCCGTTGCAAACGGGCAGGCGCAGCTTATCGCGGATGCAGCCAAGCTGACACCTATGGCGCTTGATCTGATCGCGGGCCGTCTGTCCGTTGTCGCTGCGGCCCTCCGGAAGGACGACGCGGTTGATACCGTTGTCTCGCATCTGTCGGTGATGCCTGATGCCGAACTGGCGCTTGTCACGCAAGGCTGGAACGAGACCGCACAGGCTCTGCCGGATTTTGCCTGCTTGCACGAGATGATCGAGGCGCAGGTGGCGGCGACGCCCGACGCGGTGGCGCTTGTCTATGAGGGCATCCGCATGACCTATGCGGAACTGGACGCTGCGGCCAACCGCGTGGCGCATGTGCTTCAAGGCATGGATGTGGGCCAAGGCACGCTGGTCGGCCTGAACTGCGCTCGCAGCCCCGATATGGTGATCGCGGCCTTGGGGATTCTCAAGGCAGGCGGCGCTTATGTGCCGCTTGATCCGGCTTTTCCGGCGGATCGCATCGCGCTTTATATCGAGGATTCGGCCTGTCCGGTGATCGTGACACAGACATCGCTCGCATCCGAGCTGCCAGCCCACACCGCACAGGTTTTGGTGATCGACACTGATCCGCGCATCGCCCAAGCCCCCGTCACGCGCCCGGAATGTGCCGCAACCGCCGCCGATATGGCCTATATGATCTACACATCAGGCTCGACCGGACGGCCAAAAGGCGTGATGGTAGAGCACTGTAACGTGGTGAATTTCTGCATCGGCATGGACGCGCGTATCCCGCATCAGGCGGGCGATACATGGCTGGCCGTGACCTCGCTATCTTTCGACATATCGGTGCTGGAACTGTTCTGGACGCTTGCGCGCGGCTTCAAACTGGTGCTCAGCAGCGACGAGACGCGGGCGCTTGTGTCCAACGGTCCGGTGAGCGTCACCGGCAAGGGCATGGAATTCAGCCTCTATTACTGGGGCAATGACGACGGTGCCGGGCGCGACAAATACAAGCTGCTGCTGGAAGGCGCGAAATTCGCCGATCAACACGGCTTCTGCGCTGTCTGGACACCGGAGCGGCATTTTCACGCTTTTGGCGGGCCTTATCCGAATCCTTCCGTCACAGGTGCCGCCGTGGCTGCGGTCACGCGGAACATCAGTGTCCGCGCCGGTAGTTGCGTGGCTCCGCTGCACCATCCCGCGCGGATCGCCGAGGAATGGGCCGTGATCGACAACCTGACCAACGGGCGCGCGGGACTGGCGATTGCCAGCGGCTGGCAGCCTGATGATTTCATCCTGCGCCCCGAAAATACGCCACCCCACAACAAGCCCGCGATGATGCAAACGATTGCGGAGTTACGCAAGCTCTGGGCGGGTGAGCCCGTGGAATATCCCACGGCAGCAGGCGGAATGCATGCGGTTGTGACCCAGCCGCGCCCTGTCTCGAAAACCTTGCCGATCTGGGTGACGACTGCGGGTAATCCCGACACGTGGCGCGAGGCCGGACTGATCGGGGCCAACGTGCTGACGCATTTGTTGGGCCAGTCCGTTGAAGAAGTCGGCGGCAAGATCGCGCTTTACCATGCGGCGCTGCGCGAGGCCGGGCATGATCCGGAAGACTTCAAGGTCACCCTGATGCTGCATTCCTATCTGGGGCAGGACCGCGAGGCCGTGCGCGAGATCGCGCGGGAACCGATGAAGGATTACCTGCGCTCTGCCGCGGGTCTTATCAAGCAATATGCTTGGGCCTTTCCGGCCTTCAAACGCCCCCAGGGCGTGAACAACGCATTCCAGCTCGACCTCGGCTCGCTGGAGGAGGACGAACTGGAAGCGATCCTCGATTTCGCCTTTCTGCGCTATTTCGATGATTCCGGCCTGTTCGGCACAATCGAGGATGCGATGGAGCGTGTCGAACAGGTGCGCCGCATCGGCGTGACCGAGGTGGCCTGCCTGATCGACTACGGGATCCCCGTTGAACACGTGCTGGAAGGGTTGGTGCCGCTGGCCGAGGTGGTCAAGCGCGCCAATACCGGGCTGGAGCCGGAGGCGAATGATTACTCCATCGCGGCGCAGATCGTGCGCCATAACGTCAGCCATTTGCAGTGCACGCCCAGCATGGCGCGCATGGTCGCGATGAACGACGAGTCGCGCGGCGCTTTGTCGAAGGTGAAACACCTGATGCTGGGCGGCGAGGCTTTGCCGGGCGCGCTGGTGACGGAATTTGCCGAAATGACACAAGCATTGGTGGAGAATATGTATGGCCCGACCGAGACGACCATCTGGTCCACAACCGAATCCGCCACGCCGGGGCAGGGGGTGATCAACATCGGCACTCCGATTGCGAACACACAGGTCTATGTGCTGGATGATGCGAGGCAGCCCGTGCCCGTAGGTATGCCGGGCGAGTTGTATATCGGCGGGCACGGCGTCACGCGCGGCTACTGGCAGCGCGAGGATCTGACGGCGGAGCGTTTCCTGCCCGATCCTTTCGTCACACCGGACCGGGCCGCGCCTTGGGGTGCACGGATGTACCGGACGGGTGATCTGGTACGCTGGCGGTGCGATGGCAGGCTCGATTTCCTTGGCCGTGCCGATCACCAGATCAAACTGCGCGGCTACCGCATCGAACTGGGCGAGATCGAAGCGGCGATGGACGCCTTCACCGGCATCCGCCAAGCCGTCGTGATGGCGCGCGAGGATGTGCCGGGGCTGGTGCGTCTGGTGGGTTACTACACCGCCAATGCCCTGATCGACGAAGGCGCTTTGAAGGCGCATCTTGCGGCCATGATGCCTGATTACATGGTGCCGACGGCCTTTGTGGCGCTGGAGGCGTTCCCGCTGACACCGAACCGCAAGGTGGATCGCAAGGCGCTGCCGGCACCGCAGGTCCGGACAGTTGCCGCGATCTCGACGCCCGCGGCAGTGGTCCCCGAGGCGGTAACGCAGGTCGCTTCTTTCGTGCCAATAGCGCAAGAGCCGCAAGCGATGACACCCGCACCTGACCCATCGGACCAGACCTACACTCAAGCCACCGCCGAGGCGGCAATTGCCACGATCTGGTCGCGCATACTGGGTGTGCAAGGCATCGGCGCGCGCGACAATTTCTTTGATCTGGGTGGCCACTCCCTGTTGGCCGTGCAGGCACACCGCGAGATCCGTGCCGATCTGGGGGTGCGTCGCCTCAGCATCACCGACATCTTCCGCTTTCCCGTCTTGTCGACGCTGGCAGCCAAACTGGTGGGCCAACCGCTGCCAGCAGGGGCTGGGGCAACTTCCTCTCCACCAGTCGCCGCTCCGGTTGCCGCACCACCGGCAGAACCCGCTGCCGTGATTGCACCTGTTGTGCCAGCAACGGCACCGCCCTTTGCGCCGGTTACTGGCGCGCAAACCAAACCGCAAGTGCTGCACCCTGCCGATGACCGCGCCACCTACCGAACCGAAGCAATGTCGCGCCGCCGTCATCTCAGGGCTGAGCGGCTGCCGCGCACAGGATGACCGCAGAACTACAGCGGAGTATCGCGGCGCTGTTCGGCGCAGGCGTGTGCGTGGCCGTGACAGAAAGTACTGCAGCGCATCCGCCGCTTTTGCCGACAGAAGAGGTTGCGATGCGCCGCGCCGTCCCGCAGCGACTGGCCGAGTTTACCGCTGGCCGCGCCGCTGCCCGGATCGCGATGCAACAACTGGGCCTACCGCCGCAAGCCGTTCCCGTCGCCCCGGACCGAAGCCCGGTCTGGCCGGCGGGACTCAACGGAACAATCAGCCATGCGAACGGCATCTGTGCCGCAGTTCTGACGCGGGATGCATCCCGCCGCCTTGGACTGGATCTCGAAGACCCTGCACCATTGGACTCCGATCTGTGGCCTCTGGTTCTGACACCGACGGAACTGGCAACGCTTGATAACGTCGCGCCGGGTGACAGAGGTGCTATCGCGAAGCGGATTTTCTGTATCAAGGAGGCGGCCTACAAGGCCCAATTCCCCATGACGGGCGCAGTCATTGGATTTCAGGCGCTTGAAGTCGTTGCCCTGCCGCGTCCCGTAGCAGGGGCGACGCGTGTGCGCGCAACAGCTATTGGAACAATGGTCCCGAAACTGGCGAAACTGTTTCCAAATAAAGGGTCTATCGTTCAGGTTGCCGGTCCAACTCGCGAAACACGAAATTTGCTTGTGACCGCGCTTACCTTGCCTTTTTGAACAGCTTGATGCCAATAAACGAGATTGAAATGCACTGTTTCGAAAGCGTAATCTTTCCAACTCAATAGAATTGTGGCACTTCTAAGGCATACGAGTGAGTGACCGTTTTTGTAGTGTCCCATGTTCAGTCAACAGCCCGCACGTATGATCGCGGTGCCGTCGAAAGGACGGTATCGCCCCGCGTCAGAAGGCCCCTTCAAGGAACCGCGCAATGGCGCAAATCGACTCGGTCGGACAGGCGCTGAGAGCCATCAGGCGGCGTATGACGCTCGTCATGTTTCTGTTCTTGCTGGGCTGTGGCGCGACATTTTTCGTGCTGTTCGACAGACCGCATAGCTATGAAGCCGCCGCTGCGGTCCAGATCGAGACCCCGCGCATTGCCTTGGGGGGTGGCGATGGAGCTTTGATGCGCAGCGATGTTCCTATCGACAACCGTATCAGCCTGATCGAACAACGGCTGATGTCACGCGACTCGTTGGAGAAGATCATCGCCGACAACAATCTGTTCCACGATCTTGAGAGGCTCTCCGACGCGATGCGCGTCACGCTGCTGCGCGAAGCGGTGACAATCAGCCGTATTCTGGACAGTTCGTCGGGCTGGCGGCCTGACATGCAATCAACCGGCCTGCTCATTTCGGTACGCATGGATGACGCGCAACTGGCGGCAGACGTTGCCAATACATTCCTCGAGATGGTCATGTCCGAAGGACGCACCCGCGCCACGAGCCGTGCCGAGGAAACGCTCGCCTTCTTTGCCGCAGAAGAGGAGCGCGTGACCACGCAGATCGCCGCCGTCGAGTTGCAGATTGCCGCGTTGAAATCCGAACATGCCGGTGCCTTGCCGGAATCGGCCACCATGCGGGCTGATCAGCTACAGCAACTCCGCGCCGCGCAACTGGAACTGGAACAGCAGATCATCACCTTCGAGCAGGGGCGCGACCGTCTGCGCTTTGACGAGGCTGCGCGGCAAGCCGCGATCTTCGATCAGCAAGCCAGTCTGCTGCAGGAACGTATCGCCGAAATCCGTAGCCTCGACAGTATTGCGCCGGAGGTTGAGCGACAATTGAAACAGCTGGAGCGCAACCGTGTTCGCCTTCAGGAAGAGTTTACCGCCATCACAGGACGCCGGGCAGAGGCCGCAATGACCCAGCTTCTCGAAAGCCGTGACCAGTCGGTCCGCTTCGAGGTTCTGGAACAAGCCATCGCGCCGGAAATGCCCAGCGGAACCAGCCGGGACAAGCTCGCATTGGCCGGTTTCCTAGTGTCTTTGTTGGGCGCGCTTGGCGTTGCGCTGGGGTTGGAATGGATCAGCCCCTATATCCGGACCAGCGCACAAATGGAGCGTAGCCTCGGCCTTCGTCCCGTGGTTGTCATACCGGATCTGCGGGTGCCGCGTTCGCGCCGGCTGACCTGAGCCAGCGACAGCTTGCACCGGTCCAGCAGGTTATTCGCCCCGGTTCAGCACCACCCCCAGAAGCGGGGTGTTATCCCCCATCCGGCGCACCACCTCGGCCAGATCCTCCGCCGAGGTGACACTGCCGCCAGAGACCAGCAGCACTGCATCAAAATGGTGCCGGAAGGCCAGCACGTCATCATGCGACAACACCGAAGGCATGTCGTAGAGAACGACGTCGGGCTTCATCTCGGACATCATCCGGTCCAGCACGCGTGTCGTATCCGCATGTTTCAGGATTTCGGACGCATAGGATTCGACCCTGTCGTTCAAACCGATCGCCAGATTCGGCCCGATCTTGAGCAGGTTCTGCCCCATCCGCAGCAGATGGGTCTCCACCGCACGACCACCCCGTAAAAACTCGGCCATGCTGCCGGGCGCCCGCGCCCCCAGCATATCAGCCATATTCCCCGGCCGGCGCATGTCCATATCCAGCAACACGGTGTGACACCCCTCGTAGCGCGACATCGCAACCGCCAGATTGACGGCCGTAAAGGTCTTGCCACACCCGTCGGTGGGCGAGGTGATGGCAACACGTTTCCAGCCATTCTCGGCCAGAGCCAGTAGCAGCCGTGTCCGCAAAACCTCAAACGCGCTATGGGCCGGATCGGTCCGGTTCGCGGTGATCACCAGATTGCGATCAAGCAGCGCCTCGTTGACCGAGATATGCGCCATGTCGTTCCAGCTATCGACGACACGCGGGGCGGGAAAGGTCATGTTCTGGGTCAAGATAGCAGGCACAGGAGAATCGCGCGGCACCAGTTCAGTGATCCGCGACAATATCTTCTCGCGCGCACCCTTCCCCAGCCGGGTCGTCTTGCGGCGTCTGGAAACGTATTCTTTCATTCTGTCTTGTCGCACGATGGGATAACTTTCTGAACTATAAACTGGATGCCTTGTGGTGTCCTGCTCACCAACCTTTTTCGTATCCTAGAGACAGAAAGAGGCGATTTTAAGCAGTCAGGTTACTAACCTAATGTTCGGCACAGCAAAAAAATTCAAATAGATGTAACCTTCAATTTCTTGCCGCACGCCTGATGCGCTTTTTTGATCAGGCCCATTTTATCGCCACCGATCGAATATGATCCATGCGCTTCTTGAACTCAGTGGGAAAACTATGTTGGCGGGCGAATTCCACCCCGTCGGCGCAAGTCGAAGTCAGCGTTTCACGATCCTTGTCCCAATGAGCTATGATCTTTGCCAAAGCGGGGATATCGGCAAGTGGAGCGATCCCACCGGCCCTGCTCGCACCTTGCAGACCGCTCCACATCTGGTTTGCATAACCTGCCACAGCCAGCCCGCAGCCCATTGCCTCCAGATAGGAACAAGACGGGTCCTGCTGCCGATGACAACTGATAAAGATATCAGCCTTGGTGCGATTGATTGGAACAAGTTCAGTTTCAAAATCCACAGGCTCGTGCATTTTGACACTCTCGCCGTATGGTGCGAATTCGGTTCGAAGTTTCCCAGACAAACTTCCAGCGCCGAAAACGTCAAGCGTTGCATTAATACCCTTTTCTCGTAGTAGACCCATCAACTGCGGCAGATCTTGCGAGCCTTTGAGGTATTCCAAGCGCCCGGAGTGGATGAGCCGTAAAGGCGCGCCTTGGCGTAACCGATCTTCTTTCTCGGACAGCTCCAAGGCTGAAATAAACATTGAGGGTGACATACGATTATCGAGATAGAGTAAGTTGTTTGAATTCAGCTTGGAGTAGCTGTCTCTGGCCGGAAACCCGTTGAACTGGACGCCATCGGCACAGCGCATAGCCTTTTGTGCTTTGCGTTCATGAGACAATAACCAAATGGCGGATCGCAGTCGCCGTAAAGGTGAACCGCGACCGTCTAGCCACAGTATACGCAAGCGTGTCGCGAGTGTGTATTCAATAGCAACCACAAAGGGCAATTTGGCTCTGCGAACCTGACGGGCCAAGAAGCCAATGTCCGGCAAGTCTGCTGACAACATTGCCACAGAAACCCCCTCCAGAACGTATTCTGGGAGGGGCTCTTTCTGATCGAGAATTATTAGCTCAAACGGCAGGTCAGAGCGAGGGTAAACTTTTCCGAAAGGTATATCCTGATCAGTTCGCCACAGTATGCAAGTGATCGGGCCACCCCAGTCGCGCACATGCGTAAACATCCCATCAACAAACTTTGTATCGAGCTTGAGTTCGCCTCCACCATCACTAACTGGTGCCGGGGCACACATTAACAGACGCATTTCTTTGCTCTCTGGATATTCGGACAAACTTCTCACCGTTTCTAGTTTCACAGCTACTTATACTCGATCAATCGCATCTCGCGCTGGCGCAACCTGCGCGAATGGTAGGTCAGCACACCAATCAGGTTTGGGAACTTTGACAGCGTCAGAAAGATCGCGTGATGGGCTGATTTGCCAGCTGGCAGACCATTACGGTTCAGGCCCTGCATCGTGCGTAGCCAGCTCAACGCGTATATCATCAGCACCATCATGCTCAGCATAAGGCCGAGAAAAGCTCTACCACTCAAGGCAATCAGAAAGCCTGCTAAAAATACCAGCGGCAAGGCCACACCATAAAGGGCGATACGTCGTCGCTCGGCACGGAAATGGGCGGGATGCATTCGTCCGATCTGCGCGAAAGCATGGCCCGCCCGGACCGCACGTTGCCACCATTCCGAAAACCGCGTCATCGCGGCATCGTGGCTGGTCATGGGCAACGGCAGTCTCTCCAGCCCCCAACCAGCTTGACCCAATCGCAGACAGAACTCTTCATCTTCTCCGGCAATCAGATCAGGGTTCAAACCGCCCACGCCTTCAAAGGCAGAGCGCCGCACCATCATATCGCCACCACAGGCCGTGATCGGGCCCGCGGGGCGGTGCCATTCGACGTCGCACATGGCATTATAAACGCTCCGCTCCGGCGCGATCTCGGCGCGCCAGCCGGTGACCAACCCGAGCGAGGGCTGCCCGTCGAGATGTGCCACAGCCACCGCGATCCAACCATCGACGATTGCGCAATCCCCGTCGACGAATTGCACATATTCGGGCAAAGCTTCATCCGCCATCAGCGCCGCGAAACCGGCATTACGCGCGCGCGCTGCTGTGAACGGGCGGGTCATGTCCAGTTCGACGACCTGAACGCCCAAGGATCGTGCGAAAGCGACACTGTCGTCACGCGATCCGCTGTCGACATAGACAACACGTTCGACTTGCTGCGTCAGCGATGTCAAACAACGCTTCAGCCTGTCGCCTTCATTGCGGCCAATGGCAACGGCTGCAACTTTGTTGGCAGGCAGGGCGGCAGAGGTCATTACGTTCGCTCCGGGACTTAAAAATCTGCGCTGGATAGAGTTTGTTCCGTTTCAACTATCAGAACCTGTCAGTATTGTGTCGCAATTGAAACGCTTTCTTGGATAGAACACCGCAAGTCGAACACACCGGATCAGATCAGGGCTGTTTTCAACATGAAATTCCGCACAGGCAATGGCGAAATTGCCGTGAACATCGCCACAAGAAACGCTTTGGAAGCCGAAGTGACAGACAGGCTCTCCTCGGGGCGCGGCTTTGCACTGGCGACTCTCAATCTGGATCATCTGGTGAAACTTGCGGCTGATCCCGAATTCAGAGCGGCCTACCAGAGACAAGATCTTGTGGTTGCCGATGGTAACCCGATCGTTTGGCTCGCGCGGCTGGCGCGCCAGCCTGTCACGCTGATGCCAGGCTCGGATCTCGTTGTTCCTTTGGCGCATTGGGCGGCAGGGGCGGGACAAACGGTTGCGCTGGTCGGGAGCACAGACGAGAGCTTGCGCCGTGCCGCCGAAGCCCTCCGACAGGCGGTTCCCGGTCTGGTTGTAGCCTGTAGCATTGCGCCACCTTTCGGCTTTGATCCCGAGGGGCCCCAGGCCGATGCCATTTTGCGTGACGTGGCCCAAAGCGGAGCGCGGCTTTGCTTCATCGCTCTGGGTGCTCCCAAGCAGGAGCTGTTTGCCGCCAGAGGACGCGTCACCGCCCCGCAGGTCGGCTTTGCCTCGATCGGCGCAGGGCTGGATTTTCTCTCGGGCAGTCAGGTCCGCGCCCCGTTGTGGGTGCGCAAGCTCGCCCTCGAATGGCTGTGGCGTCTGCTGAGCCAACCGCGCCGGATGATTACTCGCTATGCGCTATGTTTCAGCATCCTGCCGGGCCATACGATACGCGCGCTGAGACAGCGTTTTGCCGGACAATTCTGACTCCAACGTCAAACTTAGACCGGCAAATCCGTCGCATCAGTCTTTCTGAGCGATACGACAGCAGGCACCCCGACGGCGCGGCCATAAGGTGGAACATCAACCAGCACCACAGCATTCGCGCCGATCACCGCATGATCACCAACCACCACTCCCCCCAGAACCCGCGCTCCGGCTCCGATATCGACATGGCCGCCAATCCGGGGATATCCTCCATCCCCTGTGGTGCCGAGAGTGACTTGCTGGAAGATCAGGCAATTCGGCCCGATCTCCGCTAGACGATGAATAACAATACCGTTTGGATGTGGCAGCAACAGCCCGCCGCCGATTTTGGTATTCAGATCTATCTCCGCTCCCGTCACAACACTCCAGAACCTGTGTCGCAAGACACAGACTTTCCTGAGAACGCCGGACCAAAGACCTGTCGACCCTTCGAGGGCCTGATAGGCGCGAACAGCTTTCAACAATCGCCGTGACGGGTCCCACAACCTGAAAAGATGCTCACGGGACCAATCCGGATCGGTGGAAGAAACAGCCGCTGCAGGCCGACCCTGTAAATCTGTCATTCTGGAATCTCGAACATCAATACTTTCCCGTCTCGACCACTTGGTACCATACTGTCCGAACGGGCAAATCCAAGTGCGTCACTTACCTCGTGTGACACATCCCGAAGCTTGGTTCGCTTGCCAATTCAACCGGACAACGCATCTAGGTTGATCACTCTGCAACTCAATGCTACCGTTGATCCACGAGCAAGAGAAAGAGGCGTAAACGATTTTCGGATCATGCGCATGGCTTGCCCTGACGATGGGCCTACATAAATGTCACAAAGACGTGGTGTCGGTCTGGGGCGAACATGGTGAAAAAATAAGGTGTAGCATGACCGGGCATCAAAAACGAAAAGGTAACGTACTGATACTGAACAAAAGTTAGAATGATCGTTGATTTAGTGTGGATGCGGGGCATGTCAGATCCTGTACAAGTTTCTACGCTGAACAGCTTGGCCGGATATAAATCGGCGCGGTCGCTCACAGAGTTCAGACGTCAATCATGCTGTAACCGTGCTGGTTACGGCCCGATCCTCCACATTTTGCGTTCAAGAGGTGTTTACTCTTGAACGGATAGGCTATTAAAGTCCCGGTAGGTATAGGCTTACCAAGGACTGTTCGCCGCAAATCGTGGCTTTTGTTTAATACTACATCTTGTGTTGCGTATCCGTCGACGGTCCCTGTGGAACAGCTTCGGCAAAAAACTTTGGCAACGGCGTAAAGCCGGCCAGCACGGGATGTGGAGACAACGATGCGTAAATTGATCGGTTCAATGGTCATGACTGTTTTTCTTGCAGCATGTACGCAAGGTTTCACCGAGTTCCCGATTGACGAACGCGGACAGGCACAATTGCCCGACAATGTGATCGTCACGCGTCTGGACGCCAACAATGTTGCGACCTTCTCGCAATCGCGCAGGACTCCCGGGTCGCAGACCGTGCCGGACAGTCAGGTCTGGAACTACCGGATCGGTGTGGGCGACATCCTGAGCATCGACGTGTTCGACCATCCGGAACTGACACTGCCAGCCGGACCGATGCGGAGCGCTGCGGAATCGGGCTTTCGTGTGCAGGCAGACGGCACGTTCTTCTATCCCTTCGTCGGGCAGGTGGAGGCGCGGGGCAAGGCGCCCGAGCAGGTGCGTGCGGATTTGCAGACCAGTCTGGCGGAGTTCATTCCCGATCCACAGCTTGAGGTACGGGTCGCATCCTTCAACTCGCAAGCCGTTGTGGTCACGGGCGAGGTGGACACGCCCAACCGCCAGCAGCTGACAAATGTGCCGCTGACACTGCTTGAGGCCATCAGTGCTGCAGGTGGTCTGACAGAAAACGCCGACAGCTCGCGCGTGACGCTGCAACGGCGCGGACAGACGTATAACATCAATTTCGACACCTTCCTGCGGGGTGGCCGTCTGACCAACAACCCGATCCTGATCGATGGCGATACGATTTCTGTTCCGCGCCGTCGGGCAATGGATGCCTTTTTGCTGGGTCAGATCGTCAGCCCTGCAACGATCGACTTGTCCGACGATGACATCTCGTTGACGCAAGCGGTGACCCGTCAGGGCGGGCTGGCCGATGTCCGCTCGGATGCGCGCGGAATATTCGTGTTCCGCCGCAACGGGCCGGTGATCAATGTCTACCAGCTTGATACCAGCACGCCGACGGGGTTTGTTCTGGGAACACATTTCAATCTGGTGCCGAATGACGTGGTTTTTGTGACGCGCTCGCCACTTGGCCGGTGGAACGACACGATCAGTGCCATCTTGCCAACCATCAGCGTCGCGGGCGGGCTTGACGCACTTGGCACCGATTGATGCGCCATGTTCAATTCGGTGCTCGTGGTCTGTGTCGGCAACATATGCCGCTCGCCTTTGGGCGAACGGCTCTTGCGGCAGGCATTACCTGAACTTGAAGTGACGTCGGCTGGCATCAATGCCCTGGTGGGCAAACCAGCCGACAAAACAACAAGCAAGGTGGCCGCAGCGCATGGGCTGTCCTTACACGGTCACGTCGCGCGCCAGTTCACCGCGGATATCGGTGTCGGCCATGACTTGATCCTTGTCATGGAGCCCGGTCACAAACGCGAGATTGCGCGAGTTGCCCATCACCTTGATGGTCGTGTCATGTTATTCGACAAATGGACAACCGGCAGGGGTATTGCAGATCCCTATTTGAAACCAATTCAGTTTCACGAGACGATATACACGGCCATATCCACTGCGGCTTATGAATGGGCCAAGCGGCTTGCGCCGAGGGAGTAGACGATGACGGCACCTGTGATGGATGATCATCCCGATGCACCCGATGCCGATATGAGCCAGTTGCTGCGGCAGGTCTGGGCGGGCAAATACTGGATCCTTGGCTTCACGCTGGTTTTCGGGCTTGCCGCGTTCCTTGTCGCAAAAAGCACGCCGCCCACTTTCCGCGCGGACGCGCTGATGCAACTGGAAGAGAATGGTGGCCAGATGTCGCTACCGACATCGGTGCGGGAACTCACCGCCGGTTCACCGCGCAGCGTGACCGAGATTGAGATCCTGAACTCACGTCTCGTGCTGGGGCAGGCCGTTGCCGACACCCATATGGACTGGATCACAATGCCCCGGCGGTTGCCTTTGGTGGGTGAGGCACTCAATCAGTTGAACCTGAGCCTGCCGGAATTCGACTTTTTGCGATCCTTCGCAAACGGCGGCGAGAGGATCGAACTTGATCTGCTCGAAGTGCCACCACACTGGCTGGGTCAGAAGATCCTGTTGACTGTCACATCGGAAGACGCCTCGCGTTTCACGCTTTTGCTGCCGGATCAGCGGGAAATCACGGGGCAGGTGGGTCAGCAGATCACGGACGAGTTGCTGGGTTTTGGCCTGCGCGTGCGCGCGCTGGAGGGTGCGCCGGGGCGCGAGTTCATTCTGGCACAGATCGACGAAAGCGCCGCCATCCTGGGCCTTCGCAGCCGTCTGTCGATCTTCGAGCGTGGCGGTCAATCCAATATTCTGGAGCTTTCGCTACAAGGGGGCGACAGACGCGAGATCGAGCGCGCCTTGCATGCCATCACACAGGCCTATCTGCGCCAGAACATCTCCCGCTCGGCCGCAGAGGCGCAAAGCAGCCTCGAATTCGTGGAAAGCCAGCTGCCCGAGGCCGAAGAGGCCATGCGGAACGCCGAGAACGCGCTGAACACCTATCGTCAGGCACAGCAGGCGATTGATCTGGGTTTCGAAGCTCAAAGCCTTTTGACGCAGGTCAGTTCGATCGAAGTCGAGTTGCAGCAGTTGGACGCGCAGGAGGATGAGCTGTCCACCCGTTACACTTCGAACCACCCGACATACCAGCAGCTACTGACGAACCGGGCGCGTCTGGAAGACCGGCTGGAACGGTTGCGTGCCGACGTGGGTGATCTGCCGGAAACCCAGCGGGAGGTTTTCAACCTGACCCGCAATCTCGAAATCACGCGCGAGGTCTACGGCCAGTTGCGGAACCGCGCACAAGAGTTGCAAGTGCTCCGCGCCAGCACAATCGGCAATGTGCGTATCGTCGATGTCGCCCGTGCCTCGCCAATCCCGATTGCGCCGCAGGAACGCCGTATCATCGCCGTGGGCGTTCTTTTGGGCCTGATGCTCGGTGTCGCCGTCGTGTTCCTGCGGCTGTGGCTGCGGCGCGGTGTGCAAAGCGCGGAGCAGATCGATGCGCTGGGTCTGCTGGTCTATGCAACGATCAATATCGCACCACAGGCTGAAAATGCCCATAAACGGAAGGGCGCGATTCCGATACTTGCGCTGACCGATCCGGGTGACCTTGCCGTGGAGGGGTTTCGCTCTCTCCGCACGAGCCTGCATTTCGCGATGATGGACAGCCGCACCAATTCCGTCGCGCTGACAAGCCCCGCGCCGGGGGTGGGCAAATCCTTCACAGCGGTCAATCTTGCGGTGGTGGCCGCGCAGGCGGGGCAGCGTGTCTGTCTCGTGGATGCCGATATCCGGCGGGGTTACTTGCGGCGATATTTCGATCTTCCAAAGGATCAGCCGGGGCTGGCGGATTTTCTGGCCGGCGATGCCAAGCTGGACAAGATTCTGATGCCCGGCCCGATCCCCAAACTGTCTGTGATCACGACCGGGCATTATCCGCCCAACCCGTCCGAGCTGCTGATGTCATCGAGCCTCAAGGATCTGATGGCGCAACTCGACAGCCGGTTTGATCTCATCATCATCGACACACCTCCGGCACTTGCTGTGACCGATCCTGTCATCGTTGGCCGTCAGGCAGGGGCAACCATCGCGGTGGCCCGCTTTGACGTCACACCGGTACGGGAGATCGATGCGATGAACCGCCTGCTCCGCAGTTCCGGTGTCACACTCGCCGGGGCAGTCCTGAACGGCTATGACCCCGCGCGCGCGAAAGCGTCGAGTTCTTACGGTTATACGGCAAGTTACCGCTATGAATACAAAAGTGCCGGAGAACCGTGAGAGTGGATAGCGCGGTCATACGGAGTTCTGATCAGCGTAAACCCGTCTTGGGCACTGCGCTGACAACCTGCCAGACGATCTCTTGCATCAAAGCCGCCGCCTCGGGGGAGGGCGCATCGACGGGCGTCCCGTCTGCGCGGTCCAGCGCATAAGGCAGACCGACGGGGGAGCGTTGATGGATCACCGCGTAATGGACAAGAGCAACGAGATAGAGCCCCTGATCGCTGAGATGAATATCATCACCGAACAGATCGGCACGTGACTGCAATCCGGGCGCCGCGCGTCCACCCTCGAACTCCCGCACAAGCCGCGCCATCACCTGTCCCGCGGGGATCAGATAGATCGGGCGCGTCATACCCTCGTAGGCCAAAGCCCGACGCAGGATTTCACGTTCCCAGTAGCGCGACAGATCCTGATCGACCCGCTCCAGCCAGCCTTCGGGATCGTTCAGCGGATGCCATGTTTCATAAAGATAAACCCTTGTAGCAGGGTTGGCCTCCCAAGCTGCACGGGCGAACCGGTGAAGATAATCCCCGCTGTTGAAATACTTGATCGCATCGCGGATCTCGACCATCTCGGTCAGGATCACCACGTCATAATCGCCCGAAGCTACCGCGTCGCGTGCGTCACGGTAACGGGGATGGGCGTTCTCCGCCTCGAAGCCGTTGACGGGTTCATCCGGCTCCCAATGCGATTTCAACGTCGCCCCCCAGCCAAGCTGCGATTCATAACCGCTCACATCCGCACCGGACAATTGGGCAACCATCGCCGGCATGTCGCGGCCCACCAGACTATGCCCAACAAAATACAAGCGTTGGGGGCCCTGGCTTATCACTGCCGGATCTGCATAAAGCGCGTCATATGCTGCCTGATCCAGCGGCGCAGGGCGGTCGCAGCGCGATAGCCCCAACCCTGCGAGAACCAGCATCACTAAGGCGGAGCTTTGCAGCTTAAACCTGTCGAACATCGGATTTTCCCAATTTCTGGAAAGAGACAGCGTTATCCCCCCGCGTTGATCCCCGCGCCCTCGTATTCCGACACCACGCGCCACACAGTCTCCTGCATCCAGTCCGCCAATGCGCGGGAGGGCGACGACGGCATCCCCAAACGATTGGGCAAGCCGCGCGGGTCCCGCTCGAAGATCACTGCGTAATGGGCCAATGCAATGTAGTAGGCACCCAGATCGTTGATATGGATGTCGTCGCTGAACAGATCGGAAATGTTCGAGAGATCGGGCACGGTCCCGGCCTCGATCGCGTCGTAGATCTCTGCCATCAGAAGCGGGCCCGGGATCATCCGCATCGGCGGCGATCCAGCGGCCCGGCTCTCATTCACATGCGACTGGATCTGTTCCCATCCTGCCATCTCGAGATCAAGACGTTCGCGGAACGGGATATGGGCTTCGGGATCGTTGTGTGGATTCTCCGCATTTGGCCCGCTATCTATACCTACCCAACTGGCATACAGAACAGTTTCGGCGCCTTGGCCATCGCTGCCTTCGGTCGCGGCAAGCTCGTACCAAAGCAACGCCTGTTCGGGAGAATTGTGCCACGGCAAAGTGTTGGAGAGAGGGACACGCTCCGTCAACACAAGCACGTCGTAGTCTTCCATCGCCGTCCGTGCATTCGGAGAGCCCGGTTCATTATTCCATCGCCAGTCCATCGGACTACCAGGTATGGTCGATTTATCCACAACCGTGGATCGATTTCCGGCAGCAACGATCAATGCGCGCAATGGATCGGGGATTGGGTCGGTCAGACTATGCCCTGACTGAATGATACGCAAATCCAATGGCCGCGCATCGGCATAGGCCCGATCCGCATGACTCATCGCGAGAAAACCTGTCACAACCTTAAGAATTGCAAGCTTAACGCCAATCCTCCACATTCCTCCAGACCTCCTGTTCAAAATGTACGTAAACTTAAAAAAGTATATTCTCAATCTCAGACTGTTACTAGGCTCGGGACTTCGGTAACGGGTCCGATCCGGTCAAAGTATTTTCGCATAATGTTGATTATGTTAAATTTTATCGGATTTACCAGAACACTGAGGCATCGTGCGTCGTATGCAGCATTTTCATAGAGTTACAAAACACCTTTCAGAGGTTCACACGCGCCCTTAACCGCAACTGAGACGGTCCGGGCCCATCACGAATCTCATTTTTACAACTCACGCGGTTCTTTAGTCATCTGACTTGAATATCAGTCGTAAAAACAGCATAGCCCTATAGGCTGGTCGCGGTTTACGCGCATTACGATTTGGGGCATTGCGATGCAAAACTCGACGTCGACGCAAAAACACAGTCTTTGGGAGCGACGTCCCCACCGCGCTGCTCTTTTACTATTTATCTTTTTGATTGAGCTTTCCTCGCTTGTGCTCGTGCACCAATTTTTTGTCTCGTTCGAATGCGGCGATACGGATGCTGTTGGCACCTGCAGGTTCCTGCGCAGCCTCGTTGCGCGGGCCTTGGTGATTTGCGCGGCGTTCGGCGTTCTTTACTGGGCCAAGCCAAAAGCCTTCGCCGGATTCATCTCGGCCTCTGCGCCGCATGCCGGGCGCATCTGGATGGCGCTTCATCTGATCGGTCTTGCGCTGATATGGGCCCCTCTGCTGCTGACGGGCGGTGAAAATCTGGCGGAAGACTTCCACATCTGGTGGATGGTCTGGGCGCTTGGTTCGGCTTTAGCAGCCATTGGCGGCCTGTTCTGGCTTGCTGCGCCCAACGATTGGCGGCAGCTTATTGCGCAGGACCGCTATTTGCCGGTTCTGGTGCTCTCCGTCGCGGCCATCGTGCCCGATATTGCCGATCTTATGCTGCCAGTGTGGGATCTGAGCCTGATCACGGAGGCGACATTTGCCGCTGTTTATCAACTCTTACGCTTGTTCAACCCGTCCACCTTTGCCGATCCCGCCGCCTATATCATCGGGGTCGAGGCCTTTGCCGTGCATATCGCGCGCCAATGTTCGGGTGTCGAGGGCATGGCGCTGGTGAGTGCCTTCGTGCTGTTTTACGGGATGCTCTTTCGCAAGGATCTGCATCTGGGGCGCTATTGGCTCACCGTGCTGCCGCTTGGCATTCTGTTCAGCGTCTTGCTGAACGTTGTGCGGATCGCGGCGCTGATCCTGATCGGCGCGCATATCTCGCCTGATCTGGCGGTGAACGGGTTTCATAGCTATGCAGGCTGGCTGTTCTTCACGTTGCTGGCCCTGGGGCTGGTCTATATCGTGCAAAAAGTGCGCTGGCTGCACCGCGATCCGACGCGGCATCTGAACGCGCCACCTGTCTCATCCGATCCGGTCGCGGCACAGATCCTGCCCTTTGTGGTATTCATGTTTGCCGGCATCCTGACGCAGGCACTGTTTACAGAGCCTGCCTTGGGCTATCCGCTGATTGTTCTGGGATTAGCCGGGTCTGTCTGGGTGTTCCGCGATTACATCCGCGCCCTGCCCTGGGGGCTTGATCCTGTCGGTATCGGAGCCGGACTGGCCATTGGCCTGATCTGGGTTTTGATGGCCGAGCGGGACAGCGACGCGGGCGCGGGCCTGTCGGATGCGCTGGCCACGCTGGCCCCTGCAATGCTGATCGGCTGGATCGTTCTGCGGATGGTGGGGACGATCCTGCTGGTACCCTTGGTCGAGGAGTTGTTCTTTCGCGGCTATGTCATGGCGCGGCTGGATCGGGGCGGTCTGGTCTGGCGCTTGGTCGCAGTCACTGTCTCGACGATGCTGTTTGCCGCGCTTCATGGTCGCTGGCTGGCCGCCGGCTTGGCCGGGTTGGTCTTTGCTTTGGTCATGCTGCGGCGCGGCCGGGTCAGTGATGCGGTGCAATCCCATATCGCGGCCAACGCGCTTGTCGCGGCGGCAGCGCTGGCAATGCGTGACTTTTCCCTGATCTGAGGGAATAATCGACGCATGCAGCCTTCCGTTCTGTCACAAACCCTTGCCTGTGCCCGCATGGAATGGAGCCCCGGCATTGGCGATCCCCATTTCATGGGCTGGGTCACTGTGGTGGTCTATGCAGCTTGCGCGGCAGTCGCGCTCATCCTGTCTGTCCGGAGCCCCTTTAAAGGCCCCAATGCATGGCGCGAGCGTGTGTTCTGGGGCGGGCTCGGGCTGGTCATGGTGTTCATGGCGGTGAACAAGCAACTGGATCTGCAAACACTGATGACAGTGATTGGCCGCTGCCATGCGCAGATCGAGGGCTGGTATGATGATCGACAGGGCGTACAGCGCGGCTTCATCAGAGCGCTGGCGCTTGCTGCGGTTTTGCTCTCCTTGAGCGTGGCATGGTTCCTGCGCGCCAGTTTGCGCCGGAACGTTCTGGCCGTACTGGGCTTTGCCCTTGTTTCGGGATTTGTGGTGATCCGCGCTGTCGGGTTTCACGATGTGGACGCGCTGATCTCGGCCGAGGTGATGACGGTGCGCGTCAACTGGATCCTCGAGCTGTCAGGTCTGGTGCTGATCCTGCTGGCGGCTTTGCCCAAGCTGTGGCGTTTGCCGGTGTCCCGAGACGCTATCACCAAAGATCAGCGCCTTTAGTTTTCCTGCCTCTGTCGTGATGCTGTGGCGCGCGCGCACCCGTTCAAGCGCCGCTTCTCGCATCTGTTGCATCCGCGCCGGTGGCAGGGAGAGGCTTTCTTGCATCGCCTGCGCCAGTTCGTCGATGGTCCCGGCTGGTACAAGCCATCCGTTCTCCCCCGGCTTGACCAGTTCGGGAATGCCCGCCACGAAAGTGGAGATCACCACACGCCGCTGCGCCATCGCCTCCATGATCACAACGGGCAGGCCCTCGATGAAACTCGGCTGCACCAGCACGTGACACTCCCGCAAGGCTTGACGCACCTGATCGGAGTTGATCCAGCCAGTGATCTGGACCGCTCCGTTGAGGCCAAGTTCAGCGATCCGCGCCTCGATTAATGGCCGCAAGGCGCCATCTCCTGCGAGCACGAGAGACGCCTCGGGATGGGTGGCATGCAGTTTGGCAAAGGCTTCCAGCAGAACCAGATGGCCTTTTTCAACATCCAGACGCCCGATACACAGAAAGGATTTTGCCCCACCTGTCGTATCCACCTGTTCAAAGGACGTCTCCGGCAGGCCGCAATGAACCACCTTGATGCGGGGCCACAGGCCGGGTGGCAGGTTCCGCATCAACTGGCTGCGGGTATACGCGCTGATTGCGACGGCAAAGGTGGCGCCTGCAAATTTCTGCGGCAGGGCAAGACGTGGCGCGTGGTCGAACTCGTCATTGCCATGCACGGTGAAACTATAGGGTGGGCCGCCCATCGTCCGCACCAGAAGCGCGATTTCAGCCGGATTAGTGCCGAAATGCGCGTGCAGATGCGCCACGGGTCGCTGGTCCAGCCAGTCCATGATCCGGCAGGCATGGGCCACGTAGACCAGATGATAGGGCCAGGGCCGCACGCCCCCGCGCGACATGGAGAGCGCCATTTTCACCGCGCGCCAGACCGGTCCCGGATGCCGGGCAAACCGCTTCATCGCACCCAGCAGCAGCGGCAGGGTTCCGTCTTTCAACGTGTAGGAGGTGCGATCACGCTCGGACAGATCGACAGGATCAACCGCATCGCCATCCCAACCCCGCAAGGCAAAGCGTTCGACCGCAACGCCCTGTTCCTCCAGCGCCAGAATCTCGCGCCGGATGAATGTATGGCTGACCTTGGGATACTGGTTCACAAGGTATGCCACGCGCAACTCGGCGCCAGCCGCATCCTGTTGCATCCGGTGCTCCTTAGGATTGTCGTCCATAGACGTCTTCATAACGGATGATGTCATCCTCGCCGACATAGGCCCCAGTCTGAACCTCGATCATCACCATCGGCAGCTTGCCGGGATTCTCCAACCGGTGCACTGCGCCGACCGGCACATAGACAGACTGATTTTCTGTCAAAAGTTTCACATCATCCCCGACAGTTACCCGTGCTGTGCCTTCAACGACGATCCAGTGCTCTGATCTGTGCACATGGCTTTGCAGGCTGAGCGCTGCACCCGGATGCACGAGGATGCGCTTGACCTGAAACCGCCCGCCAAGCGCAAGGCTCTCGAACCAGCCCCAAGGCCGATGATCGCGCGGCAATGTCTCGGCCTGCGTGACCCCTTTGGACCGCAGCACATCGACCACGCGTTTGACGTCCTGTGCGCGGCTCATATCGGCAACCAGCACTGCATCAGGCATGGCAATCGCCACGATGTTGTGCAGGCCGATCCCGACGATCTGCAAGCCATCGGCTTCGGACCGGAGCAAGGAATCCGTGCAATCAATCGCAGTGGCATTGCCGCCAAGGGACACCCCTTCCGCATCCGGCCCCATCTCGCGCCAGACGGATTCCCACCCGCCCAGATCGGACCATGCCCCCGTAAAGGGCACCACCGAGAGGTTATCCGCACGCTCCATAACGGCGTGATCGATACTGATATCGCGCGCCTGGTCCCATGCCGCTGGGTCAAGTCGCAACAGGCCCAGATCAGGCTTTGCCCCTTGCACAGCTTTTTGCACAGGCTCCACAAGGTCCGCCGCATGGGCTTTGAAAGCTGCCACCATATCGCGGGCGCGAAACAGGAAAATTCCCGCGTTCCACAAGCAATCGCCCTGCTCTAGCAAGGCCTTTGCCCCTGCCAGATCGGGTTTTTCGACGAAACGCGTCAAAGGCACCGCCGCGCCGTTGCCATCCGGCAGAGCCGCAAGTTGTAGATAACCATACCCTGTTTCGGGCCGGTCGGGGGTGATGCCAAAAGTCACCAATTGCCCTGCATCCGCGGCCCTCACCCCCTCGGCCACCGCTGCGTGAAAGGCAGAATGGTCCGGCAGAACATGGTCTGCGGGGACCACAAGGATCAAGGCCTCAGGATCGGTCTGTTCCAGATAAAGCGCAGCCGCGAGTACCGAAGGTGCCGTATTACGACCAACAGGCTCGATCATCACGGCGAGCGGATCAATTTTCAGCTTGGACAACTGCTCGGTCACAACGAACCGGAAATCGGCATTGGTCAGAATGACGGGACGGTGAAAGGCCAGCCCCGATAACGCCGCTGCCTGTGCATCCGCAAACCGCGCAGCAGTGTCTTGAAAAAGGGTTTGCTCGCCTAAAAGGGGCACGAATTGCTTGGGATAGCTTTTACGTGACAACGGCCAGAGGCGTGTACCGGACCCGCCACACAACACAACAGGGTAGATCTTGCGCGCTTCGGGCATGTGTCTGCGAAACCTATTCAGTTCATGTTGGACGACTCTACCGCACAGGCCCAAGGCCACAACCGGAAACGCAACTATATCAAGAGCTGTCTAGTGGAACTATCTGGCAGGATTGCGCCATTGATCAGGTGTGTTCATGTCAACCCTCCCTAATGTTCCAGCCCGCACCACAGATGCCGTCAACCTGCCCCGCTCAGGCCTTGATCGTCCGCAGGATCACATTCGTCTGGGCGCTGGCAACAGCAGGGATACGGAACAGGAACCGCTCCAGCCATTCGTTATAGGCGTCGATATCCGCGCATACGACATGCAGGTGATAATCGGCCTGTCCGGTGGTCGCATAGCAGGCGCGCACCTCCTCGCGGTTCTGGACGGCGCGGATAAAGGCCTCAAGCTGTTCGGGATCGTGTCGTGTCAGGTGTACGTGCACGATCGCGCTGAATCGCAGACCCTGCTTGGTGTCATCCAGCGCAACCGTGTAGTGCCGGATCACTCCGCTCTCCTCGAGCGACTTCACCCGCCGCCAACAGGATGAGGGCGACAGCCCCACCCTGTCAGCCAGATCAACATTCGAGATGCGGCTGTCCGTTCGCAACGCTGACAGGATCCGTTCGTCTATCTGGTCCAGTTCTGGCAAATCTGTTCATCCTTTTGACGATATGCGGAAAAAAATTTCCGTATTCTTCGCATCTTTCATCTATTCTGACCAGATATTTCAGCCCTTCCGTGCGATATTGGTGACGCCAACAGGAGAACCCCATGACCACGCAGGAAGCCAGCTTTGCCACCTACCAGCTTGAAGACCGCTACAACCGGACAGAGGGACGCGTCTATCTGACCGGTACGCAGGCGCTTGTCAGGATCATGCTGGATCAAGCGCGGCGGGACAGGGCGGCGGAACGCAAGACGGCAGGTTTTGTCTCCGGCTATCGCGGCTCGCCCTTGGGCGGGCTGGATATGGAGCTTTGGCGGCAGCGCAGTCGGTTGGAACAGGAGCGGATCGAGTTCCTGCCCGCAGTCAACGAAGACCTTGGCGCCACGGCGGTTCTGGGCGCGCAGCAGGCCGTGCTGGACCCGCATTGCGAGGTCGAGGGCGTGTTCTCGATGTGGTACGGCAAAGGCCCCGGCGTGGACCGTTCCGGTGATGCTTTGAAACATGGCAACGCTTACGGCTCCTCTCCGATGGGCGGCGTGCTTGTGGTGGCGGGCGACGATCACGGCTGCGTGTCGTCCTCCATGCCGCACCAGTCCGATGTCGCCTTCATGTCGTGGTTCATGCCCACACTGAACCCTGCCAGCATCGCGGAATATCTGGAATTCGGCGCTTACGGCATCGCCCTGTCGCGCTTCAGCGGCACATGGGTCGGGTTCAAGGCGATCTCCGAAACGGTGGAGGCGGGGCAATCCGTTGAACTGCCCGAGGATCGTGTCTTCACGCAGCCGGATTTCACCGCCCCTGCGGGCGGGCTGCACGTGCGCCGCTCGGAT
>JAGXGW010000035.1 GCA_024636555.1 Paracoccaceae bacterium | reverse complement strand
GGCAAGGGTTTTGCCTCTACTACAAGGTGCTTGAGCGGGGCCGTTTTGTGTGGCCGAGCGCGCAAGACGGGGCAATGCGCCTGCTGGTGCATTGATCTGGGCGTAGAGGATTTCGATGCAGACATTGAAAATCAGCCACAAGCGCCACCGGTTTCCGCCTCAGATCATCGCTCATGTTGTCTGGCTCTACGTCCGGTTCAATCTGAGCCTACGCGAGGTCGAGGAGATGATGCTGGCACGTGGCGTGGACGTTTCGTACGAGACGATCCGGCGCTGGATTGTCAAGTTCGGCCCTCTGATCGCCCACGTTCTGCGGTGACGGCAGCCGCGCCCCGGCGATGTCTGGCACTTAGACGAAGTCGTCGTGAAGATAGCGGGCCGATCATACTGGCTGTGGCGCGCGGTCGATCAACACGGCATCGTTCTTGAGGAAGTCCTTCAATCCAGGCGAGACAAGCGTGCTGCAAAGCGGCTTTTGGTCAAACTGATAAAACGCTAGGGCTTCGTTCCTAAAAGGATCATTGCGGACAAGCTGCGCTCCTACGGTGCAGCGAAACGCGAGGTCGTGCCTAGCCTTGATCATTGGTACCACAAGGGGATCAATAACCGTGCAGAAAACAGCCATCTCCCTTTTCGAAAACGAGAGCGGGTGATGTAGGGTTTCCGATGGCATCGTCAAGTCATCGGCGTTTCTGGCATCGAAAGCGGGGACGCTGGATCTCAGGCCGCTTTCAACTCACGCGGGACAGCCTGAAACTGGTCATCGTAAGGGATATGTGGCTGACCGGCTTCGACGCGCCCTCCATGCACACCATGTATATCGACAAGCCGATGCGCGGCCATGGGCTGATGCAGGCAATTGCGCGCGTCAACCGGGTGTTTCGTGACAAGCCCGCGGGCCTGATCGTTGATTACATAGGGATCGCTCAGAATCTGAAATCTGCCTTGGGCCAGTATTCCGCAGCCGATCAGGAGCAGGCGGGGATCGACGAGGCACAGGCGGTGGCCGCCCTTTTGGAACGGCTGGATGTCGTAAGGGCCATGTTCCACGGGTTCGACTACTCCAATGGGCTGACAGGCACGCCACATCAGCGCCTGGTGACGCTGGCGGAAGCTCTGAACTGGATTCTGGAGAAACAGGATCAAGCCGCACAGCGCGAAACGGACAAGGAAGCGAAGAAGGCTGCGCATCGGCGCTATCAGGATGCCGTCCTCGGGCTTTCAAAAGCCTTCGCGCTCTCTGCGGCTAGCGATGCGGCAAAAGAGGTCCGGGACGAAGTGGGGCTTTTCCAGACCGTCCGTGCAGCAATGGTCAAAGCGGCAGATACAACCGGCAGATCCACAGCCGACCGGGACCTTGACATCCGCCAGATCGTCAACGAAGCCGTCGCCTCGACAGAAATTGTGGACATCCTCTCTGCCGCGGGACTGTCTTCCCCTGACATCTCTATCCTGTCGGACGAGTTCCTCGCCGAGGTAAGCCAGATGGAGAAGAAGAATCTGGCGTTGGAGGCCCTCAAAAAGCTTCTCGGCGACGAGATCCGATCACGCAGCCGCTCAAACGTGATTGAGACGCGCAAGTTCTCCGAACGGCTTGATGAAGCCATCGCTCGCTACCACACCAATGCTATCAGCACCGTCGAAGTGTTGCAGGAACTGATCGCGCTGGCGAAAGAGGTCAGAGAGGCCCGGAAGCGCGGAGAAGAAACCGGCCTCACACCCGACGAGATCGCCTTTTACGACGCCTTGGCCGACAACCAGAGCGCTGTCGATGTCTTGGGCAATGAACAGCTCAAGATCATCGCGCATGAGCTACTAAACGGGCTTCGAGCCAATGTCAGCATCGACTGGGCGCACCGCGACAGCGCCCGCGCCCGACTACGCGTTCTGGTGAAACGGATCCTGCGAAAGTATGGCTACCCGCCCGATCTTGAAGATGCGGCTGTCAGAGGTGTGCTGGCTCAAGCTGAGGCGCTGTTGGAAACTTTATGAACTCGGCGGATTGATCATCGCCTATCCACTGCGTTTCACCATAGCGCGATGGAATCTCGACCATAGATGTTCGCAGAAATTCGATCGAAGCCGTGTGATCTGTGCGGCCCACGTGCGGCCCAGGTGGCTTTAGAAAATGCAAAAGGCTCAGGCATTTCTGCCTAAGCCTTTGATTTTAGTGGTGAGCCGTGCAGGATTCGAACCTGCGACCCACTGATTAAAAGTCAGTTGCTCTACCAACTGAGCTAACGGCCCACTAGAGCGCGTGTCTAGAAAGACGCGGGCATAGGGTCAACCCCAAAATCCACCTTTCTCTGCGACATACTGGATAAAGACCTTCAAGCGCAGTATATGCGCCCGATGGACAAGGATCACCGGGCAGGTTTGCCCTTCATGAAGATGCATGGGCTGGGCAACGATTTCGTTGTGTTGGATGCGCGTGCGCAAGCGCTCGCTTTGACGGAATCTGTGATCAGGGGGATTGCAGACCGGCATCGCGGGATCGGGTTTGACCAGCTTGCGGTGATCGCGGACGCGGCAAGCGGCGACGCGCATCTGACGTTCTACAATGCCGACGGCTCTACATCGGCGGCGTGCGGCAACGCCACCCGCTGCATCGCGCGCCACCTGATGGATGAGACAGGCCGGACAGCGCTGACCCTCATGACAGATCGCGGCCTCCTGAAAGCAGTGGATGCCGGTGGCGGCATCACCGCGGTCAATATGGGCCAGCCGCAACTGGACTGGGCCGATATCCCGCTGGCAGGTCCGATGGATACACTGGAACTACCGATAGACGGCGCACCGACCGCCACTGGTATGGGCAATCCGCATTGCACCTTCTTCGTGGCCGATGCCGAAACGGTCGATCTGGCTTCACGCGGGGCGCAGATCGAGCATCACCCGCTGTTTCCGCAGCGGACCAACGTGCAGTTCGCGACGCTGGTCGGTCCGGATCACCTCAGGATGCGCGTTTGGGAGCGTGGCGTGGGCGTTACGCTGGCGTCCGGCTCCTCCTCCTGTGCGGTGGCCGTCGCGGCCTCGCGCAGGGGGCTGACGGGGCGCAAGGTGCGGATCGAACTGGACGGGGGCGGGCTCGAGATCGACTGGCGCGACGATGGCGTCTGGATGAGCGGCCCCACGATGCATGTCGCCTCCGGCTCGCTGACGCAGGCTTTTCTGGAGTCTCTGACATGACGCTGCAGCCGCCGAAATTCACCACGCTGGGCTGTCGACTGAATGCCTACGAGACCGAGGCAATGAAAGAGCTGGCCGCGCAGGCCGGATTGTCGGGCGCGGTTGTGGTCAATACCTGCGCCGTGACATCCGAGGCCGTACGCAAGGCGCGACAGGAGATCCGCCGCCTGCGCCGGGAAAACCCGGAGGCGCGCCTGATCGTGACCGGATGCGCTGCCCAGACCGAGCCGGAGACCTTCGCCGCCATGCCCGAGGTCGATCTGGTCATCGGCAATACCGAGAAGATGCAGCCCGGGACATGGGCGCGCCTGTCGCCCGATTTCATCGGCGAAACGGAACGTGTGCAGGTCGACGATATCATGAGCGTAACCGAGACGGCCGGTCATCTGATCGACGGTTTCGGCACCCGCAGCCGCGCCTATGTGCAGGTCCAGAACGGTTGCGATCACCGCTGCACCTTCTGCATCATTCCTTTCGGACGCGGCAATTCGCGCTCTGTGCCTGCCGGTGTGGTCGTGGACCAGATCAAACGGCTGGTCGATGCGGGCTATAACGAGGTCGTCCTCACCGGGGTCGATCTGACAAGCTGGGGCGCCGATCTGCCCGCCACGCCGAAGCTTGGCGATCTGGTCATGCGCATCCTGCGGCTGGTGCCCGATCTGCCGCGCCTACGGATCAGCTCCATCGATTCGATCGAGGTGGATGACAACCTGATGCAGGCCATCGCCACCGAGTCGCGCCTGATGCCGCATTTGCATCTGTCGCTCCAGCATGGCGACGATCTGATCCTCAAGCGGATG
Organism: Paracoccaceae bacterium; assembly: GCA_024636555.1. GTDB lineage: Bacteria > Pseudomonadota > Alphaproteobacteria > Rhodobacterales > Rhodobacteraceae > Seohaeicola. The sequence continues at coordinate 62,369 of JAGXGW010000035.1, read as the reverse complement.
AAGCGACGCCATCTGCGCGATGATGCCATCCGCTTCACCGAACAGGCCGTCTCGCTGCGTCCCGACATGACATTCGGCGCGGATATCATCGCCGGTTTTCCGACAGAGACCGAGGCACAGTTCGCAAATTCATTGCGGCTGGTCGAGGAATGCAGCCTGACATGGCTCCACGTATTTCCCTATTCACCGCGCCCCGGTACTCCCGCCGCGCGGATGCCGCAGGTTGCGGGCGCGGCCATCAAAACCCGCGCCGCGCGGCTGCGTGCGGCAGGGGACGCGCGGGTGCTGGCGCATCTCGCAGCCCAGACAGGACAGACCCGTCAGGTTTTGATGGAAAGCCCGACGATGGGCCGGACGGAGCAGTTTACCGAAGTGTTGCTGGACCTGCCGCAGCCGGAAGGGCAGATCATCACCGCCGTCATTACCGGCCACAAAGGCACACAGCTGACCGCGCGGGTGTGACCTGCTTCTTCTTGCCGGAAATATCCTCGGGGGGCGGTTCGACACCGTCGAACCGTGGGGGCAGACAGCCCCCTCCCCGCAGCCCTGTCATTCCCTGCGGGAGCCAGTTTACACCCCGCTGCCGCAGGCATACTGTCACCCCGAATGTCACAGAGGACCACCCGATATGAAACTGATCTCCTCCCCCGCTTCCCCGTTTGTGCGCAAGGTGGTTGTCGTTCTGCACGAAACCGGCACGACCGCCGATGTGGAACTGATGCGCGTGAAAACCTCGCCTGTTGCCACCGCCGCCGAAGCCGCCGCGGCAAATCCGCTAGGAAAAATCCCGGCCCTGCTGCGCGATGATGCGCCCACGATCTATGACAGCCGTGTCATCACACGGTTTCTGGATGCCCGCGCCGGCGGCAAGCTGTATCCGCAAGCGCGGATCTGGGAGGTGCTGACGCTTGAAGCGACGGCTGACGGGATCATGGAGGCTGCCGTGCTGATGACCTACGAGCGGCGCATCCGCCCGCAGGACAAGGTGTTCGAACCGTGGATCGAGGCGCAGTGGGGCAAGGTGTCAGGCGCGCTGGATGCGCTGAACGACCGCTGGATGAGTCATCTGGAAGGGCCACTCTGCATGGGGCAACTGGCCATCGGTTGCGCGCTTGGCTATCTGGATTTCCGCCATGACGCGCGCGAATGGCGCAAGGATCGCGGCGCGCTGGATGACTGGTATACCATTTTCTCGCAGCGGCCATCCATGCTGGCGACAGCACCGACAGACTGATTACTGCCTGTTTCGGAAAGCAAAAGCCCCGGCAACATCGTTGCGGGGCTTTTGCTCCGTCCGGCAGTGGCCGCGCTCAGGGTATCAAAACCTGAGCGAGACACCGATATTGAGCGCATTGCCGATCAGCCGCGTCTCCAGAGTACCGCCGCCTTCCAGATCCGCCTCGTTCTCCGAGATCGTGAACTGGTATTCCCCAAACACCGCCCAGCGATCCGTCAGTTCGTAAGAGGTGCCCGCGACAAGTCGCAGCGCAGGTCCGGTCAACTGGTACCCGTAGGTCTTGTTGCCGTTCTCGAGCGTATCCACATGCGGCACGGCGATGCCCACGCCAACACCTGCATAGGGCGTGAAGCGGTCTGCCAGCAGCCCCGGCCAGCGCTTCATCACATTCACTGTCGCGATATTGTGGCCGTCCGAGAATTCCATGCGCGAGAAGCCCGCAGGCATGTCACCTGTCGGCGCATAGAATTTGGAATGGGTGAGTTCGATGCCGTAGCCGATATTGGATGGCTGCCATACCATCGCACGCACACCGTAATAGATCGGCAAGGAAAGAGACCTGCCTTCCCATTCGATCTCGTTGCTGAAGGCGGTGCCATCCGCGCGGGTACCGCTGGCGGTGCTGGACAGGCCGGACTGGAGGCCCCCGTAAACGCTGATCTCGGTTTCGGCCAGTGTAGGCATGGACGTCAGCGCCAGCGCGCCGATTGCAGTGAGGATCCGGGTGAGCATGGGCCGTGCCTTTCGCGGTGATTCAGTTGATTGGAAGGGTCATGTTAAATAATAACGGCGTACATAAGCGCAGTGTCCCGAAGCGGCAAGGCGCAGCAACATGTACTATAAAGTCGCAGTTTGTCACAGTGGGCCATTGTCTGCTGGACGAGTCGGGGTTGCCCCGCTACATAACCCTTCGGAAAGGCTGCGCTTGTCGCGGCCATACGCTTTATTTGGCCAGTTACGGCCTTGGAATGGAGAAAACCTCGTGTCCCACGCAGAAGATCACGAAGGCACCCGCAGAGATTTCCTTTATTACGCCACCGCAGGCGCAGGTGCCGTGACCGCAGGTGCAGCCATCTGGCCGCTTGTCAACCAGATGAACCCATCGGCAGACGTACAGGCTCTGGCCTCGATTCGTGTTGATGTTTCGGGCGTAGAGCCCGGCACGCAGCTGACGGTGAAATTTCTCGGCAAGCCCGTGTTCATCCGCCGCCGGACCGAAGCAGAGATCACAGAGGCGCGCGCTGTCGAGTTGAGCGAACTGCCCGACCCGAACGCACAGAACCGCAACAATATGGCGCTGGACGCCTCTGACCAGAATCGCACGCTCGATGAAGCGGGCGAGTGGCTGGTGATGATCGGCGTCTGCACACATCTGGGCTGTGTTCCCATGGGTGATGGCGCTGGTGACTTTGGCGGCTGGTTCTGCCCTTGCCACGGTTCTCACTACGACAGTTCGGGCCGTATTCGTCGCGGCCCGGCTCCGGAGAACCTGTGGATCCCGGTCGCTACGTTTGAAGACGACACAACGATTTTGCTGGGTTAAAGGAAACGCACCATGGCTGGAATTCCTCACGACCATTACGAACCGAAGTCCGGTGGAGAGAAGTGGCTGCATTCGCGCCTGCCTATCCTCGGTCTGCTCTATGACACCATCATGATCCCCACGCCAAAGAATCTGAACTGGATGTGGATCTGGGGCATCGTTCTGACAGTTTGTTTGGCGCTGCAGATCATTACAGGCATCATCCTCGTGATGCATTACACGCCGCACGTGGACCATGCTTTCGCGTCGGTCGAACATATCATGCGGAACGTGAACGGCGGGCATATGCTGCGCTATCTGCACCAGAACGGTGCGCATCTGTTCTTCTTCGCGGTCTATCTGCACATCTTCCGCGGCCTGTATTACGGCAGCTACAAAGCCCCGCGCGAGATCACGTGGATCATCGGTATGCTGATCTATCTGCTGATGATGGCAACCGCGTTCATGGGTTACGTTCTGCCCTGGGGCCAGATGTCCTTCTGGGGTGCGACCGTGATCACCGGCCTGTTCGGTGCGATACCGTTCGTCGGAGAATCGCTGCAGACGTGGCTGTTGGGCGGACCGGCCGTAGATAACGCCACGCTGAACCGCTTCTTCTCGCTGCATTACCTTCTGCCGATGGTGATTTCGGCGCTGGTTGCCACCCATATCTGGGCCTTCCACACCACGGGCAACAACAATCCCACCGGGGTTGAGGTGCGCCGCACGTCCAAGGAAGACGCCGAGAAAGACACACTGCCGTTCTGGCCCTACTTCGTGTTGAAGGATCTCTTCGCACTCGGCCTGATCATGGTGATCTTCTTTGCCCTTGTTGGCTTCATGCCCAACTACCTTGGTCACCCCGACAACTACATCGAAGCCAACGCACTGGTGACACCGTCGCATATCGTGCCGGAATGGTACTTCCTGCCCTTCTACGCGATCCTGCGTGCCTTCACCGCCGATGTTTGGGTCGTGATCGCGGCCAACTGGATCACCGGCGGCATCATCGATGCCAAGTTCTTTGGTGTTCTGGCGATGTTCGGCGCGATTGCCGTGATGGCGCTGGCGCCTTGGCTGGATACCAGCCGCGTGCGCTCGGGCCGGTATCGTCCGATGTTCAAGTGGTGGTTCGCCCTACTCTGTGTGGACTTCGTTGTCCTGACATGGGTCGGCTCAATGCCTGCGGAAGAACCCTATGCCACGATCTCCTTGATCGCCTCGGCTTACTGGTTCGCCTACTTTCTGATCATTTTGCCGCTTCTTGGTGTCATCGAGAAACCACTGGCCGCGCCCGCCACGATCGAAGACGACTTCAAGTCGAATTACGGCGCGCCGACCGGCACCCCCGCCGAATAAGAAAGGACACGGGATCATGTTAAGAAAGATTGCGATTGCCGCAGTTGCTGCCCTGTCCCTTTCGGGCGGGGTGGCCCTCGCCGCCGGTGCAGGCGGCACCACGCAGAAGGTGGACTTTTCGTTCAAGGGTCCATTCGGCTCCTTCGACCAGAACCAGCTTCAACGGGGCCTTCAGGTCTATACTGAAATCTGTTCGGCCTGCCACGGTCTGAGATATGTGCCCTTGCGGACATTGGCCGATGAGGGTGGACCAAACTTGCCCGAGAATCAGGTACGCGCCTATGCCGGCCAACTCGAGATCTTTGATCGCGAGCTGGACGACTTCCGTCCGCGCACCGAGACGGACCATTTCCCGATGTCAAATCTGGAGAATGCGCCCGATCTTTCGCTGATGGCAAAAGCGCGGGCCGGGTTTCACGGCCCCTACGGGAGCGGAATAAACCAGCTGATCAACGGGATCGGCGGGCCGGAGTACATCTACTCGCTGCTTCTTGGCTATACCGGTGAAGAAAAGACCGAGGCAGGCGTGACCCTGTACGAGAACACCGCCTATCCCGGACAGTGGATCGCGATGGGCCCGGTTCTTTACGAAGACCAGCTTGAATTTGCGGATGGCTCCAGCAATTCGATGGAAGCCGTGGCAGAGGATGTGGCCGCTTTCCTGATGTGGACGGCCGAGCCGAAGATGATGGCACGCAAGCAGACCGGCTTTGTCGCTGTTATCTTCCTGTCGGTTCTGACCGTCCTGCTGTACCTGACCAACAAGCGCATCTGGTTGCCGGTGAAGCGTAAAGAGAAAAACGCCTGATCAGGATATTTACTCAGTCAAAATGTTGATTTCGACAAAACCCCGCCTTGTGCGGGGTTTTTCTTTGCTGGCCGGATCACGTACCCAGATAGGCCGCGAGTGACGGCGGCGGGGCATCCAGCAACTGAAGTGTCGGCATTGGCGCGAAGGCCTGCCCCTCGGCCACAAGAACGGTCAGCGGTGCGATGCGGCGGGCATCAGAGGGATCGTGACTGACCATGAGAAGCGTCGCCCCGGTCTCCGCTGCCAGTTCTGCGACCAGATCGAGCATCTCCATCTTGAGCGCCGGCCCCAGTGCCGCAAACGGCTCGTCCAGCAGGATCAATGGCTTGCGCTGCACCAGCACCCGCGCAAGCGCCACACGGCCCTGCTGCCCACCAGACAGGGCCGCTGGCTTTCTTGCGTCCAGCCCCTGCAAACCCACCCGCGCCAAGGCCTGATCGACACTGGCCCTGTCTTGCGGGGTGAGGCGTAAATCCGGCCTGATACCCAGACCGACATTCTGCGCCACCGTCAGATGCGGGAACAGGTTGTTGTCCTGAAACAGCATCGCCACGGGACGCTTTGCCGGAGGCAGGGCGGTGATGTCGCGGCCATGCCACATCACCCGCCCCGCGACAGGCGGGAAGAACCCCGCAATGACATTGAACAACGTCGACTTTCCGGCCCCTGACGGCCCGATCATCGCGACAACAGCGCCTTCCTCAAGGCTGAAATCCGCGGTCAGGCGGAATGCTCCCTGCCGGATATCGAGTGCCTCAAGCGTCAACATCGCGGCGACCTCCCTGGTCGAACAGCCAGAACAGCGACAAGCTGAGCATCAGCAACAATAACCCGGCCCCGGCAGCGGTCTCCATCCGGTATGCGCCCATCAGACGCAGAATCTGAAGCGGCAAGGTGGCGCGCTCCGGATCGGCGAACAGGGCAATGACGCCAAGATCGCCCATCGACAAGGCCGCCGTCAGGCCTGCCGCAAAGCCCAGCGGCCGCCGCAAGCGCGGCAGCACCAGCCAGCGCAACCGCGCAAACCCGGTCAACCCCAGACTATCGGCCAGCGGTCCAAAATCGCGTATCACATCCCGGAGGCCGGGAATCAGCACCCGTAAGGCGAAGGGCAAGGCGGCCAGTGCGTTGACCAAAGCCGTGACAACAAAGGCCCAGCGCACCGGATCGCTGAACGGGTTGATGAGCAAGAACAGCCCCGTCCCGATCACAAAGGGAGAGGCGGCAATGCCAAGCAGCCCGACAGCCTCGATCCGGCGGTGATGCAAAGCCAGATGCGCCAGCGCCAAGGCCAGCGCAACGGCGACCAGCGTAGAGGCCAGAGCCATCACAGTCGAAACCCACGCGGCCCGCCAGACCTGTACCGGCAGGTCCATCACCCCCGGCAGACCGCGCCAGACAACCGCCCCGAGCGGCAGCAGGATGAACAGCGCGGCAGCGAAGATCACAGCCGTATCCAGACAGCGGAGCGGCCAGCTTTCCGCGTCCCACCGGCGCACCGGACGGTCCATGCCGCGCCCGAAACTTTCCATCCGGCCCAGTCGCAAGACCAGAAGTGCCGCAAGCGTGACAAGCGCCATCTGGATCATCGCCAGCACCGCTGCGCGGCCAAGATCGAAATCGAACCGGAACGCCTGATAGATCGCCAGTTCCACAGTGGTGGCGCGCGGCCCGCCGCCCAGTGTCAGTGCAACGGCAAAACTGCTCAGGCAGATCGCAAAAATGACCATGGCAGCCCCCGGCAGGGTGTTGCGCAGCATCGGCAGTTCAAGCTGGCGGAACACATCCAGCGGGGTGAATCCGAGGCTTGCGGCAAGGCGGAACCGCTCTGCCGGAATGCCTTGCCATCCCTGCAGGAACAGCCTTGTCGCCAAAGGCAGATTGAAGAACACATGGGCCAGCACAACGCCATGCAAGCCGTAGATCTGGAAGGGCGGCAATCCGGCCCAGACCAATGCCTGATTGACGATACCGCTGCGCCCGAACACGGCAAGCAGACCCAGCACCGCCACGATCACGGGCAGGATAAACGGCGCGCCCATCACTGTGATGAGCACACCACGCCCGATGAACCGCCGCCGCGCCAGAGCCCGCGCCACCGGCACAGCCAGCAGCACGCTGAAAACGGCAGACAGCGTTGCCTGAAGCACGGTGAATCGCAACGCGGCCCAATCTGCCGGGCCGGGCCTGCTACCGCCACCGGCGAACCACAGCACGGCAAGAAGCGGCAGCAGCACGAAGGCACTGACCAGAAGGGCCGCAGCCCATCCTGACCAATGCCCCGAGAGCCTGCTCAGCGGGACAGAACGCGCAGCCATTCATCCAGCGCGAGATCACGCAAGGCGTCTGCCTGTTCGATCGGGGCCAGAATGGCCGTTTCGGGCTGTATCAGTGTCGAAAATCCGTCTGGCAAGCCAGCCTCGGGCATCGCGACGGGATACATCCAGTTGGTCGTGGGGATCACGTTCTGAAAGCCGTCACTGATCATGAAGCGCATGAACTGGTCGGCCAGTTCCGGCTGTTCACTGGCGGCAAGGATACCCGCAACCTCGATCTGCATGTAATGCCCCTCGGTAAAAGGTAGCGCGACCTTGCTGTCGTCATCCTCTGCGATCAGATGATAGGCCGGAGAGGTCGTGTAGGACAGAACCAGATCCGCCTCCCCCTCGAGGAAAAGGCCATAGGCTTCGGACCAGCCGGGGGTGACGGTCACGATGTTGTCGGCCAGCCCCTCCCAGATCCCGGCGGCCTCGTCACCGTAGACGGATTTGATCCACATCAGCAGCCCCAGTCCGGGGGTGGAGGAGCGCGGGTCTTGGATGACAATGCCGAGATCGCTGGCAGCCAGTTCGCGGAAGTTTGTGGGATGCTCTGCACCGCGATTGCCGACAAAGGCAAAGTAGCCCCAGTCGAATGGCAAAAAGAGTGGGTCTGTCCATTCGACTGGCAGATCAAGATCTGCCTCGATCGTATGGGCCATGAAAAGACCTGTCTCGCGCGCAGCGGCGATCAGGCCGGTATCCAGCCCCAACACGATATCGGCAGGGCTGCGCGTCCCTTCGAGCCTAAGCCGCCCCAGAAGCGCTGCGCCATCACCCGCGCCGACAAAGTTGAGCGTGCAGCCGCATTCGGCCTCGAACGCTTCCTTGATCGCGGGGCCGGGGCCCCAGTCAGAGACGAAACTGTCATAGGTATAGACGGTCAGCACCGGTGTCTGTGCCAGTGCGGGGCTGGCCATCAACAGGGTTGCAAGCAAGACATGTGGTTTCATTCGATCCTCCACTACGCCGCACCATGCGGCTGGTCTGGGGGGGCAAGTCTGGAGGCTGTCCAACCTTCCCTCCGCCGGGTTTAACCGGTTCAGGTTCAACGGGTTCGCCTTGCGGCATCTCAGCGCGGCGATGAGCCATGCACCCCGAGGTGGCTCCAGCCTAGAGACCCATCCAGCCCCCTTCAAGGCAAAACCACTTGAGACAGCGGCGACGCATCGCTAGACCAAACGCCAAAGGAGTGCGGCGCATGAGTATGAACAGCTTCGGCCATCTTTTCCGCGTCACCACATGGGGTGAAAGCCATGGGCCAGCGCTGGGAGCCACTGTGGATGGTTGCCCGCCGGGTGTGGCGATTGACGAAGCGATGATCCAGTCATGGCTGGACCGCCGCAAGCCGGGACAGAACAAATATACCACCCAACGCCGCGAGGCAGACGAGGTGCGTATCCTCTCTGGTGTGTTCGGGGGCCAGACGACAGGCACACCCGTGCAGTTGATGATCGAGAACACAGACCAGCGCTCCAAGGATTACGGCGATATTGCCGAGAAGTTCCGCCCCGGACATGCCGATATCACCTATTGGCAGAAATACGGAATCAGGGACTATCGCGGCGGCGGGCGCTCTTCCGCGCGCGAGACAGCAGCGCGGGTCGCGGCGGGCGGCTTGGCGCGAGCCGCATTGGGCGCGCTGGCCCCCGAGGTGAGGATCACCGGCTATATGACGCAGATCGGGCCGCATATGATCGACCGGGACAGGTTCGACTGGGATCAGATCGACCAGAACCCTTTCTGGACCCCGGACGCCCGTGCCGCGCAGGACTGGGCCGCCTATCTGGACAGTTTGCGCAAATCGGGCAACTCGGTCGGTGCGATCATCGAAGTGGTGGCGCGCGGTGTGCCTGCCGGGCTGGGCGCACCGGTTTATGCCAAGTTAGACACTGATCTGGCCTCCGCGATGATGTCGATCAACGCCGTCAAGGGTGTCGAAATCGGTGAGGGCATGGCCGCAGCGATGCTGACAGGTGAAGAAAATGCCGACGAGATTTTCCTCGGCAATGATGGCAAGCCGGTCTATTCGTCGAACCATGCCGGGGGTATTCTTGGCGGTATTTCCACGGGCCAGGATATTGTCGTGCGCTTCGCGGTCAAGCCGACCTCCTCGATCCTGAAACCCCGCCAGACGATCACCAAAGACGGGCAAGCCGCAGAGATCATTACCAAGGGCCGGCACGATCCTTGCGTGGGCATCCGCGCGGTGCCTGTGGGCGAGGCGATGATGGCCTGCGTGATCCTTGATCATCTCCTGCTGCACCGGGGCCAGGTCGGCGGTGCCGTGGGCGAGACGCGCGGGCATATCGGTTAAGCCTTGGGCGCGATCCTGACCATCACCTTTCCGATCTTCGCTTTGATCGGGGTGGGCTACGGGGCAGTGCGGGCTGGGCTGTTCGCCCCCTCCGATATGAAGGTGCTTGGCAAATACGTGCTGAACATCGCGCTGCCGGCGCTTTTGTTCAACGCGGTGGCAACCCGTGATCTGGGCGAGGTGCTGAACCTTGGCTATGTCAGCGTCTTTGCCCTTGGCAGTTTGCTCACGGTTGCGCTGACCTTTGTATGGTTCACCCTGCAAGGCACCGGCCCCGCGCGGCGTGCGATTGCCGTGATGGGATCAACCTGCCCCAATTCGGGGTTTGTCGGCTATCCGGTGATGCTGCTGGTCTTTCCCGATGTGGCTGGTGTGGTTCTGGCGCTGAACATGGTGGTCGAGAATTTCCTGCTGATCCCGCTGAGCCTGATGCTGCTGGAGGCCTCGCGTGACCGGCAGGGCAAATCGCTGCTGCGGATCGCAGGGCGCATCATCCTCGGCGTGCTGCGCCGCCCTATGGTGATCGGGCTGATGCTGGGCCTTGTGGTGATGCTGGCGGGCTTGCCTGTGCCGCTGATGGTGACACGGTTGATGGATGTGCTCGCCGCCTCCGCAAGTGCGATCGCGCTGTTCGTGATCGGTGGCTCGCTTGTGGGCCTGCCGATTGTGGGGCAGCGTGTGCTGGCGGTACAGATCGTGGCGGGCAAGCTGTTGCTTCACCCTTTGATGACAGCGCTGGTTCTGTTCTCCTTGCCGCTGATCGGGCTGCCGGTCCTGACGGGAGAGATGGCGATTGCGGTTGGGTTGTCGACCGCCATGCCGATGTTTGGCATCTACACGCTTCTGGCGCAGGATTACGGGCATGAGGGGATCGCGTCGATCGCTCTGTTGGGCGCAACAGCGGGGGCGTTCTTCACCCTGTCTGCGCTGCTGGCGATCCTGACCTGATCAGTCTCTACACAACGGTTTTTTGTCGCGAAAGTTGCACAGCCAGGATCCCCGCCGCGATGACGACAACGCCCAGCACATCTATCAGGCCCAAGGTCTCGCCCAGAAACAGTGCCGCGATGGCGACGCCGAAGAACGGGTTGAGGAAATGGAAGGTTGCCGCCTTGACCGCACCGATCTGGTTGACCAGCGTGAACCAGACCCATGTAGCCGCGAGGCCGGGGATCAGGGTCGTGTAGAGGAACGCAACGACCAGTTGCCAGTTCCATGTGACCTCGATGGTTTCCAACGCTGCCGAGGCCACCGCCAAAACAGCCGCACCCACGAACATCTGCAGACCCACGATCATCATGACATTCCCGCCGGAGGATGCACCGCGCACCGACAGGGTTGCGATCGTCAGGGCCGCAGCCCCCAGAACGCAAAGCGTCAGCCCGTAAAGATCCACGCCCGCCCCCAGACGCGCACCCATGATGAGACCGACGCCAAGGAAGCCCAGTACCAGCCCCGCAAGCCCCAGGCGTGGCAGACGCTCACGGAAGATGACCCAGCCGGCAAAGGCGACCATCAGGGGCATGGAGGAGGCTATGATGGACGCCAGAGAGGCTTCCACCGTCTGCATCGCCACGAAATTCAGCCCGAGATAGAGCGCGTTCTGGCAGATACCGAAAATGATTGTCGCCTTCCACTGCGCGGGTGTCAGCTTGAACGTCTGCCCCAGCGCCAGTGCGATGGCGACACCGATGATACCCGACAACAGGAACCGCAGCGACAAAGAGGCCATTGGCGGGGCGTAAGCCACGATAATGCGCGCCGAGGTGAAAGCTGAGGACCACATCAGGGCGAACAAGAACCCCATCCCGATTGCGCGAATATTCAAGATCGTTACTGCCTGTCTGCTGGGACTTGGGTGCATGGCCGCAAAAGCAAAAGGGCCGCCACAGTGGCGACCCTTTCGGAATTTTGTCAGGGATGCAAGATCACTCGTTCACGCTGTCTTTCAGCGCTTTGGCGATGGTCATTTTCACAACCTTGTCGGCATCTTTCTGCATCTGCTCACCCGTTGCGGGGTTGCGCACCATGCGCGAGGGACGCTCGCGGCAGTAGATTTTGCCGATACCGGGCAGGGTCACTGCGCCGCCGGCACCCACTTCACGGGTGATGATCGCCACAACCGCGTCCAGCGCGCTTCCAGCGGTTTTCTTGTCTGCGCCCATTTCATCGGCCAGAGCGGCAACAAGCTGGGTCTTGGTCATCGGTTTTGCCATTTCTTGGTCTCCTTCAACTGCCCGATCTGTTGGGGCTCATTTCAGATATTTAACTGTATCTCGTGTCTAAACACAATGAATAGTAGGCTAACACAAGATGAAAACGTGCGGGAAACAGCTTTTTTGACAGGTTTTGAGAGGTTCATCGCCGATCAGAGGAAGGCTGTCTCGTCAAAACTGCGCAATTTCCGGCTGTGGATACGCTCCAGCGGCATATCCCGCAAGCGTTCCATCGCGCGAATTCCAATCATCAGATGGCGCGATACCTGCGTTTTATAAAAATCCGACGCCATGCCGGGCAGCTTCAACTCGCCATGCAGGGGTTTGTCCGACACGCAAAGCAAGGTGCCATAGGGCACCCGAAAGCGGAACCCGTTGGCTGCGATCGTGGCGCTTTCCATATCAAGCGCTACGGCACGGCTTTGGCTCAGCCGCTGCACGGGCCCGGTGTGATCGCGCAGCTCCCAGTTCCGGTTGTCGACTGACGCGACAGTCCCCGTCCGCATGATCCGCTTGAGATCATAATCCTCAAGTTGTGTTTCCTGCACGACGGCCTGCTGCAACGCGATCTGGATTTCGGCCAGCGCCGGAATCGGCACCCAGACGGGGAGATCATCGTCCAGAACCTTGTCCTCGCGCAAATAGGCATGGGCCAGAACGAAATCGCCAAGGCTTTGCGAATTCCGCAAACCTGCACAATGGCCGACCATGATCCAGGCATGCGGCCGCAGCACTGCAATATGATCGGTCGCGGTTTTGGCATTCGACGGCCCGACCCCGATATTGACCAAAGTCACCCCGGACCCGTCGGGCCGTTTGAGATGAAAGGTCGGCATCTGTGGCACCTTGTCAGCCAAAGGCAGGGGTGCCGCGGGGTCCGTGATCTCGACATTGCCGGTGCCGACAAAGCTGCTGTAGCCGCTTTCCGGATCGGCCAGCACCTTGCGGGCATAGGCCTCAAACTCGGCCACATAGAACTGGTAGTTGGTAAACAGAACGTAGTTCTGGAAATGCACCGGATCGGTCGCCGTGTAATGCGACAGACGGGCGAGTGAATAATCAACCCGCTGGGCTGTAAAGGCGGCCAGCGGCTCTGTCCCGTCCGGCGGCAACTTGAAGGTGCCGTTGACGATGTCATCGTTCATCGTGTTCAGGTCCGGCACGTCAAAGACATCCCGCAAAATGAACTCCGCCGCCCCTTCCTGTGGCACGGTCATCGTGGGGTCGTTGGCGACAGCGAAATGTACGGGGATCGCGGTATCAGAGACCGAAATCTGCACCGGCACCTCGTGGTTGTGCAACAAAAGCCCGATCTGCTGTTCAAGGTAGTGGCGAAACAGATCAGGGCGCGTGATCGTTGAGGCATGTATCCCCGGACGCGAGACGTGACCAAAGCTCAGCCGGCTGTCCACCTTGGCATAGCTGGACGTGGCAATGCGGATTTCGGGGTAGAAGGCGCGGAATCGGCATCCGGGATGGCCACTCTGCATGGTTTCGGCAAAGCGGTCACAGAGAAATCGTGTCGCCTCCGCGTAGAGCCGGATCAGATGTGCCACCGCCGCTTTCGGTTCAGTGAACAATTCCGGAGCGGGCGTGTCCGGTGTCATCACCGGCATGTCATTATGGTGTCGCATTGTGGGGCGCCTGTCTGTCGGTGCAACCGCATGGCGGCCTTGCGGCTACGTTGACACTGCATCCTGTCGGGATCAAGCTAGGACCGCGGGAAAATCGGCGCATTCAGGCAAGCAAGGGGTCTGATGGATTTTGAAACGGTCTCCGCCCCGGATTTCGGGCGCGGTTTATCAGGATTTGGTGTGAACCTGCTGGTACGGGACGTACCCCGGCACACCAGATTTCTGAGCCGTGTCTTCGGGATGCAGGTACATCGCGCCAGCCGCGATTTTGCGATCATCGGCTATCACGGGCAATTGCTCCAGTTACACGCCGATAGCACGTATCATGCGAATCCGCTGCTGTCGCTTTTGCCAGAGGCCGGTCCACGCGGCGGGGGGGCCGAGTTGCGGCTGTTCCACACCGATCCAGATCGCGCCGCCGAGGCCGCACAAACCGAAGGCGGCGTGATCCTGCAACCACCGACCGACAAGCCGCATGGCCTGCGCGAGGCCTACATCCTCGATCCTGACGGCTACGTTTGGGTGCCCTCGCGCCCGCTTTAACGCCGCTCAGGCCGCGTCGAAATCCAGCACAAGTTTCTCGCTGGTCGGGCGTGCCTGACAGGCAAGGGTAAAGCCCGCCTCAAGCTCCCACGGCTCCAGCGAGTAATTCACCGCCATCTCCGCGCTACCCTCAGCCACCTTGCAACGGCAGGTGCAGCACATCCCGCCCTTGCAGGAATAGGGCAACTCCAGCCCCTGCCGCTCGGCGGCGGCGATAACATTGTCATCGCCGGCCTCAACCGTGAACTGGCGGCGCGTGCCATCCAGAACAACCTCGACCATGACGCCTTGCGCCGCCGCGGCCTCTGCTGCCGCAGAACGGGGCGCGCGCTGAACCTCGCCCGCCTGAAAGAACCGCTCGAAGTGGATGCGCTCTTTCTCGATCCCCTGCGTTGCCAGCATGTCGGCCACATCATCAATCATGTCACCCGGACCACAGATAAAGACACCATCCGCCTCTGTCAGATCAACAGCACCGGCACGCGCCAGCGCCGCAACCTTGTCCCCCGTGATCCGCCCGTTCAGCAGCGCCACATCCTGCGGCTCCCGACTGAGGATGTGGATCAGGGTAAAGCGGTCAACGTAGCGGTCCTTGAGACCGTCCAACGCCTCGCGGAACATGATCGACTCGGTGTTCCGGTTGCCATAGATCAGCGTCACCTCGGCCCCGCGGGCCAAGGCATCAGCAGCCATGGACACCATCGGCGTCACGCCGGACCCTGCAGCGATCAGCACCAGCCGCGATTCATCCTTGCAGGTAAAGCGCCCCTCCGGCGGCATCACCTGCACGCGGGCACCCGGCGTCAGCGCCTGTGCAAAGCTGGAGAATGCGCCGCCCTCCACATGCTTGACGCCCACGGTCAGCGGTTTGCCGGGCAGGCTTGCGATGGAGTAGGAGCGGCGGATATCCTCTCCGTTCACCACGGCGCGCAGGGTCAGATACTGGCCCGGCACCCAAGCGAAAGCCTCGGCCACCCCGTCCGGCAGATCAAAAGAGATCGCTACCGAATCCGGCGTTTCGCGGCGCACATCGCGGATGGTCAGGTCATGGAACATGGGCGCGGTCCTTTTGTCGTCAGATGCATTTGAAATAGTCGAAAGGCTCGGCACAGGCGCGGCAGCGGTAATGCGCCTTGCAGGCTGTGGAGCCGAATTCGCTGAGCTTTTCAGTGTCTGTGCTGGCGCATTTCGGGCAGGCAACGGTGATCTCGCCAAACAGCGATCGGATTGAGCCGGATGATTTCACCGGTGGCGCAATGCCGTAGTCGCGCAGCTTATCGCGGCCTTCCTCGGTGATCCAATCCGTCGTCCAGGGCGGGCTGAGCACCCGTTCGGTCCGCGCCTCGAAGCCTGCGTCGCGCAGGGCCGCCTCCACCGCCAGTTCGATCGCCAGCACAGCGGGACACCCCGAATAGGTTGGCGTCACGCCCGCCACAGCCACGCCGTTTTCGACCCTGACCCAGCGCAATATACCCAGATCGGCCACTGTCACGCAGGGCACTTCGGGGTCGGGAACGGCGGCTGCCGCCTCCCAAGCGCGGGGTTGATCGAGCGTGAGCACGGTCATTACCAGCGCGCTCCGGGATGGGCGCGGTGGACAACCTGCATCTCGGCCAGCAAGTGACCCAGCGTCTCGTTATGGATGCCTTGCCGCCCGCCACGTTGCGCAAAAGCGGCCTGCGGCTGTTCCAGCAAAGCCTCGGCAAAGACCTGCTCCACCGTCTTGTCCCAGTCAGCGCGCAGCGCGGCGCGCACGGGCAGAATGCCTGCCGCCTCGGCCTCTTGCGCCACATCGGAACTGTCGAAAAGCTCGTCCACATAGATATGCAGTGCATCGACCGCCTCACGCATGCGGGCCGCGCTCTCCGCGGTGCCGTCACCCATGCGGATCACCCATTCGCCGGCGTGGCGGATGTGATAGGCCATTTCCTTCTCGGCCTTGCCCGCAACCCCGCGCACAACCTCGTCGGTGCTGTTAAGTGCCGCCAGCCAATAGGGGCGCATGAAAGCCGCAAAATAGAACTGCCGCAGCATCGTATGGGCGAAATCCTCGTTCGGGCGCTCGACCAGCAGGCAGTTGCGATACTCCCGTTCGTCGCGCAGATAGGCCAGATCGTCCTCGGACTGACCCTTGCCTTCCAGCTTGCCCGCGTGATCGTAAAGCGTGCGCGCCGTGCCGATCAGGTCCAGCCCCATATTGGGCAGGGCCAGATCTTCCTCCAGCATGGGCGCGTGGCCGCACCATTCCGACACCCGATGCCCAAGGATCAGATGATCATCGGCCAGTTCCAGCAATGCTTCAAACACGGCCATTACATATGTCCCACTTCGTCGGGAATCTCATAGAATGTCGGGTGGCGATAAATCTTGTCCGCCGTCGGCTCGAAATTCTCTGCCGTCTGATCGGGGTCGGAAGCCGTGATCGCTGCCGACGGCACAACCCAGATGGAATTGCCCTCACCGCGCCGCGTATAGACATCGCGCGCCGATTGCAGCGCCATCACCTCATCCGCCGCATGAAGGCTGCCAACATGCTTGTGCGCCAAACCATTGCGCGGACGAATAAACACTTCCCAAAGCGGTGTTGTCGCTGTCATCGCCTTCTCCTTCATTGTTCTGGAAATACTCCGGGGGGAGTCCCGCAGGGACAGGGGGGCAGCGCCCCCCGCCTTGCGATCAGTCACTCGGCCGCGATCTTGCGCGCGCGGCGTTTCTCGGCATGGGCCAGAGCCGCCTCACGCACCCAGGCACCATCATCCCAAGCCTTTTTGCGGGCCTTGATCCGGTCCTTTGCCATCGGGCCGTGGCCTTTGACCACGCGCCAGAACTCGTCCCAGTCGATGGGGCCGTGATCGTACCCGCCTTTGGCCTCGTTCCATTTTAGGTCTGGATCGGGGATCGTCAGGCCAAGGTATTCCGCCTGCGGCACGGTCGCGTCGATGAACTTCTGGCGCAGCTCGTCATTGGTGAAGCGTTTGATCTTCCACGCCATCGACTGGTCGGAATGCTGGCTGTCCGCATCATGCGGGCCGAACATCATCAACGAGGGCCACCACCAGCGGTTCAGGCTGTCCTGCGCCATTGCCTTTTGTGCAGGCGTTCCCTGCGCCAAAGTCATCACGATTTCGTAACCCTGACGCTGGTGAAAGCTCTCTTCCTTGCAGACGCGGATCATCGCACGGGCATAGGGGCCAAAGGAGCAGCGGCAGAGCGGGATCTGGTTCATGATCGCCGCGCCGTCGACCAGCCAGCCGACGGTGCCCATATCGGCCCAGCTCAGCGTGGGGTAGTTGAAGATCGACGAATACTTGGCTTTGCCGGACAGCAATTCCTCGGTCATCTCCTCGCGGCTGACACCAAGCGTTTCGGCAGCGGAATAAAGGTAGAGACCATGCCCGCCCTCGTCCTGCACCTTTGCCAGCAACGCGGCCTTGCGGCGCAGGCTGGGTGCGCGGGTGATCCAGTTGCCTTCGGGCAGCATGCCGACAATCTCGGAATGCGCGTGCTGGCCGATCTGGCGAACCAGCGTGCGGCGATACCCCTCGGGCATTTCGTCCTTGGGCTCGATCTTTTCTTCGGCATCAATGCGCCTCTGGAAGCGCTCCAGAAATTCCGGCGTTTCCTCGGTCCGGCCATCGGCCCCGATCAGTCCTTGAGAATACATAGCTGACTCCTCCGTTCGCAAGACTACTATATGTTACAAAAACCGTATCGCAAAGCGTTTTTTGTAACGCTTGCTTTCCGGCCCTCCCAGACACATCTATCGCACATGGAAAAAACACTGCTCTCGTTTGGACATGGCTATTCTGCACGGGCTTTGGCAAAGCGGCTCGTGCCGCAGGGCTGGACCGTCTTCGGCACCACGCGCAACCCCGACAAGGCGCGGGCGCTGACGGCTGAAGGGGTCACACCGATTCTCTGGCCGCATGGGGATTTGCGCGCCGCATTGTCAAAAGCCAGCCACGTTCTGTGCTCCGCCGGGCCAGAGGCCGAGGGCGATCCGGTACTGGCACTTTTGCGTGATCCGATCGCGCGGGCCGCGTCGCGGCTGCAATGGGTGGGGTATCTGTCGACGACAGGCGTGTACGGCGATTTCAACGGCGAATGGGTGGATGAGGAGACACCCCTCGCGCCGTCCACGCGGCGCGGGCAGATGCGGCTCGGGGCAGAGCGTGAATGGCAATCCATCCCCGGCCTTCCACTCCACATTTTTCGCCTTGCCGGCATTTACGGGCCGGGACGCGGGCCGTTCGAGAAAGTCAGGAACGGGACAGCGCGCCGCATCATCAAGCCCGGCCAGGTCTTCAGTCGCATTCATGTCGATGACATCGCGCAGGTGCTTGAGGCCTCGATCAAACAGCCCGCTCCCGGTGCGATCTACAACCTGTGCGATGATGACCCTGCCCCGCCGCAGGATGTGATCGGCTATGCCGCCGAACTTCTGGGCTTGCCCCTGCCCGCGAAAGTTCCGTTCGAGGAAGCAGACCTGACACCGATGGCACGCAGTTTCTATGCCGAGAACAAGCGCGTCCGCAATGACCGGATCAAGGCCGACCTCGGGATCTCCCTGATCCATTCCGATTACCGTGCCGGGCTCAGAGCCCTACTTTCCGAGGAACAGGAATGACCGTCATTTCCCCGTTTTCGTCTCCCAGTGGACGGCCCGAACCGGAAACGCCGCTGACCCTCACAGCCCTGTTGGCCCTGATCCGTCCGCGGCCAGAGGAAGAGGCGCTGACCCTTGGCGATATCCTGTCGCGTATCGGGCAGCGGTCTTTTGCGGCAAGCTTGCTGGTTCTGGCGCTGCTGATGGTCTCGCCCCTGTCTGCCATTCCGTTCCTGCCATCTCTCGTCTCCATCGTGATCCTGATGATTGCGGGGCAGGCTGTTCTGGGGCGGCAGTTTCTGTGGCTTCCGCGCTTCATGATGGACCGTCAGATTTCTGCAGAGAAGCTGCGCCGCGCGCTTGATACGCTTGTCCGGCCAGCCGTCTGGATCGACGCCCATCGTAGCGGTCGCTGGGTCATCCTGACGCAACAGCCGATTGCGTCGCTGGCCTATATGGTGATCATCGCGGTCGCCCTGACATGGCCGCCGCTGTCTTTCGTGCCCTTCTCAACCACGCTCAGTGCCGTGGGGATGGCGATGCTGGCTGCAGGCCAGACCTTGAAGGACGGCATTTTCGTGCTGTTGGGCTATGCCTATCTCGGCATTCTGGTGACCGGTGTCAGCGTCGCTGTGGCGGGGGTACTCTAGCGCGCCGCTATCCGCGCCGCGCCAGCACCTCGACTCCCAGAACCTGCAGAACCTTCGCCTCGATATCGGCGGCGTTCAGTCCGGCTGTGGCATACATATCCTCGGGGTTGGCATGGTCGATGAACGTATCGGGAAGCACCATGGAGCGGTAGCGCAGGCCCGTGTCGAACACGCCTTCCTCCGCCAGAAGCTGGGCGACATGGCTGCCAAAACCGCCGATCGCCCCTTCCTCGACCGTGATCACGGCCTCATGATCGCGTGCGAGCTGCAAGATAAGGTCGCGGTCCAGCGGTTTGGCAAAGCGGGCATCGGCCACAGTCGGCGTGACACCGCGCGCCGACAAGGCCTCGCAGGCGGTCATGACCTCGGACAGACGGGTGCCGAAAGACAGGATCGCAACGCGCTTGCCCTGCTGGATCATCCGTCCCTTGCCGATCTCCAGCGGCACGCCGCGCTCGGGCATGGTCACGCCGGTCCCGTCACCGCGCGGAAAGCGGAAGGCGATGGGGCCATCGTCATGCGCGGCAGCGGTGGCCACCATATGCACGAGTTCGGCCTCATCGGCTGCGGCCATCACGACAAAACCGGGCAGGTTCGACAAATAGGCCACGTCGAAAGCGCCTGCATGGGTGGCGCCATCGGCTCCGACCAATCCGGCACGATCAATGGCAAAGCGGACGGGTAGCCGCTGAATCGCGACATCATGCACGACCTGATCGTATCCGCGTTGCAGGAAGGTGGAATACATCGCGCAGAACGGGCGCATCCCGCCTGCCGCCAGTGCGGCCGAGAAGGTGACGCCATGCTGTTCGGCAATACCGACATCGAAGCAGCGCGAGGGATAACGCTCGGCGAACAGGTTCAACCCGGTGCCATCCGGCATGGCTGCCGTGACCGCGCAGATGCGGCTGTCCCGCGCGGCCTCGTCCAGCAGCGCGCGCGCAAAGACGGAGGTATAGTTGGGTGTGTTGGAGGGGGCCTTTTTCTGCACGCCGGTCAGCACATCGAACTTCGCCGTGGCATGGCCCTTGTCACGCGCAGCTTCGGCAGGCGCGTAACCCTTGCCCTTCTTGGTGATCACATGGATCAGCATCGGGCCGGTCGCGCGCGCTTTCACTGTCCGTAGCACCGGCAGCAGCTGGTCCAGATCGTGCCCGTCGATCGGGCCGACATAGGAAAAGCCCAGCGCCTCGAACAGAGTGCCACCGACAGCGAATCCCTTGAGCAGATCCTTCGCCCGCTTGGCCCCGTCACGGAACGGTGGCGGCAGCAGGCTGACTGCGCCTTTGGCGGCGGCCTTGAACTCCTGAAACGGCTCGCCCGCATAAAGGCGGCTGAGATAGGACGACAGGGCGCCCACAGGCGGGGCAATCGACATCTCGTTGTCGTTCAGGATCACGATCAGGCGCTTTTTCAGATGGCCTGCATTGTTCATCGCCTCGAAAGCCATGCCCGCGGACATCGAACCGTCGCCGATCACGGCAATCGCATCGCCAAGCCCGCTGTCGATCCTGCCGCCCAGATCGCGGGCCACGGCAAATCCGAGAGCCGCACTGATCGAGGTAGAGCTGTGCGCCGCACCAAACGGATCATAGGGCGATTCCGACCGCTTGGTGAAGCCGCTGAGCCCGTCTTTCTGGCGCAGGGTGCGGATGCGGTCGCGCCGCCCTGTCAGGATCTTGTGCGGATAACTTTGATGACCGACATCCCAGATCAGCTTGTCACGCGGCGTGTCGAACACGGCATGCAGGGCGACGGTCAGTTCCACAACGCCCAGCCCTGCGCCGAGATGCCCGCCCGTGACGGACACCGTGGACACCGTTTCGGCGCGCAGCTCATCAGCGACCTGCCGCAATTCGCTGTCGGAAAAGCGCTTCAGATCTGCCGGGGTCTGCACTTTGTCAAGCAGGGGCGTTTGGGGTCTGTCTGTCATAGAAACCCCTCCGGGGGCATTTTATCTCAGCTGTCGCGCGAGATAACGAAGCGCGCCGCATCCCGCAAGTTGTCTGCACCGGGTCCGTAAGGCTGAAGCGCGCTGACGGCTTCCTCAACAAGATCGCTTGCCCGCGCCTTGGCACCGTCAAGCCCGAGATGCGAGACAAAGGTGGCCTTGCCCGCCTCGGCATCCTTGTTGAGGCGTTTGCCCGCCGCATCCTCGTTGCCGGTTACGTCCAAGATGTCGTCGGCAATCTGGAATGCAAGGCCAAGCGCTTGCGCGTAGTGCCGCAGCGGCGTGGGATCGTCGCGCGCCATCAAAGGGCCAGCCATGGCAGCCCAGCGGATCAGCGCCCCTGTCTTGCCATCCTGCAAGGTGATGATCTCGTCAAGTCCGAGCGGCGTTTGCGAGCTCTCCGCCGCGATATCGAGCGCTTGGCCCAGCACCATACCCTGCGCGCCTGCGGCCTGCGCCATCGTCAGTACCAGATCGGCCCGCACGGCGGGGTCCGGATGACACTCCGGCCTTGCCAGACATTCAAAAGCCAAGGTTTGCAGCGCATCCCCCGTCAGAACGGCGGTACCCTCGTCCCATTTCACATGCACGGTCGGGCGGCCACGGCGCAGATCGTCGTCATCCATGCAGGGCAGATCATCATGCACAAGGCTGTAGGCATGGATCATCTCGATTGCCGCTGCAGGCCAGATCGCGTGGGCGGGGTCGACATCGTGCAGCCGCGCGCTTTCCAACACCAGAAAGCCGCGCAAGCGTTTGCCGCCCTGACAGGTGTAGCGCATCGCAGGCGCAACAGGGCCTTCCAGCGGGGCCATCACCATATCCAGATGCGCCTGCACCTGTGAGGCGACCTGATCCAATCTGCTGCGGAACACCTAGAGGCCTTCTACAGGTGTCACGGCAACGGGCTGCCCGTCACCATCCAGCGTGATCGCCGCGACCTTCTCTTCCGCTTCCTTGAGCTTGGCCTCGCACCGCTTCTTCAATTCGGCACCGCGCTCGTAAAGCTTGATGGACTGGTCCAGCGCAACGTCACCGCGCTCCAGCTGGCCGACAACGGCTTCCAGCTCTTTCATCGCGTCTTCAAAGCTCAGTTCGGATACGGGCCTGTCGGTCATGCGGTCCTCGTGCATTGGGTTCGGGCGACCATAGCGGCGCAAAGGGTCAGGTTCAACACCGCTCCGGCGGCCTGCCCGCGCATTAGGCGTTGACCGTCAAAGTCGCTGTGATCATGTTTCCGCTATGGCATTCCTGACCCCTCATGCAGAACAGAACCCGCAAGCGGCAGAGCGCGCCACGGAGCGGTTGCAGCAGTTGATCGAAGCGGAGCCCGCCTTGGCAGGGTCACAGGTTGACCGGATGCTGCGGTTGGTGCCTGAGCAGCGCGGGATCTGGAGCGGGCAGTTTCAGGGCCAGCCCGCGATTTTCCGGCTGGCGCTGTCGGTCAAGGAAGTCGCCGGTTTCGCGGTGGAATGGGCGGAGCTTCAGCGCGCATATGCTCATATGGCCAATGGACCGGCGCGGGTTGCCGCTCCGCTGGCCCTTTGCTGTGGCGGGCAGCTCATGGTTTTGCAGCAGGCCGCAGGGACACCTTTGCTGGATCATCTGTGGTCCCTTGAATCCGAGGCCCGCGTGCCGTGGCTTGCAAAAGCCGCAGCATGGAACTGCCGGTTCTGTGCACCGACCGAGGCGCATACGCCGGTCAACCGGGGACCGTGGCGCAACTGGGCCGAAGCGGCGTTGGCCCGGCAGAGCCATGCGGCGCTGATCGGCGTCGAAACCCGCGTGCTGCAGAAGATGAAGAAGCTCTCGCGTCTGTTGCGCGGCCACGAGACATGGCGGACCGCCATCGCGCATGGCGATTTCCATCCCAACAACCTGATCGCCGCCCCGAACCAGTTGACAGGAATCGACCTTGGCGGCTCGAACCGCACACCGGTCTACAAGGATATGGCGCGGTTTTTGACGCATATGGCGCGGCGGGGCATGTTCGCCTCTGATCAGCACCGTTTCGGTGTGGATGCGCTCGCCTATGATGCCTTTGTGCAGGCCTTCGGGCTGGACGAGGCCGAGGCGACTTTGTTCCTGCCCTATCTGATCTGTTTCGAGACCCTGATCCGCGTGGAGCATCCCGCGATGCCCGCTGCCCGCGTGGCGCATGGCGTGTTGCTGGCCGAACGGCTGCTGGAGGACCTCAAACAAATCGTCTGAGGCCGCCCGTCATCATGCGCCGCGCTCCATCAGCATGGCCACATGCGCACTAGAAGCTGCGGCCAGTGATTCAAGGTCATAGCCGCCCTCCAGAACGGAGACGATGCGCCCCTCGCACAGGGTGTCGGCCAGATCGCAAAGCCGCGCTGTCAACCATGCGAAATCCTCGGTTTCCCAGCGCAGATTGGCAAGCGGATCGGCGCGATGCGCGTCAAAGCCTGCCGAGACAAGGATAAGCTCTGGCTTGAGCGCAGACAGGATCGGGAACACCCGCCCCTCGTAGGCGGCGCGCATTGTGGCGCTGCCGCTATCGGGCTCCAGCGGGATGTTGAAGATCGTGTCATGCGCGCCGCGCTCCGCCTCGGCACCGGTGCCGGGCCAAAGCGGCGACTGATGCGACGAGAAAAACACCGCGCGCGGCTCGTCCCATAGCAGATCCTGCGTGCCGTTGCCGTGGTGCACATCGAAATCCACGACCGCCACACGCGACAGGCCGTAAGTCTCAAGCACATGTTTTGCGGCAATTGCCACGGTGCCGAACAGACAAAACCCCATCGGCGTTTCGCGTTCGGCATGGTGGCCGGGCGGGCGCGATGCCACAAAGGCATTGGTCAGATCGCCCGACATGACAGCATCCACAGCCGCGACTGCTGCACCAACGCCGCGACGGGCAGCCTCGACCGAGCCGGAGGACATATGCGTATCGGCATCCAGTTGATGCCAGCCGCTGACGGGTTCGGCAGCCACGATCCGGTCGATATAGCTTTGCGGATGGCAGCGCAGGATCGACGCATCCTCTGCCAGAGGTGCCGCGAACCGCTGCAACCCCGCAAAGCGGGCATCCGCCAGGGCCCTCTCTACATAGGCAAGTCGCGCCACCTGTTCGGGATGACCCGGCGGGTTCACATGGCGGGAAAAAGCCTCATGCGTCCAAAGCCCTGTTGCCATGTGTCGGCCCTCCCCTTCATTGTTCCGAAAATACTCATTTGATCCGGCAGTGCGGCGCTAGTCGGGAGCCAGCATATAGCCCGCACCGCGCACGGTCTGCAGGTAACGCGGCTGCTTTGGATCAGCCTCGATCTTGCGACGCAACCGGGTGATCTGCACATCGACGGCGCGTTCCTGCGCCTGATCGCGGTCACGGCCCAGATCCTCGACAAGCTGGATGCGGCTGACGGCCTCTCCCAACCGGGTGGAGAAAATCCGCATCAGTTGCGCCTCTGTGGCGGTCAGCCGGATCGGGGTGTCGTGCTTCCACATCTCGCCACGTTCGATATCGTAGCGCACAGCGCCCATCTGCAGCACTTTCGGCGAGGTATTTACCGGGGCCGCCTCGGGCATGCGCCGCAGGATGGCATTGATCCGAAGCAGCAGTTCTTTTGGCTCGAACGGTTTGGCCAGATAGTCGTCCGCCCCCGCTTCCAGCCCAAGTATACGGTCTGCCGTCTCACCTTTGGCCGTCAACAACAGGATCGGGGTCTGCATCTTCTCGCGCAAGGAGCGCGTCAGGCTCACACCGTCTTCGCCCGGCATCATCACGTCGAGCACGATCATGTCGAATTCCAGCCCTGACAGGATACGCCGTGCATGGCCGGCATCGCGTGCGGCCGAAACCATGAAACCGTGCCGCACGAGGAATTTCTGCAACAGGCTGCGGATACGTTCGTCATCATCCACGATCAGCAGATGGGCGTCCTGTCTGCTCATGTGCTGCTGTCCTTCAACGCCTGATACCTGCGCCGCAAATCGTTATCCATCATCGACTCCAATACCTGCCGGAAACCGGCAACTGCTTGCGGGCCCGCAGCGCGGTAGGCCGCCCGCATGCGGGCGCGTTGTGCATCGGACAGCTTACGCTCCAGCGCCTCGCCCGCTTCTGTCAGAAAAAGGTGACGCTCGCGTTTGTCCGATTTGCCAACCTTGCTTTGCACCAGCCCGTCCTCGACCAGCGTACGCAGCACCCGGTTCAGGGATTGCTTGGTCACACCCAGAAGGATCAGAAGGTTGTTCACCGTTGTGCCGGGCGCGCGGTTGATGAAATGGATCGCGCGGTGATGGGCGCGGCCATAGGCCAGCCCAGCCAGAATACGGTCTGGATCGGCGGTAAAACCGCGATAGGCGAAGAACATCGCCTCGATCCCCTGCCGAAGCTGCTCATCTGTCAGAAACAGAAGTGTTTCGCCGCCCGGTGCGTCTGACATCATGCCTTCCCCCTTCGGTCCGGTATGGTAAGATCTCGCATATTTGCAGGCCCGTAAAGTTTCACAACTGCCCGCTATCAGGGCAGTTTAAGTCAGTCTTGTTGACATTCCAATACCAAACTGGTAGCGAATCGCAGTTTCCGCGCAACTTTATGTCCGAAGCGGACGCTTTGAACGCAATATTCGCAAAGAGTGCTTGGCAGGAGAGTGAAAGATGGCTGGCTATGACGACCGCGACGGCAAGATCTGGATGGACGGTAAACTGGTGGATTGGCGCGCGGCCAATGTGCATATTCTAAGCCATGCGATGCATTACGCCAGCTCTGTGTTCGAGGGTGAGCGGTGCTACAACGGCAAGATCTTCAAAAGCCGCGAACATTCGGAGCGGCTGCACTATTCCGCAAGCTGCCTTGATTTCGAGATCCCGTTCTCGGTGGACGAGATCGATGCCGCCAAGAAAGCGGTGCTCGAAGCCAACGGCTTGACGGATGCCTATGTGCGCCCCGTCGCATGGCGCGGCGCGGGTGAGGATATGGGTGTCTCGTCTGCGCGCAACCCGGTGCATCTGGCCATCGCGGTCTGGGGCTGGGGCAATTACTATGGCGATGCCAAGATGAAATGCGCCAAGCTGGACATCTCCAAATGGAAACGTCCATCACCGGAAACGATCCCCGTCCATGCCAAGGCGGCAGGTCTTTACATGATCTGCACCACCTCCAAACACGCGGCGGAGGCCAAGGGATGTTCCGATGCGCTGTTCATGGATTACCGTGGCTATGTCGCCGAGGCGACGGGGGCCAATATCTTCTTCGTCAAGGATGGCGAAGTGCATACGCCGCTGCCCGATTGCTTCCTGAACGGGCTGACACGTCAGACGGTGATCGGCATGCTCAAGGAAAAAGGCATCGCGGTGCATGAGCGGCATATCATGCCCGAGGAGATGGAAGGCTTTGAGCAGTGCTGGCTGACAGGCACCGCCGCCGAGGTGACACCAGTAGGCCAGATCGGGAATTACAATTTCGAGGTGGGCGCGCTGACCCGCGACATCGCCGAGAGCTATGAGAAGCTTGTCCGCTCCTGATCTCTTGACGCAAGTATGATGTAAGGGCCGCCATGGAGCGGCCCTTTTTTGTTGGGTGCTCAGGCGGACTTCATACCGCGTTGCAGCTTGGCCATGCCGCCGATCCAGCGGTCATAATTCTCGACCTTGGCACGCATGTAATCGGCCACGGCGGGATGCGGCAGGATCACGAAACGCTCCGCGCGTATCCCGTCAATCGCGGCATCTGCCACCTCCTCGGCCGTCAGCACGCCATCACCGAGTTGCGGGCCTGCCGGTAACCCCTCCAGCATCGGGGTCGCGACCCCTTGCGGGCAGAGCATCGATACGCGGATCCCGTCATCGCGGTGACCGATGGCCAGACTTTCGGCAAAGCCGACTGCGGCATGTTTCGTGGTCGAATAGACCGCCGATCCCACTTGTGACAGCAGGCCAGCCGCCGAGATTGTATGCAGGAAATAACCTGCCCCGCGTGACTTCATCCGCGGGATCAGCAGGCGGGCAGCATGGACATGTGCCATCACGTTGACCGCCCAAGCCTTGTCCCAGACCTGCGGATCGGCGAAGGCGATGTTGTCAAAGCTGTTATCCATGCCGGTGGCGATACCGGCATTGGAGCACATGATATCGATCGGGCCATGTGTAGCCTCGACATGGTCGATCAGACTGGCGATTTGCGCGGCGTCGGAGACATCGCAGTGACACGCCTCCTCCACCCCTTGCGGTGTGTCCTCGGGCAGGCGCAGATCCGCAATTATGACGGCTTTGGCACCGGCACGATTGAGCGCCTGCGCCAAGGCCAGACCGATCCCTTGCGCTCCGCCTGTGACCAGTGCAACCTTTCCGTCTATGTCCATCCTATTATCCCGGGCTCATACCACGCAGGCGTTCCGAGCGGCGGCGCAGTAGCTCCACCGTCGTCAACAAGGCGATCGAAATCACCACAAGGATCGTCGCGACCGCCAGAATCGTCGGGCTGATCTGCTCCCGCAACCCGATGAACATCTGCCACGGCAGCGTCTTTTGACCGGCAGAGCCGACCAGCAGCACAACCACAACCTCATCAAACGAGGTGATGAAGGCGAAAAGCCCGCCCGAAATCACCCCCGGCAGGATCAAGGGCATCTGCACACGAAAAAAGGTGGTGACCGGATTGGCCCCCATATTCGCAGCAGCCCGCGTCAGCGAGGTATCGAAACTGGACAGGGTCGCTGTGACCGTGATGATCACGAAAGGAATGCCCAGCGCCGCATGCGCCAGAATCACGCCAGCAAAGGTGCCTTGCAGGCCCAATTCGCTGAATCCGAAGGGGCGCGAGTAGAAAAAGAACATCCCCGCCGACGTGATGATCAGTGGCACGATCATGGGCGAGATCAGAAGCGCCGTGATCTGCTTGCGATAGGGAACGTGCGGCTGGGTCAAGCCGATGGCGGCCAAGGTGCCAAGCGATACCGCAATCAAGGTGGCCAGCGGTGCGATGATCAGCGAGTTCGTGAAGGCCTGCATCCACGAATAATCCCCGTTCGCCCCCAGGAAATCCTTGTAGTGCTTCAGCGAATAGCCTGCGGGATCAAGGCGCAGCATCTCGGGCGTGAAGGTGAAAAAGTTCTGCGCGTTGAAGGACAAGGGAATGATGATCAGGATCGGAAAGATCAGGTAGAAGAACACGAGCGCGCAAATCACGCGGAACGTGTAGAACCAGATCCGTTCTCCGGTTGTTGCATAGGGCGGAAGTTTCGAGGCCATATCGCTTATCCCAGCTTCACGTTATCGACGCCGACAAGTTTATCGTAGACGAAGTAGAGGATCAGAACCACGAGCAGCATCAGTGTGCCCAAGGCAGCCGCCAGCCCCCAGTTGCCGGAGACGGCGAACTGGAAATAGATCCGGTTCGAGATGAATGTGCCATCCGCACCACCGACAAGTTCTGGCGTGATGAAGTAACCGACAGCAAGGATGAAGACCAACAAGGCCCCCGCACCGATCCCCGCCGTGGTTTGCGGGAAATAGACCCGCCAGAACGCTGTCCAGTTGGACGCGCCCAGTGATTTGGCGGCCCGCAGATACGAGGGCGGGATCGTTTTCATCACCGAGTAGAGCGGCAGGATCATGAAAGGCAGCAGGATGTGGGTCATCGCGATGACGACGCCCAACTGGTTGTTGATCAGCGTCATCCTTTCGGTGAAGCCCAGCGCGATCCAGAAGTCGTTGATGACCCCCTGATCCTGCAGCAGGATTTTCCACGCCGATGTCCGGACCAAAAGCGATGTCCAGAAGGGTAGCAAAACGAGTATCAGCAGAAGGTTCGATGTGCGCAGAGGAAGATCGGCCAAAAGCCACGCCACCGGATAGCCGAGCGCAAGCGTGCAGAAGGTAATCAAAAGACTGAGGCCCAGCGTGCGCACCATCAGCTTTTGGTAGATACGCTGATCCGGCTCTTTCATGGTGATCCCGTCGATCCCGCGCTGGGCATCGAAAGCCGCCAGAAAATAACTGGACGTGTAATAGCCGGAATTCGCCTTGATCGCCGCCCAGTATTCCACATCTCCCCAGCCATCGTTCAGGTCGAGGAATTTTTCCTTGAAGGGACCGTCTGTTGCGATGTCCCATCTGGACACGGGCCGTCCGGCACTGCGGAACAGAGACGAGATGCCGGGAACCTCGTAGTTGAAGCGGCGCCCCAACTGGGTGTGGTTTTTGTTTTCGAAGGCTGTGGCCATGTCTATCGCCATCGCGCGGTAAACGGCCTCGGGCGGTGTCTCGCGTGTGCTGGGATCCCAGTCCTGAATCGCGACCACAACGTTGGGCAAGAGATCGGGCACATATTCGACGCCTGCGGTGTTCTGGACAGAGCGCATCAGCATCGAACCGATCGGTGCAACGAAGCTGACCAATACGAAGATCAGAAGTGGCGCGATCAAAACGAGAGCCCGAAGTTTCTGCTTTCGCAGGGCGTTGTTCAGGCTCTGTTTAAGCGGTTTTCCATCAGCGGAAAGGACCGGTCCGTCAAGCGTGGCGTCAGACATATCGTACCCCGTCGGTATTTCCGGCACCTGTTCTTGCGGTGCCTTTTCTGGCCTTGGCGCAACCGGCGCGGTCCGGCTCGGCAAAGGCCATGCAGCTTATCGGCCGCAAAGCGGAGGGGGCTGAGCGCCCCCTCCAATGATCGTCACTGCAGCAGGAATGCCTGGAACTGTGCATCCAGATCGTCACGGTAGCTGGCCCACCATTCAAAGTTGAACAGGAAGGTGTTGATCGCATTGGCCGGGTCGGTCGGCATATGGGGTGCCATGTCGACGCCCAGTTCGGCGTGCTGACCAACCAGCGGGGCCGAAGACGCCCGCGCCGGACCATAGGAGATGTAGGCCGCCTGATCCGCCAGACGCTGCGTGTCCGTGGCGAATTTCACGAAATCCATCACGCGGGCCAGACGATCCTCGGGCAGACCGGCAGGAATGATCCAGCCGTCCAGATCGAACATCTGCCAATCCCAGAGCATCCCGATGGGCTGATCCTGCTCGACGATGGCCGAGAACAGACGACCGTTGTAGGTCGAACCCATCACGACTTCGCCATCGGCCAGAAGCTGGGGCGTTTCGGCACCAGCGGACCACCAGATCACGTCATCCTTGATGGTGCCGAGTTTGGCGAGGGCCTGATCGACACCTTCTTGAGTTTCGAGCGTGTCATAGACGTCTTCGATCGCGACACCGTCACAGATCAACGCCCATTCCATGTTTCCGATTGGACGGCGCTCCAGCGCGCGCTTGCCGGGGAACGTCTCGGTGTCGAAGACATCGCAGATTTCGGTGGGGGCTTCGGCCAGAAGGTCGGTGCGGTAGCCGAACGTGGTCGAGAAAACGATCTGCGGGATGAAGCAATCGCCGACCAGCGTGTTACCGAAATCTTCCGACGCCGGTGTGCCATCGGGGGCATCGGCCAGAATTTCGTCGGGATCGATTTCCATCGCCAGACCTTCGTCGCACAGACGCAGGCCGTCGGCGGCGGTTACATCCACCAGATCCCAGGTGATGTTGCCGGCTTCGGACATCGCGCGCAGCTTGGTCACCGCTTCGGCCGAGCTTTCGTCGGTGATGACGTTCAATCCGGGATTATTGGCGACGTAAGGTTCGATATAGGCTTTGACCTGGCTGTTCTGGTAGGCACCGCCCCATGACACGACGGTCATGCTGTCCGCCATGTTGTCCTGCGCGAAGGCCGCAGCAGCAACCAGCGTGGCCCCAGTGGCCATCAGTGTTGTCTTGAGTTTCATATTACACTCCTTGTTAAACCCGTTATTCTGCGTACCTTTCCCAACGGGCTGGGCAAAAGGCACCTTTCCAGCGCTCAGGCGTCGAGCGCGCGGCAATCTTCCGGTAGCCAGCCGATCTCGATCTGCTCGCCCGGTTTCAGACGCACCTGATCGGGTGCGTTTCTCGTTTTGACGACGAAATCCTTATTCCCTGCGACGCTTAGGCGCGTGCGGAAAATATCGCCCATGTAAATGAATTCGAGAACTTCAGCCTTCAGGGTATGTGCGCCCGGCTGCAGTCTTTCCTTGTTGAACTCGACCCGCTCGGGCCGGATCGAGACGC
Source organism: Paracoccaceae bacterium (assembly GCA_024636555.1). GTDB lineage: Bacteria > Pseudomonadota > Alphaproteobacteria > Rhodobacterales > Rhodobacteraceae > Seohaeicola. The sequence continues at coordinate 31,138 of JAGXGW010000035.1, read as the reverse complement.
GTGTCCGCTCGCCCACCTTGGTCACGTTGACGGGTTTGGCATCAATCACTTCACCCCCGTCCAACCGGACGATGCAGGTATCGCCCTTTATTTCCTGAATCACACCTTCCATCGTATTGTTCTCACCGATGAACTGCGCAACGAAGCTGTTTTGCGGCTGCTCGTACAGAACGTCCGGGGCGGCAAGCTGCTGGATGCGGCCATCGTCAAACACCGCCACGCGGTCCGACATTGTCAGCGCCTCGGTCTGGTCATGTGTCACGTAGACGGTTGTGATGCCCAGCGAATGGGCAAGGTTGGTGATCTCGAACTGCAGGGTTTCGCGCAGCTGTTTGTCCAGCGCACCAAGCGGTTCGTCCATCAGGACAAGTTCCGGCTCGAAGACCAGCGCACGGGCCAGTGCGATCCGCTGCTGCTGCCCGCCTGACAGCTGTGCAGGACGGCGGCCACCGAAGGCACCCATCTGGACCATGTCCAGCGCCCGGGCGACCTTCTCCTCGCGCTCGGACTTGCCGAACTTGCGAACCTCCAACGGAAAGGCCAGATTTTCAGCCACGGTCATGTGCGGGAAAAGCGCATAGTTCTGGAATACCATCCCGATGCCGCGCTTGTGGGGCGGGATGTTATTGATCGGCTTCCCGTCCAGCAGAATCTCGCCATGGGTGGCCGTTTCGAAACCCGCCAGCATCATCAGGCAGGTCGTCTTGCCCGAACCCGACGGGCCGAGCATGGTCAAGAACTCGCCTTTGGGCATTGTCAGGTTCAGGTCTTTGACGACCAGATTTTCCCCATCATAGCTTTTTTGCACACGCTCAAAAGCCACGAACGAATCGTTCGCACTTGATACAGCCAAAGCCGGCTCCCCGTTGTTTTGTTGCTGCGCGATCTTCGCCACGCGTTCTTCCTAGACTAAAGCGACCTGTCCTGCATGATGCAACCCTTTTACTGGGTCAAATATGAGTTTATCGGTTTCGCAGGCCAAATGCCTGAGATATGGCAGCCTTACAGGCTATTGGCCTGCACTCCTTGTCAGCCCAGCGTCTCGAAAACAGCCTTTGCCGTTTTTTCGACCACTTCATCTGCCTCTGCCCGGGTGAGGCAGAATGGCGGTGCGAATCCCAGAATGTCGCCTTGCGGCATCGCGCGGCCGATCACGCCTTGCCCCATCAGGGCAGCGGCGACACGGGGGCCGACCTTTTCGCTGGCGTCAAAAAACTGCCTTTTGTCGCGGTCCTGCACAAACTCCACGGCACACAGCATCCCCTCGCCGCGCACATCCCCGACATGGGGATGCTCTGCCAGCGCCCCACGCATCTGCGTGTTGAGATACGCGCCGACATCACCAGCATTCCGGATCAGGTTGAGATCGTCCAGCAGTTTGAGATTGGCAACGCCCGCCGCCGCGCCCACAGGATGCGCCGAATAGGTCCAGCCATGACCGATGGGTCCGTTCTCGTCGGTGCCCTGCTCAAGCACCTTCCACATCTTGTCACCCACGATGGAGCCGGACAGCGGCGCATAGGCGGAGGTCAGGCCCTTCGCGATGGTGATCAGATCAGGCCGGATACCATAATGATCGGACCCGAACATGCTTCCCAATCGGCCAAAGCCGGTAACGACCTCATCGGCGACCAGAAGGATATCATGCTTTTGCAGAACCTCCTGAATGGCGGGCCAGTAGCCTTCAGGCGGCGGAACAAGGCCGCCGGTGCCCAGAACCGGCTCACCGATGAAGGCTGCGATGGTATCGGGTCCTTCGCGTTCAATCAGCGCCTCCAGCTCCGCCACCAGATGGGCAGTGAATTGCGCTTCGCTCATATCAAGATCGGGGCGGCGGAAGTAATAGGGAGCATCCGTATGGATCACCTGCGCCAAGGGGAGATCGAATTTCTTGTGGAACAACTCCAGCCCCGTCAACGAGCCTGTCACCAGCCCCGACCCGTGATAGCCACGCCAGCGGCTGATGATCTTCTTCTTTTCGGGCCGTCCGAGGATATTGTTGTAATACCAGATCAGCTTGACGTTGGTTTCATTCGCATCCGAGCCTGACAGGCCGAAATAGACCTTGGACATATTCTTGGGTGCGCGGTCGAGGATCATCTTGGACAGGGTGATGCTCGCCTCGGTGCCGTGGCCGACATAGGCGTGATAATAGGCCAGCTCGCGCGCCTGATCCGCGATCGCCTCGGCAATCTCCTGACGGCCATAGCCGACATTGACACAATACAGCCCCGCGAAGGCATCCAGAAGCCGCGTACCGTCACGGTCCGTGATGTGGCATCCCTTGGCGGTGGTGATGATCCGCTGGGGCGCGTTGCCGCGGGCGAATTCGGCCAGATGGGTCGAGGGGTGGAAGAAATTGTCCCGGTCCCATTGGGCCAGTTGGTCATTGGTCAGCATCGGAAGCCTCCTTCGGCTTGAATCTCGCACCACGCGTTGTGCACAACCTTTATGCCTGCGCGGCTGCGGTCAACCTTATACGCTTAAAATCTAGGAGATTTCCCAAAAGCGACAGGGGAATTCGTTTTTGGAATGGTCAAGATGTGCACAAATTTGATCAGGTGACGAAAATGCCAGCAAGGAAAGCGCTTATGTCAGTTCCGCCCATCCCGTTTGCCGATTTGCCTTTCACCGCCGAGGAATATGCACGCCGCCTTGATCTGACACGCACGGCGATGGCAGAGCGGGGTATAGATGTACTGTTCGTCGAGGACCCGTCGAACATGTCATGGCTGACGGGTTACGATGGCTGGTCCTTCTATGTGCATCAGGGCGTGATCGTCACCCATGACCGCGATCCGGTCTGGTGGGGGCGCAATATGGATGCCAATGGCGCGAAACGCACGGCATGGCTGCCGCATGACAATCTGCGGCCCTATGACGACACCTACGTGCAGTCGAACGAGCGCCACCCGATGCAGCATCTGTCAGCCCTGCTCTGCGAGATGGGGTTCGAGGCGTCCTGTATCGGTGTCGAGATGGACAATTACTACTTCTCGGCCAAGGCCTATGTCACGATGATGACCGAATTGCCCCGCGCGACGCTTGTCGATGCTACGGCGCTGGTGAACTGGCAGCGCGCGGTCAAGTCGCATGAGGAGATCGCCTTCATGCGCCGCGCCGCCCGTATTGCCGAAAAGATGGTCGATACCGCCATCGAGCGCGCCCGCCCCGGTATACGCAAGAACGATCTGGTCGCCGAAGTGATGCGCGAGGCGATCATCGGTGTCGGCGAGGATTGGGGCGATTATCCGGCGATCGTGCCGATGTGCCCCTCCGGTGCCGATGCCTCTGCCCCGCATATCACGTGGAACGGCGGCGAGTTCGAGAATGACCAGTGCACATTCTTCGAACTGGCAGGCGTCTATCGCCGCTATCACACACCGTTCTGCCGCACCGTCTATCTTGGCACCCCGCCCGACGAGGTGAAACGCGCCGAAGCGGCTCTGATCGAAGGGCTGGAAGCGGGGTTGCAGGCCGCGCGTTCCGGCAACCGTGCCTGTGACATCGCCGATGCCCTGGCGCGCCCGCTCGAAGCCGCCGGTATCCAGCGCGGCGCGCGCTGCGGCTATCCGATCGGGATCAGCTATCCTCCCGACTGGGGCGAGCGTACCATCAGCCTGCGGACCGAGGACCAGACCGTGCTGCAACCCGGCATGACATTCCATTTCATGCCCGGTATCTGGATGGATACATGGGGCATCGAAATCACGGAATCTATCCTGATCACCGCCAACGGCCCGGCTGAAACCTTTTGCGACCGTCCCCGCCGGATCTTTGTGAAACCATGACGACACTGGCCCGCACCCGCGATATTCTCGGCGACCTGATCGCCTATCCAACGGTGTCGTCCGACAGCAATCTGGCCATGATCGAGCATATGGCCAACCTGCTGTCGGAGGCGGGCGCGCGTGTCGATCTCTTTGCGGATGACGGTGGCACCAAGGCCAATCTGTTCGCGTCCATCGGCCCGGACCGCGAGGGCGGGATCGTGCTGTCCGGCCACTCCGATGTGGTCCCCGTCATCGACCAGGACTGGAGCAGCGACCCGTTCCGCATGGTCGAGCGAGACGGAATGCTGTTCGGGCGCGGCGCCTGCGACATGAAGGGGTTTATCGCCGCCACCCTTGCGATGGCCCCAGACTATGCCGCGCGCAACCTCAAGCGGCCGATCCATTTTGCCTTTACCTATGACGAGGAGGTCGGATGCCTTGGCGCGCGGTCTCTCGTACCGGCGTTGCAGTCTCGCGGCATACGGCCCGCCATGGCCATCGTGGGCGAGCCGACCGATATGCGGATCATCGAGGGGCACAAAGGCTGTTGCGAATACACAGTCGAGTTTCGCGGGCTGGAGGGGCACGGCTCCAACCCTGACCGCGGCGTGAACGCTGTCGAATATGCCGTGGCATATGTTGCGCGGCTGATGGAGCTGCGCCACCAGTTGCGCCACCGTACCCCCGTCGGAAGCCGGTTCGAGCCGCCCTGGACCACGATCAATGTGGGGCGCCTGTCGGGCGGTGTCGCGCATAATGTCATTGCAAGCCGTGCCGAACTGGACTGGGAAATGCGCCCCGTGCAGGACAGCGATGCCGATTTCGTCCGCGCCGATCTGGCGGCCTATTGCAACGATGTGCTCCTCCCGCAGATGCAATCGGTCTGCCCGGATGCGGGGATCACCACCTATGTGATCGGCGAGGTTTGCGGGCTGGAACCGATGGAGGAGAATGCCGCACGCCGCCTTGTCTCGGAATTGACGGGCGCGAACGGGGCCGATGTCGTGGCCTTCGGAACCGAGGCGGGATTGTTCCAGCAGATGGGTCTTTCCGCAGTTCTGTGTGGTCCGGGAAGTATCGAGCAGGCCCATAAGGCGGATGAATATGTGACCCTATCCCAGCTGGATCAATGCCTTTCCATGCTACAAGGTCTGGGCGCAAGGCTGACACGTCATGTCTGAACAATCCGATGCGCGCACCCGCTTCCTGCGGCTGCATGACATGCTGCGGATGCGGATCTGCTTGCTGGATTATCCGCCGGGCACGCGTTTGTCGGAAGAGGCACTGGCGACGGAATTCGGCACCTCCCGCACACCGCTGCGCCGTGTGCTGGCCCGGCTTGAAGACGAAGGGCTGGTGGTCTCGCAACACGGGGTCGGCAATATCGTCACCGATATCGACCCCGGCGAGATGGCGCGCACCTACGATCTGCGGCGCGAACTGGCAGGGCTGGTGGGCCGTCTGTCTCCTGTGCCGATCACCGACGAGATCATCGCCAAGGCCAGCGGCTTTCTGGATCAGGGGCTGGCCCTGCTGGAACAGCCCGATATCCGCGCGCTGGCACATCTCAATATGGTCTACTTCCATTTCGGCACGTCTCTGACCCTGAACGAGGCTTTGCGCGAAATGTCGGAAAGGCTCTATTATCGTACCGCACGGATCTGGTTGACCGTGACACCGCATCTGAACCTTGTGGATGAAACCGCGATCTTCGTGTCGGAACTGCGCGACAGCCTCTCGGCCCTGCAAGCGCGGGACGGGCAGGCGGCAGCTGACATACGCCGCGCGCACATATCCTTGTGCATCGCACGGATGAACGCCGTGAAGGGATGACAATCGGCAGCTTCTTCTTGCCAAAAATATCCTGATCCGGCCCGATCAGCATGCAATCAGGCCGGATCAGTGTCACATCGTGATCAACTGGCCGCGACCATCAGCCCTTCGTCCTTGAGTTGCTGATGCGCCTCGTCAAGCGACTTTCGGGCGCGCTCGATCAGGATATCGGCCTCGTCGCGCGTCATCACCAAGGGCGGGCTGATGATCATCCGGTCGCCAACATGGCGCATCACCAGATTATTGGCAAAGCACCGCTCGCGCACGATATAGCCCACGGTTCCCGGCTCGGAGGCGAATTTGGCACGGCTTTCCTTGTGCGGCGTCAGCGCGATGGAGCCCATCATACCCACGATCTTGGCCTCGCCCACCAGAGGGTGATCCGTCATCTCGGTCCACAGGTCTTTCATATACGGCCCGATATTCGTACGGACATGTTCGATAATGCCCTCTTCCTCGATGATATTGAGGTTCTCAAGCGCCACAGCCGCAGCAACGGGGTGACTGGAATAGGTGTAGCCGTGGTTGAACTCGCAGGCGCTCATCACGCTGGCGACCTCGTCACAGATGATCGAGCCGCCGATGGGCTGGTAACCCGAGGACAGGCCCTTGGCGATCGTCATGATATGGGGACGGATGTTCACCGTCTGGCTGCCGAACCAGTTGCCGGTCCGCCCGAAGCCGCAGATCACCTCGTCCGCGATCAGCAGGATCTCGTATTTGTCGCAGATGCGCTGGATCTCCGGCCAGTAGGTATCCGGTGGCACGATCACACCGCCTGCCCCTTGGATCGGCTCCGCGATGAAGGCTGCAACCTTGTCCTCGCCAAGATCGTTGATCGCCTGCTCAAGTTGGCGCGCGCGCTCCAGCCCGAACTCCTCGGGGCTCAGATCGCCGCCCTCGGCCCACCAGTTCGGCTGGTCGATATGGAAGATATCCGGGATCGGCAGTCCACCTTGGGCATGCATGCCGGACATTCCGCCCAGCGATGCCCCGCCCAGCGTCGAGCCGTGATAGGCGTTCTTGCGGCTGATGATCACCTTCTTCTCGGGCTTGCCCTTTTGCGCCCAGTAGGTGCGGACCATGCGGATGTTGGTGTCGTTCGCTTCAGAGCCTGATCCGGCGTAAAACACATGGTTCATACCCTCCGGTGCCACTTCGGCCAGTTTCTGGCTAAGCGCGATGGCGGGCACATGCGTGGTCATGAAGAAGGTGTTGTAATAGGGAAGTTCCTTCATCTGGCGCGCGGCCACATCGGCCAGTCGGTCCCGCCCGTAGCCGATATTGACGCACCACAGACCGGCCATGCCGTCGATGATCCGGTTCCCGTCGCTGTCGGTGATCCAGACGCCGTCGGCGCGCGTGATCACGCGCGGGCCACGCTGTGTCAGCGCATCCTGCGTGGTGAACGGGTGCATGTGATGCGCGGAATCCAGTGCCTGGAGTTCATGCGTGGGCATATGGTTTGTAATCACGGTCATGAGTGGCCTCGTATCTGTCGATTGCGGGATGTGGGCGCGCGCCAGAGAGCGTGCCATGCACTGCCGCCAAGAATATGATCAAATTTTCCAGAGTCAATCGAATCAGTTGTCGCGCTCGCTGAGGTCCAGCATATCGCGGATCTGCTCCATCCCTTGCAGCATGTCTTCCCGCATCGCCCTTGCCGCGCCCTCGGAATCACCGGTGCGCATGCACTCCAGCATATCCTTGTGTTTGTCCGGCAGGTTCTGGGTGCCGATCCTGCCGATCACAACCCGAAGAGACGGCCCGAACCGCAGCCAGAGGCGTTCAGCCATTTCCGCAAGGATCGGGGCATCCGCCAGATCGTAGATCATCGCATGGAAAGCATGGTTTCCTTGCAGATAGGAGCGCAAATCACCAGCCAGGATGGCGCGGTCAACGGCCCTGTCGATCTCGGTCAGGCGGGTCAGGGCGGCAGGCGTGGCGCGTTCTGTCGCACGCAGCCCAAGATGTGACTCAAGCCACTGTCTTGCATATATAATCTCCGAGATATTCTCGGCAGTAAGTTCCGGCACACAGACCCGCCGGTTACCCTGAAACACCAATGCGCCCTCTGCCGTCAGCCGCCTGATCGCCTCTCTCACGGGGGTCATGCCGGCGCTCAGGCGATCCGCCAGCCCTTGGATCGTCAAAGCCTGTCCCGGTGCAATCTCCCCGAACAGGATCTGGTCACGCAATCGGCGGTAGATCACCTCATGTGCGGGCGGGTTGGTCGCCGCATCCGGCTGCGTGATCATTTTCAAGGCAGGTTCGTCCATTCGCCGCTTTTCTCCCCGTTCCTCCAAGACAGCCGCTTGCGAGTTTAGCGGCGTCATGAAAACATTACCATATTGCCTCTTGGCAGTTTCTTTGATCAAATTCCGGAATGGGGACGGAAGATCCACCACCTTTAGGGAGTATCTAGATGAGACATCACCTGCTGACCATGACTGCTTCACTCGCGCTCATGGCTGGGGCCGCGTCGGGCCAGGAGGTCCGCGTTTACAACTGGTCTGACTATATCGACGAATCGCTTCTCCAGAAGTTTCAGGACGAAACCGGCATCCGGCTGATTTATGACGTGTTCGACAGCAACGAAGTGCTGGAAACCCGGCTGTTGGCGGGTGGCTCAGGCTATGATGTCGTTGTGCCGTCGGGCACGTTCCTGCAACGCCAGATCCAGGCGGGGGCTTTCCAAGAGCTGGACAAGTCGAAACTGCCAAATCTAGAGAATATGTGGGATGTCGTGTCGTCCCGCACCGAGCAGTATGATCCCGGTAATGCCTATTCGATCAATTACATGTGGGGCACGACCGGCATTGGCGTGAATGTCGGCAAAGTGACCGAAGTTCTGGGCGAGGATGCCCCTGTGGACAGTCTGGCGCTGGTTTTTGATCCTGCCAATGCCGAAAAGCTGGCCGCGTGCGGAATCATGATGCTGGACGCGCCTGCCGAGATGATTCCGGCCGCGCTGCAGTATCTGGGCGAGGACCCCAACAGCCACGACCCCGATGTGATTGCGAAGACCGAAGAGGTATTCATGGCGATCCGTCCCTATATCCAGAAATTCCACAGCTCGGAGTATATCAACGCACTGGCCAACGGGGATATCTGCGTGGCCGTGGGTTGGTCGGGCGATATCCTACAGGCCCGCGACCGTGCCGCCGAGGCCGATAACGGGGTCGAGATTGCGTATAACGCGCCCAAGGAAGGCGCGCAGATGTGGTTCGACCAGATGGCCATTCCGGTTGATGCGCCCAATGTCGAGGAAGCGCATGCTTTCCTGAACTTCATCATGGACCCCGAGAATATGGCGGCGGCGTCGAACTACGTCTACTACGCCAACGGCAACCTCGCCTCGCAGGAATTTCTGGTTGAGGATGTGATCGGCGATCCGGCGATTTATCCTTCGAAAGAGGCCGTTGCAAATCTGTTCACCACCACCCCGTGGGATGCGCGTGTACAGCGGACTGTGACCCGGCTTTGGACCAAGATCAAATCGGGCACCTGAAATCTGATGCCTATGGCCCGTGCGGTATCCGCGCGGGCCTATCCGACTGAAGGACAGCGACAGGTATGGCACAGACCGTTTTCGCGCCGTGGGACGATCCGCAGGCAAAGCCTCTTATCCAGTTCAAGAACGTAACCAAGCGGTTCGGCGACTTTGTCGCCATCGAGAACCTGACGCAGGATATCTACGAGCGCGAGTTCTTCGCGCTGCTCGGCCCGTCCGGCTGTGGCAAAACCACGTTGATGCGGATGCTCGCCGGTTTCGAGCGGGCGAGCGAGGGGCAGATCCTGATCGCGGGGCAGGACATGGCCGCGGTTCCGCCCAACAAGCGGGCCGTGAACATGATGTTCCAGTCCTATGCGCTGTTTCCGCATCTGAGCATCTGGGAGAATATCGCCTTCGGCCTGAAGCGAGAAGGCAAGCCCAAGGATGAGATCGCTGCACGTGTGGACGAGATGCTGCGCCTGACGCGGCTGGAGAAATTCGCAAAACGCAAGCCGCACCAGATTTCCGGCGGTCAGCGCCAGCGGGTGGCGTTGGCACGCAGTCTGGCAAAGGCACCGAAATTGCTGCTGCTGGACGAGCCTTTGGGCGCGCTGGACAAGAAGCTGCGGCAAGACACGCAGTTCGAGTTGATGGATATTCAGGAAAAGACAGGCACAACCTTTGTGATCGTGACCCATGATCAGGAAGAGGCGATGACCGTTTCCAGCCGCGTTGCTGTCATGGACGAGGGGCGCATCATTCAGGTCGCGACACCGGCGCAGATCTACGAGGCTCCCAACTCCGTTTATGTGGCCGATTTTATCGGAGAGGTGAATATCATCGGTGCCGTCGCCACCCGCGAGGGTGAAAGCTATCGCATCGACTGGGCCGAAGGTCAGCCGCCCTTTACCGCCAAGACGGCCACCGGCTTTGCCGATGGTCAGCGTTGTCATCTGGCGATCCGTCCGGAAAAGGTCGCTATCTCCGAGGAGCGGCCCACCGATGCGGCCAATGCTGTTGAGGGCCAGATCATCGACATCGCCTATCTGGGCAATATCTCGACCTATTATGTGAAGCTGGCCAACGGTCAGATGATAAAAGCGCAAACAGCCAATACGCGCCGCTTGTCACGGCGGTCTTTCACCTGGGAGGATCGCGTCTGGCTGTCGTGGACGGAAACCGCCGCCATCATGCTGGAGACGTAAGGGGATGCGTCGGTTCATCCTGATCGCGGTGCCCTACATCTGGCTGGTGGTGCTTTTTCTGGTCCCGTTCCTGATCGTTCTGAAAATCTCCCTATCAGACGCGGCCATCTCTATCCCGCCCTACACGCCGCAGATGGGTCTCAGCGCCGGTTGGGCAGGGTTCAAAGCGTTCGTGTCGGAACTTGATTTCGAGAATTACATCTTCCTGTCCGAGGACGCGCTTTACTGGAAGGCCTATCTGTCATCGCTCCAGATTGCGCTGATCTCGACCGTGCTCACATTGCTTGTCGGCTATCCCATCGCCTATGGCATGGCGCAAGCCCCGGACGAGTGGCGCGCCACGCTGTTGTTGCTGGTGATCCTGCCGTTCTGGACGAGCTTTCTGATTCGCGTTTATGCGTGGATCGGTATCCTGTCGAACGAGGGTTTCCTGAACCAGTTCCTGCTCTGGACCGGGATCATCTCGACCCCGCTCATGATCCTGAACACGGATACGGCTGTCTATATCGGTATCGTCTATACCTATCTGCCCTTCATGGTACTGCCGATCTATGCAGCGCTGGAGAAAATGGACGGCTCGCTGCTTGAAGCGGCGGAGGATCTGGGCTGCTCGCGCACATCCGCTTTCTGGCTGGTCACCATTCCGCTGTCCAAGGCCGGGATCATTGCAGGCTGTTTTCTTGTCTTCATTCCGGCGCTGGGCGAGTTCGTCATCCCGTCCCTTCTGGGCGGTTCCGATACCCTGATGATCGGCAAAGTGCTGTGGGAGGAGTTCTTCTCCAACCGCGACTGGCCGGTGGCCTCGGCTGTGGCTGTCATCCTGCTGCTGATCCTGATCCTTCCCATCGTGCTGTTCCAGCGCAACCAGCAAAAACAGCGGGAGATGGAGCAATGAGACGGTTCTCATGGTTCAACGCCACCTCGCTGACGCTGGGATTCGCGTTTCTGTATCTGCCGATGATCATCCTGATCATCTACAGCTTCAACGAATCGCGGCTTGTCACGGTCTGGGCGGGGTTTTCGACACAGTGGTACATTTCGCTGCTCCAGAACCAGTCTTTCCTTGATGCGGCATGGGTGACGGTCAAGGTCGCCATCGCCTCCTCCACCATCGCCACCGTGCTTGGCACGATGGCGGCCTATGTGCTGGTACGCGGCGGGCGTTTTATGGGGCGCACGCTGTTTTCAGGCATGATCTATGCCCCTCTGGTCATGCCAGAGGTGATCACCGGCCTGTCGCTGCTGCTTCTGTTTATCGGGATCGGACTGGACCGCGGGATTTTCACGATCATTCTGGCGCATACGACCTTTTCGATGTGCTTCGTTTCGGTTGTGGTCTCGTCACGGCTGGTGAGTTTCGACAATTCGCTGGAAGAGGCGGCGCTTGATCTGGGGTGCTCGCCTTTCGATGCGTTCCGCCTTGTGACGCTGCCGATCATCGCCCCTGCGGTGATTTCCGGCTGGCTGCTGGCTTTCACGTTGTCGCTGGACGATCTGGTGATCGCCTCGTTTACAGCCGGTCCTTCGGCAACGACGCTGCCGATCCGCATATTCTCGGCCGTGAGGATGGGTGTCTCGCCGGAGATCAACGCCCTGTCCACAATCATGATCGGGATTGTGACCGTCGGCGTCGTCACCGCTTCCATCGTCACCAAACGCTCCAGCATCGCGCAAAAGCGTGACGAGCAGGCGGCAGCGCGGACCGCATGACGCGACTGTTCTCGGATTACGCCTACGGGGACGGGCCGGTCGCACACTGCTACTGGTCGGATACCGTGCCGGACAACCGCGCGGCCTATCCAGCGGCCACCGGCGAATTGACCGCCGATGTTGTTGTGATCGGTGCGGGTTTCACCGGGCTTTCCGCTGCCTTGCATCTGGCAAGAGACGGCGTTGACGTTCTGGTGCTGGACGCAGAGTTTCCCGGCTGGGGCGCGTCTGGCCGCAACGGCGGGTTTTGTTGTCTGGGCGGCGCCAAGGCCAGCAGCGCCACGCTGGAGCGGCGCTTTGGCACATCAGGTCTCAAGGGGTGGCGACAGGCCGAACAGGATGCGGTGGCGCTTGTCAGGAACATTCTGCAAGAGCATAGCATCGACGCCGACACGCATTCGCAGGGCGAAACGATCCTTGCCCATAACGCCCGCATGGCACGCGATCTTCAGAACGACGTGGCCCATGTGCAGGCGGAATACGGGGTGGAGGCAACATGGCAAGGCCCGGCAGAGCTTGAGGCTGCGGGCATGGCAGGACCGTTTCATGGTGGGTTGACCATTCCTGTCGGTTTCGCACTGAATCCAAGAAAGTATATTGACGGTCTGGTGCGGGCAGCCACCGGTCACGGCGCACGGGTGCATGGATATAGTTCGGTCGAGGGGATCACCCGATCCGGAAACGCGCTTTCGGTGCGGACAGCCCGCGCCAACATCAAGACACGCCGGCTAATTCTGGCAACCAACGGCTATTCCTCCGAGGATCTTCCGCCGTGGATGGGCGGGCGCTATCTGCCCGCACAATCGAACGTGCTGGTGACCCGCCCGCTGACGCAGGCAGAGCTTGACGCAGCGGGCTGGACCAGCCGCCAGATGGCCTATGATACACGCAACCTGCTGCATTACTTCCGCCTGATGCCTGACAACCGGTTCCTGTTCGGGATGCGTGGCGGCCTGCTTGGGTCGGCGCCGGCAGAAGCGGGCATTACGGCGCGCGCGCGGATGCATTTCGAGCGTATGTTCCCGGCATGGCGGGACGTTGAAACCCCCTATAGCTGGAGCGGAATGGTCTGCTTTTCGGCCAACCGCGTGCCATATTGCGGGCCGATTCCGGACCTGCCGGGCGCTTTTGCGGGGTTTGCCTATCATGGCAACGGGGTTGCGATGGGCAGCTACACCGGCGCGCTCTTGGCCGATCTGGTGCAGGACAAGCCCACGCGGCACAGCTACCCCTCTGTCATGCAGACGGATGCGCCCCGCTTTCCGCTAGGCCGGTTCCGTCGCGCTTTGCTGCCAGCAGGTTATGCTTTGGCAGGGCTACGCGATCTATAGGGACAGGATCACCCCTGCGGCGTCATGCCGGAGCGTGCTTTTTCCCGCTTCAGACCCAGCGCATGCTCGCGCCAGATGATCATGACACCTGCCAGTATCACCAGCGACGCACCGATCAGCATCTGGATGGTCGGCACCTCGTCAAAGATGAAATACCCGATCAGGATAGCGAAAAGCATCGAGGCATAGTCAAAAGGCGCCACCACGCTTGCATCGGCAAACCGGTAGGCCGAGGTCAGGAATATCTGGCCCAACCCTCCAAGAAGGCCCGCGATGACCAGCAGAAAAGCCTCGTATGGCAGGGGAATCACCCAGCCGAAGGGAATCGTCAGAAGCGACAGGCCCGTTGCGGTCAGCGAGAAGTAGAAGACGATGGCCGATGTCTGCTCTGTCTGCACCATCTTGCGGACATAGATCTGCGCCAGTGCGGCACAAACGGCGCCCATCAGTACCAGCATCGCGCCCAGTGCCGCGGCACTCTCGACAGTGGGGCCTGACAGCAGCGTCATGCGCGGTGCCAGCACAACCGTGACGCCAACCATCCCCAAGGCGACCGCGAAAAGGCGGAATGCACGCACCTCCTCGTTCAGAAACATGGCCGCGAATACCACAACCAGCAGCGGCGCCGCGTATCCGATAGCGGTCACTTCGGGCAGCGGAAGCAGTCCGAGTCCCGCGAATCCGAGGCCCATTGCTGCCGTCCCGACAAAACCGCGCCAAAAATGTCCCAGTCTGGAATTAACCGTCAGTCCGGTTCGAAGGTCGCCACGCATCCAAAGCCACGCGAAAATCACCGGAATGGCAAAAAATGACCGAAAGAACACCGCCTGACCCGGCGGGACATGATGCGCTGTTGCCTTGATCAGGGATGCCATGGTGATAAACAGAAGGACGGAACATATTTTCAGGCTAATGCCCCGTAAAGGCTGCATATTTTTCTTCTTTCCTGCTGTGGCCGCATGCTGGACCAAGGGGCTGGAAAGGTCAATGGTGGATGGAAATTACGGGCTTGCGGAGGCTGGGTGTCCTTAGGTCAACTAAAGATAGACTACCGCTTGAGCGCAGTTCCCCATATAAATCGGCAGGTTCCCGCTTATTTGGTCACATTTTGTTGTTCAAGGGGGGAGTCAACAACCCTTGCGGTAAAGATGTAATAGGAACACCTGTACCGAGATCGCTACTGCAACGCAGCATTGCGACCGGTAACGACCCCGATTTGAAAAGGATGGGACTATGAAACTTACACGTACAATGATCGCCGCTTTTGGCGCAACCGCACTGGCAGCTCCCGCATTCGCAGGGTCGGCAGATCCCGCGCCGATGGAGCCGATGATCCAGGCACCCGCGCCCGTCGCAATGTCCATGGGTCGCGACTGGACCGGTGGCTATGCTGGTCTTCAGCTGGGCTATGCCGATGTTGACGCCGGCACGGTTTCGGGAACAGGCACCGCTCTGGACGGCACTGCTCTGACTGGCGACGACGTCATCGGCGGTCTGACACTGGGTTATGACTGGCAGTTCGGCAACTTCGTTGCCGGTGTTGGCGCTGACGCCGATATCGCAGACCTCGAAATTGGTGGCGGCGCTGCCACTCTGGAGCGCGTTTACCGTCTGAAAGCACGTGCCGGTTACAGCTTCGGCGACGGCCTGCTTTATGCAACAGGTGGTGGCGCTGGCGCTGACATCGACGGCTTCGGCTACAACACCGGTTATTTCGTCGGTGCCGGCTACGAGCACATGGTCACCAACAACATCTCCCTTGGCGGCGAAGTTCTGTACCACGAGTTCGACGACATCGGTGAGATCGGCGGCAACTCAATTGATGCCGAAGCGACCACGTTCCAGATTCGTGCGAACTACCGTTTCTAATCGGTTGACCCTTCGGGTCTGACCGACAAAGGGCGCCCCTCGGGGCGCCCTTTTGCGATCCATCTGTCCGGTTACTTGAAACGCCTCACGCACGCAAAACCAGCGGAAGAAGCGTCACGACCAGATAAAGGGTATTTGCCGCAAGAAGAAAGAAAACGGCAGTCGAGCCAAGATCCTTGGCCTGCTTGCCAAACGCAGACCACTCGGGCGAAAGATGGTCCACGATCGCCTCTATCGCGCTATTCAACGCCTCCACTGCAAAAAGGACGAGCAGCAAGAGTACGAAGACTGTGATGCTGGGCAACGTGGCCCCGAACCAGACCAGCAAGGCAAGGCCCGCAGCGCCGCCCGCCACTTCCTGCCGGAAAGATGCCTCACCCCACAACACGCGCATGCCCGACAAGGAATATCCCGTTGCTGCAATCAGATGGGCGACTCCCGTTGAGGGTTCAGGCTTTTCAGTCATAGACCGGTTTTTCCAGAAGGAGCGACCCGGCAAAGGATGGCCGGGCGCTATGGTTATCATCCGTAATGCAAGGTTCAGCTTCGCGGCAAAACCCAGTTCGGGCGTGGGAAATGGCAGGTATAGCCATTCGGCAGCCGCTCCAGATAGTCCTGATGCTCTGGTTCCGCTTCCCAGAAATCTCCCACGGGTTCAACCTCGGTCACAACCTTTCCGGGCCAGATGCCAGATGCCTCGACATCCGCAATCGTCCGCAGAGCTTCATCCTTCTGGGCGTCATTCACGTAATAGATCGCGGAGCGGTATGACAGGCCGACATCGTTGCCCTGCCGGTTGACCGTCGTCGGATCGTGGATCTGGAAGAAGAACTCCAGCAAACGGCGATAGGTGGTCTTTTCAGGGTCAAAGATGATCTCGATCCCCTCGGCATGGGTCCCGTGATTGCGGTAGGTGGCATTGGCCACATCACCGCCGGTATAACCCACGCGCGTGCTGATGACACCGGGAAGCTTGCGGATCAGATCCTGCATCCCCCAGAAACAACCGCCAGCCAGAACGGCACGTTCTTCACTCATCGGATATCCTCCACCTGATCCAGATAGTCGCCGTAGCCTTCGTCTTCCATGTCATTGCGGTGGATGAACCGTAACGAGGCCGAGTTGATGCAGTAACGCAGCCCGCCCCTGTCCTGCGGCCCATCGGGAAAGACATGGCCGAGGTGGCTGTCACCATGTTTGCTCCGCACCTCGACCCGCACCATGCCGTGGCTCGTATCCGTGATCTCGGTCACATGCGCGGGCTCGATAGCCTTGGTAAAGCTGGGCCAGCCGCAGCCACTCTCGTATTTGTCCGACGAGGCAAAGAGCGGCTCACCCGACACCACATCGACATAAATCCCCGGCTCCTTGTTGCCCAGAAGTTTGCCCGAACCGGGCCGTTCGGTGCCGCTTTCCTGTGTGACCCAGAACTGTTCAGGGGTCAGGCTGGCCACCACGTCGGGGTTTCGTTCGTATTTCGGCATAACAGTCTCCAAGATTGCCCGCGTATACTATCAAACCTGCGCTTTTACCGCAGGCTTTCAAGGTGTCGCGCGCGTTGATCTTGCGGCGAATACCCGAATCCGCAGGGAATACGCTACCATTCCATCACCACTTTTCCGGCATCACCCGAAATCATGGCCCATGTCCACATCGGTCGCACGATCATACGCGGCAATCACTGCGCTTTCACCATCCGTTGGCTTGCCGAAACGGCAACGCGCGGGCGTCCGCTGGCCTCGACTGTCACGATAGCCTCAAGGAAAACCTCGCGCCCCTCAACCTGCGCACGACGGATCTCCGTTCCATGACGGATCTGTATATCAATCGCACCTGCGCTGCGGGCCTCGGCACCTGCATCAAGCTCCAGCACGGTTCGTAACCGTTGCATGGCTGCATCCGGATCACTGAAATCTTCAGGGCCGGATTCCAGATGCACCCTGTATTTGCCCTCTGAAGGGGCGGTAACCGTGCCGCTTTTGCGCAGGGTCACCCTGCCCACAACCGCTCCGATGGCATTGGCAACACCGGCATGTTCGGGAAGGATCATCCGCGTGTTCACGCCCTCCCCGACCGCCGGATAATAGGTGGCGGCGGAGGCTCCAAGCCCGATGACATCAACGGCCAGTCCGGTTTTCAATGTGATCAACCCAGTATGTCCCGCCAAACCGCGCTGCATCAGAACATGACGCGCCAAATCGGCTGACGATTGCCCGAAATCGGTTTCTTCTTCTGAAAACGCAGTCTCTAACAAAGCCAAAACAGTCTGTTCCGTCAGTTGATCCACGATCATGCGGGCCATAGCGGCAGGATCTCGGGCCAAGGTCTCGCCTGCTCCCGTCCGCTTGCGTGCGAGAAGCGCAAGTGTTTTCTCCGCCGCGGCCCTGTCCCAGACCGTCAAGCTCCCCAGAACATGACTTGCATCCGATGGCGTGGCACCAGCCACCTGCACCAGACCCCGCGCGACAAGCCGCTGCAGGGACTGGCTTTCGATCCGGCTCCGCAGCACGTCACCCAAAGGATGCACATCATCCCCGATACGCTCCAGCAGCGCTTTCTCCCGCTCCGACAGGCCTGCCGCGTCCATTCCCGCCACCGCCCTGACGAACCGCGCGTCATGTTCGCTTGGCACAGCGCTGCACAACTGCGAGTCCAGCGCCGCATGCACGGCTGCCGGCGCATCAATCGCCAGCAGGCTGACGGGCAGAACCCGCCGCGGGCCAAGGCGTATCGCCGCCACAAGCCCTTCCGTCACGATCTGTACCTCGCTATCCCCGCCCAGACCGAAGGTCCGCATCGCGACAGCTTCCACCATGGTCCGGTAAGGTCCGACCTGCGCGCCATTCGGATCAATCGCAGGCTTACCATCGCGCAGAACGGCAATATCGGTTGTGGTGCCCCCGATATCGGACACCAGCGCCTCGGTTGCACCTGTAAGCCAGCGTGCGCCAACGATACTGGCGGCGGGGCCGCTCAGGATTGTCTCGATGGGCCGGGCCTTGGCCTGCGCCGCAGACATCAGCGCCCCGTCCCCCCGCACAACCATCAGCGGGGCCGTGATGCCGATGTCATGCAATACATCCTCGGCCCGCCCGATCAGGCGATGCGTCAGCCCGATCAATCTGGCGTTCAGCAGCGCGGTCAAGGCGCGTTTCGGTCCGTTCAAACGGGCGGACAGGTGGTGAGACGCACTGACAGGGCGCCCCGTGATCTCTTTGATCAGCGCCGTCGCCCGGTTCTCGTGGGCAGGGTTGCGCGTGGCGAAAAGGCTGGCCACCGCATAAGCGGACACCCCGTTTTCTGTTTCTAGCCAAGCCTTCAGCGTGGTTATATCAAGCGGAGAAGCTTCACCGCCAGCATGGCTGTGCCCGCCCGCCAGTACAAGGAAGGGATCACCACGCAACGCCTCGATGAGCCCGTGTTTCTCCAGATCACGCGGATCGAAACCGATATAGACCAGGCCCACACGCCCGCCCTGGCCCTCGACCAGAGCATTTGTTGCCAATGTGGTGGAAAGCGACGCCATCGACACATCGCCAGCAGCGATTCCTGCCTGCGCGATCACCGCCCGCACAGCGGCACCGATCCCCAAGGCCAGATCGGTCCGCGTGGTCAGCGCCTTTGCGGTTGCGATCACGTCGCGCTCGTCCCTTATCAGAACGGCATCCGTATAGGTGCCGCCCGTATCCACCCCCAGCAGCAGCGCCATCGGTCTCTCCATCAGTTCAGATCAACAGGGTTTAGCGTGCTGCACCCTCTATGCCATCCCGTTTGCGGCATGTTTCAGTCGTATCACTGCCCAGCGGGCCGCATCCGCCACCTCTTCGGCATCATCTGCAACAAGGTTCTGCGCGGATGCCAACAGGGCGGCATCGCCGGAATTACCAATCGCATAAAGGACGTTCCGCACGAAACGGTTGCGCCCGATCCGTTTGATCGGCGAGCCTGCGAAAAAGGCGCGAAAGCCTGCGTCATCCAATGTAGCAAGCTCCGCCAAGGGTGGCCCTACCAGCTCAGGTCGCGCGTGATACCCGATCTCACGGGCGGTCACGGCGAATTTGTTCCAGGGGCAGACAGCAAGACAGTCATCACACCCATAGATCCGGTTTCCCATCAGCGGCCGTAGTTCCGGATCGACAGGGCCTTTATGCTCGATCGTCAGGTAGGAAATACAACGTCTCGCATCCAGCTGATAGGGCGCGGGAAAGGCGTTTGTCGGGCAGATATCAAGGCATTTCCGGCAACTGCCGCAATGATCACTCTCCACAGGATCGACGGGCAAATCCAGTGTCGTGAAAATTGAGCCGATGAAGAACCAGCTTCCCAGCTCACGGCTTACCAAGTTCGTGTGCTTGCCTTGCCAACCCAGTCCGGCAGCCTGCCCCAGCGGTTTTTCCGGTACCGGTGCGGTATCCACGAACACTTTGACCTCGCCACCGCTTTCGGCGATCAGCCACCGCGCCAGACGTTTGAGCCGTTTCTTGACCAGATCGTGATAATCACGGTTCTGGGCATAGACAGAGACTGTTGCGGCGCTTTTGTGATTCAGCGCCTCCAACGGATCGCTTTCGGGCGTGTAGCTTTCGCCGAGCATGATCACCGATTTTGCCTCCGGCCAAAGTGCGGCAGGGTTTCCACGCCAGTGGCTGCGCTCTGCCAGCCACGACATCTGGCCGTGATAACCGGCGTCCAGAAAGGCCGCCAGCCTGTCGGGCACCTCGGGCACATCCCACGGGCGGCAGATCCGGCAGGCATCAAAGCCCTCCGCCAGTGCCTGTGCGACCAGACGGTCCTTCAACGCCTCCATCGCGCACCTGCTTCTTCTTGCCGTAAATATCCCCGGGGGGCGGCCGCAGGCCGGGGGGCGGGCAGCCCCCTGTTCAGGAGGGGCAGATCAGAAATCCAGATCGGCATAATGCGCGGGCGGTGGAAAGCCCGGTACCTGATCCGCCAGAATAGACCGGAAGGCCGGGCGTGATTTTATCGTTGCATACCAGTCCTTGACAGACTGAGAGCGGTTCCAGTCGACATCACTGATATAATCCAGCGAGGACAGATGCGCCGCAGCGGCAAAATCCGCCAGTGTCATCGCATCGCCTGCCAGCCAGCGGCGGTGGTCCAGCAGCCATGTCATGTAGTCCAGATGGAACTTGATCGCCTTCGCCCCGTCCTTGACGTTGCGGCTGTCGGGAAAGCCACGCGACATGATCTTCTTGTTGACCCGCTCGTACAGCAGTTTCGACGTCACCTCTTGGTGGAATTTATCGTCGAACCATGCCACCAGCCGACGGACCTCGAAACGGTCGTCGCGGCCCTGCGGCATCAAAGCGGGCTCGGGATAGGCTTCCTCGAGATATTCACAAATCGCTGCACTTTCCGATAGAGTTTTGCCGTCGATCTTCAATACAGGCACTTTGCCCGCCGGATTACGGCGCAGAAAATCCGGTGAGGGTTCCCAATAGCGCTCGTCCACCAATTCGCATTCGATGCGCTTTTCCGCCAGACTCAGCCGGACCTTGCGGCAAAACGGGGAAAGGGGAACGTGGAAAAGCCGCGCCATGGAGTATTTTTGCCTCTGCTTATCTGATTGATCCTCTGCATGCCTTGCCGCGACGGGTTTTTCAATCCTCGAAACAGGCCGCACGTCCGTCTTTGGCGATCAATTGCGCCCCGTCCAGTATCATGGCGGTACGCCGCTGCTGGCTTTGGGTTGGCGATATGGCCGAACGGGTCTTTGGCGCAGGCAAAACCATAGCAAGCCTTGCGGCTTGCGACGCGCTGAGACTTTCCGGACCGGTATCGAAATAACGATGGGCCGCCGCATGTACCCCGAACACACCCTCGTCGAATTCGGCGATGTTGAGGTAAACTTCGAGGATGCGCTTTTTGGACCATGTCAGCTCTACAAAAGGCGTCAAAAGGGCCTCCATCACTTTGCGGGGCCAACTGCGCCCGTGCCAAAGAAAGGCATTCTTGACGACCTGTTGCGTGATGGTCGAGGCTCCGCGATTGGCGCCCGAGTCGATTGCGGTTCTGATGGCATTCAGATCAAATCCGGTATGCAGGCAGAAATTCGCATCCTCTGCCGCGACCGCAGACCGTAACATGACCGGGGCCATCTCGTCCAGATTGACCCATTGGCGCTCTACCTCGCCCAGATGGCTGCGCTCCGACAGGATGTAGAGCGTCGTGGGCGGATTGATCACGCGGTAGGAGACCACCCACAGCAATATCAAGACCGTAAATCCCAGCAGGCCACGCAGCAGCCAACGCCGCAGCGTCCGGACCGGGGCGAGGCCGCGCCGTTTTGTTGTTGCTGTTTTCGAGCGCGATGTTTTTGCTTTGTGTGCCACAGCTTCAGCTATAGGCAAGCCGGAGCGATAGGAAAAGACCAGTCATGCCGCGAGCAGCACAGCCTCGCGAGACTGCGCGATACTGCGGACCGATTTCCAATGCCTGCGGCCAAGATCTGTCGCGAGTTCCGGGAACAGGGTCATTATCTCGCTTTTGGTAACGCTCTCGCTGCCAATGAGAAAGTCACCGGGATGCAGGCTTTCTGTTGCGGCTCCTTCGGCATAGATCACCTCGTGACGATCCAGCAAGACATGCAGATAGGTCACCTTTTCGCAGGGAGAGATACAAACAGTCTCGCCGTTCACTAGCTTCTTTGCCGGGATCAGGATTTCATGCTCTCCGAAATACAATTCCGCTTTCCATCCGGTGATCAGCATCCTGTGGTTGGGCGATACCAACAGCGCACGGGAATTGCCGTATATGTCCGGCATGAACCGGATCGGCGCGTGGCGCCCGCGGCCATCAACGGTCACTTGTCCGACCCAGCGCACCGGGCGCATGCCACAATCACGCGTCAGCAGCATGTCTCCCGGCTGGAGCGTTTCCACCGCACGCGGCCCTTTCGCGGTGAAGATCATCGTGCCCGCGACAAAACACGGGACCGGTGGCAGCACATATTCTGTCGATGTTTCAACGAAGGTGGAAGACTGAAAGCTTGACGTGACCAGTGTGGTTCCGTCTGTCGGCATAAAAACAGGCGCCGCGCCGTCACGGTAGAATGTGACGCCGGTGATCACGACATTCTGCCCGTTGATCCGCACCGTTATGGTGTCACCCACCCAGACGTTGGTAACCGCGAAACCTCCCACAGTGTCGCCTTGACCCGTGCCAATGACTCCGTTGTCATTTTGGTCGGTGACAGCGAGGGTCACAGGGTCCAATTTTGTGTTCCGAGACGGTGGATTGCCCGGATCAATCACATAGAAAGCGAAACTATAGTTCGTCGGCATTCTGCCACTCCGAGCCCTCAGATTACCCGGATGATTAGTTTTAGAAATAGACTTAATTTGTTCGGGAACATGTCAATAAAAAGAAAAGCCCGCCAAGAGAATGGCGAGCTTTCAGTAGCTTAAAGAACTCTACCTTAAATAGTTCTTATTCTGCAGGCATTGCCTGTTCTTCATAGGCCAAGGGATGCGGGATGTGGATCAGCATCTCTTTCGGGCAGACCTGAACGAAGTGTGAAAGCTCTGTATCCCAATGCTGCAGGATATCCGCCGCGCGGCGGCTGCCTGTCTCTGCAAGGTGACGCTCGATCATGGATTTGAGCTGCTCCTCCCAATGAGGAACGGTGACCGGGCATGTCACCAGCGTCTCCTTGTTCATCATTTTGGAAGCCAGGCCTTCAGGGTCGTACAGATAGGCCATACCCCCCGTCATGCCCGCGCCGAAGTTGGCACCGATGCCGCCCAGAATAACGGCAACACCACCCGTCATATATTCACAGCCATTGCTGCCGCAGCCCTCGATCACGACTTTCGCACCCGAGTTACGCACCGCGAAACGTTCGCCTGCGCGCCCGGCTGCGAAAAGATAGCCATCGGTGGCGCCGTAAAGCACCGTGTTGCCGATGATGGTGTTGTCAGACGCCACCAACGGGCTGGCCATTGGCGGTCGCACCACGATGGTGCCCCCCGACAGGCCCTTGCCGACATAGTCATTGGCATCGCCCGACACTTCCAGCTTCAGCCCCGGTGCCGCGAATGCACCAAGGCTTTGCCCCGCCGATCCTGTCAGCTTGACCGTCAGATGGTTCGGTTGCAGCGCGTTTCGCATGCCGAACCGCTTGACGATATGGCTGGAAACCCGTGTTCCGACTGTCCGGTCGGTGTTCTGCACAGCATAGGAAAGCTGCATCTTCTCGCCTTCCTCAAGGAACCGGGCCGCATCGCGCACGATTTCCGCATCCAGCGTATCGGGGACCGGGTTGCGCGGCTTGGCGCGATCATAGACGATATCGCTCGCACCATCGACGGAGATCAGAAGCGGGTTGAGGTCGAGATCGTCCAGATGGGCAGACCCACGGCTGACCTGTGACAGCAGATCGGCACGCCCGATGACATCATCCATGCTGCGTGCGCCGATGCTGGCGAGGATTTCCCGGACTTCCTGCGCATAGAAGGTGATCAGGTTCACCACCTTGTCGGCATTGCCGGTAAACTTTGCCCGCAGCGCATCATCCTGTGTGCAGACACCAACGGGGCATGTGTTCGACTGGCACTGACGCACCATGATGCAGCCCATCGCAATCAGGGCGGCGGTGCCGATACCGTATTCCTCGGCTCCCATCATCGCCGCCATGACAATGTCACGCCCGGTCCGCAGGCCGCCATCCGTCCGCAGCGTAATACGATCGCGCAGGTTGTTCATGGACAGAACCTGATGCGCTTCCGTCAGACCCATTTCCCATGGAAGGCCCGCATATTTAATGGAGGTCGCAGGGCTTGCCCCGGTTCCGCCATTGTGGCCGGAAATGAGAATGATATCGGCCTTGGCCTTTGCAACACCTGCGGCAATCGTGCCCACGCCCGACTGTGCCACCAGCTTGACGGTGACTTTCGCGCGCGGATTGATCTGCTTGAGGTCATAGATCAGCTGCGCCAGATCCTCGATCGAGTAGATATCGTGATGCGGCGGCGGGCTGATCAGGGTCACACCCTTGGTGGAGTGACGCAGCCGCGCAATCAGGTCGGTGACCTTCATGCCCGGCAACTGGCCACCCTCACCGGGCTTGGCACCCTGCGCGACCTTGATCTCCAACTCCTCGCACTGGTTCAGGTATTCGGCTGTCACACCAAAACGGCCCGATGCAACCTGCTTGATCTTGGCGCTGGGGTTGTCGCCGTTGGGCTCCGGCACAAAATGCGCCGGATCTTCGCCACCTTCGCCGCTATCGGATTTGGCCCCGATCCGGTTCATGGCCACGTTGAGCGTTTTATGCGCCTCAGGGCTCAGCGCGCCCAGCGACATGCCGGGTGTCACAAAGCGCTTGCGGATCGAGGTGATGCTTTCCACCTCCTCAATCGGGATCGCCGCGCCCATCGGTTTGATCGCCAGAAGGTCCCGCAGATGGATCGGCGGCATAGCCTGCATCTTGGCCGAATACTGCTTCCAGATCTCGAAACTGGCCTTGTTGCAGGCGGTTTGCAGCAGGTGCATGGAGGTTGCCTCCCACGCATGGGTCTCGCCTGTCTTGCGCGCCTTGTAGAAGCCGCCGATAGGCAGCACATCACTGCCGCCCAGCCATCCCTTGGCGTGAACTTCCTCGGCCTTGCGCTGGATACCTGTCACCCCGATGCCGCTGATGCGGCTTGTCATGCCGGGGAAATATTCGGCGCACATGGCGCGGGACAGTCCCACCGCCTCGAAGTTCAGACCACCGCGATAGGACGACAGAACCGAAATTCCCATCTTCGCCATGATCTTGAGCAGGCCTTGATCAATCGCCTCACGGTAGCGCCGCATCGCGTCGGTCAACGTGCCGTCAATCAGCCCGCGTGAGATACGGTCGGCGAGGCTGTCCTCGGCCAGATAGGGGTTCACGACCGTGGCCCCGCAACCGATCAGCACCGCAAAATAATGCGGATCAATGCATTCGGCAGACCGTACATTGAGCGAGCAGAATGTCCGCAAGCCCTTGCGCGTCAGATGCGAATGCACGGCGCTGGTGGCAAGGATCATCGGCATCGGCACGCGATCTGCGTCCTGTTTGTGATCGGTCAGCACCAGATGGCCCGCACCGGAGCGAACGGCATCCTCCGCCTCGGCGCGAATGCGCTCCAGCCCCTTGCGCAAGGCGTCACTATCTTCCCCCACGGCAATGGTACAGTCGACCTCGACCAGATCGGCATTGAAGTTGCGCACAACCTCGTCCCATTGGGCATTGCCGACAAAGGGGCTGTCCAGCACCAGAATCTCGGTCTGGGCGCTGCTTTCGTCCAGCACGTTCTTGAGGTTGCCGAACCGCGTCTTGAGGCTCATCACGCGGAATTCGCGCAAGGAGTCGATGGGCGGGTTTGTCACCTGACTGAAATTCTGACGGAAGAAATGCGCCAGCGGGCGGTACTTCGACGACAGAACCGCAGCAGGCGTGTCATCGCCCATCGAGGCCAGCGTTTCCTTGCCGTCCTCCGCCATCGGCGCGAGGATCTGTTCCAGTTCCTCGATCGTGTAGCCTGCCGCAATCTGGCGTTTACGCAGCTCCGCACCCGAGAACATGGCCGCCTCGGTCACGCCTGCCAGCGCCTCGTCCAGTTCGTTGATCTTGCCGACCCACTCGCCAAAAGGCTGGGCTGCCGCCAGACGATCCTTGATCTCGGTGTCGTGGAACAGCTTGCCGGTCTTCATGTCGACAGCGATGATCTGTCCCGGCCCCAGCGCGCCTTTTTCGCGCACTGTGGCTTCCTTGATCGGCACCATTCCAGCCTCGGACCCTGCGATCAGCAGGCCGTCGCCAGTGACGACATAACGCATCGGGCGCAGGCCGTTCCGGTCAAGTCCGGCGCAAACCCAGCGGCCATCGGTCATGGCGAGGGCGGCAGGGCCGTCCCACGGCTCCATCACCGAGTTGCAATAGGAGTACATATCGCGCCAGCTTTGCGGCAGCTCAACCGCCTGTTTGGACCATGATTCCGGCACCAGCATGGTTTTCGCCATCGGCGCGGAACGGCCCGCGCGCACGAGAACCTCGAAGACGGAATCAAGTGCTGCGGAGTCGGACGATCCGGCCTGCACGATCGGCTTGATGTCCTCGGCCAGATCCCCGAAGGCCCCGGAGGCCATGCGGATTTCGTGCGACTTCATCCAGTTGATGTTGCCGCGCAGCGTGTTGATCTCGCCGTTATGCGCCAGCATGCGGAAAGGCTGCGCCAGCCACCACTGCGGGAATGTGTTGGTGGAATAGCGCTGGTGATAGATGGCGAAAGCCGATTCAAAGCGCGGGTCCAGCAGGTCGGGATAGAATTCCGCAACCTGTTCGGCCAGCATCATGCCTTTGTAGATGATCGAACGGCACGACAGCGAGCAGATATACATGCCCTGAATACCCGCCGCGATGGCGGCTTTCTCGATCCGGCGGCGGATCACGTAAAGCTCGCGCTCGAATGTTTCCTCGTCAACGCCCTTGATGTTGGAAATCAGGATCTGTTCGATCTCGGGACGGGTCGCATTGGCCTTTTCGCCAAGGCAGGAAATATCGACGGGCACATGACGCCAGCCGTAGATGTAATAACCCATCCGCAGAACTTCGGTTTCCACGATGGTCCGGCAGGTTTCCTGCGCGCCAAAATTCGTGCGCGGCAGGAACACCTGCCCCACAGCCATCAGTTTGTCAGTCTTCGGTTCATGTCCGGTGCGGCGGATCTGGTCGTAGAAGAACGGCACCGGAATCTGCACATGGATGCCTGCGCCATCACCGGTCTTGCCGTCTGCATCTACCGCACCACGATGCCAGATTGCCTTGAGGGCGTTGATGCCGTTCTCGACAACCCTGCGCGAGGGCTTGCCATCAATCGACACAACCAGCCCGACGCCGCAGGAAGAATGCTCTTCTTCCTCGGCATAGAGACCGTTTTCGGCCATCCACTTGCGCTTGGCTTCTTCGGCGACAGCCCAGTTTTCATCATATTTGGTCATGGGTGAACCTTTCATCCTGTGCCGGGTCAGGCATTGCGCCCTCTCGGAGGTCAAAATCTGTGCGGCGCGGCGGCTTAGCCCCGCGCCGGAATATCACTCTGCCGCGACGGCGCGGGCACCATTGCCGAGATACTCGAGCACCGCCTGCGCCGAATCGCGCCCGTCACGGATGGCCCAGACCACAAGGCTGGCACCGCGCACGATGTCGCCCACGGCATAGACACCGTCCAGACTGGTTTTACCTGTGGTGTATTCAGCGCGGATCGTGCCCCAGCGGGTGACGTCCAGACCGTCCACACCCCAGAGCTTGGGCAAGTCCTCCGGCTCGAAGCCCAGCGCCTTGATGACCAGATCAGCCTCTTCGACATAATCCGAACCCTCGATCAGCTCGGGCGACTGGCGACCCGTAGCATCAGGCGCACCAAGGCGCATCTTCTGCACCATCACACCTGTCACAGGCTCACCGACAAACCCCTTGGGCGCACTGAGCCATTCGAAGATCACGCCTTCTTCCTCGGCATTCTGCACTTCGCGCTGGCTGCCCGGCATATTGGCCCGGTCCCGGCGATAGAGACATTTGACCGAAGTGGCACCCTGACGGATCGCCGTACGCACGCAGTCCATCGCAGTGTCACCACCGCCGATCACCACAACGCGCTTGCCTGCGGCATTCAACTCGCCGCTGTCATATTCCGGCACGTCATCGCCAAAGCTTTTGCGGTTGCTTGCCGTCAGAAAATCTATCGCGCGCACAAGCCCGTCAGCATCCGATCCCGGACCTTCCAGATCGCGCGTCTTGTAGACGCCGGTGGCAATCACAACCGCATCATGTTTGCCACGGATCGCATCGAAGCTGATATCCTCGCCGACGTTGCAGTTCAGCACGAAATCGACACCGCCCTGTGCAAGCTGATCGTTGCGGCGCACGACCACATCCTTCTCCAGCTTGAAGCCTGGAATCCCGTAAGTCAGCAAACCGCCTGCACGATCATAGCGGTCATAGATCGTGACCTGCACACCGGCGCGGCGCAGCACATCCGCAGCGGCCAGACCACCGGGGCCGGCCCCGATGATGCCGACAGACTGATCGCGCTCCATCGCAGGCACGATGGGTTTGACCCACCCTTTTTCCCAAGCGGTATCGGTGATGTATTTCTCGACTGCCCCGATCGTTACGGTGCCGTGACCGGATTGCTCGATCACGCAGTTCCCCTCGCACAGGCGATCCTGCGGACAGATCCGGCCACATATCTCGGGGAAGGTATTCGTGGCCTGACTGATCTCGTAGGCTTCCTGAAGCCGCCCTTCGGCGGTCAGACGCAACCAATCGGGGATGTTGTTGTGCAGAGGGCAATGGGTCTGACAATAGGGCACACCGCACTGGCTGCAGCGGCTGGACTGCTCCTTGGCCTTGGTATCGGCATATTCCGCATAGATCTCGTTGAAGTCCTGACGCCGCGCTTCCGCCTCACGTTTCTGAGGCATGTCACGTTCAACAGAGATAAACTTCAGCATCGGTTGCTTGGCCACCTGGAGTCTCCAATCACATCTGGGTCGCGTCCTTCTAAACCAAGGCGATTTTGTTTAAAAGTCAGCACTACTGACCTATAATACGTTTTTTTCTGCCGTGGAACAGTTCAGTACCGGTTCTAACGTGTTTTTTATGTCCGCTTCGGTCCTAAAAAGTGTCTTTCCTCTTCAGCACAGGTGTTTATAGGGTGCGACAAACCAACCGGAGACACGTCATGCCCGTTCTGCATCTGTTGCTCGTGGCCATCATTCAGGGACTGACGGAGTTTCTTCCAGTTTCGTCTTCCGGCCACCTTATCCTCTTGCCCGCCCTCACAGGTATGCAAGATCAGGGACAGGTCATTGATGTGGCAGTCCATGTCGGCACGCTGATGGCGGTGATTCTCTACTTCTGGCCGGATGTCCGCATGGGTCTGGCCGGTGTGCCGCGCATGCTGCGGGGGAAGATCGATACGCAGGGTTCGTGGCTGGCGTTGTGCCTGAGCATCGCGACGGTTCCGGTGGTGCTCGTGGGCCTGATCCTCAATCTGACCGGACTGGACGAGATGATGCGCGGCGTGGCGGTGATCGGTTGGACCATGCTGATTTTCGGAGTCGTTCTCTACTGGGCGGACCAAAAGGGCGTTGAGGCGAAAACCTCGGAACAATGGTCCCTGCGTGACGCCTTCATCATGGGCCTTTGGCAAGTCATTGCTTTGATCCCCGGTACATCGCGGTCGGGTATCACCATCACGGGCGGCCGGTTGCTGGGATATGGCCGTCAGGATGCCGCAAAACTGGCGATGCTGATGTCCATTCCAACCATCGCCGCCTCTGGCATGCTGCTGGGTGCGCGGGTCGCGGGCAATGCAGATATCGACGCGGCCCGCGACGGAGCGATTGCCGCCGTCTTTGCGTTTCTGGCGGCACTTCTCGCCCT
This sequence comes from Paracoccaceae bacterium, assembly GCA_024636555.1. Taxonomy (GTDB): domain Bacteria; phylum Pseudomonadota; class Alphaproteobacteria; order Rhodobacterales; family Rhodobacteraceae; genus Seohaeicola. Next base: position 1,484 of record JAGXGW010000035.1, on the reverse strand, counting down.
GTCCCTGATGATGCGGTTACTCCGCAGCGTCAGCTTTACGCCTTACGTCATCTACCGCGTGATCCTCGGGATCGTGCTTCTGATCTACGCCTATCGCTAGGCCTGTCAGTTCTGACGCATGTTCTTGGCCGAGCCCTTGATCGCCGCGTACTGGCCGGAATTGCGATAGGGCCACAGATAGTCGGGCAAGACGGATTCCATCGGCATGGGCGAGATGCCCAGTTCAGCAAAGCCTCTGGCACCCTGATCCACCACATTGTCACGCTTGAGATTACGCACCTGATCCCGCGTGATCTGCGCAGGCACCAACCCCAAGGTCACTTTGTTCAGCATGTCAAAGCCAAACCCCATGGCCATCGCCAGCGGGAAGGGAATGTTCACAATCATCCTGCGCCGCTGGATCGTCTGCAGCATCAGCACCATCAGGTCGCGGAACCGCGCAACCTCCGGCCCGCCAAGCTCGTAGATACCCGGCGCGGCCTCACCTTCGACTGCAAGCACTGCCGCCTGCGCGACATCATCGACATAGACAGGCTGGAACAGCGTATCCGCCCCCACAACCGGCAACACCGGCCCAAGCTGCGCCATGCGGGCGAAGCGGTTGAAAAACTGGTCCTCGGCCCCGAACACGATCGAAGGGCGCAGGATGACCGCCTCCGGCATATGCTGTTGCACGGCCGCCTCGCCCTGCGCCTTGGTGCGCGCATAAAGGCTGTCAGACTCGGCGTCCGCGCCGATGGCCGAGATCTGCACCATACGGGTGATCCCCTGCTCTGCCGCGATCCGCGCCACACGCGCCGGGCCCTCGGCCTGCACCGCACCAAAGCGATTCTTTCCGCTTTCCGCCAGAATGCCAACGCAGTTCACAACGGCATCAGCCCCCTGCATCACCGCGCGCACGCTTTCGTCGTCGCGGATATTGCACAGAACGGGCTCGACCTGACCGGGTGTGCCGTAAGGCCTGACAAACAGCGCTTCATTCGGACGGCGCACGGCCACACGAACGCGCCATCCCTGTTTTGCAAGCCTGCGCGCGATGTAGCGGCCCACAAAGCCCGATCCGCCGTAAATGGTGACGAGTTTCGACATGATGTAGCCCCCGGCCCGATAAATCCTGCCTGTTCCTAAACCCATGCCAGGGCTGGGACAAGACATTACAGGGTCGCAGCCAAACCCTCCGCCCCGAAGGTTTATGCGTCATCGCAAAAAACCCGCGAATCCAAGTTGACACTGTTTTCCGGCGCAGATAGATGGCTCTCCTACGCACCTGTGCCCAGGTGGCGGAATGGTAGACGCGCTAGCTTCAGGTGCTAGTACTGGCAACGGTGTGGAGGTTCGAGTCCTCTCCTGGGCACCAATTCTTCGGCTTAACAAGTGCCGTAGGCTTCCCTTTTGACCTTGTCACAGTAAAAGGCCGAACAGAGGCACGCTTGCCGCCGTGTCGCGCGGGCCTTCAAAGCTTGACACCGAACAGCCACACTGAT
>JAGXGW010000034.1 GCA_024636555.1 Paracoccaceae bacterium | reverse complement strand
GGACGACAAAGGCGCGCTGAAAACCCATGCGCCCTCCACCTACAAGATCCCGGCCTGCTCTGATCGGCCCGATGTCTTCAACGTCGCCCTCTGGGATCAGGTTAATCCGGCGCAGACCATCTATCGGTCGAAGGCGGTCGGAGAGCCGCCGCTGATGCTGGGCATTTCCGCGTGGTCGGCGCTGGCCGATGCCGTTGCCGCCTGCGGCCCGGCGTGGGGCGATCTGCAAACACCCGCCACGCCGGAGGCGGTGCTGGCTGCGGTCGGGAGGGCGCTCGGATGACCGCGGTCTATGTCGAGATCACCGCCACCCGCGGCTCCACGCCGCGCGATGCCGGAACGGCGATGATGGTCACGGCGCACGGGACGGACGGTACCATCGGCGGCGGCGCGCTCGAATTGCGGGCCATCGAAACGGCACGGCGGATGCTGGCACAAGAAAGCGAGGACCGCGAGGAGACGATTCCGCTCGGCCCAGGCTTGGGACAATGCTGTGGCGGGGCGGTTAGCTTGCTGTTCACACGGCAGCAGCGCGCCGTCGATCAGATCCACCCGGTCACGCTTGCAGATGCGGATCCTGCGACCGCCATACCGCTTTGGGTCTGGGGTGCCGGGCATGTCGGACGCGCCGTCGTCCGTCACGCGGCAGCCACCGGTGCGTTCGACATCACCTGGATCGACACAGCGACTGAACGGTTCCCCGAGGCGGTTCCCGCAGGCGTTACCACCCTTAGGGCGGCCGCCATGCCTGCGCTCGCGCGCCGCGCGCCCGCAAGTGCGCATCATCTGATCCTGACCTATTCGCATGACATCGATCTTGCCCTTTGTGCGGCCCTGCTGGAGCACAAAGCAGCCAGCATCGGGCTGATCGGGTCGGATACCAAATGGGCGCGGTTCTCCAGACGATTGAAGGCTATGCACCTCGACCCCACCGCGATTACCTGCCCGATCGGTGACAAGTCCCTTGGCAAACACCCCGACGCCATTGCACAAAGCACGGTAAGATCGCTTTTGCCGATAAGTTTGCCGATAAGGACATCCGCTTGACCCAGCTCCTGAGCCTCGAAGGCCTGACCAAAGCCTATCCCGGTGTGGTCGCCAATGACAACGTGTCGCTCAGTATCGCTGCGGGTGAGGTTCACGCGCTTTTGGGCGAGAACGGGGCGGGCAAGTCGACGCTGGTCAAGATGATTTACGGCCTTGTCAAACCTGACAAGGGGCGGATGCTGATGCGCGGCGCGGACTACGCACCGGCAGAACCGCGTGCGGCGCGCGCAGCCGGTGTCGGCATGGTGTTTCAGCATTTCTCGCTTTTCAATGCTCTCAGCGTCGCGGAAAACATCGCACTGGGAATGGAAAATGCGCCAAAGATGCGGGCGCTTTCCGCACGGATCAGGGCGGTATCGGAAACCTATGGACTGCCACTGTCTCCTGACAGGATCGTTGGAGACCTGTCCGCCGGGGAGCGCCAGCGGGTGGAAATCATTCGCTGTCTTCTGCAGGAGCCGAAGCTGCTGATCATGGACGAGCCGACGAGCGTTCTGACCCCGCAAGAGGTAGATATCCTGTTCCAGACCTTGCGCAAACTCAGCGCCGAAGGCACGGCAATCCTGTATATCTCGCACAAGCTGGAGGAAATCCGCGCCCTGTGCGATGCTGCGACGATCCTGCGCGGTGGCAAGGTCGTCGGCACCTGCGTTCCGTCCGAGACGACGGCACGGGAGATGGCAGAGATGATGGTGGGTGCCGTTCTCAAGGTGCCGACGCGCGCGGGCAAGGTTCCCGGTGAAACCGTCCTGAAGCTTGAGGGGCTCAGTGCCCCTGCACAGAACGCTTTCGGGATGCCGCTGCGTGAAATCGGGTTCGACCTGCGCACCGGCGAGGTTCTGGGGATCGGCGGCGTGGCCGGCAACGGACAGGATGAATTGCTGGCAGCCCTGTCGGGGGAGATGACGGTAAAGCCGGGCATGATCTGGTTTCAGGGCGTCGACATTGGCGCGCTCCGCCCGACGGCACGACGCGCATTAGGGCTTTTGGCCGCCCCCGAAGAGCGGTTGGGCCATGCTGCTGTACCGGACATGACGCTGACGGAGAATGCGATGCTGACCGGTGCAGCCCGCGAGCGGCTGGAACGTCATGGATTGCTTGATTGGAATGCCGCAAAGCGGTTTGCCAACAACATCATCGAACGGTTCGATGTGCGCACGCCGGGACCCGGGGCAACGGCGCGGTCGCTGTCGGGGGGTAACTTGCAGAAATTCGTGATCGGTCGCGAGGTCATGCAGCGTCCCGAAGTTCTGGTGGTCAACCAGCCGACATGGGGCGTCGACGCCTCGGCCGCGGCAGCGATCCGTCAGGCGCTGCTGGATCTGGCGGAACAGGGCGCAGCGGTGATCGTGATTTCCCAGGACCTTGACGAGCTGATGGAGGTTTCCGACCGTTTCGCGGCACTGAACGAAGGCCGGTTGAGCGCCACAAGGCCTGCGCTGGGGCTGGATGTGGCAGAGATCGGTGAGATGATGGGCGGCACTCACGGTATGGAGGTCGCGCATGTCTGAGCCGGCTGGATTGGATATTTTTTGGAACAATGAAACAGGGGGCTGGGCGTGATCCGGCTGGAAAAACGTCCCGAGCCGAGCCGAGCCTTCGCGCTGGCAGCACCGGTACTGGCCGTGGTCGCCACAATGATTGCAGGCGGAATGTTGTTCGCAGCCCTGGGCATCGATCCGGTTGCCTCTATCCTGACGATCTTTTGGGAGCCGCTGTTCGGCGAATTCGCCTTTTATTACCGTCCGCAATTGTTGATCAAAGGCGCGCCGCTGGTGCTCATCGCAATCGGTCTTTCGTTGGGATTCAAGGCCGGCATCTGGAACATCGGGGCTGAAGGGCAATATATCATGGGTGCGCTTTTCGGCGCAGGCGTCGGGCTGGCCCTTTACCCTGCCGAGACATGGTATGTGTTTCCGCTGATGGTGATCGCTGGCGCGGCGGGCGGATGGTTCTGGGCGATGATCCCAGCGCTTCTCAAGGTGCGATTCGGGACCAACGAGATTTTGGTCAGCCTGATGCTGGTCTATGTGGCGGAACAGTTTCTGGCCTCGATGTCATTGGGGTTGCTGAGAAACCCGGAAGGCATGGGCTTTCCCGGTTCACGGAACCTGCAACAATATCCGAGTGCCTTTAATGCAGATCTCATCGCCGGTTCGGGAATGCACTGGGGGGTGGTCGCCGCACTTGTTGCGGTCATCTTCGGTTACGTGCTGCTGTCACGCCACCGGTTGGGGTTTGCGATCCGGGTCACCGGCGAAGCGCCTCGTGCGGCCCGGTTTTCCGGCGTGAATCCGGCGCGGCTGGTTCTGTTTTGTCTCGGTACGTCTGGGTTGTTGGCCGGATTGGCGGGGCTTTTCGAAGTGTCGGGGCCTGCCGGGCAGGTCACCATCGATTTCAACGTAGGGTACGGTTTCACGGCAATCATCGTTGCGTTTCTGGGCCGGTTGCATCCGGTGGGCATTCTGCTGGCGGGAGGGCTGATGGCGCTGACCTATATCGGAGGTGACATCGCGTCGAGCAACCTCGGACTTCCCGCCGCTGCAATTCAGGTATTTCAGGGCATGTTGCTGTTCTTCCTGCTGGCGTTCGACCTTTTCACCAATTTCCGGCTGCGCGTTGGTCGGACGGAGGCCGTTTGATGGATCTGTCGGCAATCAATCCGGTGCTGTTCATCGCGGGCTTTCTCGTTGCCGCCACACCGTTGATTTTTGCGGCCATCGGCGAGTTGGTGGTGGAGCGGACCGGCGTTCTGAACCTGGGCGTCGAGGGCATGATGATTGCCGGCGCGATCTGTGGTTTCGCCGTCGCGGTGGAAACCGGATCACCTCTTGCGGGGTTTGCCGCAGCGGCAATCGGAGGGGCTGTGATCAGCCTGCTGTTTGCGTTTCTGACTCAGGTGATGCTTGCCAATCAGGTCGCGTCCGGGCTTGCGCTGACGTTGTTCGGTCTGGGACTGTCGGCGCTGTTGGGGCAAAGCTATGTCGGGATAAAGCCGCCGCGGCTGGGAGATGTGGATTTCGGCCCCCTGGCGGATATCCCTGTCATCGGTCCTGTTCTTCTGAGCCATGATCTGATGCTTTACGCCGCCCTGGCGCTTGTGATCGCGGTGTGGGTTGTGCTTAGGTTCACCCGCCTCGGGCTGATCCTGCGTGCAGTGGGGGAAAATCACGATGCCGCCCATGCGCTGGGATACAAGGTGGTGCGCATCCGTACCGCCGCCATCATGTTCGGCGGCGCGTGCGCCGGGCTCGGCGGAGCCTACATCAGCCTGATCCGAGTGCCGCAATGGACCGAGGGGATGACGGCGGGGGTGGGCTGGATCGCCCTCGCGCTGGTGGTTTTCGCCAGCTGGAAACCCCTTCGTCTGCTGATAGGTGCCTATCTTTTCGGCGGGTTGGTCCAACTTCAGCTGAATCTGCAGGCGGTAGGCGTTGCCATTCCCGTGGAGTATCTGGCAATGTCGCCTTACGTGATCACCATCGTCGTGCTGGTGATCCTGTCTGCGGACAGAACCGCGGCCCCCGGCTCACTCGGCCGGAATTTCCATGCCTCGTCCTGAGGCCAATAACCACTCTGGGGAGATGATGACATGAAATTCACGAAATTGCTGACCGGTGCCACTCTGGCGCTTGCGCTGGCGGGTACTGCGATGGCACAGGACAAGACCAAGGTCGGCTTTGTCTTTGTCGGCCCCGTAGGCGATGGTGGCTGGACCTATGAGCACAATCAAGGCCGTCTCGCGGTCGAGGAAGAATTCGGTGATCAGGTCGAAACGGTATTTGTCGAAAGCGTCGCCGAAGGCCCTGATGCCACGCGGGTGATCACGGATATGGCGCTGAAGGGCGCTGACCTGATCTTTACCACCTCGTTCGGTTACATGGACCAGACCGTCGAGGTCGCACAGAAGTTTCCGGACGTGAAGTTCGAGCATGCGACCGGTTACAAGCGCGCCGACAACGTATCGACCTATTCCGCGCGCTTCTACGAAGGGCGCGCAATTCAGGGCCATATCGCGGGCAAGATGACCAAATCCAACATTGTCGGTTATATCGGTTCCTACCCGATTCCCGAAGTGATCCGGGGCATCAATTCGGCGTTCATTCATGCACGCAAGGCCAACCCTGACGTAGAGTTCAAGATCATTTGGGCCTACACATGGTTCGATCCTGCCAAGGAAGCGGATGCGGCCAAGGTTCTGATCGAACAGGGGGC
>JAGXGW010000033.1 GCA_024636555.1 Paracoccaceae bacterium | reverse complement strand
GTCCACGATCAAGCTCAAGGCGCATTTCTGGATCGATGGAAAGACGGTCTCCCTGAACAGGGTGAAGTCCTCGGCCTTGCGTCTTATTATGCGGGTTCTGATCGATAACGGCATATCCATGCCGGACGAAGCCAGAGAGGTGATTTTCCCGCAGGGCGTTCCCGTGGTGCCCTGGAACCAGGACGAGCGATCCAAAGGTTTGGTCAACCCGGCCGCAGGGGCGATCCCCATCCCTTCCTCGAACGCACCGCCCGAACCTGATGCAGAGGCCCCATCAGCAGAGGGTGGCCTTGGCAACGAGATCACCGAACTGCCGGATGATGTGGCCAATGCCACGATCCCCGAGGCTGCGTCGCGCAGCCTGTTGTCGGGCAAATAGCGTTGGCATCGAATGGGGGCAGTCAGACCAATGCGAACCAGTCGCCGCCGTTCAAAGGGGGAGAGACAATATGCGATGCGCCAAGTAGGTTACGCGAAATATTTGGGAGAACCCGATGAGGCCAGCAGGACGCGGTGACACAGATTCACTCTACTTCACCTACCCGCATTTCGATGCGCCCGCAGACCGGGACGCCCTATCGAACCCCGCGCCCATCGCAATTGTGGGCGCGGGTCCCATCGGCATGACGGCTGCCCTCGGACTTGCGCGCGAAGGCGTGCGCTCGGTTATGTTCGGCGCAAAACCTACCTTCAACGAGGGAAGCCGGGCGATTTGCATCGCGCGCTCAAGTTTGTATATTTTTGAACGGATCGGCGCGGTCGCCCCGTTCTTGGAGAAAGCCTTGGGTTGGACCACCGGGCGGAGCTTCTACCGAGGAAGCCAGATCCTTGAGTTCGAGATGCCCGACAGTGCGCAAGAAAAATACCGCCCGATGTATAACCTGCAACAACAGTACATCGAGCAGTTCCTCTGGGACGCTGTCAAGCGGAACCCTCTGATCGAGACAAGGTGGCAGAGCACAGTCGAGGCGGCTGAGGATACACCGGGAGGCGTGCGGCTAAAGGTGCAAGATCCCCACGGCAGTTACACGATTGACGCGGCCTATGTCCTTGCTGCCGATGGCGCGCGCAGTCAGATACGCAAGATGCGCGGGCTGCGTCTGAAAGGGGAAAATTACGAGGGGCGCTATGTCATCGCTGACGTGCAGATGCCCCACGACTACCCGACCATCCGGCGCGCCCTGTTCGATCCTGATTGCAGACGCGGGGCAACGATCCTGATTCACAAGCAACCCGACAATATATGGCGGATCGACTACCAATTGGCTGATGGCGAGGATGAAGCCCACGCGATGAACGAGGGCACGGTGCGGGCATCCGTCACGGCAGTATTGACCGAGATCGGCTATGACGGGGAATGGGAACTGGAATGGTGGAGCATCTATTCTGCCAATACGCTCGCATTGGATGATTACCGCGATGGGCGGATCTTCTTTATCGGCGACAGCGCGCATATCGTGCCGATCTTCGGCGTGCGCGGGCTGAACAACGGCTTGGCAGACGCTCACAACATCGCGTGGAAACTGGCATGGGTCATGCAGGGCAAAGCGGGCGAAGCGCTGCTGGACAGCTACACGCCCGAACGCCGCGGCGCGACATTGGACGTGTTCGCCAACGCCACGAAATCTGCGCGCTTCATGACGCCACCGACGCGGGGCTGGCAGGTCATGCGCGACGCCGCACTGAACCTTGCGCTCAGCCATCCGTTCGCTGGACACCTGGCCAACCCTCGTCAAATGACACCCTACACCTACGCAGACAGCCCGATTGTCGTAGAGGACGACGCTTCATTTTCCGGTGGAGCGCCCGCCGGTGCAATCTTGCCTGATGCGCTGATCGGTGACGCTCATCTGTCGGATCACTTGGGGGATGCATTTTCGCTCATCGTTTTCGACCAAGCACTGGCGAAGGCTATCGACCTTCCAGACGTAGCCGTTATCGTCTTGGACACCGGATCGAAGGCGGCGAAAATCCTCTCGGCGGGCCCGTCAAGCGCCTATCTTGTGCGCCCCGATCTGCACATTGCCGCGCGGTGGTTCGAGGCTACCCCCGAAGCGATCAAGTCTGGACTGACACATGCCATCGCAGGAGTTGAGCGCCATGACCCCAAGTGATCTCGAACGCGTGTATGGCGCGCTGGCGGAACATATAGATGCGGTCGGTCCTGCAAAGTCCGAGCTATTCCTCTCGAAACTGGCATTACTCACCGCTCGCGAGATCGGTGATGCCCGGCGGGTACTCACGCTACTCGACGAGGCCCGCCTCAACATCGACGCTGCGGACTGACGCTCCCCAACAGTGTCGTGAAGCCGGTTCGGGCAGAAAGCGGACAGCCCAGACTGCTCGCATCACGACCGCTGAGAAAAGCAAAGGGGACGCCGCTCTGCATCAGCATCTGAGCTGGATTTGTCGAGACGGGTATCAAGGAGCGCCGCCGTCGATCTCGTGCTCCCGGAAAAGATCCAAAGCGGATTTCCAACAGCGCGCGGGCCAGACGATGCCCTTGGCCAGCCTCGTTCAGTCCGGACGCCGGATCCAGCGCCAGACTCGCATCATCCTCGACAATCGGGATACGCGCCGGCGCCGGGTCCGTGTCGATGTCGATGTCGTCTTCATCGACCACAACCACGTGCAATGGCGATTGCCTTCTGCGCGTCTCTCGATCCGGCGGGCAAAGATGGCCGGAGATTTCAGACCACGTATCGGTCCCAGCTGCCGTAATGCTCCGCGCTACGCCGACCACGAGGCAGGCTCAGGACGATCAGTGCAAAGCCGGCCAGGATGCCAACGAGGCTTCCCGCGACGGTGCCGCCACCCAGCAGCCAAGGCGCGATGACGAGCCACAGTCCGAAGCCAAGATTCAGGAAACGCAGCGGACGCGCGACCTCGGCCCAGGCGATCACGGCTGCCCTCGGGCGCCATGCCGGGCATCATGGGGATCAGGATCGTCAGCGCGATCACCAGCGCGCCGATCAACGTGTCGTTGGCATAGACGGCCGGGTCCGGCGTCCAGAACACCAGCGGCGCGGCGAGAAGCCACACGCCAAGGCTTGCGTTCGCCCATTGCGCCCAGCCGTTGCCGGGGCGCATAGAAAGCAAAGCGAGCACGGTGATCGCAATGCCGGTAAACACGTCGTTCCAGGCGGTCAGCCAACTGCGCGTGGCAGCGTCCCAGAGGCCCCTGTCCTCGGTCACGCGCTGCACGGCTGCGCTGAACTCGGATTGGTCGAAGGTTCCGAAAACGGAAGGCGCGGTGACCAGCCACACGCCAAGTGCGGCCACCAGCCAATGCACCCAGAGCATCTGGAAGTGCATCATCCGCTTGTGACCGTCATCCTTGCGGGCGGGGCCATCCTCACCGGCGGTGCTTTCGTCACCATCTTGCGCAGCGTCGGCCCGCGCGACCTTCGCCGCCGAGACGCGTGCCGCGTTCAGGCCGTTGTTCTGATACCAGACGAATGGATCATCCTTCAGGTTCCGCAGGATGCGTGGCATATCCTCCCGCAGGCTGTGCCGGGGCTGCCAGTCCAGATGTTCCTTCGCGGCCGAGAGATCCAGTTCGTAATGGTCGGAAGAAATGTCCACCATCCATGCGCGGATGAAAGCGTCCTCGCCGAAGATGCGGTTCTCGGCCCATGCGCCGACCTTGGCGAGCTTCGGCGGGATGTTCCACGTTACCCAATCCTCGCCGTGCAACTCCCGGCCGATCAGCCGCTGCAATTCGCCAAAGGGGACCGGGTCCGTCTCGCCCAGTAGCACCGGGAAGACGTTGGGTAGATCGGCCCGGCGATCCACGATCCGCTCGACGGCCTCCAGTAGGTCCTCCAGGTGCAAGAACGCCTGTCCGCGCGACAGGTCGCCGGGATAGACCTTGCCGCTGAACCGCCTCTCATGGATGCGGGCGATCTGGTGGGCAAGGAAAGTTGAATTCCCCTCGTCGTCGTAGATGCCTGCGGGGCGCATAAAGACGATCTTCTCGTCGCCCTGCTCCTCGCGCAGCATCGCCTCGGTACGAATCTTCGAGGCCCGGTAGGGCAGCTTCGCGTCAAGGGGCGCGTCCTCGCCGATCGGCTGTTCGGGGACAGTCGGCGCATGAGCCAGCATGGTCGAGGCAAAGACGAACTGCTCCAATTCAAACGCCTGCAATCCCTTCAGGAGCCGCCTGGTCCCCTCCGTCGTCACCGCGTCGTAAGCCGGGCTGTCCTCTCCCGTCAGGTCGAAATAGGCAGCGAGATGAATACACGCGGCAATGCGGTCACCATAGGCAAGCCGCACCCTCGCCAGAGCTTTGTCCACGCTTTCCTGATCGGTGATATCGAAACAGATACATTCCGCCTGGTGCGGCGGGTGTGGTGGCGAATGGCGGTCAAGCCCGACAACGCGGTAACTCTGGTGCAGGCGTTGGACGATCGCTGCGCCAAGGTAGCCGCTGGAGCCGGTGACGAGGACGACTGGTTTATCCGGTGTCTGTGTCATTCCTCACCTGTTTGCGCAGATATTTCACCAGCGCCACGATCGCGAGGATCACCAGCACAAGGATCAGGACCCGGGATCCCGATGCCGAACATCATTCCGCCGTCCATCATATCTCTCTCTCCCTGTGCTGCGGCCGCGCCGATACTGTAAGAACCTCCTCCGGCATGGACGATGGGTCTGGCCAACGCCGCCGAGACCGGAATTAAGGGCGGAGCAGCTTGCGGCGATCCGCCACGATGCCCATCTGCGCGCCGACGTCGTTGAGCACCGGCAGCGCATCGATGGAGCGTTCGGCCATCAGCTTCGCGACCTCCTCGATGGTGGTGTTCCCGCCGCAGCAGACGGGATTGCCCGTGATGATGTCCTGAACCTGCATGTTCCGCTCCTCTGTTGGGTGCGGAATGTAAACCAGCAGTCCCGTGGCATGTTCCCGCGTCGCGCGTACTTTGGCAGCAACGCGCAAGGTGACGGTTTCGTGCGCGCATTTGCCGTTCGCCCGATAGGCAGGCGGCGCGCCGCCACAGACCCTCGTTGTAGTCAGACCAGTTGGTTACCCGCTACTTTTGCTTCGGGATTTTGTCACGGCGATCAGCGTTGAACTTGTGCAGCATTTATAGCATCTTCACGAGAATAAGCCGTGACCCATGTCAGCCGAGTGGCGCTTCTTGCAACAAGGCTATTTGACGGCGGGCCGCCCTGCCCGGCTCCATTGATCCGCTGAGGTGCATCGAAGTGTCCCCAACCCTCAAAGATCTGCCGCAGATACAAATGCTACTGGGCAGGCCCACGATCGCCGGTCTGGTGACGCGCTACAGCCATGGCGAGGTGGTCGAGGTGCTTCGCGGGATCGTCGGGGAGTTGCGGGCGGCATTTCGGGGGGGTGATGCGCCCGCCCTGCCGGATTTTGCCAGCGCCGATTTCGCGGCGGGTGTTGCCGAAAGGATCGAGGCGGGCCGTGCGCCCACCCTCGTTCCCGTCATCAATGCCACGGGCATAATCATCCACACCAATCTGGGCCGCGCGCTGCTCGCCCCTCAGGCTGTACAGGCGATGCAGGCGGCGGCGGCCCCCTCAAATCTGGAACTGGATCTGGAAACCGGAAAGCGCGGCTCGCGACATGCCCATGTGGAGCGTCTGATCTGTGAGCTGACAGGGGCGGAAGCGGCGGTGGTCGTGAACAATTGCGCGGCGGCGATCCTGCTGAGCCTGATGGCGACCGCACAGGGCCGCAGCGTGGTCGCCTCGCGCGGGGAACTGATCGAGATCGGAGGCTCGTTCCGCCTGCCCGACGTGATCGCGCAGAGCGGGGCAGTTTTGCGCGAGGTCGGGGCCACCAATAAAACCCGCATCGGCGATTACGCAGCCGCGATTGACGAGAGCACCGCCGTCCTTCTGAAAAGCCACACCAGCAATTTCCGGATTGTGGGCTTCACCGCCGCGCCAGACCGCCGCGACCTGGTGAAGCTTGCGCAGGAGCACCGCGTGATCGTGATGGAAGATTTGGGCAGCGGCGTGCTCATCGACCTGTCGCCCTACGGGCTTCCCGACGAGCCGGTGGTGCGCGAGATCCTGAAAACTGGCGTCGATCTGGTAATGTTTTCGGGCGACAAGCTGTTGGGTGGACCGCAGGCGGGCATCATCGCGGGGCGGCACGATATCGTTGCGAAACTCAAGGCGCATCCGCTCATGCGGGCCGTGCGCATCGATAAACTCTCGCTGGCGGCTCTTGGGGCGACCCTGCGCCTCTACCGTGCGCCGTTTGACCCGGTGCGCGACATTCCCGTGCTGGCAATGTTGTCGGCCCAGGTGGGCGAGGTCGAGGATCGGGCGCACAGGCTTGCGCAGATGCTTCGCGATATCGGGATGGAAGAGGTCGAGGTGAGCGCGAGCGTAGCCTATGCCGGCGCGGGCTCGCTTCCCGATCAGGATCTGCCCAGTTTCGCGGTCGCGACCGCGCTGCCCGACATGACGGTCGAACATCT
>JAGXGW010000032.1 GCA_024636555.1 Paracoccaceae bacterium | reverse complement strand
GCATATCGTCGGCAGCGTCAGATGTGTATAAGAGACAGGGGCTCCAAGGGCAGCAAGGTCAGTCTGGTGGTTGACGCGCTACGCAAACTGGGCCATCCCGCGCCGCAATCAGACAAAGGGACAGAGTAATGCTGTATTGGCTCACCGCGCTTTCCGATGGCGGGGATTTCTTCAATCTGTTCCGCTATATCACCTTCCGGGCGGGGGCGGCCTTTCTCACGGCTCTGGTCTTCGGCTTCATTTTCGGGCGGCCCCTGATCAACGTGTTGCGCCGCCGTCAGGGCAAGGGCCAGCCGATCCGCGATGACGGCCCGGCGGGGCATTTCGTCAAGGCAGGCACGCCGACGATGGGCGGGCTGCTGATCGTAGGGGCCTTGCTGACATCCACCTTGCTCTGGGCGCGGCTGGACAATCCCTTTGTCTGGATCGTTCTTTTCGTGACGGTATCCTTTGCCTGTATCGGTTTCGCCGATGATTACGCCAAGGTCTCCAAGCAGAACACCAAGGGCGTGCCGGGCAAGCTGCGCTTCGGGCTGGGCCTTCTGGTCGCGGCGATCGCCGCCTATTGGGCCGCGCAATACCACCCCGAGGCGCTGACCAACAAGCTGGCCTTTCCGGTCTTCAAAGAGGCGCTGCTGAATCTGGGCTATCTGTTCGTGCCGTTTGCGATGGTCGTCATCGTCGGCTCCGCCAATGCGGTGAACCTGACGGACGGTCTGGACGGGTTGGCGATCATGCCGGTGATGATCGCCTCCGGCACGCTGGGTGTGATCGCCTATGCGGTGGGGCGCGTCGATTTCACCGAGTATCTGGATGTGCATTACGTGCCGGGCACCGGCGAGATACTGGTCTTCGTGGCCGGTCTGATCGGCGGGGGCTTGGGCTTTTTGTGGTATAATGCGCCACCTGCGGCGGTGTTCATGGGCGACACAGGCTCGCTGGCACTGGGCGGCGCGCTGGGCGCCATCGCCGTCTCCACCAAGCACGAGCTTGTGCTGGCCATCGTCGGCGGGTTGTTCGTGGTCGAGGCCTTGAGCGTGATCATTCAGGTCCTCTACTTCAAACGCACCGGAAAGCGCGTTTTCCTGATGGCCCCGATCCATCACCATTACGAGAAAAAGGGCTGGGCGGAATCCACCATCGTGATCCGTTTCTGGATCATCTCGCTGATCCTTGCGATGATCGGACTGGCGACGCTGAAAGTGCGGTAAACGGGTTTAAGCCGTTCCGACAAAAAAATGGCAGACCTTGCGGTCTGCCATTTTCTTTTGTTCAAAAGTACAGCGCGCGATCAATCAACCAAAGACGCGTCGAAAGTCACCGTTGTATCGGTGCCCTCGGCACCGCGCATGAAGGCGATCTGGCCGTTCTGGATGCGCTGACCCGTAAACTCGATCAGGCGCTGGTCCATGCCTTCGGCGGCGGGCTTCACCTGATAGGGGCCGGTCGTCAGCGCCTCGCGCCAGCGGTCCGCCAGTTCGTCGGTGTCCTCTGCCGTGGTGAAGGTGAATACGCGGATCGCCGAGCCGATCCTGCGGTCTGTCACGATCTCCATATCTTCCGGCATCTCGATTTCTTCCGGAATCCAGCTTATATCCGGTTCTTCGGCGTGAAGGGGGGCCATGCTCAGAAAAAGGGCTGCGGCGGAGAGGCGGGCGATGTGTTTCAGATTTTCCATAACATAAGAGATAGGGAGGCATCCCGAAGATGCCAACAGCAATTGCCCTTCGGATTGCGCCAAGCGGTCTTTCGCCTGCCCTTGCGGTCCTGTGGGCTGCATCGCATGGTCTGGCGCAACTGATCAGGGGGATGACAGATGATTCCGGTGCGGGGCTTTGAAGGGCAAACGCTGGCTGTGTTGGGGCTGGGCCGCTCCGGTCTGACCACGGCGCGCAGCCTGGAGGCGGGCGGGGCCACGCCCGTTTGCTGGGACGACAACGCGGATGCCCGCGACAAGGCACAGGCCGAGGGTTTCGAGATCCGTGATCTCACGCGGGCCGGCGCGTTCGACGATATCGCCAGCCTCATCGTCAGCCCCGGTATCCCGCATCTCTATCCCGCACCAAACCGCGTGATCCGTGCCGCGATGCAGGCGGGGGTGCCTGTGGACAATGATATCGGTCTGTTCTTCCGCTCGCTGGCATTGGAAGAATGGAGCGATTTCGACACCGCCCCGCGCGTCATCGCCGTGACCGGATCGAACGGCAAATCCACCACGTCGGCGCTGATCCATCACATCCTTGAACATGTTGACCGCGAGGCGCAGCTTGCAGGCAATATCGGGCGCGGCGTGCTGGATATCGACCCGCCGGGCGATGGCGGCGTGGTGGTGCTGGAACTCAGCAGCTACCAGACCGATCTGGCCCGCGCCCTGACGCCCGATGTGGCGGTGTTTACCAACCTCAGCCCCGACCATCTGGACCGTCACGGCGGCATGGGCGGTTATTTCGCGGCCAAGCGCCGCTTGTTCGCCGAAGGCGGGCCGGACCGCGCCGTAATCGGCGTGGATGAGGACGAGGGCCTGTATCTTGCCAACCAGATGGCCGAGGGCCGCAGCGATGACCGCGTGATCCGTATCTCGGTGGCGCAGAAACTGACCGGGCCGGGCTGGCATGTCTTTGCGCGCAAGGGATTTCTGGCGGAATGGCGCAAGGGCAAGCAGGTGACGGCGATTGACCTGCGCCCGATGACAGGCCTGCCGGGGTCGCATAACCACCAGAATGCCTGTGCCGCCTATGCCGCCTGCCGCACGCTGGGCCTTGCGCCGCGCGTGATCGAAGCGGCACTGGCGAGCTATCCCGGCCTGCCGCACCGCAGCCAGACCATCGCGGAGGCGGGCGGCGTGCGCTACGTCAACGATTCCAAAGCCACCAATGTGGACAGCGCCGCCAAGGCGCTGGCGGCGTTCGACAAGGTCCGCTGGATCTGCGGCGGGCTGGAGAAGGAGGGCGGGCTGGACGGCTTGCGCGCCTCATTGGGATCGGTGGTCAAAGCCTATGTGATCGGACGCGAGGCGGCAGGTTTTGCGCTGCAACTGCCCGAGGTGGAGGCGGAAGTCTGCACCACAATGGAGGTCGCCGTCGCCCGTGCCATGGCGGAGGCCGAGGCGGGCGATGTGGTCCTGCTGGCCCCCGCTGCGGCGAGTTTTGACCAATACGACAATTTCGAGCAACGCGGCGAGGATTTCGCAGCACAGGTCATGGCGGGCCTGAAGGGTTAGAGTCTGTGCGTCTTCGCGCGGAATCAAGGCCGCAGGCCGCCGCGCGATCGCCGTCACGCCCCCCGGGGCGGCGATTTTGCTACCCTTGTGGCATCAGCTAAGGTTGGAGGGCTGGGCGGGGATAAAGTGCGCCACACGAATGTTATTTCGCCACCCCGCGTGACGGCGACCGCGCGGCTTTACCTCCGCGCCGCGATATCGCGGCCTGCGGCCACGCCGCTCGACCAGGCCCATTGGAAGTTGTAGCCGCCCAGCCAGCCGGTCACATCCACGGCCTCACCAATAAAATAAAGCCCCGGCACGGTCTTGGACATCATGGATTGCGAGGACAGCCCGTCCGTCTCGACACCGCCAAGGGTCACCTCGGCGGTGCGGTAGCCCTCTGATCCGGTGGGCGTCAGCTCCCATCCGGTCAATTTGTCTGCCAGCGCCTTGAGCTTGGTATCGCTCTGATCGGCCAGATTGCCCGTCAGCCCCCAATCCTTCGTCAGATGGTCCGCCAGACGTGCGGGCAGCAACTGCGCCAGAACCGTGCCCACCTGCCGCCGCCCGCTGTCCTGCCGCTGCGCCCGCAGCACCGCGTAGGGATCGGCCTCCGGCATCAGGTTGATGCTGATCCGGTCGCCCTCGGCCCAGTAGCTGGAGATTTGCAGGATCGCGGGGCCGGACAACCCGCGATGGGTGAACAGCATCGCTTCGGCAAAACGCGTGTCATCGCAACCCGCATGGACCGGAAGGGCCACGCCGGCAAGGGGCGCGAAACGCTCCGGCTGGAAGGTGAGCGGCACAAGCGCAGGGCGCGTCTCGGTGAGCGCATGGCCGAACTGGCGCGCGATATCATAGGCCAGACCCGTCGCGCCCATCTTGGGGATGGATTTACCGCCCGTGGCCACGATCAGATTGGCCGCCTGCACCACAATCTGCCGCCCCTCCCGCTCCAGCGTCACGGCAAAGCCCGCGCCGTCCCGCGTGACGGCCTCAACCTTGGTTTGCAGCCACAGATCTGCGCCCACGGCCTTCATCTCGGCCAGAAGCATCGCCACGATCTCTTTGGCGGAGCCGTCGCAAAACAACTGTCCCAGCGTCTTTTCATGCCACGCGATGCCGTGGCGCGCCACGAGGTCGAGAAAATCCCACTGGGTATAGCGTTTCAGCGCGGATTTGCAGAAATGCGGGTTGCGGCTGATGAAGTTGGCGGCACTGGTATGCATGTTGGTAAAGTTGCAGCGCCCGCCGCCGGAAATGCGGATTTTCTCGCCAGGCGCGCGTGCGTGATCGACGACAAGCACACGGCCCCCTGAATGGGCAGCGGCCATCAGCCCTGCGGCTCCGGCACCAAGGATCAATGTGTCAACTTGCATGGAGGGCGAGGTGCCGTGAATTGGACCCCAAGGCAAGGGGATTAAGAAGCGTTAAAGCTTCCATTGCGGATATTTTCGCGCTACACTTTGACACAGATCCCGCAAAGGGACGTTCTTCGAGGCAGTGTACGGCGGTTAATCCATGACAGAGATGGTCTATGGCTCGGTTCCTGTCAGGAACGCAGAGCCCGTTCTTCCCAAATGGTGGCGTACCATCGACAGTTGGTCGATGTCGTGCATCCTGATCCTGTTCGGGATCGGATTGCTGCTGGGCTTTGCCGCCTCGCCGCCGCTGGCCTCGAAAACAGGCCTTCCTCCCTTCTATTACGTCGAGCGTCAGGCCATGTTCGGCGGTCTGGCCCTGATCGCGATGTTCCTGACCTCGATGATGAGCCCGATTCTGGTGCGCCGTCTCGCGGTTGTGGGCTTTGTCGGGGCGCTTATTGCGCTGATGGGCCTGCCATTTTTCGGCACCGATTTCGGCAAGGGTGCGATGCGCTGGTACTCGCTGGGCTTTGCCTCTGTGCAGCCGTCGGAATTCCTCAAGCCCGGTTTCATCGTCGTGGCCGCATGGATGCTGGCCGCCGGACAGGAGATCAACGGCCCGCCGGGGCGGCTTTGGTCGCTGATCCTTGCGGTGATCATCGTGCTTTTGCTGGCCGTGCAGCCCGATTTCGGACAGGCCGCGCTGGTGCTGTTCGGCTGGGGCGTGATGTATTTCGTGGCCGGCGCGCCGATCGTGCTCTTGGTGGCGATTGCCGGGCTTGTCGTGCTGGGCGGCTCGTTCGCCTATAACAATTCCGAGCATTTCGCGCGCCGCATCGACGGCTTTCTCACCCCCGATGTCGATCCGCGCACCCAGCTTGGCTATGCCACCAACGCCATTCAGGAGGGCGGCTTTTTCGGCGTCGGCGTGGGTGGCGGCGAGGTGAAATGGTCGCTTCCCGATGCGCATACCGATTTCATCATCGCGGTCGCGGCCGAGGAATACGGGCTGGTGCTGGTGCTGTGCATCATCGCGCTTTACGCCATCGTGGTGGTCCGCTCGCTGATGCGGCTGATGCGCGAGCGTGATCCGTTCATCCGGCTGGCCGGCACCGGCATGGCCTGCATGTTCGGCGTGCAGGCGCTGATCAACATGGGCGTGGCCGTGCGGCTGCTGCCCGCCAAGGGCATGACGCTGCCGTTCGTCAGCTATGGCGGCTCCTCGCTGATCGCGGGTGGCATCGCCATCGGCATGTTGCTGGCCTTTACCCGGACAAGGCCGCAGGGCGAGATCGGAGATATCCTGAGGGGGCGGGTCAGATGAACGTCGACGCGCCGCTCCTTGTCATCGCCGCGGGCGGAACGGGGGGGCATATGTTCCCCGCGCAGGCGCTTGCCGAGGTGATGCTGCGGCGCGGTTGGCGCGTGAAACTGAGCACCGATGCGCGCGGCGCGCGCTATACGGGCGGCTTTCCCCATTCGGTCGAGATCGAGCAGATCGCCAGCGCCACTTTCGCGCGTGGCGGCATGCTGGCACGCGTACTGGTGCCGTTCCGCATTCTGGGCGGCGTGCTGGGTGCGCTGTGGCGGATGCGCGGCGACCGGCCTGCCGCTGTGGTGGGCTTTGGCGGCTATCCGGCGATTCCGGCGATGGCGGCGGCGACATTGCTGCGTCTGCCGCGGATGATCCACGAACAAAACGGCGTGCTGGGCCGCGTCAACAAGCTGTTCGCGCCGCGCGTGGACAGCGTCGCCTGCGGCACATGGCCCACCGATCTGCCCGAAGGCGTGGCGGGGGTGGATGTCGGCAATCCGGTGCGCGCCGCCGTGCTGGACCGTGCGGGTGCGGGCTATATCGCGCCCGGCGACTATCCGATGTCGATACTCGTGATGGGCGGCTCGCAAGGCGCGCGCATCCTGTCGGATGTGGTGCCCGAAGCGGTGGCGCTGATGCGGGACGCGGCGCGCCGCAACATCCGTGTCAGCCATCAGGCCCGCGCCGAGGATGCCGAGCGCGTCACCGCCTTTTACGCAGCACACGGCATCGACGCGGATGTGCAGCCTTTCTTTCGCGATGTGCCGCGCCGGATGAGCGAGGCGCAGCTTGTCATCAGCCGCGCCGGTGCCTCCTCCGTCGCCGATCTCAGCGTGATCGGGCGCCCGTCGATCCTTGTCCCCTTTGCGGCGGCGACCGCCGACCATCAAAGCGCCAATGCGCGCGCGCTGGTCGATGCGGGGGCGGCGATCCTGATCCCCGAACGCAGGCTGAACGCGCAGGCGCTGGCCGAACAGATCATGCTGGTGCTGGACAATCCGCAAGGGGCCGAGGATATGGCCCGTGCGGCCCTGACGGTGGGACGACCCGATGCCGCGCAAACGCTGGCGGATATGGTCGAGACACTGGCGGAAAGCGGGCGCACCAGAACACGAAATACCCCGAAAGGCAGAAGATGAACGCGGCCACCAAACTCCCCGGCGATGTCGGCCCCATCCATTTCGTCGGCATCGGCGGCATCGGCATGTCCGGCATCGCCGAGGTCTTGTTGAACCACGGCTATACCGTGCAGGGGTCCGATCAGAAGACGACCAAAATCACCGACCGTCTGGCTGGGCTGGGGGCCACCGTGTTCGAGGGGCAGGCAGCCGAGAACCTGACCGGCGCGCAGGTTGTCGTGATCTCCAGCGCGATCAAACCGGGCAATCCGGAACTGGACGAGGCGCGCCGTCTGGGCCTGCCGGTCGTGCGCCGCGCCGAGATGCTGGCCGAGCTGATGCGGCTGAAATCCAACATCGCCGTGGCCGGCACCCATGGCAAGACCACGACCACGACAATGGTGGCCGAGGTACTGGTAGCGGGCGGGGTGGACCCGACGGTGGTGAACGGCGGGATCATCCACGCTTACGGCTCGAACGCGCGAATGGGGCAGGGCGAATGGATGGTGGTGGAGGCCGACGAGAGTGACGGCACCTTCAACCGCCTGCCCGCCACAATCGCGATCGTGACCAATATCGACCCCGAACATATGGAGCATTGGGGCGATTTCGAGCAGCTTAAACAGGGCTTTGTCGATTTCGTGTCGAATATCCCCTTCTACGGCGTGGCCGTGTGCTGCACCGATCACCCCGAGGTCCGCAGCCTTGTGGGGCGCATCACCGACCGGCGCATCATCACCTACGGGTTCAACGCGCAGGCCGATGTGCGCGCGCTGAACCTGCGCTACGAAGGCGGGGTGGCGTATTTCGACATCGCATTGCAGACCGAGGATATCGTGATCGCGGATTGCTCGCTGCCGATGCCGGGCGATCACAACGTCTCCAACGCTTTGGCGGCGGTGGCGGTGGCGCGGCATCTGGGCATGAAAGCCGAGGAGATCCGCGGCGCGCTGGCGGCCTTTGGCGGCGTCAACCGGCGGTTTACCAAGGTCGGCGAGGTGAACGGCGTCACCATCATCGACGATTATGGCCATCACCCTGTGGAAATCGCCGCCGTGCTGAAAGCGGCGCGTCAGGCAACGGAGGGCCGCGTCATCGCGGTGCACCAGCCGCACCGCTACTCGCGGCTTGCCAGTCTGTTCGAGGATTTCTGCGGCTGTTTCAACGAGGCCGATGTGGTCGCCATCTCGGAAGTCTATGCCGCAGGCGAGGCCCCGCTGGACGGTGCCAGCCGCGACGATCTGGTGGCCGGTCTGATCCGGCACGGCCATCGCCACGCGCGCGCGGTCACGGACGAGGACGATTTGCTGCGTCTGGTGCGCGAGCAGACGGGGCCGGGCGATATGGTGGTCTGTCTGGGTGCCGGCACGATCAGCACATGGGCGAACAACCTGCCTGCCCGGATGCAGGGCTGATCCGGTGTGCTGCCCCCGCATAGGTCATGCGGTGCGGCGCGGGAGGCTCTTGGATATTTGGAGCAAGAAGAAGCAGGGGAGGCGGGGCGCGTGAGCACATCCTTGATCCTTGCCTGTCTCTGGGCGCTTGCGGCAAATGTTGCCGCGATCCTTCCCTCGGGTGATAACCATTGGCGGCGCGCGTATGTGCTGATCCTTCTGGGTATTCCCCTTCTGGGCTATGTGACTTATGAAAACGGCCCCGTCATCGGGCTTCTGGTGATGCTGGCAGGGATGAGCATGTTGCGCTGGCCGGTGCTGTATCTGGGCCGCTGGATGCGCCAGAAACTGGAGAAATGAGATGCCGCAACCGGACCGGATCGAGGGGCTGCGCGGAACGCTGACAGCCGACAAGCCACTATCCGCGCTGACATGGTTGCGGGTGGGCGGGCCTGCGGACTGGATTTATCAACCTGCGGATGCGGATGATCTGGCGGCGTTTCTGGCGGCGCTGGATACGGATGTGCCCGTGTTCCCGATGGGTGTCGGCAGCAACCTGATCGTGCGCGACGGCGGCCTGCGCGCGGTCGTGATCCGGCTGGGGCGGGGGTTCAACGCGATCACGGTCGATGGCGACCGCGTGACCGCAGGGGCTGCCGCACTTGACGCGCATGTGGCGCGGCGCGCGGCGGAGGCGGGGCTGGACCTGACCTTCCTGCGCACCATTCCGGGCAGTATCGGCGGCGCGGTACGGATGAACGCGGGCTGCTACGGCAGTTACGTGGCCGATGTACTGGTCAGCGTGGATGCGGTGTCCCGCGAGGGCCGTCATGTCACGCTGGCGCGCGATGCGCTGGAATTCGCCTATCGCCACAGCAGCCTGCCCGAGGGCTGGGTGCTGGTCTCGGCCACGTTTCAGGCACCGCGCGGCGACGCTGCGAAACTGGCCGCGCAGATGGAGGCGCAGCTTGCCAAGCGCAATGCAACCCAACCCACCAAAGACCGCAGCGCAGGCAGCACGTTCCGTAACCCTGCAGGCTTTTCCAGCACCGGACGCGCCGATGACGTGCACGATCTGAAGGCGTGGAAACTGATCGAGGATGCGGGCCTGCGCGGCGCAAAGCTGGGCGGCGCGCAGATGAGCGAGATGCATGCCAACTTTATGATCAACGCAGGCGGTGCCACTGCCGCCGATCTGGAAAACCTTGGCGAGAAGGTGCGAAAAAAGGTTTACGATTCAACCGGGATCACGCTACAGTGGGAAATCATGAGGGTCGGAGAAACGGCCCCGGATTGCGGTTAACAGGCACTATCAAACATGAGGGTCATTCAAGGCCCGGGAACTGAGGCACGAATTGGGTATGTCGGGCAGGACAACCCCCAGAGTTGCGGTATTGATGGGCGGCCCTTCGGCGGAACGGGAGGTGTCGCTGTCGTCAGGTCAGGAATGCGCCGCAGCATTGAGGGATGAGGGATTCGAGGTCATTGCGCTGGACGCGGGGCCTGACCTGCCAGCACGTCTGACCGAAATCGCGCCCGTTGTTGTCTTCAACGCCCTGCATGGCCGCTGGGGCGAGGATGGCTGTGTGCAGGGGCTGCTGGAATGGCTGCGTCTGCCCTATACGCATTCGGGCGTTCTGGCCTCGGCCCTTGCGATGGACAAGCAACGCACCAAGGATATCTACCGCGCCGAAGGTCTGCCGGTTGTGCCTAGTGTGCTGGCGAGGCAGTCCGAGATTGCGGCGGCCCATGTGCTGAGCCCGCCCTATGTGGTCAAACCTTATGACGAAGGCTCCTCTGTCGGGGTGGTGATCGTGCGCGAGGGCATGGATGCGCCGCAGCTGCCTGCGGATCTGCCCGATGTGCTGATGGTCGAGGCCTATGCGCCGGGGCGCGAACTGACCGTCACCGTGATGGGAGACCGCGCGCTTGGCGTGACCGAGATCATCACCGACGGCTGGTATGATTACGATGCCAAATACAAGCCCGGCGGCTCGCGGCATGTCTGCCCTGCCGACCTGCCTGCCGCGATCAATGACGCCTGTCTGGATTACGCCCTGCGCGCGCATCGCGCCTTGGGCTGCCGCGGCGTGACGCGCACCGATTTCCGCTGGGACGATGCGCGCGGGCTGAACGGTCTGGTGCTGCTGGAGACCAATACCCAGCCGGGCATGACGCCGACATCGCTGTCGCCCGAACATGCCGGTCTGGCCGGCCTCAGCTTCGGGCAGTTCTGCGCCTGGATGGTGGAGGATGCCTCATGCAACAGGTAGGCGCACGTCTCGATCCGGCACCGTCGCGCTGGTCCTACCGGATGCAGCGGCTGATGTTGACGCCGCTTTTCCGCAATCTGCTGCGGATCGGCCTGCCGTTCGCCATCGTCTTCGGCAGCGCCACCGCCTATCTGGCCGATGACACGCGGCGCGAGGCTCTGGTCTCGACCGTGACCGACCTGCAGGAGCAGTTCCAGACGCGGCCCGAATTCATGGTCAACCTGATGGCGATCGATGGTGCGAGCAGCACGGTTGCCGAGGATATCCGCAAGACGGTGCAGCTTGCCTTTCCGGTGAGCAGTTTCGATCTGGATCTCGAGACCATCCTTCTCACGATCCGCGAGATGCCCGCCGTGGCCGAGGCGCGGGTCCGGGTGCGCTCGGGCGGGATTTTGCAGATCGATGTGACCGAGCGGATACCGGCGGTGCTGTGGCGCAGCACCGAGGGGCTTGAGGTGCTGGACGCGGACGGATTCATCACTGGCCCGGCCACCACCCGCGAGGATTTCGCGACCCTGCCGCTGATCGCGGGCGAGGGGGCCGACAATCATGTGGGCGAGGCGCTGGATCTGGTGCGCGCGGCTGGTCCGCTGGGTGCGCGGATGCGCGGTCTGGTGCGGATGGGCGAGCGGCGCTGGGATGTGGTGCTCGACCGTGACCAGCGCATCCTTCTGCCCGAAGAGGCCCCCGTGCAGGCGCTGGAGCGGGTGATCGCGCTGGGGCAGGTGCATGAGATGCTGGAGCGGGACCTGTCCACGGTGGACATGCGCCTTGCCGCAAGACCGACGATCCGGATGAACCCGACCGCTGTCGAACAGTGGCACGAATTACAAAAAACAAACGCAGGGATAGCAGGACGATGATCGAGCTTTATGACAGCCAGCGCGCCATGCGGAACATGCGCCGTGCCGCCATGCAACGTGGTGTTGTGGCCATTCTGGATGTCGGCAGTTCAAAGATCGCCTGTCTGGTGCTGCGCTTCGACGGCGCTGATCGCGGACCGGAGACCGACGGCGTGGGGCCGATGGCGGGGCAGGCGGGCTTCCGGGTGATCGGGGCCGCGACCACGCGCTCGCGCGGGGTGCGCTTTGGCGAGATCGACGCGATGCAGGAGACCGAGCGCGCCATCCGCACGGCGGTGCAGGCGGCACAGAAAATGGCGAATATCCGTGTCGATCACGTGATCGCCTGTTTCGCGGGGGCCGATCCGCGCAGCTACGGGCTGGCGGGCGCGATTGATCTGGAAGGCCATGTTGTGACCGAGCAGGACGTGAGCCGCGTGCTCAGCGCCCGCGATCTGCCCGATTACGGCGATGGCCGCGAGGTCTTGCATGCCCAGCCCGTGAACTTCGCGCTCGATCACCGCTCCGGCCTCAGCGATCCGCGCGGCCAGATGGGTATGCGGCTGGCGACGGACATGCATATGCTGACGGTGGACGGTGCCGCGATCCAGAACCTCGCACATTGCGTCAAACGCTGCGATCTGGAACTGGCGGGCGTTGCCTCCTCCTCCTACGTGTCGGGCATTTCCGCACTGGTCGAGGACGAGCAGGAACTGGGTGCGGCCTGTATCGACATGGGCGGCGGCGCGACCGGCATTTCGATCTTCATGAAAAAGCACATGATCTTCGCCGATTCCGTGCGGATGGGCGGCGATCACGTGACCGGCGACATCTCGATGGGGCTGGGCGTGTCGACAGCGACGGCCGAGCGGATCAAGACTTTTTACGGCGGCGTTGTGGCAACCGGCATGGACGACCGCGAGATGATCGAGATTGGCGGCGACACCGGAGACTGGGAACATGACCGCCGCACGGTCAGTCGCGCCGAGTTGATCGGGATCATGCGCCCGCGCGTGGAGGAGATACTCGAAGAGGTGCGCGCCCGTCTGGATGCGGCAGGATTCGACCATCTGCCAAGCCAGCAGATCGTGCTGACCGGCGGGGCAAGCCAGATTCCGGGCCTTGACGGGCTGGCGAGCCGCATCCTTGGCCATCAGGTCAGGTTGGGCCGTCCGCTGCGCGTCCACGGTTTGCCGCAATCCGTGACGGGGCCGAGTTTTGCCAGCGCCGTGGGGCTGTGCCTGTTCGCGGCGCATCCGCAGGACGAGTGGTGGGATTTCGAAATTCCCGTGGATCGCTATCCCGCAAGGTCGCTCAAGAGGGCTGTGAAATGGTTCAAGGACAACTGGTAACCGCTATATCTGGCGTCATCGGCGAAATCCCGCGTGACAGCGGCTCAAATTTGCCATATTTAGTGGTGAATTCGCGTTTTCTTGGTGACGATCCCAGCGGTACGGGTTAACATCGAACTGGAATAGGCACAAAAACGCTCGTGAATACGGGCTAAAACTCAGGCGGATAGATCATGACATTGAACCTTTCGATGCCCGGACAGGAAGAGCTCAAGCCACGTATCACCGTTTTCGGTGTAGGCGGCGCAGGCGGCAACGCGGTCAATAACATGATCGAGAAAAAGCTGACCGGGGTCGAGTTCGTCGTGGCCAATACCGACGCGCAGGCACTGCAGCAAAGCAATGCGCCGAACCGGATCCAGCTTGGCGTCAAGGTCACGGAAGGTCTGGGTGCCGGCGCGCGCGCCTCTGTCGGTGCCGCAGCCGCCGAGGAAAGCATCGAACAGATCGTTGATCATCTGGCTGGCGCGCATATGTGCTTCATCACCGCCGGAATGGGCGGCGGCACCGGCACCGGGGCCGCGCCGATCATCGCGCAGGCCGCGCGGGAGCTGGGTGTGCTGACCGTCGGTGTCGTGACCAAGCCGTTCCAGTTCGAGGGCGCCAAGCGGATGCGTCAGGCCGAGGAAGGCGTCGAGGCACTGCAAAAGATGGTCGATACGCTGATCATCATTCCGAACCAGAACCTGTTCCGTCTGGCCAACGAAAAAACCACATTTACCGAAGCCTTCTCGATGGCCGACGATGTGCTCTATCAGGGCGTCAAGGGTGTGACCGATCTGATGGTGCGTCCGGGCCTGATCAACCTCGACTTCGCCGATGTCCGCGCTGTCATGGACGAGATGGGCAAGGCAATGATGGGTACAGGCGAGGCATCGGGCGAGGATCGCGCGATCCAAGCCGCCGAAAAGGCAATCGCCAACCCGCTGCTGGACGAAATCAGCCTGCGCGGTGCCAAGGGCGTGCTGATCAACATCACCGGCGGTCACGATTTGACGCTGTTCGAGCTTGATGAGGCCGCCAACCGTATCCGCGAGGAAGTGGATGCCGATGCGAATATCATCGTCGGCTCGACGATGGATTCCGAGATGGAGGGCATGATGCGTGTGAGTGTCGTCGCCACGGGCATCGACGCGGTCGAGGTGAATACCGAGGTGCCGCGTCCGCGCCGTGGTATGGCGCAGCCGCTGACGCAGACGGTCACGGCCGAGGATCGCGCGCCGGAAGAGCAGCGCCCTGCCGCTGCCGCAATGGAACCCGCGCCAGCGCGGGCCGCAGCGCCGGCACCTGTTCAGACGCATCAGCCCGCACAGCAGCGCCCCGCGCAGCAACGCGCGCCGGAGCCGACATTCTTTGAGGATCTTGAAGAGCAGCAGCCTGCCCCCGCAGCGCAGCGCAACCGTTACAACGACCAGAACACGCAGCATGACGACGCGCTGCCGCCCCCCGCCTATCAGCCCCGCGTGGCGCAGTTCCAGCCGGTTCAGGACGAATTCGAGGATGACGCGCATAATTACGTCGCTCCCCGCGCACCTGCGCCCGGCACGCCGTCGCCCGAAGCCATGGCGCGTCTGCAGCAAGCCGTGAGCAAGGCGGCACCGCAGGCGGCCCAGCACCGCCCGGTCCCGCAGCAGGCACACGAGCCCGAGCAGCGCGCGCGTTTCGGCATCAACTCGCTGATCAACCGCATGACCGGACAGGCCTCCGAGGGACAGGAGCGCGCCGCGCCGCAACCGCAGCGCCAGCAGCCGCCCGTGCGCGGTCAGGCACCGCAGGGTTACGCCCAGCAAGCGCGCAGCAACCCGACGGAAGCGCCCGATCCTGATCAGGAGCGGATCGAAATTCCGGCTTTCCTGCGCCGTCAGGCCAACTGATCCGCCCGTCCGGCGCATCACGCAAACGTTTGGAACAGACCGCCACGGGGCGGTCTTTTTCATTTGTGGCAAAGGGTTGATAGCGTTTGCGCCGCAACGCGGCAATTTTCCGCGCACGCGTTGAGGCGATTGTTTCAAGCCGTTACAAAGATTGAATTGTTACGCATACGTCACATCCCTATCTTCCCGGCAACGCGGGGTGACACCGCATGGAATTGGACTGGGACGAGGTTTGAAGTGCAGCATACATTGAAATCACCGCTACGCTTTACCGGCGTGGGTCTGCATTCGGGGCAGCCCGTGCAGATGGTGATCCGCCCTGCAGCCGCCGAACATGGTATCTGGTTTCGCCGAAGCGATATCCGTTTCGGTGACGTGATGATTCCGGCCCGCTGGGATTGCGTGCACCAGTCGCCGCTCTGCACCTTGCTGGAAAATGCCGCCGGCGTCACCGTGTCGACGGTCGAGCACGTCATGGCCGCACTGGCAGGATGCGGTGTGCATAATGCTCTGATCGAGTTGGATGGCCCCGAAGTGCCGATCCTCGATGGCAGTTCTGCCGTTTTTGTCCGTGCGATCCTGTCGCGTGGTGTGCGCGCGCAGGCCGTTCCGGTCCGCGCGATCCGCGTGCTTGAACCCGTGGAGGTGCAGCGCGGCGAAGCATGGGCGCGGCTCACCCCCTCTGATGTCCTGTCCATTGATTTCACGATAAAGTTTGACGATTCCGCGATCGGCACCCAGTCGAAGGTGCTGACCATGTCGAACGGAACATTCGTGCGCGAATTGTGTGACAGCCGCACCTTCTGCCGCCAGTCGGATGTCGATGTGATGCGCGCCAAGGGGCTTGCCTTGGGGGGCACATTGGAAAACGCCGTCGTGGTGGACGGTGACCGTATCCTGTCGCCCGGCGGCCTGCGCCACAGTGACGAGGCCGTGCGCCACAAGATGCTGGACGCGCTGGGTGATCTCTATCTGGCTGGCGCGCCGCTGGTCGGGGCCTATACCGGGCACCGTGCGGGCCATGCGTTGACGAATGACCTTCTTCGCGCGCTGTTTGCGCGCCGCTGCGCCTACGAGATGGTCGTGTGCGATCCAGCGATGACGGCGCGTTTGCCCGGTGTCGATGTGCATATGGACGAGATTCCCGCCGTGGCATAAGCACGCTGCCGCCGTCGCCCTGCAACATCTGATCCAGTATTTGCGCCAAAGGCGTTTTGCACCGGAATTTTCTGTGCTAGGACCGATGGTAACAGCAGGGGTTAGTCCTGCGGAATTGACCAGACAAGGGTGAGAGCAAGCATGACAGGCGGGTCCCGGGCAAAGGTGATCGGTGGCATTCTACTGGCTGTTTTGCTGGCTGGGTGCGGCGACGAA
This sequence comes from Paracoccaceae bacterium, assembly GCA_024636555.1. Lineage (GTDB taxonomy): Bacteria > Pseudomonadota > Alphaproteobacteria > Rhodobacterales > Rhodobacteraceae > Seohaeicola. The sequence continues at coordinate 35,813 of JAGXGW010000032.1, read as the reverse complement.
GCGGAACGAGCAGGGCGCGGCTCCATTCCCCTCGAAGGGTTCACGGCAGAACAGATCTTCGAGCGCGGTGAATTCGAGATGGAGCGCAGCCAGCCGGACACGGCGGCTTTCTATTTCTCCGAGATCGAGCGGCTTTATCCCTATTCCGAATGGGCAAAACGCGGCGTGATCATGCAGGCCTTCTCGTATCACCGCGCGCGGGATTTCGAGAACAGCCGCGCGGCGGCGCAGCGTTTCCTCGATTTCTATCCCGCCGATGAAGATGCGGCCTATGCACAATACCTGCTGGCGCTGTCCTATTACGATCAGATCGACGATGTCGGCCGTGATCAGGGCCTGACCTTTCAGGCGCTGCAGGCCTTGCGGACCGTGATCGAGGTGTACCCCGACAGCGAATACGCCACCTCGGCCGTGCTGAAATTCGATCTGGCCTTCGACCATCTGGCGGGCAAGGAAATGGAGATCGGGCGCTACTACCTGCGACGCAGCCATCCGACTGCGGCGATCAACCGTTTCCGCGTCGTGGTGCAGGATTTCCAAACCACAAGCCACACCGCCGAGGCGCTGCACCGTCTGGTGGAGGCCTATCTGTTGCTGGGTCTGACGCAAGAGGCGCAGACTGCGGGCGCCATCCTTGGCCACAACTTCCGCTCCACCACATGGTATGACGACAGCTTCAAGCTGCTCACAGGGCGCGGGCTGGAACTGGAAGCGGCGGGCGATAGCTGGCTTGCACAGATCTACCGGCAGACCATCCAGGGACAATGGCTGTGAGCCAAACACGCCGGATGCGGCTGGATGATGTGACGGGCAGGAGACGGGGACAGTCCGGATATGCTGCGCGCGCTTGAAATCCGCGACATGCTGATCATTGACCGGCTGGAACTCGCCTTCCAGCCGGGCCTCAATGTTCTGACCGGCGAGACCGGCGCGGGCAAGTCGATCCTGCTCGACAGTCTGGGCTTTGTGCTGGGCTGGCGGGGCCGTGCCGAGCTGGTGCGCCAGGGGGCCGATCAGGGCGAGGTTGTCGCCGTGTTCGACCTGCCTGACGGCCATCCCGCCCATGCCGTGCTGGAAGAGGCGGGTCTGCCTGCCGGACCGGAACTGATCCTGCGCCGCATCAACACCCGCGATGGGCGCAAGACCTCCTGGATCAACGACCGGCGCTGCTCCGGCGAGGTGCTGCGCGCCTTGTCCGAACGGCTGGTGGAACTGCACGGCCAGCATGACGATCGCGGCCTGCTGGACCCCAAGGGCCACCGCGCCCTGCTCGACAGCTTCGCGGGGCTTGGCCTCATGCAGGACAGCGTGCGCGAGACATGGCGCGCCCGCAGCCGTCTGGCCCGCCGTTTGGCCGAGGCGGAAGCCGCGCTGCAAGCCGTCCGCGCCGAGGAGGATTTCCTGCGCCATGCCGTGGTCGAGCTTGACGGGCTGGACCCGCAGCCGGGCGAGGAGGCCGAGCTTGATGCCCGCCGCCGTCTGATGCAGGGGGCCGAGCGCACCCGCGAGGATATGGCGCGCGCCTATGCGGCGCTTGGTTTGCAGGGGGCCGAAGGCTCGATGAGCGATGCGTTGCGCTGGCTGGACGGTGTCGCGGGGCAGGCCGAGGGGACGCTGGATGCCCCGTTGGAAGCCTTGGGCCGCGCCCTGAACGAGCTGGCCGACGCCACGCAGGGGCTGGAGCGCGCGCAGGAGGTGATGAGCTTCAACCCGCAGGATCTTGAAGAGGCCGAGGAACGGCTGTTCGCGATCCGTGCACTGGCCCGCAAACACGGCGTTCTGGCCGATGATCTGGGGGCCTTCGCCACCGGCCTGCGTGACCGGCTGTCGGCGCTGGACCGTGGCGATGCGGATCTGCGCGCGCTCAAGACCGAACTGGCCGGGGCCGAGGTTGCATTCGACACAGCCGCCGCGGCCCTGACCGCAGCGCGGCAGGAGGCGGCAGGACGGCTTGACGCCGCCGTGACGGCGGAACTGGCCCCGCTGAAGATGGAACGCGCGGTTTTCCGCACCGAAATCGCCAGCGCCGAGCCCGGCCCCGAGGGCCGCGATGCGGTGACCTTCAGCGTGGCGACCAACCCCGGCGCACCTGCTGGTCCGCTGGCACGGATCGCCTCGGGCGGGGAACTCAGCCGCTTTCTGCTGGCGCTCAAGGTCTGCCTCAGCGACAGCGCGGCGGGGGTGACGATGATTTTCGACGAGATCGACCGTGGTGTCGGCGGTGCAACAGCGGATGCGGTCGGTCGCAGGCTGGCGGCACTGGCGCAAGGCGGGCAGGTGCTGGTGGTGACACATTCACCGCAGGTCGCGGCCCTTGGCGCGCATCACTGGCGCGTGGAGAAACGCGTGCTGGACGAGATGACCACCACGACCGTGGTGCCGCTGGACCCTTCTGCGCGCATCGACGAGATCGCGCGTATGGTCGCGGGCGATACCATCACGGACGAGGCGCGCGGTGCCGCCCGCGCGCTGCTGGCGGGCGTAGACTGACACCGCCCCGGCAGGATTGCAGGCCCGGTCAGGATCTGGATATTTGCGGCAAGAAGAAGCGCAGGAGTTGGGTGATCAGCCCTGCCGCAGCATCTTGCCGGGGTTCATGATATTGGCAGGGTCCAGCGCCGCTTTGAGGCTTTGCATCACATCCCAGCCCGCGCCATGTTCGGCCTGCATATAGTCCAGCTTGCCAAGCCCTATGCCATGCTCTCCCGTAGCCGTGCCGCCCATCTCCAGCGCGCGTGTTACCATGCGGTGCGACAGAGCCTTGGCCGTGGCGACCTCGGCGGGGTTCTGGTCGTCATAGAGCAGGATGGCGTGGAAATTGCCGTCGCCGACATGGCCCAGAATCGGCCCTTCGATACCGGAGGCGGCGATATCTTCCTGTGTCCGGCTGACCGCCTTGGCCAGATGCGAGATCGGTACGCAGATATCGGTGACCAGCGCCACAGACCCGGGGCGCGCGGCCTTGATCGCGTAATAGGCGTTGTGCCGCATCGCCCAGAGCTTCGTGCGGTCCTCGGCGCGGGTGGCCCAGTCGAATCCGGTGCCACCGTGATCCGCCACGATCTGCCCGAAGGTTTCCGCCTGCGCGCGCGCGCCGCTGTCGGAGCCGTGGAATTCCACCATCAGATGCGGCACCAGCGGGATGTCGGTGCCGGACCATGCGTTGACTGCGGCGACGCTGGCGGCGTCCATGAACTCGATCCGCGCCATCGGCAGGCCCATCTGGATCGTCTCGGTCACCGCACCGACGGCTTGCGCCATATCGGTAAAACCGCAGATCGCGGCGGTGGTCGCTTCGGGCTGGCCCTGAAGCCTCAGTGTCAGTTCGGTGATCAGGCCAAGTGTGCCCTCCGCCCCGACGAAAAGCGCGGTCAGGTCGTAACCGGCGGCGGATTTACGGGCCCGCGTGCCGGTGCGGATGATACGGCCATCGGCCAGTACCACCTCAAGGCCCAGCACGTTGTCGCGCATCGTGCCATAGCGCACGGCGGTGGTGCCGCTGGCGCGGGTCGAGGCCATCCCGCCCAGCGAGGCATTCGCCCCCGGATCGACCGGAAAGAAAAGCCCCGTCGCGCGCAATTCCGCATTCAGCGCCTCACGCGTCAGGCCGGGCTGCACGATAACATCCATATCCTGCGCATTGATCCGCAACACGCGGTTCATCAGCCGGAAATCCACGCAGCACCCGCCCTGCGGTGCCTGCGCCTGACCTTCCAGCGAGGTGCCGGCCCCGTAGCCGATTACCGGCACGCCGTGGCTCGCGCATATTCGGACAATAGCAGCTACCTCGTCGGTGCTTTCGGGATAGGTGACCATCTCGGGCGGCATCGCGGGAAAATGCGACTCCGACCGGCCATGTTGATCCAGTTCGGGCTTGGACCGCGTCGCGCGTTGTCCTAACAATGTGATCAGATCGTCGAAGGCTGTCTGGCGGGTCATACGGGTCTTTTGAAACAGAAGGTCGGGCCGAACCTATGCCAAGCGGTCAGGACGGGGAAGGGGCATGGCCATGATTGATCCGACGCTGCAATCCTGCAGCACGAGCGCAGCCCGTGCGCGGAGATGGCCCCGCTGATGCGAAAGCGCGTCCCGATCCGGATTCAACGATGGCGGATCCTTGCGGCGCGCTGGCTGGCGCGGACGTGGCGCGTGCTGCGCGAACGTGGTCCCAGCCAGTTCCAGTTCTGGCTGATCGCGCTGGTGATCGGAATCGCGGCGGGCTTTGCGGCGCTGTTCTTCCGCAAGGGAATCGAGACGCTGCAGGCGTTTTTGTATGGCACCGATGACGTGGCCATGCTGCACAGCTTCGCCTCGACCATGCCGTGGTACTGGGTGCTGAGCCTGCCCATCGCGGGCGGGCTGGTGGTGGGGATCATCCTGCACAAGTTCACCAAGGACGGGCGGGTGCATTCGGTCGCCGATGTGATCGAGGGGGCAGCACTCCAGAACGGCCGGGTGGCGCACCGCGCGGGGCTGGCCTCGGCGGCGGCCTCGCTGATCACGCTCTCCACGGGCGGTTCAAGCGGACGGGAAGGGCCTGTCGTGCATATCGCAGGCGTCATCTCGAGTTGGGTGAGCGAACGCATCCGCGCCGATGGCATCACCGGGCGCGATCTGCTGGGCTGCGCCGTGGCCGCCGCCGTCTCGGCAAGTTTCAACGCGCCCATCGCGGGCGCGCTCTTCGCGCTGGAAGTGGTGTTGCGGCATTTCGCGGTGCATGCTTTCGCGCCCATCGCCATTGCTGCCGTTGCGGGCACGGTGATCAACCGGATCGAATATGGCGGCGTCACCGAGTTTACCCTGCCGGGGGTCAGCACGCTGGAATTCTATGGCGAGTTGCCCGCCTTCGTGATCCTCGGGCTGATCTGCGGGTTGGTCGCCACCGTCCTGATGCGGTCGATCTTTCTGGCCGAGGATGTCGGCAACCGCATCCAGTCCGCCACCGGCCTGCCGCGCTGGCTGCGCCCTGCCGTCGCGGGTGCGATGCTGGGCGGCATTGCGATCTGGTTTCCGCATATCATCGGCGTGGGCTACGAGACGACCTCTGCTGCCCTGACAGGCTCTTTGCTGCTATGGGAGGCGATGGTGTTCTGCATCCTCAAGGTGCTGGCCGTCGCCATCACGATGGGCGGGCGCATGGGGGGCGGGGTGTTCTCGCCCTCGCTGATGGTGGGCGCCCTGACGGGGCTGGCCTTCGGGATGATCGCCACGGCCATGTTCCCCGATGTCTCCGGCGCCAATACGATCTACGCGCTGGCGGGGATGGGCGCGGTCGCGGCCGCCGTGCTGGGCGCGCCGATCTCGACCACGCTGATCGTGTTCGAGATGACGGGCGACTGGCAGATCGGCATCGCCGTGATGGTCGCGGTGTCGCTTTCCACCGCGCTGGCCTCGCGGCTGGTGGACCGCTCGTTCTTTTTGACGCAACTGGAGCGGCGCGGTGTGCATCTGGCCGCTGGGCCACAGGCGTATCTGCTGTCGATGTTCCGTGTTGCCGCCGTCATGCGGAAAACCGGCGATCCGGGCATGGCGGAGGAACGCGCCTGTCTCGAGATGATCGAGGATGGCATCTCGGTCGAGACGACAGCCACCTTGGAGGCGGCGCTGCCCTTGTTCGACCGTGCGGGCGTACCATTCGTGCCGGTGGTGCTCGTAGCCCGGAAGGGCGCCACGCCGAAACTGGTCGGGGCGCTGTTCCATGTCGATGCGCTCAAGACCTACACCCGCGCGCTGGCGGCCACCGCCGCCGAGGAGCATAGCTGAGCGGCCTGCTTCTTCTTGCCTCAAATATCCAAGATACAGACGGCGCAACCGGTGCGCCGCTGGAAAATTGTTCCCGTCAGACCTGTTCGACTGTCACGGTATCGGAGGCATAGAATGCCAGATAGTCCTTGATCCGCGCCATATCGGGTTTGGGGTCCTCATAGGACCATGCCGCATCGGTCAGCGTGGTGCTTTTCGTGACGATCGAGAAATAGCTGGCATCGCCCTTGTGCGGGCAATGGGTGCTGTGCTCGGTCCGGTCCAGAAAGGCCATGGCGATATCGCCGCGGGGGAAATAGATCACGAAGGGCATATCCCCTTCGGTCAGTTCCAGCGCCTCGCTGGATTCGCCCAGAACGGCACCGCCTGCGCGTACCACCCAAGTGCCTTCCGCTTTGCGGATCTTTATATCTCCGGCCATGGTGTCCCCCTTTTTGTTATTGATGCCCGCGCATCGTGACAGATCCGTGTCAGAGCGGGGCTGTTGCGTCGCGTAACCATAGCTGCGCCGCACCCGATAGCCGAGGGCCAATTCGTGCGAGGCACGCAGCGTGATAAGCATTGAGCCATGCGCGTTCCTCGGAATTCATCATGGCGGGCAGGATAAGCCGACGGTCGATCGGCACCCAGGTCAGCGTATCGAAGCTCAACATGGCGCGATCATCGGCTCCGACAAGGGCAGGGGCCTCGCGCACCACGATCAGGTTCTCGATGCGGATACCGAATGCGCCCTCGCGGTAATATCCCGGCTCGTTCGACAGGATCATGCCGGGCTGCAAGGGGACGTCCGACACGCGGCTGATCCGTTGCGGGCCTTCATGCACGCAGAGATAGACCCCGACACCGTGGCCGGTGCCGTGGTTGAAGTCCAGCCCCGCGGCCCAGAGGGGTGCGCGCGCGATGGCGTCAATATCGCGCCCTGCCAGCCCTTTGGGAAAGCGCAGGCGGGAAATGCCGATCATCCCCTGCAAGACGCGGGTGAAACAGGCTTTCTCGGCCTCGCCCACATCGCCCACCGGCAGGGTGCGGGTGATATCGGTGGTGCCGTCGAGATATTGCCCGCCGCTGTCCACCACGATCAGATGGCCCGCTTCCAGCCGCGCATTGCTGCTGCGTGACACCCGGTAATGCATGATCGCGCCATTGGGTCCGGTGCCGGCAATGGTCTCGAAACTGATGTCGCGCAGGGCATTGGTGGCACGGCGGAAACCCTCAAGCGCGGTCGCCACGTCGATTTCTGTCAGGCTGCCTGTAGGCTGTGCGTCGAACCATGTGAGGAATTCGACCATGGCCGCCGCATCGCGCAGATGCGCCTCGGTTGTCGCGGCGATCTCGGCGCTGGATTTGGTGGCCTTGGGCAGGATGCAGGGGTCTTGCCCCCAAGCGCAGGCGACACCCGCTTCGGCCAGTTCCTGTGACACCCGCAGCGGGGCGGTCGCACGGTCCACGCGGACGGGGCCGGTCAGGCTGCGCAATCCCGCGCCGAAAGCCTCTACCGGGCGCAGGGTGACCTCCTCGCCCAGATGCGCGCGCAGGGCGTCGTCGCATTTGGCAGGATCAGTATAAAGCGTGGTTTGCCCTGTCGCATGCAGGATGGCGAACCCGTGCGGCACCGGATTGCGCGGAATGTCAGAACCGCGGATGTTCAGCAGCCATGCGATGGAATCGGCCAGCGTGATCACCGCGGCGGTATGCCCGGCGTTGCGCAGGGCCACGGCCAACCGCGTGCGTTTGGCGTCATGGCTCTCGCCTGCCAGATCGTCGGGATAGGGGGTGATCTTGCCTGCGGGCGGCGCGGGCTGGTCGGGCCAGACGCGGTCCACGGCATTGGCGACAGGCCGCAAGGTGATCGTGGTGCCCGCCAGCGCCTCCTCGATCCTGGTGATCTCCTCGGTGGTGTGCAGCCACGGATCGAATCCCACCGTACCCCCGTTCGGCAATTGCCCGCGCAGCCAGTCCGCCAGCCCGATATCGGGCCACGGCACCGGCGTGAAATGCGCGAGATCCACCTGCCCCTTGACCTGCGTGCGGTAGCGCCCGTCGATGAAAACCCCCGCGATATGCGGCAGCACGCAAGCGAATCCTGCCGATCCGGTAAAGCCGGTCAGCCACGCGAGGCGTGCATCATGGGGGGCGACATATTCGCCCTGATGGGCATCGGCGCGCGGGATCACGAATCCGGTCAGCCCGTCGCGCGCCAACAGGTCGCGCAATGCGGCCAGACGGGGCGGGCCCTGCTCGGGGCGGGCACTTTCCTCGAAGCTCTGGAACATGCTACATCGCCCTTTTCAGGCCGATCATCCGCGCACGGGCGCGCGGATCGCGGTCAAACAGACCGGCCAGTTGTTCGGTCATCGCGCCTGCCAGTTGGTCCACATCGGTGATCGTTACCGCATGCTGGTAATAGCGTGTCACGTCATGGCCGATGCCGATGGCGATCAGTTCCACAGCCTTGCGCCGCTCGACCATGGCGATCACGTCGCGCAGGTGCTTTTCCAGATAGTTCGCGGGGTTCACCGAGAGGGTGGAATCGTCCACCGGCGCACCGTCCGAGATCACCATCATGATCTTGCGCGCCTCTGGCCGCGCCATCATGCGGCGATGCGCCCATTCCAGCGCCTCGCCGTCGATGTTTTCCTTGAGCAGGCCCTCTTTCATCATCAGCCCCAGATTGGGCCGCGTCCGCCGCCACGGGGCATCGGCTGATTTATAGACGATATGGCGCAGATCGTTCAGGCGGCCGGGCTGCTGCGGGCGGCCTTCGGCCAGCCATTTTTCGCGGCTTTGCCCGCCTTTCCATGCGCGGGTCGTGAAGCCGAGGATCTCGACCTTGACCGAGCAGCGCTCCAGCGTGCGCGCCAGAACATCGGCGCAGATCGCGGCGATACTGATCGGGCGGCCCCGCATCGAGCCAGAATTGTCCAGCAGCAGCGTCACCACCGTGTCGCGGAACTCGGTGTCTTTCTCGACCTTGAAGGACAACGGCGTGGTCGGATTGGCCACGACACGCGCCAGGCGGCCCGCATCCAGAATGCCCTCTTCCATGTCGAACAGCCAGGAGCGGTTCTGCTGTGCCTGAAGGCGGCGTTGCAGCTTGTTGGCAAGCCGTCCCACAGCGCCCTTCAGGGGTTCAAGCTGCTGGTCGAGATAGGCGCGCAGGCGTTCCAGCTCGATGGGATCGGCCAGTTCTTCCGCGATGATCTCTTCGTCGAAATCGGTGTTGTAAACGATATAGTTCGGATCGGCATCCGAGACAGGCTGCGGCGCGGGTGGCTCCAGCGGGGCCTCGCCGTCGGGCATCTCGGTGTCTTCGCCCATCTCCTGATCGGCCAGTTCGTCCATGCTGACTTGCGCTTGGCTCGCGTCTTGGCTGTCATCCTGGCTTTGTTCGGGGCTGGCCTCGGCCTCATCCTGGCTCTGGTCGTCCTCACCGGAGCTGTCGGGGTCCTCCTGCTGTTCGGCGCTGTCGTCAGCGTCGTCCTGTTCCTCGTCGGACTGGTCGGGATCGTCGCCCAACTGGTCGCCGTAGCCCAGATCCTCGATCACCTTGCGGGCGAATTTGGCGAAAGCGCCCTGATCGGCCAGCTTGTCCTGCAAGCCCTCCAGCGTGCCGCCTGCCTGATCCTCGATAAAGCCGCGCCACAGTTCCATGACGTTCTGCGCACCGGCGGGCAACTGGCGGCCCGTGGCCAGATGGCGGATCATATAGCCCGCCGCCGTGGCCAAGGGCGCATCGGAGGCCTGGGTGATCTCGGCATAGCCCGCGCGGGTGGCCTCGTGCGCGATTTTGGCGTCGATATTGCCTGCGGTGCCGGGCATGTCGCGCGCGCCCATGGCCTCGCAGCGGGCGGTTTCCATCGCCTCGTAAAGATCGCGCGCCATCGCGCCGGGGGGCGCATAGCGGGCGTGCAGCGCGTCATTGTGGTAGCGGCGGTGCAGTGCCAGCGCATCGGCGGTGCCGCGTGCCAGCATCACCTCGTCGCGGGACATGCGGCGGCTGACCTGCGGCAGGCGCATCGCATCGCCGGACAGACCCGAGGGATCGACCGAGTAGCTGACCGTCAGATCACGGTCGTGCGCCATGACCTTGGTCGCCTCGGCCAGGGCTTTCTTGAACGGATCGGCGGGGTTGTCTGTCGGTTTGCTCATCTCACCTCTCCGGTCGCTGGCATGGGCTTATCCGCCCCGATCAGGCCGTCTTCGCGCGGACGTCCCGTCAGGGCGGACAAGCGGCGCATCACTTCATCGCCATGCTGGCGGCGCTTTCCGGCAATTCCTCGTCAAACAGGCGCTGGTAGAACTCGGCCACGGTCTGGCGCTCCAACTCGTCGCATTTGTTCAGGAAGGACAGGCGGAACGCATAGCCGACATTGCGGAAAATCTCGGCGTTCTGCGCCCATGCGATCACGGTGCGCGGGCTCATCACGGTGGACAGATCGCCGTTCATGAAGGCGGTGCGCGTCAGATCCGCGACGGTCACCATCTGCTTGATCGTCTTGCGGCCTTTCTCGGTGTTGTAATGCGGGTTCTTGGCCAGCACGATATTGGTCTCGGCCTCGATGCTGAGATAGTTGAGCGTGGCGACAAGGCTCCAGCGGTCCATCTGGCCCTGGTTGATCTGCTGGGTGCCGTGATATAGCCCCGTTGTGTCACCCAGACCCACGGTGTTGGCCGTGGCGAACAGGCGGAAATATTTGTGCGGGGTGATCACCTCGTTCTGGTCCAGCAGCGTCAGCTTGCCGTCCACTTCCAAAACGCGCTGGATCACGAACATCACGTCGGCGCGGCCCGCATCATATTCGTCGAACACGATCGCAGTCGGGTTGCGCAGCGCCCAGGGCAGGATGCCCTCGTGGAACTCGGTCACCTGCACGCCGTCCTTCAGCTTGATCGCATCCTTGCCGATCAGGTCGATCCGGCTGATGTGGCTGTCCAGGTTGACGCGCACACAGGGCCAGTTCAGGCGGCTGGAGACCTGTTCGATATGCGTCGATTTGCCCGTGCCGTGGTAACCCTGAATCATCACGCGGCGGTTGTGGCTGAAGCCTGCCAGAATCGCCAATGTGGTATCGGGGTCGAATTTGTAGGTGCTGTCATGCTCCGGAACACGCTCTGTCCGCTCCGGGAAGCCCTTGACCACCATGTCGGTATCGATCCCGAAGACCTCGCGGACCGAGATATCCTCGGTGGGTTTTGCGTTGATGTCGATCATGCCGTCGGCCATGGAGCTGTCCTTCCCCTGTCGGGCCTCCGGCCCTTCTGCATCTGTGAGATATGTTTCTCAGGTTTGGTGCAACATAATCCGGCCAAGGGCAAGGGGGGGCGCGGTTTTCCATTGCCGCACACGCTGCGGGCAAGGCCGCCTTTGCCCGCCTTCGCAATGCGCGGATTTCTCGAAATGTTGCGGCGGTGGTGAAACTATGACGGATCAAGAGGCGTGCATTCAACAGGGCCTTGTTACGTCAGGCTCCGTTCGCGTGGGCACCCGGTCACGTGAACGTGCACCGTCTGTCATTGCGCAACGGCAGACGGTGCATGACATTTTGTGAAACCAAAGCAGGAGGGTCTTGTCATGAACAGACGCCATTTTTCCACACTCGCAGGGGCAGGGCTTGCCTATGGGCTTTTCGGCGCGGGCCGTGGCCACGCGCAGCAGTCGGGCTTCGAGGTGACGCGCACCGAGGCCGAATGGCGCGCCATGCTGACGCCAGCCGAATACAAGGTCATGCGCGAGGACGGGACCGAACGGGCAGGCTCCTCGCCGCTCGACAAGGTCTATGATCCCGGCGTCTATCATTGCCGCGGCTGCGATCTGGCGCTTTATCCGTCCGAGACGAAATACGACAGCCGCACCGGCTGGCCCAGCTTTTACGAGGCACTGCCGGGCGCGATCGCCACCAAAGCTGAACGCACGCTGTTCATGACGCGCACGGAGTGCCATTGTCGCCGTTGCGGCAGCCATCTGGGGCATATTTTCGACGACGGCCCGCCGCCGACCGGCAAGCGGCATTGCCTGAACGGCGTATCGCTCGTGTTCAAGCCCGCCTGACCGCAATACGTTCAGCGCGGGCCAGCCTGCCTGCGGCAATCGCTTGTGAAAACGGTCGCGGACGATATAATCGACCGACCCGTAGCAGACATGCAGGACTGGACGTGTCATCATGGCCAAAAGCCCCGAACCCGATGCGATGCTGTGCTTCAACCTCTATGCGGCGAGCCACGCTTTCACGCGCTATTACAAGCGGATGCTTGCACCGCTCGGGCTGACCTATCCGCAATACCTGGTGATGTTGCGCCTGCACGAGCAGGACGGTCTGCATGTCGGCAGCCTTGCGCGCGACCTGTGTCTCGAGACCAACACCCTGTCGCCGCTGCTGAAACGGATCGAGGCCTTGGGCCTTGTGCGCCGCGCCCGCAGCGCTGAGGACGAGCGCCGCGTCGATCTTTTCCTGACCGACAAGGGCCGCGGCGTCGCCGCGCGCTGCGCCGAGATTCCGTGGAAGATCGTGGCGGAACTGGGTCTGGAGCTGCCGGTTGTCGCGGAATATTCGCAGATGTTGGTGGACCTGCGGACACGCCTTGCGGAACAGGACCAGAGCCTGAAAAAGGCGCAGAAAGAGGGCGGACAAGCCAGCTAGTCCTCGCCAACTGACGAAAGGTTCCGCGCTTGTGGCGATGTGGCGCGACAGGCAGTTATGCGGGACATAGCGGCCTTTGAAGCGTGCCGCCCCGCCCGGAACAGCCGCGCAGCGGCCCGGGCATCGCAGGGCCGCCCCCCCCCTGGGCCATTCGATTTGATGCCGCAAGTGCCACGGCTCGAGGGTGGATGTCGCTGTGCGATAAACTGCCAGACTGATGCGTCGGATCGCATGACCGCGGCCCTGCAATTCCCTCTGTCGCATTGATACGCGAATGCGCGGAACAAGGCGCAACGTGCCACCGCTCCGCGGCCCAACGCGATGCGGCTCGACGCGATGCGGCTCGTTGACAGTCCTCGAAGCTTAAAGGCGCCATAGGCGATTTCGTTTCAGGTGGCATACATCAGCATGGCGCGGCGCACTTTACAGCCGCACCGCTTGCTGCCCGTATCATCCGCTCACTTGAAGTTGCGGCTGTCCTTGATCTGGTCCCATGCCCAGACAACCTGCTGCAACTGGTCCTCCTGACTGCGGTCCCCGCCATTCATGTCCGGATGCAGCACCTTGATCAGCGCCTTGTAGGATTTACGCACCTCGGCCTTTGTCCAGTGATCCTTGGCCTCGAGGATCTCCACCGCCCGCCGCTCTGTCGGGGGCAGCTTGCGGGTGCCGCCCGTGATCGACTTGCCGGGATTGCGCGTGGCGTTGTTGCCCAGCACCTGATGCGCGTCCTCGATACCCAGCCGCGCCCATGCGCGGGCTTCGGGATCGCCCAGCGGCTTGGTGGCCCGCTCCCAGACCTTGTCCTTGGTGAGTTGCGCGTTGATCTCGGCCTCTGTCGTGCCGTCGAAGAAATTCCACTTTAGATTGTATTCGCGCACGTGATCCTTACAGAACCAGAAGAAGTCATCCAGCACATCGGGGGCCTTGGGGGCGCGGAACTGTCCCGGCAGGGTGCAGCCTTCGTGGTCGCAAATCCGGACAGAGGTTTCGACAGCGCCCGTCATACCCCGCCGACCGCGAGGATTTTTCTTCTTGGCCGACGATACGGACATGTCGAACCCGAAGGGATCTGGTTTGGACATTGGTTCACCTTTTCGACTCGGAGCACAGAGCTTAGACTATTTGCGTCAGGATTGAAGGGGGCGTAGGGTAAAATTATGAGCAGAACACAAGAGATCAGAACCGCGCTGGAACAGGCGTTTAAACCGCAACATCTTGAAGTCATTGACGAAAGTGAGCAGCATAGAGGGCATTCGGGTTATATGGAAGGCGGGGAGAGCCATTTTCGCGTCGTGATCCGGTCGCCGCAATTCGCGCCGATGAGCCGGATCCAGCGGCACCGCGCCATTCACAGCGCATTGGGACCGGACCTTATCGGGCGCATCCACGCCCTTGCCTTGGATATTCAAACCTGACCGGCGCGCGCCTTTCCGGCGCGCCTGCCCTTTGGATGCGGGCGCAGAACGGTCAGTCTCTGGTTTCTGGCATCCCGGAGGGGGCGCGGTCAGTTCTGGTCGCGGTCTTTGTCCGCTGCGTCCTTGACCAGCGTGCCGGACAGGGAACGGGGCGAAAGCACGGGCGGCGCCTTGCCTGAAGGTTCCGACACGGCGGAAAGTGACGGGCGGGTGACGGTCGCGGCAGGTTCGGATGTGACGGCCGCCTCGGAAGGCGGGGCCATCACCTTGGGCTGGAACGCGGCCAGATCGGCCTCGCGCAGGCGGCGGAAGACCAGCATGTTGTGATAGACCGTCTTGGTCCCGGTCAGGCCGGAGCGTTCTTCCGAGGGCAGGGTCTCGGCGCGCACGAATTCCCATCCGTCGGCTGACATGGTGTTCATCGCCTCTTGCAGCGTCACGGCAAAGCGGTCAGGCGCGGTCTTGGCCAGCTTGGTCTTGGTGCCCTTCACGGGGGCCGGAATCACACGGTATTCATAGCTCATGGTCGGGTCCTGATCTCTGGGTCGCGTGGTTCTAGCAGGCAAACCCGTCCGGTGCCAGCGAATGCGGCCCCGCATGATCTGGGTGCGCGGTTATTTGCGCCGCAGGGCGATGGCGCGGCCCACCCGCTCGGGCCGGGGCAGCACATCATGCGCGGCCTGCAAGGCGGCCAGCTTGGCGCGGATATCCTCGGGCATGGGGGCCACGCGCGGACCGGACATGTCGATATGCAGGCCCAACGCCTCGCCGGTGGCGGCCAGCCAGCCATCCTCGTGCCACAGTTCCTGATAGGTGTGGAACCGTTTCTCGTCATGGTCGATCAACTGGAAGGTGCTGCGGACCTTCGCGCCGACATGCAATTCGCGCACATAGCAGATATGGAATTCCGCCGAGAAGGTCGTATGGCCGCGCGTCTTGATATAGTCGGGGCCAAAGCCCATCAGGCGGTAAGCCTCGTCCGCGCAGCGGTCAAACAGCACGTTGTAATAGGCCATGTTCATATGGCCGTTGAAATCGATCCATTGCGGCTCGACCTCCATCACGGAAGAGGTGAAAGGGGCGGGAATGGTCATGGCTGTCTCCTGTCGCAGCGGCCGGGCACCAAAGTCCTTGTCCAAGGACTTTGCCAAATCCTTTGATAAAGGATTTGATGCGCGTTCAGAGGCCGAGTTTTTCCGTCACAATCTGGTTGACCGCCGCCGGATTGGCCTTGCCGCCGGTGGCTTTCATCACTTGCCCCACAAACCAGCCCGCCAGTTTCGGGTTCTGCTTGGCCTTCTCCACCTGCGACGGATTGGCGGCGATGATCTCGTCCACCGCCGTCTCGATGGCGCCGGTATCGGTCACCTGCTTCATGCCACGGTCTTCGACGATCCGTGCGGGATCGCCGCCTTCCGTATAGACGATCTCGAACAGGTCCTTGGCGATCTTGCCGGAAATCTCGGCCGAGCCGATCAGGTCGATGATCCCGCCAAGCTGCGCCGGCGTGACCGGGCTTTGCGCGATATCGAGGCTGTCTTTCTTGAGACGGCCGAACAACTCGTTGATGACCCAGTTGGCCGCCATCTTGCCGTCACGCCCCTGCGCCACCGCCTCGAAATAGCCTGCGGCCTCCAGTTCGGCGGTCAATACGCTTGCGTCATAATCCGTCAGGCCGAAATCGCCCATGAACCGCGCCTTCTTGGCATCTGGCAACTCGGGCAGGCGGGCCTTGATGTCATCGACCATGCCTGTTCGATCTCCAGCGGCAGCAGGTCGGGATCGGGGAAATAGCGGTAGTCATGCGCCTCTTCCTTGGACCGCATGGAGCGTGTCTCGTTGCGGTCCGGATCGTAGAGGCGGGTTTCCTGCACCACCGCACCACCGCCCTCGAGGATTGCGATCTGGCGGCGTGCCTCGACCTCGATCGCCATCTGGATGAAGCGCATGGAGTTCATGTTCTTGATCTCGCAGCGCGTGCCCAGATGGCTGAAATCGCCGGTTGCCTGATACTTCTCGTACTGGCCCGGCGCGCAGATGGATACGTTCACATCGGCGCGCAGGTTGCCGTTTTGCATATTGCCGTCGCAAGTGCCCAGATAACGCAGGATCTGGCGCAGTTTGGTCACGTAAGCCGCTGCCTCTTCGGGGCCGCGAATGTCGGGACGACTGACGATTTCCATCAGCGCCACGCCGGTGCGGTTGAGATCAACGAAAGACATGTTCGGGTCCATGTCATGGATCGACTTGCCCGCGTCCTGTTCGATATGGATACGCTCCACCCGCACCAGCCGCGCAATGCCGTTGCCCATCTCGACGAGAATCTCGCCCTCGCCCACGATGGGGTGGTAGAGCTGGCTGATCTGGTAGCCCTGCGGCAGATCGGGATAGAAATAGTTCTTGCGGTCGAAGGCGGACCACAGATTGATCTGCGCATTCAGCCCCAGCCCCGTGCGCACCGCCTGTTCGACGCAGAAATCGTTGATCACCGGCAACATGCCCGGCATGGCCGCATCCACGAAGGCGACATTGGCGTTTGGTTCGTTGCCGAATTTGGTGGACGCGCCGGAGAACAGTTTCGCGTTCGAGGCGATCTGTGCATGGACTTCCATCCCGATGACAAGTTCCCACTCCTGTTTCGCACCGCTGATCACGCGGGGCTTCGGGGTCTCGTAGGTCAAATCAAGCATCGGTCCGGTCCTTTGTCACGCTCATCAGGCATTCTAGGACAGGGGCGGGGGCGGAGCAAGAGGTCAGAGCGCCTGTGTCTTCTGCTGCGGCTGGGCGAAGAGGTGCCGGTGCCTGTACGAAAGACTATCGCGGCGCCTTGGATATGTGCATTCTGCGCCGATGCTGCTGCGCACCCTGTCCTTGCTGACCTGCTTTTGCCTTGCCCTGACCATGTCGCCTTCGGTGGGGTCGGGGCAGGAGATGCTGTCACCGCCGGTTGCCGTGCCGGATGGGGCCACCGCGCCGGTCACGCGTCCGCGCGCGCGGGCCGATGCACTGCCACAGATGGCATGGGACCGGCAGCGCGGCTCGGCGATCTGGACGCGGGCGGCCTTGTCGGCCTTGCAGGGCCATGCCGAACCGCTGGCGCAGACCGTGCCGCGCGACATCGCCGACTGGTGTCCGGCCTATCCACAGGCCGCGACCGCGCAGCGGCGGGCGTTCTGGGTAGGCTTTGCCTCGGCTTTGGCGCGGCACGAGAGCGGGCATCGCGCTGGTGCCGTGGGCGGTGGCGGGCTCTATCACGGATTGTTGCAGATCCTTCCGGCGACGGCGGCAGGATACGGGTGCCGCGCCCGCAGCGGGCCGGCGCTGCAGAACGGGGCGGCGAACCTGTCCTGCGCGCTCAGGATCATGACGCGGACGGTGCAACGCGACGGGGTGATCGCGCGGACCGCCGGACGGTTCGGCGGTGTCGCCGCCGACTGGGGCCCGATGCGCAGTGATGCAAAGCGCGGGCAGATGCAGGCGTGGCTCAAGCAACAAAGCTATTGCAAGCCGCTCTCGGCGACACGGCCCAAGGCGCGCCCGGCAGGGCTGGTGACGGATCACAGCAGCGAGAAAGGGTGACGCTCCACCCTGATGCCGGCCTCTTCGCATGCGCGCGCCAGAGTGTCGATTTGCGGCAGGCATTCCTGCGGCAACCGGATGCGGCGGTCATCCGTGAGCACGACCGACACGCGGTAGCTGAGGTCAAGGCGGCGATCCAGCCGGATGGCCTTGATCCGCAAATGCGGGATGGTGTCTTCTTGCCGCCCGCTGAACCAGTGCAGGTCCTGCCCCGTCAGAACCAGCCCCGCCACGCGGTCCGAGGCGAGATCCCACAGCGCGGGCAGGGTGAAGAGTGCAAAACCCGCCACGATCCACAGCGCGGCATCGAACAGCAGCACCAGACCGACCAGCAGCCCCCAGATCCCCAGCAGCACCAGCGCGGTGCGCGGGTTGCGCCCGCGATTGCGATGGTCGAGCAGCGGCGGCGCTGCGGGGGCGGGCGGCGCGGTCACGGCGCGGGCGGGATTTGGATATTTGGGGCAAGAAGAAGCAGGCGGCGTCCCGTCACGCCTGATCGCCCAGTATCCGGCTGACCGTCTCGGTGGTGTCGCGGCTCAGGTTCGGGGTGGACAGGATGCGCTCGAGTGCCGTGCGGGCATGGGCTTGGCGGGTGTCGTCATAGCGCGTCCATGTTTCAAACGCGGCGCACATGCGGGCCGTGGTCTGCGGGTTGAGCGGATCGAGCCGGATCAGCCAGTCGGCCAGCGTGTCATAGCCTTTGCCGGAGGCGTGGTGAAAGCCCGCCGCATGGCGCCAAGGCACCGAAGGTGGCGCGGAAGCGGTTGGGGTTGCGGATGTTGAAATCGGGATGCGCGGTGAGATCGACAGCGCTGGCGGCGGCATTTTTGGGGCGGGCATGGCTGACGCTCAGGGCGAACCATTTGTCCATCACCAGACGGTCACGGCGCCACTGGTCGTGGAAGGCGCGGGCCTCGGCCTCTCCGATCTGGCGGGCCATCAGGCAGGACAGGGCAGTGAGTTGCTGTGTCATGTTATCGGCGCTGGCGAATTGCGCGCGGGCCGTCTCGCCGCCGTCAAGGCGCGTCAACAGCGACAGGGCCAGCCCTTGCAGATCGCGTTTGCCCGCCGCTGTGGCATCGGGGCTGTAAGGGCCGGGCACGGTCATCGCCGCGTAGATGCCGGGCAGAAGATCGGCCATATGGGCGGCCATCTGTTCGCCCAGACGGTCGGCCGCGTCATAGATCGCCTGCGGATCGGGGATCTGGTTTGCGTCATACAGGCTTTGCGCGATGTCGTCCTGACTGGGCGGGCGCAACGCCAGCGCGCGGAAGGCCGGATCAAGGCCGTCATCACGCAGCACGGCGCGCAGCGCGTCCAGATAGGCGGGGTCGGCCGCATCCGCGCTTTGCGACATCCGCATCAGCGTCTCGCGGCCAAGGGCGCGGCCCGCCTCCCATTTGTTGAACGGATCGGTATCATGGGCCAGCAGGAAGGCGCGCTCGGTATTGTCCGTGTCCCGCTCCAGAAAGACGGGTGCGGAAAAACCGCGCAGGATCGAGGGAACAGGCCGCGTGGCCAGATCCTTGAAGCGGAAATTCTGCACCGCATCGGTCATTTCGAGAACCGTGGTCGGGACCAGCTCATGCCCGTCGGAATCGAGCAGGCCCACGGCAATCGGGATCACGCGCGGCTCGTTCTCGGGCTTGCCGGGCATCGGCGGCGTCTCCTGCCGGAACTGCAGCGTATAGGTGCCATCCTGCCAGCTATCAGTGACACGCAGCCGCGGAGTGCCGGCCTCGGTATACCAGCGCTTGAACTGGGAGAGGTCGCGGCCCGTGACATCCTCGAACACCTTGAGCCAGTCCTCGATCGTGACGGCCTGCCGGTCATGGCGGCGGAAATATTCGGCCAGCGCCTGTGTATAGGCCTCATCGCCCACCAGCGTTTTGAGCATGCCGACAAGCTCCGCGCCTTTTTCATAGACGGTGGCGGTGTAGAAGTTGTTGATCTCGACATAGGACGAGGGGCGTACCGGATGCGCGAGCGGGCCGTTATCCTCGCGGAACTGTCGCGCCCGCAGCGCGATCACATCGGCGATGCGTTTCACGGGACCGGCGCGCATATCGGCGGTAAACTGGGCGTCGCGGAACACGGTCAGCCCTTCCTTGAGGCACAGTTGGAACCAGTCGCGGCAGGTGATGCGGTTGCCTGTCCAGTTGTGGAAATACTCATGCGCGATGATCGCCTCGATGCGCTCGTAATTCGCATCCGTCGAGGTCTCGGGCGAGGCGAGAACGCAGGAGGAGTTGAAAATGTTCAACCCCTTGTTCTCCATCGCCCCCATGTTGAAGTCATCGACCGCAACGATATTGAAGATATCCAGATCGTATTCAAGGTTGTAGACCTGCTCGTCCCACAGCATCGCGCGTTTCAGCGCATCCATGCCGAAGGCG
Source organism: Paracoccaceae bacterium (assembly GCA_024636555.1). Lineage (GTDB taxonomy): Bacteria > Pseudomonadota > Alphaproteobacteria > Rhodobacterales > Rhodobacteraceae > Seohaeicola. The sequence continues at coordinate 16,019 of JAGXGW010000032.1, read as the reverse complement.
CATTTGCCCTCGTCGCCCGGACGCACCCAGATATTGAGCGCGACATCGCGGCCCGATGCGGTGGTGAAGCGGTCTGTATGGGCGACCAAATCGCCCGCGACCAGCGCGAAGAGATAGGCGGGCTTGGGCCACGGATCATGCCATTCGGCCCAGCCCTCGCCCTGCGCCACCGGATTGCCGTTGGACAGTTTGACAGACTCCGCCCCCTCGATCCGCACGGTGAAGACCGACATCACATCGGGGCGGTCAGGGTAATAGGTGATCTTGCGAAAGCCCTCGGCCTCGCATTGGGTGCAATACATGCCACTCGACAGATAGAGCCCCTCCAGCGCGGTATTGGCTGCGGGGGCGATCTCGACCTCCGCCTCGAAGACAAAGGGCGCATCCGGCACGTCGCAATACAGCCCCTGCGGCGTGATCTCGGGCGTAACGGGCGCGCCGTCGATATGGGCCGAGATCAGGCTCAACTGCTCGCCATGCAGGAAAAACGTCCGCGCCGCGCTGTCGGGATCGGGACGGAATTCGATGCGGCTGATCACGCGGGTGCTGTCGGGATGCAGGCGGAAGGTCAGATGCACCGCATCAACGAGATAGCCGAAAGGCGCGTAGTCGGACAGGAATACGGGCTGGGGACTGGTATCTTTCATGATGCTCCTCGGCGTGTTGTTGCCCAGAAGGGTAGGGCGCGGGTGGCCGCTTCGCAATGGGGGGCTTTGGCGCGATACCGATTTTGCCAAGCGCACGGCGTTGCCTTTACGCCGTCCCTGCTAGATCGCATGATGGAACCGGAACAGAAGGCGGGATGACAGATGGCGATGCGGCGCAAATCCGATCTGCCTGAAAAGACCTGCGCGACCTGCGGGCGGCCTTTCACATGGCGCAAGAAATGGGCGAAAGTCTGGGACGAGGTGCGCTATTGCTCGGACAGATGCCGCGGCGCGCGGGGCAAAGCTGCGCCCAAGCCCGAGGATGCGGCAGGCTGATGTGGTAATTGGTCATATTTTTTGACCACGCTTGTTGCCTATCGGAAACTTTGGTTCTAAAACGCGACAAGACCCCTTGCTGGGACCGATTGCCGCATGACCAAGGAGCCAGACATGACCGAGCGCGTGACAAAAGACGGTTTGCAGATTGACCGCCAGCTTTTCGACTTCATCGAGGCACGCGCGCTGCCGGGCACCGATGTGGCGCCGGACGTGTTCTGGAAGGGCTTCGCCGCGATGATCCGCGACCTCAGCCCGAAGAACCGCGCCCTGCTGGACAAGCGCGCGGACCTGCAAGGCAAGATCGACGCCTGGCACAAGGCGCGGCGCAACCAGTCGCATGATGCGGTCGCCTACAAGGCGTTTCTGGAGGAGATCGGCTATCTGCTGCCGGAGGGGCCGGATTTCACCATCGATACCGCCAATGTCGATCCCGAGATCGCCAGCATCGCAGGCCCGCAGCTGGTGGTGCCGGTGACCAATGCCCGTTTCGCGCTGAATGCGGCCAATGCCCGTTGGGGCAGTCTCTATGATGCGCTTTACGGCACCGATGCGATGGGTGCTGCGGCACCAAAGGGCGGATATGATCGCGGCCATGGTGCAAGGGTCGTGGCCCGCGCGCGGGTGTTTCTGGACGAGGCTTTCCCCGTGCAAGGCACCAGCCACGCCGATGCGCGGCGCTATCATGTGCAGGACGGCCAGTTGCTGATCGACGACCAGCCCCTGATGAACCCTGCGAAATTCGCGGGCTTCCGTGGCCATCCCAAAGCCCCCGACGCGGTGCTTCTGGTCAACAACGGGCTGCATGTCGAACTGGTGTTCGACCGCACCCATCCGATCGGCAGCCGCGATCAGGCGGGACTTGCCGATGTGGTGATGGAATCGGCGGTCTCCGCGATCATGGATTGCGAGGATTCGGTGGCCTGCGTGGATGCCGAGGACAAGGTGCTGGCCTATGGCAACTGGCTGGGCCTGATGAAAGGCGATCTGGAGGAGACGTTTGAGAAGGGCGGCAAGCCGATGACGCGCCGCCTGTCGGCGGACCGTGTCTTTACCGCGCCGGACGGCAGCGAACTGACCGTCAAGGGCCGTGCGCTTTTGTGGGTGCGAAATGTCGGCCACCTGATGACCAACCCCGCCATTTTGGACGCCGAGGGGCAGGAGGTTTTCGAGGGGCTGATGGATGCGATGCTGACCGTGCTGATCGCCATGCATGATCTCAAGCAGGCTGGCGGCAACTCGGCCCATGGCTCTGTCTATGTGGTGAAACCCAAAATGCACGGGCCGGAAGAGGTGGCCTTTGCCGACGAGATTTTCGCCCGTGTCGAGGATGTGCTGGGCCTGCCGCGCAGCACCGTGAAGATCGGCGTGATGGACGAGGAGCGGCGCACGACAGTCAACCTCAAGGAATGTATCCGTGCCGCGAAATCCCGCGTCGCCTTCATCAACACCGGCTTTCTGGACCGCACCGGCGACGAGATCCACACCAGCATGGAAGCCGGCCCCTTCAGCCGCAAGGATTTCATCAAGCGCAAGGGCTGGATCACCGCCTACGAGGATCTGAACGTCGATATCGGGCTGGAATGCGGCCTCTCGGGCAAGGCGCAGATCGGCAAAGGCATGTGGGCCATGCCCGATATGATGGCCGCGATGCTGGAGCAGAAGATCGGCCACCCCAAGGCGGGTGCGAATTGTGCATGGGTGCCCAGCCCCACGGCGGCGACGCTGCATGCGCTGCACTACCACAAGGTCGATGTTTTTGCCGTGCAGGCGCGGCTCAAAAAGGGTGGGCGGCGCGCCCATATCGAGGGCGTGCTGGATATGCCGCTGGCCACCTACCAGAAATGGACAGAGGCCCAGATCATGGCCGAGGTCGAGAACAACGCCCAAGGCATCCTTGGCTATGTGGTGCGCTGGATCGATCAGGGTGTGGGCTGCTCCAAAGTGCCGGACATGAATGATGTCGGCCTGATGGAAGACCGCGCGACCTGCCGGATCTCGGCGCAGCACATCGCCAACTGGCTGCATCACGATGTGGTCAGCCGCGATCAGGTAATGGCGGCGATGCAGAAGATGGCTGTTGTGGTGGACCGCCAGAACGCCTCCGATCCGCTTTACCATCCGATGGCACCGGGTTTTGACGGGATCGCGTTTCAGGCGGCCTGCGATCTGGTGCTTGAAGGGCGCGCGCAGCCGTCGGGCTATACCGAGCCGGTGCTGCACCGCCGTCGGCTTGAATTCAAGGCAGCGCACTAAGCGCCTCAGGGGGACTGACAGATGATTACATTGGAACAGGCGCAGACGATGATTGCGGTGGCGCGTGACAAGGGCCGCGAGATGGGCCTCAAGCCGCTGAGCGTGGCGGTGCTGGACGCGGGCGGGCATCTGCTGGCGTTTGTGCGCGAGGATGGCGCCAGCCCCGGCCGGTTCGAGATCGCGCAGGGCAAGGCTTACGGCGCGGTGATGCTGGGCATGCCCGGCTCGGCGCAGATGAAACGGGCCGAGGATCAGGCCTATTTCATGGCCGCGGTGAACGGCGCGTTCGGTGGCAAGGTCATCCCGGTGCCGGGTGGTGTGCTGGTGATGCAGGGCGATGCGGCTGTGGGCGCGGTCGGCGTGACGGGCGACACATCCGACAATGACGCGGCGGTCGCCGTGGCAGGGATCGAAGCGGCAGGCTTTACCGCGAAAGCGTGATCCGGCGGTAGGGCTGTGGCTGCATATCCCGGTCTGCTCATGTGATCGCCCGTTCGGGTTATGGTGCCCGGCGCGGAATCAAGGTGCGTCGCACCGCCGCGCGATCGCCCACACAGGCGCCAAAACGCCTTAAATGGAGCCATCTGACACAAAGCGGGGCGGAAATGCCCCGCTTTGACATTTGCATGTCCCGTACGAACCTATATCCTGTAGGGTAACAGGCGCGTAACACCCACAGGACAGCAGGCATGGCACGACCCGTCGTCGGCATCATCGGCAACCAACATCTGATCAACGACCAGTATCCCGCGCATGCGGGCGGGGCGATGAACTCGGAAGCTGTGGCGAGTGTTGCGGAATGCATGCCGCTGCTGATCCCGGCCGATCCGCGCTTTGTCTCTGTCGAGGAACTTCTGGAAACCTGTGACGGGTTTTTGCTGACAGGCGGGCGGCCCAATGTGCACCCCAACGAATACGGCGAGGACGAGACCGAGGCGCATGGCGCTTTTGATCGCGCGCGCGACGCCATCGCCCTGCCGCTGGTGCGCGCCTGCGTGGAGCGCGGCCAGCCTTTCCTTGGTATCTGCCGTGGCTTTCAGGAAGTGAACGTGGCGATGGGCGGCAGTCTTTACCCCGAGATCCGCGATCTTCCCGGCCGGATGAACCACCGCATGCCCCCCGATGGTACGCTGGAAGAGAAATTCGCCCTGCGCCACACGGTCGAATTCTCCGAAGGTGGCGTGTTCCACCGCCTGATGGGCGCATCGCAAGTGATGACCAACACGCTGCACGGGCAGGGGATCTGCCGCGCCGGTGCGCGTATCGTGATCGACGGCTATGCGGCCGATGGCACGCCCGAGGCGATCTACGTCAAGGATGCGCCGGGTTTCACCTTGTCGGTGCAATGGCACCCGGAATGGGACGCGCCCAATGATCCGGTCTCGCGCCCGCTCTTCACCGCTTTTGGCGATGCCGTGCGCGCATGGGTGCAAGGCAGGGCGCAGCGCGGGGCGGAGGTGCTCAAATCCGCCTGAGGCGGGATTGCATGGCAGGCAAGTGTCTTTGCGCCAGCGCAAAGTGACGCGCGGGGCGATGCGCTAGACTGCGGCTTACACCAGCCGGAGGATGCACCATGACCGTTCTGATCGCCTATGCCACAACCGAGGGCCAGACCCGCAAGATCGCGCGTTTCTGTGCCGATTGCCTGATCGCGCAGGGCCATAGTGTCGAGTTGCTGCCGCTGGCGGATGCCGCCGAGGATGACGGGTTTGATCTGAAGCGCTTTGACAGCGCGGTCCTTGCAGGCTCGGTCCATGGCGGGCGGTTGCAACCGCAGCTTGCCCGTTTCGCGACGCGCTATGCGGCGGAACTGAACGTCCGGCAGACGATGTTTCTGATGGTGTCGCTGGCCGCTGCCGGAAACGACCCTGATGAACATGCCCATCTCGCGCGCATTGCGTCAGAATTTGCACAAACCGCCGGTTGGACCCCTTCCCAAGTAGCGCATGTTGCTGGTGCGTTTCGTTTCACGCAATATGACTTTTTCAAAGGTCTGGCCATGCGCTGGATTGCCCATAGCAAAGGCGAGGACGTCGATCCGCAACGCGACAAGGAATATACCGATTGGGACGCTTTGGCGGGCCTGCTGGATCGCTGGCAGGGTCGAACGCTGCCGGAAAATCCTGCGACCTTCAGTCCGTCTTGTTCCTAGACGCCGGAAAGCAGGCGGCTTTCATGTTTGCGCAGGCAGATGCGCGCGGTATCGCCATAGCCATTGGGATCACTTCGCAACGCCGGAAAGTAGCGAAACAGGTCTTCGCGGCTGGCGTCTGACAGGGCCTGAAGGCCGAGCTGGCCGGGATGGAAACTTTCGCTGGCGGCGCTTTCGGCAAAGATGATCTCGTGATTGTCGAAAAGCAGATGCACATAGGTGACGCTGTCGCATTCGTGTTGCGTAATCGTGGTGCCATTGATCAGATGTTTGGCCGAAAGCAGAACTTCCGGTGTATCGAAATAATACGCCGCCATGGCCGAGCGGTGCAAAATCCTGTGCTGTGGCGAGACCAGCAGCGGCCTTACATTGTTGAATACACCTGTCTCTATACGGATGGGGGCCAAGTTTCCCTGCCCAATGACGGTGCGGCGTCCGGTCCAGCGCAGGGGTTGCAGGCCGTTGTCCCGCGTCATCACCAGATCACCGGGGCAAAGATCCTCGACCCGGCGTGGACCCAATGGCGTCAGGATATGCGTGCCAGCCGTGAAACAGATGATCACGCTTTCCATGTTCGAGAAGGTAACAACCGTGCCATCGGCCAGAGTGGCACTGCCCGCCAGCGCATTGGGGTCGGTATTGGTATAGGTGATATCGCCCCAGTGGATCAATCCCGCGAAGTCGATCGTATCGCCGCCGGTTTCACCGCCTTCACCGCCGTCAATGGTGATATTGCCTCCGCCAAGCGCCGTCGTATCCAGCAAAAAGGTATCATCGCCTGCGCCGCCGAAGACCGTATCACCCGAGCCGGCGAAAATAAGATCGTCGCCAGCGCCGCCATAGATCAGATCCGCCCCGGTGCCGCCGATGATCGTGTCATTACCGTCGCCACCATAAAGGGAATCATTCCCGCCGCGCCCGTCGATGAAGTCGTCGCCTGCGCCGCCATAGAATTCGTTGGTCCAGTCCTCGCCCTGACCGTCATAGCCCACCAGCGTGTCATTCCAGTTCGACCCGATGATCCCGTCGATGCCGCCTGCCAAAGTGTCATTGGCCGCATCGCCGCCCGATGCGGTATTGGTGGACAGGTCAATCGACACACCTTCGCTGGACGCGGAATAGTCGATGAAGTCCATCCCCGCGCCTAACGAGATCAGATCGGCCCCGGCGCCGCCGATAGCCGTGTCACTGCCGTCGCCGCCATAGATTTCATTGGTCCCGCTACCGCCGCTCAGAACGTCATTTCCGGCCTCGCCGTACAGCGTGTCATTGCCGTCCCCGCCCGACAGCGTGTCATCCCCCACAACCTGCGGGATCGTGGTGAAATGTACGTCGGTGACCCAGATGCCCTGTGTGCCGCCCAGACCGTTGCTATAGACAATTGTGATCTGGCTGACCGGGCCTGCAATCTCGATCAGGGCAGATCCCGTTGCATCACTCGGGTTGTCTGCGCGGTCGTTGGCGGTGATTGTATTTCCGCTGACAGTGTCACCCGCGCCGGGAGTGATCGTCACGCTGACCGGATTTCCGTCAACGTCAAATGCGTTGAAGGTCACGATATCGCGGTGGTTGCCACTTCCCCAGTCGATGTCATTGATGCGGAAGCGGACATTGCCGACCTGATCGGACATGCCGCTGCCAGCCTCGGCTGCGAAATTGATCGTGGTTGTCGATGTGGCTGCATCGCCGTTGCCGAACAGGGCCAGGCTTGAGCCCGGATCGAACGGCTCTCCGGGCGCGACATACATCGTCTCGCCGCTCTCAACCTCGTAGGTCGGATTGTTGTTGCCGTTATTCGTGAAACTGACCGAGACTTTCATCGTCCCTGTGTCTTGCGTGAATCCAGCGGCAAGATTGGTGGCGTCCGGGCCAACTGCCGTCCAGTCCAGCACCTCGTTTTGGGCCTCAACCGGGGCAGCGCCGGTGTCACCATAGATGACGTCATCTCCGGTGCCACCATCGATGCTGTCATTGCCGCCGCCGCCATAGACGGTGTCATTGCCGCCGCCTGACAGCACGGTGTCATCTCCGGCCCCTGCGCGGATGACATCTGCCCCCGCACCCGGACGGTCGCCGCCCGCATCGACGTAACTGCTGTCAATCAGATCGTCGCCGTCGCCACCTTTGACAACCTGATCCGCCACTTCGAATGTTGGCGCAGTGACAACGCTGGCTGACGAGACCGAATAGGGGGTGCTGCTGGGCACGAAATAGACAAAGCCGTCTGTGGCCAGATAATAGGTGCCGGTGCCTGTCTGAGTCGTGTTGGACAGAGAAAAAATGGACGTTCTGCCCGTCCAGGTCCATGTTCCGGTTCCGATAACCGAGGCCGTTGTGAAATTGATCGCTGAGCTGCCAATCGCATCGCCATTGTCCAACGTCGAATCGCCAAGAGAAACTCTGTAACCGGTAGGCATGGGCATACTCCGCAGTATTCTGACCTGATCCATTGGCTGGATGGCAGGGCTGTGTCCGGAGCGGATACAATTGCGTGGAGGCTTAATTTTGCGTGATCTATGTCAAAATCCGGGCGTCCATGACTTTAGAGAAGAAAAAACCCGCCACGATGATGGCGGGTTTTAACTTTATTTTAATATATAAATCAGGAGTTTATCCCAAAAGTGGAAATACATCCTGAAGGGGTAGACTGCGGGCACGGGTGCCTGTCAGATCGAACAGCGCATTGGCCAGCGCCGGCATCGCGGGCGGCGTGCCGGGTTCGCCCACACCGGACATATGGCGGTTGGTCTCAAGGATCCGCGTTTCGATCAGCGGGGTGTTGTGCAGACGCAGCCCGTCGTAATCGGGGAAATTGCCCTGCTCCACAGCGCCCTCCGCAAAGGTGATCTGCCCGAAGGCGGCGGCGGACAGGCCGAAAATCATGCCCCCCTCCAACCGGGCGCGGATATTGCCGGGATCAAGCGCCAGCCCCACATCGGCGGCAATCCATGCGCGGTTGATGCGGATCGTGCCCCCCTCGTCGATCACCTCGACGACCTGCGCGACCGGACAGCCGAAGCTGTAGGTGAACCCCACGCCGCGCCCCACGCCATCGGGCGTCTCGCCGGTCCAGCCCGACATCTCGCGCACCGCCGCCAGCGTGCCTGCCGAGGGTGCATGTTCGCCCTGCATCATCGACAGGCGGAATTCCAGCGGATCGGCTCCGGCGGCATGGGCCAGCTCGTCGATGAACGTGTCATGGAAGAAGCCGTTGAAGGAATTGCCCACCGCGCGCCAGAAGCCCACGGGGATGTCCATCTCGGCCAGATAGCCACGGATGCGGTAATTCGGGATGCTGTAGGGCTGGTCGAACGCGCCCTCGACATGGCCCTTGTCGGGACCGGGAGGGGACATGCCCGCCAGCCGCTGCCCCGCCTGCCGCGTGGTGGATTGCGCCGCGATCTGCCCGTCCAGCAGCACCGCGCGCCCGTCCTTGACCGCGCCGCGAAAGCGCGCAATGGCACCGGGGCGGTAGAAATCATGGCGCATGTCTTCCTCGCGCGACCATGTCAGTTGCACGGGCGTGCCGGGCATCGCCGCGGCAAGGCGTGCGGCATAGACCGCGTAATCGCTCTCGCCGCGCCGCCCGAAACCGCCCCCCATCAGGGTGGTGTGAATGGTCACCTGTTCGGGGTTGAGACCGGTCGCATCGGCGCATTTGCCCTGAATGATGACAGGTGCCTGATTGCCGCACCAGATGGTCAGACCATCGCCGGTCATATGCGCGGTGGCGTTCATCGGCTCCATCGTGGCATGGGCCAGATAGGGCAGGCGATATTCGGCGGTAACCTCGGTCGCGCCCTGCGGGAGCTCCTCGGGATTGCCGTCATCGCGCATGGTGGAATTGGCACGCCCGTCGAATGCGGCGGCGATCACGGCAAAGGCATCCTCGGTCGTGGCCGGATTGCTGGAGGGCGCCCAGTCCACCTCCACCGCTTCGGCGGCCTGCATCGCGATCCATGTGTTGTTCGCCACCACAGCGATCCCGTCGCCGAGATCGACAACACGCTCCACCCCCGCCATGGCCAGCGCGGGAGCCGGATCGAAACCGCGCATCCCCGCACCAAGGGCGGGATTGCGGCGCAGGGCGGCAAAGCGCATCCCTTCCAGCCGCACATCGATGCCGAACGTGGCGGTGCCTGTCACTTTGGCGGGTATATCCAGCCGTGGCATGGATTTGCCCAGATATTTCCAGTCGGCGGCGGCGTGATCTCTGCGGCAGCACTGGCCAACGCGACATAGGACAGCCTTGTGCCATCAGGTGCGATGACATGGCCCGCCTCTGTCGTCAGATCGCCGCGCGCCACGCCCAGTTGCTGTGCTGCGGCTTCCTTCAGCGTCTCGCGGGCGGTGGCCCCGGCAAGGCGCATCTTGTCGAACGCATCCACGGTGGAAGTAGAGCCACCCGTAACCTGCAGGGACATCATCTTGGGCAGCACCGACAGAGTCTGTTTCAGGCTGTGCTGCATATTGCTGAGCGCGTAATCCTTGAACGGCAGGCCCGCCCCCATCAGCGCCCCGTTGTAATAGGCCTGCGCGGGCGGGCCGTGCAGGGTGGTGATATCCTCCCATGCGACATCCAATTCCTCGGCGACCATGGCGGCAAGGGTGGAATGGATGCCCTGTCCCATCTCGGCACGCGGCGTGATGATGGTGACGCCATCGGCGTTGATCAGCACATAGGGATTAAGCGTGGCCCCTTCTTCGGGGTGCAAGGGATTGGCGGGCGTCTGGCGCGCCTTGACCACACCGAAGGCCACGCCGCCCAGAATGGCGACAGAGCCGACAAGAAAGGTACGGCGGGCGATTTTACCGATGCTGGCCATGGATCACGCCTCCTTCAGATTGCGTGCGGCGTCATGGATCGCGGCGCGGATACGGGGGTAGGTGCCGCAGCGGCACAGATTGCCCTGCATGGCATCGTCGATATCGGCATCCGTGGGCGCGGGGTTCTCGGCCAGCAGGCTTGCGGCCTGCATGATCTGGCCCGACTGGCAGTAGCCGCATTGCGCCACCTGATGCGCCACCCATGCCTGTTGCAGCGCATGCATCGCATCCGGCGTGCCCAGGCCTTCGATCGTGGTCACCTCGCCCCAGACATCGCCCAGCGTCACCTGACAGGAGCGCACGGCCTGCCCGTCGATCTGCACGGTGCAGGCACCGCAAGCGGCCACACCGCAGCCGAACTTCGTGCCGGTCAGCCCGATCCCGTCGCGCAGCACCCACAGCAGCGGCACCTCCGGCGGCAGGTCGACTGAATGGGCGGTACCGTTGACGGTCAGGCTGGTAGACATATCGCATACTCCGGCGCAAAACTGATTTCTGACAAAGTGGACGATTAGTGTCATTCTGTCAATCTGGCAAATTGACGAATTGGACAGATTCTGTCACAGAACCTGCATGGCCGCACAGATACCTCTCCAAACCATCTCCGACCCCGCCACGGACCCGCGCCGCAAGGCGATCCTGAAAGCCGCATTCGAGGCCTTCTCGACCTATGGCTATCGCCGCACGGCAATGGAGGATATAGCCCGCGCCTCCGGCATGTCCCGCGCCGCGCTCTATCTGCATTACCGCAACAAGGAAGACATCTTCCGCTCGCTTGCGCGATTCTACTATGACGATGCGGTGACACAGGTGCAGGCGGTACTGGCCCGCGATCTGCCCTTGCAGGAGGCGCTGGCACAGGCGTTCGAGGCGCAGACCGGCCAGATTTTCGAGGCGCTGCTCTCCTCTCCGCATGGCGATGAACTGCTGGATGCCAAAATAGCTTCCAGCGCCGATATCGCGCAGGCAGGCGAGGCGCGGCTGGTTGCGGTCTACGCGGGATGGCTGCAACGGCAGGCGGCCGCGGGACGTGCCACACTGGCCGTGGCGAATGGCGATGCCACGGCGCTGGCTGCCACGATGATGGCCGCGCTGCATGGGCTCAAGACACCGATGCCCGCGCCAGCCGCCTACCGCACCGCCGCCGCTTTGCTGGCGGGCGTGTTCGCCCGCGCGCTGACACCCGGCTGAGTTTATAGGCGCCCGCCTGCTTCTTCTTGCTTCAAATATCCAAGGGCGACAGCCCCGCGCGGTGCGGCGCTAAAGATCGGTCCGCAGGTGCCAAAGCTCGGGGAACAGCTCCACCTCCAGCATCCGCTTGAGATAGGACACACCGCCGGTGCCGCCGGTGCCGCGTTTGAAACCGATAACCCGTTCCACTGTGGTGACATGATTGAAACGCCAGCGGCGGAAGTAATCCTCGAAATCCATCAGCTTCTCGGCCAGCTCATAGAGTTCCCAATGCGTCTGCGGCGCGCGGTAGACGGTGATCCACGCCTCTTTTACCGCATAGGAGGGCGTGTAGTTTTGCCCCAAGTCGCGCGAAAGCACCGCATCGGGCAGCGGCACCGTTTGCGACAGAAGCCTCAGGGCCACGTCATAGAGCGAGGGCTGCGCCAGTTCCGCCTCCAGCAGGTCCACGATCTCGGGGCGGTGGGCATGGGGCCGCAGCATGGCGCGGTTGCGGTTGCCCAGCATGAACTCGATCTGGCGGTACTGGTGCGACTGGAACCCCGAGGATTGCCCCAAAGCATCGCGGAAGGCGGTATAGTCGCTGGGGGTCATCGTCCGCAGCACGTCCCATGCGTTGTTGAGTTGCTCGAAGATGCGCGCCACGCGGGCCAGCATCTTGAAGGCGGGGCGCAACTGTCCCTCTGACAGGGCCTGACGCGCGGCACTGATCTCGTGGATGGCCAGACGCATCCACAATTCGGAGGTCTGGTGCTGGATGATGAAGAGCATCTCGTCATGGGTATCGGTCCATGTCTTCTGCGCGTTCAGGATCAGGTCCAGCGAGAGGTAGTCGCCATAGGACATGCGCCCGTCGAACGACATCTCCGCGCCTTCAACGGCGGGATCATAGGGAGTTTTGGTCATGGTGGCCTCGTATGGGGCGGCGCGGTATCCGGCCCCCAGCGTGGCGCGGCGGGGCAGGGCGCGCAATGGATATTTCAGACAAGCAGAAGCAGCGGGCCGCCTGCCTCAACCATTGAGCGCCGCGCAATTTGCCAGCCGCCGCCAGAGTGCGGCCCAGCCGCAGGGGCGGCAGAGCGGCAGGGTCTCGGTGGTGGCAGGGCGCACCGGCATCAGGTGACGCGGGCGCGGGTCTTGAATTCCGGCTTGTCCCAGCGCTGGTTGTTCATCACATCGGCGATGATGTTGATGGCGCTGCCCACATCGGTCTCGTCGATGAACAGCGGCGTGAAGCCGAAGCGCATGATATCGGGCGCGCGGAAATCCCCGATCACGCCGCGCGCGATCAGCGCCTGGATGGCGGCGTAGCCGTTCTCGAACCGGAACGAGACCTGGCTGCCGCGCTGTGCTGCGTCGCGCGGGCTGGCGAGGGTGAGCATCGGGCAAGAGGCCTCGACCCCTTTGAGGAAGCGCTCGCTCAGCGCGATGGAGCTTTCGCGGACATCCTGCATCGTGGTCATGTCCCAGATATCGAGTGCCGCCTCCAGCGCGGCCAGCGCCAGCACCGGCGGCGTGCCGACCCGCATCCGCTCCACCCCGGTGCCGGGACGGTAGGCGGTGTCGAAGGCAAAGGGCGCCTCGTGGCCCAGCCAGCCGGAGAGGGCGGGGCGCGCGGCATCGGCATGACGCGGGGCCACGTAGATGAAGGCGGGCGCGCCGGGGCCGCCGTTGATGTACTTATAGGTGCAGCCCACGGCGAAATCCGCGCCGCATCCCGCCAGATCGACGGGCAAGGCGCCCGCGCTATGCGCCAGATCCCAGATCGTCAGCGCGCCTGCCGCATGGGCGCGCGCAGTCAGGTCTGCCATGTCGTGTTTGCGGCCCGTGCGGTAATCCACCTCGGTCAGCAGGGTCACTGCGACCTCGTCGGTGATGTGCGCGGCCACGTCTTCCGGTGCGACGACCCGCAACTCGAGCCCGCGCCCCAGTGTGGCGATCAGCCCTTCGGCCATGTAGAGATCGGAGGGGAAGTTGCCGCTGTCGGACAGGATCACGCGCCGCTCCGGCCGCATCTCCAGCGCCGAGGCCAGCGCCTGATAGACCTTGATCGAGAGCGTGTCGCCCATCACGACATGGCCCGGCTCCGCCCCGATCAGCCGTCCGATCCGGTCACCCACGCGGGTGGGCTGTTCCATCCATCCGGCCTTGTTCCAGCCGGTAATGAGCATTTCGCCCCATTCATCCGCGATCACACCGCGCACCCGCTCTGCCGCCGCAAGCGGCAGCGGACCCAGCGAGTTGCCGTCCAGATAGATCATGCCTTCGGGCAGGTGGAACAGCGCCTTGGTTGCGGCAAAGTCGGTCATCGGGGGCTCCAGAACATATTTTAGGCTTAAAACATTTCGGCTCGGATAGGACTTTCAGCCAGCTTTGTCCAGAAAAACCCCCTGTTGACCTGCGTCAACCGACCTGTCCGCCAGCGATTTCCACGCATTGCCCGTTGATCGAGCCGGACTGCGGGTGGCACAGCCACATCGCGGCGGTGGAGACCTCCTCCACCGAGATCAGGCGCTTGTGGCGGTTGCTGTCGGCCATGCCCTGACGCGCCTGTTCGACGGTCATGCCGGTGCGTTGTGCGATGGATTCCGATTGCAGCGCCACGATATCCGTCTCGACATAGCCGGGGCAGAGCGCGTTGAAGGTGATCGGTCCGCCCATATGTTCCTCGGAATAGGAGCGGATCAGCCCGATTACCCCATGTTTCGAGGCCGAATAGGCACCCGCCCCCTTGAGCCCGCGCAGTCCGGCCAGCGAGGAGACCACGATCACCCGGCCCCAGTCGGTCTCGAGCATGCCGCGCATGGATTCGCGGATGGTCAGGAACGCGCCGTCCAGATTGGTCCGCATGATCCGGTGCCAGAAGTCGAGATCGGTTTTCTGCAGGCGCTTGCCCTCGGCGATGCCCGCATTGGCGACAACGATCTGGATCGGGCCGCGCGCGGCGACCGCCTGTGCGATGCCGTCGGTGATCGAGGCCTCGTCCATCACATCCATCACCAGCGGGTGCAGGCCGTCGCCTGCGGCCTTTTCCAGCACATCGGCGCGTCTGCCGGTGATCGTGACCTCTGCGCCTTCGGCGGCCAGAGCGCGCGCGATGGCCAGACCGATCCCCGTGCCGCCACCTGTGACCAGTGCGTGTTTGCCTTTGTGTAGCATGATGTTCTCCTCCACTTTGGTGGCCAGACTACCCGTCATCTGCGCGGTGACAAGGGTGGTCGGTAGCAGGTGCGGCGCGCGGGCGGTCTGTGCCGCAAGGTCACTTTACAATGATATGCGGCTGGATGAATGTGTGGGCATACCGGGATGCCAGGCCGCAAGGATGCGAACATCATGACGAAATGGATCGACCTGCCGCCCGTCTGGCTGGCGCTGATGATCGCGCTGGCATGGGCGCAGGCGCGCTTTGTGCCGCTGGGCTTGAGCTTTGGCGGGGAATGGGCGGATTTTGCCGGAGGAGTGCTTGTCGGTGGCGGGTTGATCCTGATGGTGCTCGCCGCCCACGAACTGCGGCGCGCGCAGACGACAGTCATTCCGCATCGCGAGGCGGACAAGCTGGTGCAGTCCGGCATCTTCAGCCGCAGCCGCAATCCGATCTATCTGGGCGATGTTCTGGTGCTGGCAGGATTGATTCTGCGCTTCGATGCGGTGCTTGCGCTACCATTGCTGCCGGTATTCCTGTGGATACTGGAAAAGCGCTTTGTCATCCCCGAGGAAAACCGCCTGAGGCGCAAGTTCAGGGTGGATTTCGCCCGCTATTGCCAGAAAACCCGCCGATGGATTTGACACTCCCGCGCAATAAGTGCATCGCAGGACCGATCTGCTTGTGAAATATTGTTGCGCCGCACTATAACCAAGGCTCCGGTCGCGCGGCGTCCGGGGCAAGAGCTGAGCTAGACCTGCGAAAAGGGGGACGCGAGACGTGAAGATCGGTACGCCAAAGGAAATTTTCGAGGGTGAAGCCCGTGTGGCCATGACCCCCGACTCTGCGCTGCAGTTGCAGAAACTGGGCTATGATTGTGTGATTGAAACCGGGGCCGGATTGGTCGCCGGATTCTCGGACAAGGCCTATGCGGATGCAGGTGTCGAGGTGGTCAAAACCGCCGCCGCCTTGTGGAAGGCCGCCGATGTGGTCGCCAAGGTGCGCCCGCCCTCCGAGGCGGAAATCAAGAAGATGAACGAAGGTCAGACCCTGATCTCCTTCTTCTATCCGGCCGCAAACGAAGCCCTGATGAAGCAGGCCGCCGACAAGGGCGCGAATGTGCTGGCGATGGACATGGTGCCGCGCATCAGCCGCGCGCAGAAGATGGATGCCCTGTCCTCGATGGCCAATATCGCGGGCTACCGCGCGGTGATCGAGGCGGGCAACAATTTCGGCCGCTTCTTTACCGGACAGATCACAGCCGCCGGCAAGGTGCCGCCGGCCAAGGTTCTGGTTGTGGGCGCGGGTGTGGCAGGGCTTGCCGCGATCGGCACGTCCACCAGCCTTGGCGCGATCACCTATGCGTTTGACGTGCGTCCCGAAGTGGCCGAGCAGGTCGAGAGCATGGGCGCGCAGTTTGTTTATCTCGATTTCGAGGAAAAGGTCGAAGACGGCGCCAAGACGGGCG